>JBOHYG010000153.1:0-25981 GCA_050737875.1 Arenimonas sp. | reverse complement strand
GCATAGAAATTTTTGTCGCGATAACATCTTGTGACATCAAAAAAAAACTCGACGCGTTCTCGTTTTCATCAATTCATTTCTTGTCAATCTACTTTTATATTTTTGCGTGTGTTAGCTTCCGATGGCTGATAGAAAATCGCATAAAAACCTGTAACAAGCTGTGACATCCGACGCCGTGAATTCCAATCAAGTTGTCGGATTTTTTATGCATGAAAAATACAAAAAAATAAAACTCGCCCCGCTCTTTCATCAACACAAGTAGACCAACAAAATGAAAAAAAATAATCACAGAATGCATGGCACTCGCCTGGTTGTGACGAATGCCATCGCTTCTGCAATGTTGCTGGTCTATGGACGGAGTGCGTATGCAGGAACCTGCGTCGAGACGCCGGTCGCTTCCGGTAATTGGGTATGCTCGGGTGCTGCCGGCGCAGACTCATCGCAATTTCCGATCGGTTCGCCGGTCACGGTGACGACAACGCCTGGTTTTGGAATGAATACTGCGGCAGGTACTGCGCTGATCATCAGAGGCTATGGCGGCGGCACCACTTTCACCGACAATTACGCATCCGTCATCACGGGTGCGAACCGGGGTATTTACGCCAGAAACAATGTCTCCGGCAATTTGACTATCACTACCAATGGCATGATCACTGGTACGGGAAGCATCGGGATCGATGCCCGCAATTTTGGCACCGGCGATACAAACATCACGACGACAGGTTCTGTCACGGGACTTGGGTTTGGTGGCATTTATGCCCGTAACGCCGCAAGCGCCAATGACATAACCATCAATGTCACCAATGTAACCGGCGGTTCAAATGGCGTGATGGCGAACAATTACGGCAATGGCGAATCGACGATTATCGCTACCGGCACTGTCACCGGAACTGGAGTTGCCGGAAACAACGGACTCATCATCCAGAACTTTGCTGCCGCGACGAATGCGACGATTACTGCTTTGGGCAATGTCACCGGCGGCCAGGATGGCATCTGGATAACCAACGATGGCAGCGGCGCGACGACCATTACATCGACCCTATCTGCCACCGGTATTTTGAATCACGGGATTTATGCCAGGGCGACCGGCACGGACGTAACGATTACGGCGAATAATGCCGCTGGCGGCACCAACGGAATTGCTGCCCGCAACTATGGCACTGGTGAAACAAACGTCACGGCGACCGGCACAGTCACTGGTACAAGCACAACCGGAATGCTTGCAATCAACGGTGCGACAGCTACGGACCTGACGATAAATGCAAATACTGTTACCGGCGGCCAAAACGGAATTTTCGCCCGCAACCTGGGTGCCGGCGAGACTATCGTCACTACGACGGGAACAGTTACCGGCACAGGCAATCAGGGTATCGATGCGCGCAACAGCGCCATCGGCAGCGACCTGACGATCAATGCCGCCAATGTAAGCGGCGGTATTTCCGGAATTTCGGCACGTAACTACGGTAACGGCGAGACAAACATTACAACGACCGGCTCGGTCAGCGGTTCAACCACGAACGGCATTTACGCTCGCAACTTCGCGACAGCGACCGACCTGACTATCAATACGGCAGCTGTGTCTGGCGGCCAATTCGGGATTAATGCGCGCAACTACGGTGTTGGCGAAACCAGCATCACAGCGATCGGTGCGGTCATCGGAACCAGCTCCTGGGGAATATATGCCCGCAACGCGGGAGCGGCTTCTACGGATCTAACCGTCAATGCAGTCGATGTTACTGGCGGGCAATTCGGAATGTCGGCACGAAATTACGGCATCGGTGAAACAACGATTACGACAACCGGAACCGTCACCGGTGCGACCGGCTGGGGAATTCTTGCCCGTAACGCTGGTGCTGCAAGTACGGACCTGACAATCAATGCAGCGAATGTTTCCGGCGGCACGGATGGAATTATCGCGCTCAATGCTGGCACCGGTTCAACGTCGGTAACAACGACCGGCACAATCAATGGTGCAAATGCAGCCGGAATTCGCGCCAATAATTCTGCTTCTGCCGATAACCTGACAATTTCGGCACTGAATGTTACCGGCGGCTATTCCGGTATCGACGCCCGTAACTATGGCAGCGGTGAAACCACGATCACTACGACTGGCACCGTGACCGGTGGAATTTTCGGCATCCGTGCGAACAACTCAGCCACGTCAAGCAATATGACGATTGATGTTGTCGATGTTTCGGGCGGCAACTATGGCATCAGAGCCAGTGCTTTTGGCTCTGGAGAACTGTCGATTACCTCGACAGGCACAGTGTCAGGCGGCGGTCACGGTATTTATATCTATAACAGCGTTAATGGAACCGACCTCACGGTGGACAGCGTCGACGTGCAAGGCGGTTATAACGGTATCCGCGCCTTCAATTTCGGCAGCGGCTCAATCAATCTAAATTCGACCGGCACTATCTCCGGATATATCGGGGTTTTTGCCCGCAATAGTGCTAGCACCACCGATTTGACTATCAATGTCGTTGATGTGAATGCCGGCTCAACCGGGATTTCCGCCATCAATAACGGCAGTGGTGCTACTACTGTAACTGCAACGGGTACAGTCACCGCCACCAACTACAACGGTATCCTTGTCAGCGGCGCGGGCACCAATCTTGCGGTAACGGCTGTTGATGTTAGCGGTGGCGAATACGGCATCATGACGGACAATTTCGGCACTGGTGCAACCACCATTACTGCCACTGGAGCCGTGGTCGGGACATTGGAGACCGGGGTTCAAGCTTTCAACTATGCATACTCGACAGACATGACGATTTCAGTCACCGATGTGACCGGTGCATTACGTGGGATAGACACCTTCAATATTGGCTCAGGTGCGATGTCGATTACCTCGACCGGAACGATCACCGGAACTTTTGGTACTGGTTTGAATGCACGTAATGACGGCACCGACCTTACGGTTAATACCGTCGACGTTTTCGGCGGCAACGTCGCTATGCAGACCTATAATCTTGGTACCGGTGCGACGAACATTACATCGACAGGCTCGACCATTTCATATGGCAGCGGAGTTCTTGCTTACAATGGCGCTAGCACTACCGATCTGACCATTACTCAGGTTGATGTTTCAGTCGACGTCTACCATGGCATTGTCGCAACCAACTATGGCTCCGGTGCTACAAACATAGCTACGACAGGTGCTGTCACCGGAGGAATCTACGGCTTCGGAATTTATTCCCGCAATTACGGGACTGATCTTGTTGTCAGTTCAGATGATGTCAGTGCTGGGATCAGCGCAATTTCTGTCATAAACACTGGCACAGGTGCAACGTCCGTATCAGTGACTGGCAATATCAATGGCGGCAGTGGCTCGGGAATCGACACCTCCACCAATGGCGGAAATCTGACGAGCATCAACCTGGCATCTACTTCTGTAGTAGGTGCAACTTCAGGCAACGCTATCACCAATAATTTCGGTGACAGCATTGTCAACGTTGCCAGCGGCGCAACGATCAATGGTGCTGTGCGTTTGAACGATGGTTCCGACACCGTGAATATCGTCGCTGCAAATGCATTTGCCGGCATCACCGTGCTGGACGGCGGCGATGACACTTTGCTCGGCGATGGTTTTGTCGATGTCTTGAACCTCAACACCGCCTGGTCCGGTAATTTGAACGGCGCCAACATCCTCAATTGGGAATACATCAACGTCAATGGCGGCACGGTTGGCTTCAGCAATGCGGCGATCACTGTCGGCCAGATAAACGTCAACAACTTCGGCACCTTGAACGGCAGCAATAATCTGAACGTCAGCGGCGGTGTCGCAGTGGCGACAGGTTCGCGAGTGATCGCCGGCAATGCCGGTGGTACCAATGCGATGAATGTCAGCGGCAATATGTTCAATGCCGGCACCGTGCAACTGACTGGTCCTGCAGGACAACAGGCTGCGGGTGACACCTTGACCGTCGGCGGTAATTACATCGGCGCAAACGGCCAAATCGTGCTTGATACCGTGTTGGGTGACGACACATCGCTCACCGATCGTTTGGTGGTCGCTGGCAATGTGAGCGGTTCCACTGGAATCACCGTGAATAACGTCGGTGGCCTGGGTGCGGTCACGACTGGCGACGGCATCCTGTTGGTCGATGTCGGTGGCAGCTCATCAGCAAATGCTTTCAGCTTGAACAACAATCTCGAGATCGGTGCATTCAATTACTACCTCTATCAAAACGGCCTCAACAATCCGGCCGATGGCGATTGGTATCTGCGCTCGGCCGCACGCGGCATTACTTCACCAGCGATGGCCATTCCGGACATGGGCAATAAAGCCGGCTTGTCTATCCTTGGCACGATGCAAGAACGCCTAGGCGGTGCTGGCAACGACAAGGAAGATGGCGGCGCGTGGATTCGCGTGGTCGGCAATGCCGGCTCGCAAACGCATCAATCCAACATTGGTGATTTTAATGCTCGTAACGACAGCAACCTTGTCCAGGTCGGCATCGATTTGAATAGCAGCGACAATATCCGTTGGGGCGTATTCGCCGCCAAAACCCAAAGCACCTCGCATATGTTTGATCTCAATGTCGATCCCGATGTCGAAGTAGGTGCTGCGAAAGTCGATGGTTATGCCTTCGGTGCGTATGCCACCCATTACGGCGAGACTTTCTACTGGGATGCGGTCGTACAGCATGCCTGGTTGGATGCAACGGCGAGCGGCGGCGGTGATCGTTTCGAAACGGACAGCAAAAACTGGTTGGCTTCGTTCGAATTTGGCGGTGCGTTTAAATTCGGCAACGGCATTGCGCTGGAACCCCAAGCGCAAGTGATCATCGGCAAAGGCAGTACCGACGATGCCGCCGACAGTATCGCCACCTACGACTACAACAACGAAGACATAACGCTCGCTCGCCTGGGTGTTCGCTGGAGTCAGACAAAAGACGGCAGCGGTTTTGCACCGTTTTTGAAACTCAATGTTTGGCGTAACTTCGGTGACGATTCTCAGGTCAGTATTGGCCCGAGCGCCATCACTACAGAACGCAACGACACCTGGATGGAACTTGGTGCCGGTTTTAGCGTCTCGACCGGAAACAACTGGTCGATCTTCATGCAATACGATTATGAAAAAGGCATGGGACAATCTGATCTCGAAAACCACACCGGCACATTAGGGTTGCGCCGCAGCTGGTAATCGATGGGATCACTACCCCGCTCTGGCGAAAGCCAGAGCGGGGTATTTTTTTGCGTGTTGATATTTTTCAAGCTCGGTTTGCGAGTCTGCGGTTCTCGCAAGATGCCTTCATATGGGCATAGTTAGGCGCGGTAAGCCACTTATAGAGCATGTTTTCCGGAACATTAATCGCTATTACGGACATCTATGTCCGCTTTCAGACACAAAGCCCGTACTTCTTTATGGATATATGTATAAATAGCCGGACGGTCGGTAGTGATTTTGAAAGAAATCGGTCCGATGATGGTGTCGCCATGAACTGCAGCCCCAAGAAAACATACGCGTTTCAAGCTCTACTAGAAAGCAATCTCCCGCAAATCGTACTTTCAACAGATAGAGACCAACTGCCATGAAAAAGAATAATCGCAGTATGAACACCACACGCCTGGTCGTTACCAACGCCATCGCCTCCGCAATGCTATTGGTCTACGGTCGAAGTGCCTATGCGGGCACCTGCACCGAGACATTCCCGGCCTCGGGTGTCTGGGTTTGCTCGGGTGCGGCAGGTGCGGATGTAACGCAACCGATGATTGGTACGCCGCTATTTGTAACAACAAACCCGGGATTCGGCATCACGACGGCAGCGGGAAATGCGCTGACTCTGACTGGTACAAATGGCACCATCTTTGTCGACAACTATGCATCCGCTATCTCCGGTGCGGCCAGAGGTATCGAGGCAACCAACAACGGGACTGGCAACTTAATTATTTCGACAAATGGCGGCTCAATCAGCGGTGGAACAACCGCCCTGTTTGCCCGCAACTACGGCACCGGCTATACGACTGTTATCTCGACCGGGACTGTCACCGGTGGCACGAACGGCCTGGATGCCCGTAACGCAGCGACGGCAACCAACCTGACAATCGTAAGTACGGGTACTGTCACCGGGGCCCAAAACGGGTTGATCGGTATCAACTCCGGAACGGGCTCGACAACGATCGTGTCAACAGCGGTAGTGACGGGGACGACCAATATCGGTCTTTATGGCCGCAATAATGCCAACGCTGCAAACCTGACAATCGTTGCCACAGGTAATGTCAGCGGTGCCACGAACGGCATCCTTGCATTCAACTACGGTACTGGTTACACCAATGTAGTAACGACCGGGACGGTTACCGGCACGGGTGTCGGTGGAAATAACGGAATTCTCGTTTTCAATGGCGCTGCTACCACCACCGATTTGACAGTGACGTCAACAGCTGGCGTGTCTGGTGGTAACGATGGGATTTACGTCATCAATAACGGCTCAGGCATTACCACGATTACGTCGAGCGGATTGGCGTCGGGCGGTACAAATCACGGTATTTTTGCCAATAGCAACGGTACTGATCAGACGATCAGTGCGGTTGACGCAAGCGGCGGCTTTACCGGCATAGCCGCACGCAACTACGGCACTGGCGCAACAAGCGTTACTGCAACCGGAAATGTCACCGGCACGAGCACGACCGGTATTCTTGCTATTACTGGTGTAGGTAGCACCAACCTCACGATTGCCGCGAATAATGTTACCGGCGGCGTGAATGGGATCAATGCCACCAATAACGGTACGGGCTCGACAACCATCACGACGACGGGAACGGTTACCGGCACAACCACGAACGGCATTATCGCCAGCAATGCTGCCACCGCTGCCAACCTGACGATCACGTCGTTCGATGTGACGGGCGGAGCTAATGGCATCAATGCCGTTAACTCGGGTACAGGCGCGACTTCGGTGTCTTCGACCGGAACAGTGACCGGCACAACCATAAACGGCATCGATGCCCGCAATATGGGGGCCGCCACTACCAATCTAACGGTGACTGCGTTTGACGTTACCGGTGGCCAGAACGGGATTTTGGCCTATAACAACGGTACAGGATCAACCACCGTCACATCGACAGGAACGGTTACCGGTACTGCTGTAAACGGCATTCTGGCAATAAACAATGCAAACACTACCGACATGACGGTTTCGGCGTTTGATGTTAACGGTGGCGTCAACGGAATTTTTGCCATGAACAATGGCACCGGTGCAACAACACTCACTTCAACTGGCACAGTCACAGGTACGAGTACCGACGGTATTTTTGGCATTAGCGGTGCCAGCACGACGGGCCTGACGATATCGGCATTTGACGTACTCGGCGGCCAAAGAGGTATTTACGCTGTCAACGGCGGCACCGGCGCCACATCAATCACTTCGACCGGAACTGTCACAGGTACCGCCAATTTGGGAATACAGGCTCAGAACGCAGCCACAACTACGGATCTGACAATTACTACTGTTGACGTGTTGGGTGGTGCCGTCGGAATTGCGGCCATGAACGATGGCAGTGGTACAACGAGCGTGACTTCAACGGGAACGGTCACCGGTACAACTAATTTCGGAATTTTTGCCCAGGCAACCGGCACGGATATGACGGTGACGGCGGTAGACGTTACTGGTGGCCAAGTTGGTATTGCTGCACTGAATGGGGGCACTGGCGCGACTACAGTCACTTCGACAGGAACCGTCATCGGAACAGCCGGTGCGGGTATCGCGGCCCAGAATGGGGCAACGGGTACCAACATTACGGTGAACGCAGTTGATGTTACTGGTGGCACGATAGGTATTGGCAACAATAACAGTGGTACCGGCACCACGACGATCACCTCGACCGGTACGGTTATCGGCACAGCGAATTTCGGTATTTACTCTGTGAATGGCGCCAACGTTACTGGCGTGACGATAAACGCAGTGGATGTTACTGGCGGCCAAATTGGTATTGCTTCCTTGAACGGTGGCACAGGCGCAACAACGATCACTTCGACCGGCACGGTAACCGGCACAAGTACTTTCGGAATTATTGCTCAGAACGCTGCGACCACGACGAACCTGACGATTAATGCAGTGGATGTTAATGGCGATGCAGGCATCGCGGCTTTGAATGGCGGCACAGGCGCAACGACAGTCACTGCAACTGGTACGGTTACCGGTACTGGCAATGCCGGCATCGGAGCCCAAAACTCGGCTACTGGTACGAGCATGACAGTGAATGCGGTAGACGTTAACGGTGCCACCATAGGCGTTGGCGTGCTCGCCAACGGTACCGGTGCAACTACGATTACTACTACCGGTGCAGTGGTCGGCACAACCAGTTTTGGTATTTATGCCGTTAATGGCGCTACCACTACCGGCCTGACAATTACGGCCGACGATGTAAGCGGCGGAACATTTGGTATTGCTGCACTTAATGGCGGCGTCGGTGCTACAACAGTGACATCTACAGGAACTGTCACCGGCACGGCAAATTCCGGCATCGCAGTACAGGCTGCCGCGACTACTACCGGCGTGACAGTAAATGCGGTCAATGTCACTGGTGCCCAATCAGGGATTCTTGTATTAAATGCTGGCACAGGCCCGACGACGGTATCGGTAAGTGGCGCGATTGCTGGTGGTACCGGCGGCGGCATCGATACTGCTACCAATGCCGGCAACCTGACCACGATCAACCTGGCCGCGACTTCTTCGGTTGGTGCGACCTCCGGTGTTGCGATTACCAATAACGGCGGCGACAGCGTCGTCAACGTGGCATCGGGTGCGTTAATCACCGGCTCAGTCCTTCTGAACGATGGCGACGACACCGTCAACATCGCCAGCGGTACCAATCTGGCTGGCGTGACGATCTTGAATGGCGGCGACGACATCCTGGTCGGCGATGGTTTTATCGATAATTTGAATCTCAATGGATGGACCGGCAATCTGGTCGGTGCCAATACGCTCAATTGGGAAAACATCAATATCAATGGCGGCACGGTCGGCTTCAGTGATGCACTGATTACTGCAGGCATCATCAACGTCACTGGCGGCGGCACCTTGAACGGCAGCAATAATCTGGCCGTTACCGCCAACGTCTCGGTTGCATCGGGATCAAGCCTGATCGCCGGCAATGCGGCAGGTACCAATGCAATGTTGATTACCGGCAATCTGACCAACGCCGGCAATGTCCGTTTGACTGGTCCGGCCGGCCAACAAGCCGCCGGCGATACCCTGACCGTGACCGGCAATTACGTCGGTGCCAATGGCAACCTGATACTCGATACCGTACTGGGCAGTGACGCCTCGCCGACCGATCTGCTCGTGGTTGGCGGCAACACCAGCGGCTTCACCGGCATCACGGTCAACAACGTCGGTGGCCTCGGTGCACTGACCACTGGCGACGGCATCATGGTGGTCGATGTCGCGGGTGTTTCCGCAGCCAATGCCTTCGCTCTGAATAATTCCCTGACCGCCGGTGCGTTTAATTACAACCTGTTCCACAACGGCCTGCTCAATCCTGCCGATGGCGATTGGTACCTGCGTTCATCGGCACGTGGCATCGTGCCGCCGGCGATGGTGATTCCGTACATGGGTAACAAAGCCAGCTTGATGATGCTCGGTGGTTTGCAAGAACGCCTCGGCATCCGTGGTATCGAGATGGACGATGGCGGTGCGTGGATTCGTGTGGTCGGCAATGCCGGCGAACAAACCCATCAATCGAACATTGGTGATTTCTCGGGCCACAACGACAGCTTTGCGATTCAGGCCGGCGTGGATATCCACACCACCGCCAACGGTACCCGCTTCGGTGCCTATGCTGGACGCACACAAAGCATCACGCATATGTTTGATTTGCAGGTCGACCCGACGAGTGAAGTCGGTCGTGCGAAAGTCGACGGCTTTGCGGTCGGCGGTTATGCGACCCATTACGGCGACAACTACTACTGGGATGCGGTGCTGCAATATTCCTCGCTGGATGCCGAAGCCAGTGGCGACGGTGACAGCTTCGAAACCGACAGCAAGAACTGGTTGGCCTCGTTTGAATTTGGTCGCTCTTTCGAGTTCGGCAACAACAACGCTCTCGAGCCGCAAGTACAAGTCATTGCCGGCAAAGGCAATACCGATGATGCCAGCGATGGCGTGGCTTCTTACGTCTACGGTGACGAAGACGTGTTGGCCGCCCGCCTCGGTGTTCGCTGGACTCATGCCAAAGACCAGGGCACCGTGAAAGGCAGTTATGTGCCGTACGTGAAACTCAATGTCTGGCGCAACTTCGGTGACGATGCACAGGTAGCGGTCGGCGTGACCGATATCAGCACAGAGCGCAATGACACCTGGGTTGAAGTTGGCGCAGGCTTCAGCGTGCTGACCCGCAACAACTGGGCGATCTTCCTGCAATACGACTACGAACGCGGCATCGGTCAATCGGATCTCGATAACCACACCGGTACGATCGGTTTCCGTCGCAACTGGTAATCGCAGCAAACACGATCCCGCTCTGGCTTACACCAGGGCGGGATTTTTTTGTTTGTTGCTATTTAATCGCAATAATTTCCCAGCGCCGTTTTCAAAGCGTCCAGTTCCGGCACCAAGGCTTCGGCAAATACCGGGCGGTCAAGCAGCTTTTGCAAGGGAGCCGGTATCTTGATCTGTCGATCGATCAAGGGCTCGACGACGGTTTCAAATTTGGCCGGATGTGCAGTGGCTACCACGCACCAATCACGTTGATCACCGGCATCGCGAATGCGTTGCAATGCCACCATGCCGCAAGCGGTATGCGGACATACAATTTCATTATGCTTTTCCAGTATTGCCGGAATGGCGGCGCGAATCTCATCGTCACCGACGCTTTCCACTTTCAGGATGGCCTGATGGATATTCTGCTCTGGATACAGATGCCGCAACCGTTCCAGATTGCTCGGTGCACCGACATCCATCGCGTTGGCAAGCGTGCTGACGCTTGCTGCAGGTTTGTATTCGCCTGTTTCAAAAAAATCCGATAGCACGTGATTCGCATTAGTTGCCACCACGATGTCTCCAATCGGTGCGCCGGCCGATTTTGCCAGCACGGCCGCAAACGCGTTGCCAAGGTTCCCGGATGGAATAATAAAATTCAAATTTTTATTTACGCCATTTAGCCCTGCGTATTGCACCGCCGCCCAGGCGTAATAACTCATCTGCGGCAATAAACGGCCAAGGTTGATGCTGTTGGCCGATGTCAACGAATAGCGTTCCGATAATTGCGGATCGGCGAACGCCGCTTTCACCAGATACTGGCAATCATCGAAACTGCCTTGCACGCGGTAACTATGGATATTGTCGCCAAAGCAACTCAATTGATGCGCCTGTCTCGCGGATACGCGACCGTCGGGAAATAAAACCACCACGCGAACATTATCGTGCCGGTGAAATGCCGAAGCGACTGCGCCACCGGTGTCGCCGGAAGTAGCGACCAAAATAGTACCTGTTTTATTTTCGGCCGGTACCGCCGCGAAACATTGCGCCAGGAAACGCGCGCCGACATCCTTGAATGCCGACGTCGGGCCGTGGAAAAGTTCCAGCAGAAAATCGTTCGAATTAGACAATGGTTTCAACAGCACCGGAAAATCGAACGCTCGTTCGATCATCAACGGCAATTTTTCCGATAAAAGATCGCCCGCAAAGAATGGTGACATCACCTGCAAGGCAGCTTCCTGATAAGTTTTGGAAGCCTGCAACTTATCGAGATCGATTCTGGGTATCTGTTGCGGCAGGTACAGGCCGCCGTCTGGCGCGATCCCTTCGATGATGGCCTGATACAAGGGAATCACCGGCGACATGCCACGGGTACTCATGCAGAGCATGACAGCACCTCGGCACGCGGGCCCGCGACTTTCGAAACAAAAATATCGCTTTCCAATCCAGCAGCAAGAAATGCCCGCTGCATTTTCTGCGCCGCGTTTTTCGCGACCGCTTCGCCGATGCACCAGGCAAATACGCTTGGGCCGGCACCGGAAATACTGGAGCCCAGTGCGCCATTGTCGAGCGCCGACTGCTTCACGTTTGCGAAACCGGGAATCAGCGGCGAACGGCGCGGTTCGATCAATACATCGTGCAATGATTTTTGAATCATCGCGAAATCGGATTTGAAGCAGCCAGCCAGCAACAGTGCAAGCCCTTCGCTTTGTCCGATGAATTCCTTCAATGCGTAATGTCCGCTAAGTGCTTCGCGTGCCTTGCGGGTTTCCAGCACGAAATGCGGATGCACCAGGGCGCAATACAAATTCCCCGGTGTCGGAATCGCGATGACCGAATCCCGTGTTGCCAGCACCAGGCCGCCAAGCAATTGCGGACCGACATTGTCACCGTGATAACTGCCGGAAGCCGCCGCTTCGCCTTCCAGTGCATAGCGATACAAGGCTTCGCGCGGCAAAGGCGTTTCCAATAATGCATTTGCGGCAACGACGGCGGCGGTCGCACTCGCGGCCGAGCCGCCCATGCCGGAGCCAAGTGCAATCCCTTTCACGATTTCGATTTGATAGCCGTAATCGAGTTGCAGATCTTCGCGCATCGCACGCAGCGCACGCGCGGCGGTATTGTTCTCTGTTTCCAGCGGTAGCTCGGTCATGGTGCCGCTTATCGCGGTCACGCGGATATCGTTCGTGTCTGTTTTCCGAACGGTGACAGTATCGCCGGCGCCTTCAAGACTGTGGCCGAGAATATCGAACCCCACACCGACATTGCCGACCGAAGCCGGCGCAAAAGCAGTCGCCATTATCAAACTCATAGCTTGGCTCCGAGATGCGCAGCGACCCGTAATACATCGGCGTAAACGCCGGCGGCAGTCACTTCCGGACCTGCGCCGGGACCTTGCACGATCAGCGGGTTTTTCTGGTAGCGACGCGTGGTGAATTGCACGATATTGTCGGTCGGTTTCAAACTCGCGATCGCGTGTGATTTATCCAGCGCCATCACCGATACTCTCGCCACGCCGTTCGAATTCAAACTGGCAACATGGCGCAACACCTTGTCTTGTTTTTCCGCTGTCTTGAATCTTTGCAACATCTCGGCATCCATTTCATTGATTCGCGCGAAAAAGTCATCGCGTGACAAACCCTGTAAAAATTCCGGCACCAGGCTTTCGATCTCGACGTTTTCAAGACTCAAGTCGTGCCCCATTTCGCGGGCGAGAATCACCAGTTTGCGGGCGACATCGACACCGCTCAAGTCATCGCGCGGATCCGGTTCGGTATAGCCCAGTTCACGCGCCTGCATGACCAGATGTGAAAATGGCTGGCTGCCATCATAGCAACCGAATAGCCAGGACAAAGTCCCCGAGAACACACCATCGACTGCATGGACTTCATCGCCGGTATCGAGCAAATCGCGAGTAGTCTGGATAATCGGCAAGCCGGCGCCGACGGTAGCTTCGTAACGAAAACGTGCGCCGCTTTGTTGGCAAGCAGTGCGGATGGCCTGGTAGCGTGCAAAATCGCCGCTGCCGGCCTGCTTGTTCGGGGTAATCACGTGGATGCCTTGCTGCAGCCATCCGGCATAGCGCGATGCGACTTCGGTATTGGAACTGCAATCGATCATCATGCAATGCGGACCGTGCAGGCCGCGCAGATGTTCGCCGATGCGATCCAGATCGACGGCGCCGCCGTCAGCCAATTGTTCCGAGACCCGGCATAGATCCAGAGCGGTATCGCTCAACAACATCTGACTGGAATTTGCGATCGCACAAAGCCGCAATTCGATATTGGATTCTTTCAGCAAACGTTTTCGGGTCGCTTCGAATTGCTGCAACAATACGCGGCCGACATTGCCCGGACCGATCAAGCCGACCGAAATCGTCAATGCCGACAAATAGAAGCCGGCATGCACCGCACGCAAGGCGCGTGCGATGTCATTGGCCGCGACGGCGACCGAAATATTGCGCTCCGACGAGCCTTGCGCGATCGCACGCACGTTCACGCTGGCGCGTGCCAGACTGTCGAACAAACGACTGGCGATACCGTGCGTACCGACCATGCCGTCACCGACGATCGCCAGTACCGCGACTTCTTCCTTCGCATCGATATCGGCGATTTGCCCGAGTTGCAGTTCGCGTGCAAACGTCTCGCGCAATGTTTTGACTGCTGCGGCGCGATCATTCAAACGCACGGTGCAGCAAATCGAATGTTCGCTGGATGCCTGCGAAATCATCACCACCGACACGTCGGCTTTGTGCAAGGCGGCGAACACGCGCTCGGCGGTGCCGGGCACGCCCATCAAGCCGGTGCCTTCAATGGTGACCAGGGCCAGATCGGTAATCGCACTCACGCCTTTTACCGGCGGCTGGGTGCTCGGTGCTTTCGAAATCACGCTGCCGGGATGCTCGGGTTTGAAACTATTGCGGATGCGCAGCGGAATATTCGCTGACATCACCGGTTGCAGACTGCGCGGATGCAACACCTGCGCACCGAAGTAAGCGAGTTCGCAGGCTTCTTCGAACGACAGGCTCGGCACCCATTCGGCTTCCGGCACCAGACGCGGATCGGCCGACAAGACGCCGTCAACGTCGGTCCAGATCGTGAGTTCGCGTGCGGCGAATAATTTCGCGAAAATCGCGCCCGACCAATCGCTGCCATTGCGGCCGAGTACGCGTGCCTTGCCCTCGATGTCGCTGGCGATAAATCCGGTCACGATGATGCGGTTTGCCTGTGACTGCGGTAGCCATGCAGACAAATTTGCGGCACTTGCCGGCCAATCGATATCGATGCCGAGTTGATTGTTGTCATGCACTACCAAAACTTTGCGGGCATCCAGATAATCGGCTTTCACGCCCAGCGAAAGAAAATGTTGCTGCAACAAATACGCCGACCAGACTTCACCCAGGCCTTGCACCCATTCGAAGGCGGTGTCGGGAAGAGATTTCAGCAGCGACAGTGCGTGCAATACTTCCTGCAGGCGTTCGTTTTCGTTATCGAAAAAAACTTCGACGTCCGCACGATTGGCGACCAACAAATTATCGGCGGCATCGCGATGCCGTTTCAAAACATCAGCAAGCAAGGTTTGCCAAGTCTTGTCCTGCACGGCGGCCAGTTGTGCGCAGCGAATCAGGTTATCGGTGGTACCTTTCAAGGCGGAGACCACGGTGACCTGCACGGTAAAACCGGTTTCAGCCAACAATAATTGCGCGGCATGCGCGATACGCGAAGCATCGGCCATGCTGGTGCCGCCGAATTTGTGTGCGATGACTGAAGAAGCTGCAACTGACATTTGAATCTCCTACGGGTTGGAACACCGCGGAGACTATCCCCGCGCTATTCGCGGGGCGGGGGCTGAACTAGGCGTTCATTCCACACACCACGCGTACCGGCAACCGGTAGTTGTAGTGGTGGTGGTAATGAGCGCAGACATCGGGCAAGCGGCTGCGGAACCGGAACGGTTCGCAGGGATGCTTGCAGTGTTGAAGATGGCGTTGCTCATGACCCGACTAAAACGCATCGTCGGGGTGCTTGTCAAGCAAAGCGGCCGATCATGTGATTTCTACGTTGCGTAAAAGTGAAGGGGCGCCCGAAACAGCGCTGATTTGCCGGCTTCGGGCGCCCGTATTGCTACGTGTCGCTTAGCTGCTTTTCACGTTTTTGGACTGATAAGCGTCGAATTCCTGCTTGCTTAACTGGCCATTCTTGTCGGCATCGGCTTTCTTGAATTTCTTGTTCAGCGGATGATCGGCGGGAATTTCATCATTCACCAAGCCGCCATCGGCATTGGCATCCATTGCCTCGAACGAGCCCGGCGAAGGTGTCGAAGCTGTCGAAGGAGCTGCATCGGCAGCAACTGCAACTGGCGGTTCAAGTGGTGGCGGTGCGCTGTCTTGCGCGGCCATGGCCTGGCTGGTGGCCATCATGCCCATGCTCATTAATACGGCGCTGACCGTGAGTGAATACGCATTTTTCGACATCTTATTCGTCATTGAAATCTCCATGGAATATTTAAAGAACAGGTGAAGGCGGGGGCCTTCCAGGAAAGATTGCCATCACGATGGCAACCTTAGTTAAACCATGGAAGCGATTGAAAATACGGGAATTATTTTTCCAAAAAATGTTTCTTTTACCGAAATTTAATGCGCAGGTAACGCGATTCAGCCACTTAAGGAAATTTTAAAGATTGCGGTAAAGCCAAGATTCAGTGCGACTTGGGTACTGGCTGCGTTCATGTCCGTGTAAACTGGCGACATGGATATTTTCAAGATTTTCACCCTCGAAGCCGCCCACCGCCTGCCGAATGTGCCGGAAGGCCACAAGTGTGCACGCCTGCATGGCCATTCGTTTCGTGTCGAATTGCATATCAGCGGACCGGTTGATCCGCATAGTGGTTGGGTGATGGATTTTGCCGAGGTCAAACGCATTTTCAAGCCGTTATACGAACGACTCGACCATCATTATTTGAACGATATCGAAGGCCTGGAAAATCCGACCAGTGAAAACCTGGCGATCTGGATCTGGAATCAAACCAAACCGCTGATGCCATTGTTGTCGGAAGTGGTGGTGCACGAAACCTGCACGGCGGGTTCGCGTTATCGCGGTTGATCGCTAGACGGCGACAGCGACAAATTTTTCAAGCTGTGCAGGAGCGTTCACAAACACACGTCCCAAGAACGGTGTTTGCAAATGATGTTGCAGCGCCTCGAAATATTCTTCCGCGAATAATAGATTCGGATCGGTTTCCGCGACGATCCAGCCAACGCAATCAATGCCGTCGTTTTGCAATGCGCGTTCGGTAAGGCGGGCATGATTGATGCAGCCGAGTTTCAAGCCGACCACCAGAATCACCGGGCATTGCAGGGCGAGCACCAGATCGGCTTGCTCGAGTTTTTCACTGATCGGCGCAAGCCAGCCGCCAACGCCTTCGACTAAAACAATATCCGCACTTGTTCGAACTTGTTCATAGGCATTCAAGATCGGTTTTAGCGAAATTTCGACGCCGTCGTGTCTGGCGGCAATCTCCGGTGCAGTGGCTTCGCGCAGGGCAATCGGGTTTACCAGCTCATATGGCAATTGCACATTTCCGGCTGCAATCAATTTCAAGGCATCATCATTGCGTAAACCAGCGGCAGTCGATTCACATCCGCTGGCTACCGGTTTCATGCCGACGGCTTTGATACCGGATGCCGATAGCGCTTTTAAACACGCGGTCGTTGTCCAGGTTTTTCCGGCATCGGTATCGGTGCCGGTGATATAGAAAATCCTTGTCATTATGCGGGGCTCAAATCCTTGCCGCTTCGAATAGCCTTCATGCTGTACTGACCTCTTTGTCTTACGCTGCTACACTTGGAGGACTCCAGGGAGCCCCCCATGTTTGAAAACCAACAGCTTACCGGAACTCAAGCCGAACAGTACCAGCAACTGCTGCAGCAAGCCGCTGCACTGGTGCACGATGAAAGCGACAAGATTGCCAACGCGGCCAATTTATCGGCCCTGGTGTATCACGCCTTGCCGGATTTGAATTGGGTCGGTTTTTATTTCTATGACGGTAATGAATTGGTGGTGGGTCCATTTCAGGGGTTGCCGGCTTGTGTCCGAATTGCATTGGGGCGCGGTGTCTGCGGAACTGCGGCAGTGACTAAACAAACGCAACGCATCGCCGATGTCGACGCTTTCCCGGGCCACATTCCCTGCGACTCTGCCTCGCGCTCCGAATTGGTGGTGCCTTTGTATAAAAATGACCAATTAATCGGCGTGTTCGATCTGGACAGTCCAAAGCTGGATCGCTTCGATGAAATCGATCAGGAAAATCTGGAAGTCGTGGCGAAAATTTTTCTTGGAGCATTATCGTGAGCGCGGAAAAAATCAAGAACATCGGCCCGAAGAGCATGGCGTGGTTACGCCAAACCGGCATTCGCACACAGGCCGATCTGGAATCGGTAGGTTCACTCGCCGCGTATGTACGTATCAAGCGAGCCGGTTTCAAACCCAGTTTGAATATGCTGTATGCGATGGAAGGCGCCATCCTCGGTTGTCATTGGCAGGACATTCCGGCCGAGCGTCGCAGCGAATTGATTGTTGCCGCCGAAGCCGAAGTCGCCTTGTTGCCGCAACCAAAATATAAACGCATGCCGGTTGCCGGACCGGTGACCACGACGAACATGGAATCGGAAGACCACGCACCTGTCGATGATTCATTCGGTTTTGATGATCCGATCTCATCCGGCGGCGAAGACAACTAAACATAGCGGGAAATTGAATGCACGACCAAGGTAACCTCGAACTTGTTTTGATTTTCCTGATGTCGGCAGTGATTTCGGTACCCTTGTTCCGCCGTTTCGGTTTGGGCGCGGTACTTGCCTATCTGGTCGCCGGTGTCGTGATCGGCCCGTTCGGATTGAAAGTCGTCAAGGATCCTTCCAGCACGCTGGCCTTGTCCGAGCTTGGCGTGGTCTTGCTGTTGTTTATCATCGGCCTGGAATTATCGCCCGCCCGTTTATGGGTGATGCGGCGTCCGGTATTTTTGATCGGTGGCTTGCAGGTATTGCTATCCGGTTTTGCGATCGGTGTGGCACTGATGTTTTTCGGCTGGAGTTGGAAAACCAATCTGATTATCGGTTTGGGCTTGGCATTGTCATCAACAGCCGTCGTCTTGCAATTGCTGGCTGAGCGCAAGGAACTGACCACTGGTTATGGTCGTCTGGCATTCGCGATTTTGTTATTTCAGGATATCGCCGCTATTCCGCTGCTCGCATTGATTCCCTTGCTCGGCGAAGCGAAAGCGGCTGCGCAATCGGTGCCACCACTCGACGGCATCGTGAAAGCGCTCGGCATTATTTTCGCGGTGATCATTGTTGGCCGCTTGCTGCTTAAACAATTATTCCGGATCGTTGCCTGGACCCAGAGTAGCGAAGTGTTTACCGCAACGGCTTTGCTGGTTGTCGTAGGGACCGCCTATCTAATGCAACTCGGTGGATTGTCGATGGCGCTCGGCGCATTTCTCGCCGGCGTCTTGCTGGCGGATTCCGAATTCCGCCACGAACTCGAATCGCAAATCGAACCGTTCAAGGGACTTTTGCTCGGCCTGTTTTTCATTGCGGTCGGCATGAGCATCAATCTGAAGATCGTGCTGGCCGAGCCGGCACTGATCATTGGCGCCGTGCTGGCCTTGTTGATCGTGAAATCCACGATCCTGATGTTCCTGGGGGGTTGCCGCCTGGGCAAGTTGCATAAACGCGAAGTCGTAATGCTCGGTGCAATGATGGCGCTTGGTGGCGAATTTGCGTTCGTCGTATTTTCCGAAGCGTTCAAATACGGCTTGCTGGAACCGGCGATTCGCGACCGGCTGATTGCGGTGGTCGGTCTCTCGATGGCGATATCGCCGCTGGCCGTACTTGCATTGTCCTCCTGGTGGAAACAGAACCCGGAAGAAAAGCAGGAAATAGTTGCCGACGAAATCGATCACGATAATCCGCGCGTAATCATTGCCGGCTTCGGTCGCATGGGACAAATCGTTGGTCGGATTTTGCGTGCGCAAAATATTCCATTTACCGCGCTTGAACACAGCGCCGAGCAAGTGAGTTTGTCACGGCGTTTTGGCAGCACGATTTATTTCGGCGATCCTTCAAAGCCGGATTTGTTGAAAGCCGCCCGCGCCGATCGTGCCGAAATATTCGTGCTGACTACCGATGACCCGGAAGCGACCGTGCGCACCGCACGGTTGCTCAAGCGTTTGTATCCGCACCTGAAAGTATTTGCCCGCGCCCGCAATCGTCAACATGCATTCAAGCTGATGGATCTCGGTGTCGAAGTGATTCGTGAAACCTTCCATTCCAGTCTGGAACTGAGCGAGCAAGTGATGCTCGCACTCGGTGTGCCGGCCGAAGTGGCCGCCGACCGCCGCGAACGTTTCCGCCAGCACGACGAAGCAATGCTGCAGGAACAACATCTGGTCTATGACGATGAAGCAGCCTTGATTGCGTCTTCGCAACAGGCTTTCCGTGATCTTGAAAATTTGTTTGCCGCCGATGCCAATCCGGGAGGAGAAGGCAAATCGCAGGCCGAACATATTCCGTAATTTAACGACCTGCTGCGTTAATTATGGAGAGCATCTGTTGTATATCGCGCCAAGAGCAAAGCCAGTACCCATTGCGAGACAGAGAAGCGAAGTCACGACAATAAAAGTGTCGATGCTTCGGCAATCGCATATTCCCGACAGCAATCCGGGTTGAAACAGAATCACTGGAATGAACAAAATTCCACGCAAGATCAAGACAACGGCAATAAGTGCCATGACAAGACGAAACAATGGTAATCGTCTGGTCAGACCGGCGCCCGAGAAAGCATAGGCGGCGAACACGGAAAGCATGGTCGCGATGACCAGGCAACTAACCGGCGCGCGGAGATTGCCTGCGCGAGCCATTTGCACCAGGCCTTCTGGCGCTCCGAAAAAATCGTACCAGGTTGGACCGCCAATCATGATTGCAATATGCAGCAGGGCGCCAGCCAATGCCGCAATGCCGGTAAATATCAGGAATCGTTTTGCAAAGACCGGCATAAATTTCCGTATGTTTTGAATTTCAGGTGCAGCCCTGCGGTTTGTATATGCGTTCGCTTGAGGCCGGGTTTTTTTTCAGTGCCTTGCCGACACGGGTGGGGCGCTTGGTGAAATTGCCGCCGCAGTTCGGACACTTGTGATGCAGTTTTAGTTCCACGCATTGCGTGCAAAAAGTACATTCAAATGAGCAAATCCAGGCGTCGTCTGACTCGGCCGCCAGATCGATATTGCAGCATTCGCAGTTGGGTCGCATTTGCAGCATGTTCAACTCCCTTGATCGTTTATTTGTTCAAGCGAACAAACTCCACCGGCTTTTCGAGTTCGGATATCGAGTACGACAATTCATCCAGTTTGTTGGACAACACCGTTTGCGCATCCAGCAAGCCGCGGTTATAGAAATACGGGCCGATCTCCTGTGAGAAGAAATCCAGCAGAAACTCGGCATCGAATCGGCCGATGTCCTGCTTCAGTTCTTCGTTGAAATATAACTGGATGCGTTTGCTGATCGTTTCAATTTCAGGTTGGGAAAATTTGATTGGTGTCATGTGATTATTTCTTATGCATATAAAAATAGGCGATAGCAGCAATGAGCAGGCAAGCCAGCGCGATGATATCGGCAGTAAAGACGCGTGCCACTTGAGGATTGTAGTTTCCGGTTGACCATGCCAGCCACAGAAACGAGAGAACGCTGACAAAGCCGGCAATCAATGCGAGCGGCTGATAGGCAGGCTTGAAAGCGGCGAAAGCGAAAAACACGCCAAGTACTCCGAAAAGCACGGCGCGATGCCGCATCAGGATCGACAGGTTCGGTTCGCTGAAATCCAGGCCATATAGCGTCGAAAGTTTTTCGCTTCCGGCAACTCCCGACAGTGGGAGCAGGTGAATAATCGCGACGATGACTAGCATTATCGTAATGAGATGGCGCATTAGCACACCTTGCTGGCTTACAAGGCGCCTATGCTAGCTGGGTAAAAACTCATGGTAAAGGCCGGCATTGAAGCCGGCCTTGTGTCAGACATTCAACCGTGGCAATTCCACTTTTGGCAGCAGTCGCGAAGTGAAGTACTTGTCCTGGTAATACTTGATCTTGTCGCACATGACCGGGTGCGGAATGCCTTCGTACAAGAACACTTCCTTGTCGAAGCCCATTGCCTTCAGCTCCTGCGGCAACATCAGCGCGCGACGTTCCTCGGATTCGCTGCGGGAGAAATCCCGGCCACGGGTTACATTCTGCTTGCGTACGGTGGTGTAACCGAGCATTTCCGAATAATCATTGGCATCTTGCTGTTCGCGCGGCGCATAGATAATTTGCAGCGCATGGTTGGTAATGATCGTGCGGGAAATATCCTTGCCATAGGTTGCATCGAGTTGCGACATGCTTTGGATGATCGGCAATAAGCGGATGTTGTAACCGGCCATGAAAGACACCGCCGACGAAATGATGTCGATCTTGCCGATCGAAGTGAATTCATCCATCAGCAGCAGGCATTGGTATTTCAAGTCGGGATTGTTCTTCGGCAATTCCTTGGTATTGAGATTGATCAGCTGGCTGAAGAAAAGATTCACGATCAAGCGGCTCTCGGCCAGCTTGTTCGGCTGGATGCCGATATAGATCGTCATTTTTTTCTTGCGCACATCGGTCAGCAGGAAATCATCGGCGCTGGTCGCGGCATCCAGCACAGGATTGATCCAGGCATTCAACGGTTCCTTGAAAGTGCCCATGATCGATGCGAAGGTTTCATCGGCCTGCGACAGCAGATTTGCGAAAGCAGTTTTTGCATGACCACTCAGGAATGGTTTTTGCGAAAGTTTCTGCAGGTACGCGCGAAGCTCGGTACCGTCGCCCGACGACAAACGGTAAATCGCACCCAATGTCGGCACGGTTGAAACCGGGAAGCCGATGCTTTGCTCGTCTTCCCAGTTTTCGAACAGGTACAAGGCGAACGCCATGAAAGTGTTGCGCGCCTGGCTTACCCAGAATTTCTGGTCATCAGAACCTTCCGGGTACAGCATTGCGGCTATGCTCAATAAATCCGAAACACGGAATGCCGAATCTCTCGAAACATAACTTAGCGGATTCCAGCGATGTGATTTTCGGTCTTCGGCGAACGGGTTGAACAGGAATATTTCCTGGCCCTGGCTCTTACGCCAGCCGCTGGTCAATTCGAAGTTCTCCTGCTTGATGTCGAGCACGACCATCGATTCCTGGTAGTCGAGCAAGTTCGGAATCACGACGCCCACGCCTTTGCCGGAGCGGGTCGGTGCGGCGAGGATTACGAACTGCTGTCCCGGCAATCGCACCAGGTTACCGTTGAATTTACCGACCACGATTCCGTTCGATGCCGGCTTGAACATGCCATGTTGACTCAGGTCGCCGGAATTGGCGAAACGGGCATCGCCATGCAGCGACTTGCTGCGCGGTTTCAGCATCAATACCAGCAAAGCCACATAGGCTGCACTCGGCAAGCCGAAGCCGACGTAGCCGGCAATCTTGATCTTGCCGACGTAGGGCTGAACCTCGGGCAGGTGGATAGCTTGGATGTAACCAAGATAGGTGTTCCATTGCACCGAACTGGTTTTCAGCTTCAGGAACATCAGCGTCAAATAACCCGACAGGTAGACGCCGGCCAACAGGGTTAGCAGCGCCACCGACAGCGCAAAAAACACTTTGTTCTTGTTCAAGCAAACACTCCCGGTTTTGCGATTCCATATACTTCAATATTCAACAAGATCATCGACGCATCCGTTTTGGTTTTATCTGCGGTTGCGTCGTGACATCGAGATTGTCTTCTTTGACCAGCTTTTCCATCCAGGCCTTTGCATCCTCCAGCGATAATTCATGTCGCAGTTTGGCACCAGTAGCATTCAGTACCGCATAGGCCATGATTTTATCTTCGTCGTATTGTTGATCTTCAGTCAGTGCCACCACGCGATAGCGACCTTTGATAAAAATTGGATGACTAAACTCCAGCATGGGTTACTACTCCTTTTGATGACGGCGATGCCCATCGCGAGCATCGCCATTTCCATTAAACGACCAATGATTTTTTCTGGTGTTCCTGTGCTTGTACGGCCTGTACCGACAGCAAGCTGTCCTGCTGCAATTGCTGGGTACTTTTTTCTACCGACTGCTCAGACGCCTGGTTTTTATCAACATAAACACGATGGCGTGCCGGATCGGACATCGCACCTTGCACCGCGAACAGGCCGGAACCATTGGTGCTCAGTGCCACCGTATCGACTCTGGTCAGGCCGCTGATCTTGGCTTCAAAAGCCACGCTCGCAGCAGCGTTCTGGCGTTCCAGTTCGTTCTTGAACGTATTGGCAGGCAATTTTTCAATGCCTGCCAACGCTTGCTGATAAAGCGCGTGGTCGGGATGGTTCGGACTGGATAGCAAAGGCGATTGATCGTTTCTTGCCGGGAGGACTTGTTGCGAAGACGGTGCGATTGAAACAGTTTCTGCTTTCTTTAATGCAGCCAATGTCTCTTTTCCAACGACACCATCATCGTCCAGGTTGCGCGAGCGTTGAAATGCCTCAACCGCCTGCTTGGTACGTTCGCCAAAATCGCCATCGGGAATTAGTGCTCTGCCTTGTGCATCTTTGAAGCCGAGTGCGTTTAGTTGTGTTTGTAGAACGGCAATTTCAGGACCGTGTTCGCCTTTTCTCAGGACGCCGTCGGCAAGTGCATTCTGAGATCCAGTTATGACTGTCGTCTGATTTAAATACGGTAACGGATCGACAGCTCTGCCCGAAAACGGCTCGCCAGCTCTGGCGCCCGTTCTGACCTCAAAGTGCAAATGGGTATCGCCAGTACTTGGCGTATTGCCGCTTCTGCCCATTGTTGCGATCGTAGTATCGGCAGTTACCGAATCCCCGTTCTGGACATCGATCCGATTTAAGTGGGCATATAACGTACGCTGTCCGTTACCATGATCAATCACAACGGTCTTGCCGTAGCCGGTAGCTTGACCGGCGTAAACCACTGTTCCAACGGCAAACGATTTGATCGGGTCTCCGAGGTTGCCCTGGATATCGAGGCCCGAATGCCGGCCCGATCGATTGGATCGCGGCGTGCCGAATTCGCCGTGTCCTTCGCCAGGTTTGTCTGCATCGTTAATCCTGAAATTACCAGGAGCAGGCCAATTCGCATTTACGGGAATGCCTAGTGCGGCAGCCGGCTGGGCTACCGCGGGTGTGTTGCGTTTCAGAGCTGCAAGCGTGTCCGGACCCGCAACGCCATCGTCGTCGAGCCCGCGCGAGCGTTGATAAGCAATCACCGCCAATTTTGTGCTCGGGCCGAAATCGCTATCGGCAACCAAGGGCCTACCGTCAACGAGGATTTTGTTGTTTATCAATTGCTCTTGCAGCTCCCTGACAGCAGTGCCTTTTTCGCCTTCTCGCAAAACGCCATCGGCAAGAGTGTCTCTACTAGATGCGGGAACGTTGACCTGAGGTGCAGGTGCGCCTGCAATTGCAGTAATCCCAACTTCCGGAATGGCGATACGTTCGTACTTGGTCTCCCAGTAGCGGACAAAGGTGGTAGCCAGGTCTCTATCGGACATCGCATTAAACTGAGCTGTGGTTACACCCGTCACAGAGTTCAGGTCGTCGCCGACATTAGCAAGAATATTTCTTCGTGTAGGGGTGTCGGAGAAGAAATTTCCGGTATCAATTGCCGCTTGAATAGAACGGTAACCATAAGCGCCTTGTTGGTGCGCGACATACATATCGAGGCCATTGGGAACGGCCTCGCTAGACAAATATGGCCGACCTGATCTTTCGTGGCTTCCGATGATGTCTCTCTGATTAGCCAGATAGAAACGCGCACCGGCATCGGCGTTTACGTTAGGGTCGTACTCGCGACCGCTGATGCCATAGGCTTCTGCAGTCGAGGGTAGGAATTGATACAGCCCGGCGGCGCCGCTGGAACTATTGTAGGCACGCTCATTGAATTGACCGCCGGTTTCGATATACGAAGCACGTAGAAAATCGTCTTTTGGTATTCCATATCTGGCGGCTGTATTCTCGACTATCTCGAGTACTTCTGCTCTTGTGTAATCTCTTTCCATTGCAATGATTCCTTTAAAGAATTATTTCAGTGAGTAATTTTGTAGGTTGACGATTTTTCGTCATAACGATATGTGACGGAGTTCTTGTCTGTCAGGGTTACGACATTGCCGCCTTCGCCCAATTCAGTTCCTTGAAGCACAACTTTTAGTTCCGGCCAGGCAGAATTTTCAACAGTAGTGAACTGAAGGTTTCCAGTGCTTTTTACGCATTTGGTTTTTATGGCCGAATCAGCTTCGTGTGCGCAACCAGCAGAGTTGTCATGGCCGCTTGCGACATTGCCGACATATTTCCATTGGGCGTTGCTTGGTGAAAATGAAAAGATCTCGTAAAAATACAATTGCGTTCCCGACATTGCGGATATGAAGGTCGGTGTCGCGAGCATGAGCTTGCCTGCCTCTGGTGAAGCCAGAGTTTTTTGATCTGAATTGACC
>JBOHYG010000152.1:0-45521 GCA_050737875.1 Arenimonas sp. | reverse complement strand
ATACATATGAGTGCCATGTTGCCGCAGGGTAAATTCATAAACGAAGGTTTCGCCCGGTTTGATATGTGGTTGCGAAAGCCCGCCGACGCCGTCCATGCCACTGGGCAACAAAATTCCGTGCCAATGCACCGAGGTTTGTTCCTTCAAGCGATTCGTTACGTAAATACGAACACGATCGCCCTCGGTAACTTCAATCGTCGGGCCCGGTGTCGAGCCATTGTAGCCCCAGCAGATCGCCTTGGAACCGGGCGCGAATTCGTGTTCGATTTCTTCGGCCACCAAGTGGAATTCCTTGACGCCGTTGTTTATTCGATGAGGCAATGTCCATCCGTTCAGCGTACGAACTTTACTGGGACGGCTACGTGGTGCCGAAGTCTCTTTTTGTTCAGGTGGCACTTCCGGCATCACATGGCCTTCGTGGCCTTGTGCCCGCACAAGCGGAATGCTGGCGGCGCTCGCCAACCCGGCACTTATCAGCATATTACGGCGGGTAAATTTCATGGCGATGCTCCTTCGTGCTGATGTGCTTCAGGTTTGGCTTCATCCGTTTTTTTTATTTCCGTTTCCGGCTGTGTTACGGCAGCGGCTTTTCCATCTTCGCTTTTCATGTTCGACATGTCGTGACCGCTATGGTCCATAACCTCCATTCCACCCTTAGGTTTCAGGATGTCTTCGACGCTGGGCGTGTTTTCTTTCTTCGATGCGTCGCTCGGTAAACGCTCGCCGACACTACGGGTCAGTTCAACTCTTGCCTGCCAATAGTCGCGCACGGCTTCCAGATATCCCTGGTAGGCATCGTATTCCCTGGCTTTGGCATGGATTAATTCAAACACGCCAATCAACATGAAATTCTGCTCTTGCTGGCTACGGGCAAGTACAGTTTCGCGCTGCGGTATCAGCGAGTTTCGGTAAATGCCGATTGCTTCAGCATGTGCACGCACTACATTGGCGTTAGCGCGAATGTCATTTCCGATTGAAAGTTCCGACTGACGTAGACGCGCTTGCGCATCAGCCAGTAATGCTTGCGCTTTTGCAATTTTTGCCTGTCCTTGATTAAAGATTGGCAGTTCCAGGTTGAGTGAGGGGCCGCTTAATCGTGTGCCATCGGATTCTTTTTCGCGTTCGTAACCTATGCCGGTAGCACCCAGCCAGCGCCAGTTCCTGGTTGCTTTGTATGAAGATTGCATGACCATCAGTTGTTGCCGCGCTGCAAGCAATTGCAAGTTTTTTTCACGCGCAATGGTGATCAATTCTTCAGGATCATCTTCACTGGCAACCGGCAGCGGCAGGCGGTCAAGTGCTGCCCATGGTGATTCATCGCTGTCCAGTCCCATCAGGTTATTCAATTCCAATCGGCGTCGCGTCGCTTCAGCCATGGCGGCTCCCGCTTCCAATCTTGCTTCGCTGGCCGCAGCTCGTTCCTGGTTAAGTTGCAGTTCGCTGATGTTGCCGGCAGCGTAAAAACGTTCCGCCAGTTCCGCTGAAACATCGCTTGCGTTGGAAACGGCTGCTCGCATATCGGCCACTTGCTGGGCGCCGACATAGGCATACCAGGCCGACTCGACATCCAGTGCCACATCGAACACGGCTTTCGCTGTATCAAAACGGGCGCGTTCAAAGTCGGCATGGGCGAGTCTTGAGCGCGAAGGCAGCATGATTAAATCGACCAGCGGCAATGCGAATCCGAGCGTACGCTGCACGCCATTGCCGGGACTCTGATTCTGGCGCAGCAGGGAAATGCCCGGATTACTGATTTGTACGGCTTCGAGTATATCGGCACGTGCCAAGCCGAGGCGCGCATATTCCTGTTGCAATTTGGGGCTGCGCAGCATGGCAATGCGAACCGCCGTGTCGGGACTTATTGGTGAGATGAGCCATTCGTTGATGGATGCTGCATCGGCAGGCGGGTTTTGATATTGCGACCATTCCACCGTTGGTCCACCGCGTTCCTGTAATAATGAATTGATCGAAGAGTCCGGCGGTTGTGTCCGCATGCTGGCGCAACCCGCCAAAGACATGACGAGTATTGCGCTGACTATTTTGAATTTCGCTTTCTTTCCCATAACGGTTTTCTTGAGCTGCGGTCGTCGAACGACCTCGACCAACACATAATACAACCATGTAGCTAATTCAGTCCGACGAGGCGCGATTGCCGGAAATCCTGGGCTTTAAGCCATCATCGGAATGAACTTTTTTCATCAAGCTCTTGTCACAATGCCGCTTAGCCCGAATTCATGCTTGCGATTGCAAGATGCCAGCCAATACCAAAAATCACAGGGGTTTTCAGATGCGTTTAGTACTCACGGTTGCTTTGCTGTTTGCATTGCAAAGTTTGCCTGCATGGTCGCAGTCCATCGAAATGGAGAAGGAAAGGGAAACGGAAGTAGTCGAAGACACTGCACCTTTAAATGAAGACCTGGAAATCATCGAGGCCATGGTGGTCAGCGGAGCACAGCCTGGCCCAGGCATGTGGAAAGTCAGCAAGGGCGACAACGTGATGTGGATTATGGCGACACAATCGCCGCTTCCGAAAAAAATGCAATGGGTTTCCCGCGAGGTCGAGAAAAAGATTGCCCAGTCGGACGAGATCCTGTTTCCAACCGGCGTAAGTGTTGCGACCGACAGGGGCATGTTCGGCAATATGTTGCTGATTCCGTCCCTGTATGGCGCACGCAAAAACCCGAACGATGGCGAATTGAAAGATGTATTGTCGCCCGAGTTATACCAGCGCTGGTCGATACTGAAAGCCAAGTACATTGGTCGTGACAAAGGTATCGAGAAATGGCGACCGATTTTCGCTGCCCAGGAGTTGTACGAAAAAGCCATCCAGAAATCCGGCATGAGCATGGACAATATCGTCAGGCCGGTGGTGGAAGACGCGGCCGGGGAATACAAGAAAAAAATTATCCGTCCGAAAATCGAAATCAAGATCGAAAAACCCAAGGTTGCCATCAAGGAGTTCTCGAAAAATTCACTGGCAGATATCGAGTGTTTTGCAAAAACCCTTGATCGCCTTGAAACCGATTTGAATGCGATGATCGAACGCGGCAACAATTGGGCGATCGGCGATATCGAGGCGCTCAAAAGGCTGTCATTCACCGATCAAAGCCAAAGCTGCATTGCCGCCTTGACCAGCGGGGCCTTGGCCCAGAAGACCGGTTTTGGCGATATCCGGCAACGTGCGATGGCTGTATGGCTTGCGGCAGCCGATACCGCATTGGCAAAAAACAAATCGACCTTCGCCATTTTGCCGATGAGCGACATGCTCAACCCCACCGGTCTGTTGGCATCCCTGCGTGCCAAGGGCTATGTAATCGAGGAGCCGTAAGCGGCGTTGATAATCCTGTTCAATGCCCGCCACGTGCGGGCATTTTTCTACATGCCATATAGGCTGGCGATCCGATAATTTAGCCAATTTGACATGCTTTTCAGCTAACCTAGGCGGACTCATCCATTCGTTCTGGGGTTGCTGTGACTAACGAATCCGAAACTCTTGCACGCAAAGTTGCCGCGCTCGATACCAAGACGGCGATAGAAAGGCTGGATTTACGCAACCCCGCCGAAGTGGCGCGTCTGCTTGCCAGCATGCCTCCAGCCAGAGCGAACAGCATTTTGTCGGCGATGAGCGTGGAAGCGCGCGAACGCATCATGGCGGCCGCGCCAGCCGGCACCGACTGGATGGACTCTCAGCGTTATCCGGAAGGAAGCGTGGGACGCTTGCTGGAAGATCCGCCGGCGGTCTTTCGCAGTGGCACCAGCGTGGCATCGGCAATCGAGGTGCTGCGCGATACCGTCAAGCAACGCATGGTGACCTATCTATTTGTGGTAGATCGCGAAAACCATCTATTGGGTGTCGCGGCGTTTCGCGAATTGCTTTATGCGGAAAAAATGCAAACACTCGACGAAGTGATGATTCGCGGCGCATTCGTCCTGCGCCCGAACATGCAGCTTGTCGATGCGATGAAGGAAGTCGTTACGCGCCACTATCCGGTTTATCCGGTGTGTGAAGAAGACGGCACTCTCGTGGGACAAGTGCGTGGTCAGGTCCTGTTCGAACAACAAGCCTTCGAAATTTCGGCGCAAGCCGGTTCGATGGTCGGTGTCGAGAAAGAAGAACGTCTCGCAACACCCTTGATGCGCAGCTTTAAATTCCGCCACCCGTGGCTGCAGATAAATTTATTGACGGTGTTCGTCAGCGCCGCTGTGGTCGGCATGTTCGAAGACACGATCGATAAAATCGTGGTGCTAGCCATGTTCCTGCCGGTACTCGGCGGACAAAGCGGCAATCTGGGTTGCCAGTCGATGGCAGTCTTGTTGCGCGGCATGACACTGGGCGAATTGAAAGGCATGCCGATTGTGAAATTGATCGGCAAGGAAGCGGTGCTGGGCATCATGAATGGTCTGGTTACCGGTGCATTGGCCGGCGTTGCGATGTACATCGTGGCGGGCCGTGAATCGGGAGCGGATCCGCTCGGACTGGCGATGATCACCATGGGCGCGATGGCGTTCAGCTGCATGCTCGCCGGTATTTCCGGCACCAGCATTCCGCTGATCTTGAAACGCCTGGGTGCCGACCCGGCTACTGCATCCAGCATTTTCCTGACCACGATTACCGACGTGGTCAGCATGGGTACCTTCCTGAGCCTGTGCACCTATTTCCTGCTGTAATCGGAAAACATCATTATTCGAATTCTTTGATGGCAAGGAGCGTTCAATGAAAAACCGTTCTTTCGTTGGTTTGCAATTGCTAATCCTGGGCGCATTGTTTTTACTTCCTTTGGCTGTGCAGGCCAAAGTCACGGCCTCATCTGAAAATCATTTCATCATCGAGCACGAGGTGACCGTGCCGCTTGATTCCCAGGCCAGCTATCTTCTGCTCGGCAAACCGTCGAAATGGTGGAACTCCGAACACACATGGTCGGGGGATGCAAAAAACATGAGCCTGTCATTGAAGGCGGGAGGTTGTTTTTGCGAGACGTGGGGCGGTAATTCGGTGATGCATGCACAGGTGATCCTTGCCCAGCCTGGATCGGTATTGAGATTGCAGGGTGGATTCGGGCCACTGCAGGATATGGCCGTCGTCGCCGTGATGACATACAACCTGAAAAAAACCGAAGCAGGCACAACCGTTCAGATGATTTATCGCGTCAGCGGGAATGCGAGTCACAATCTCGGTTCACTGACGCAGATCGTCGACAAGGTGCTTGGTGAACAACTCGAAGGTTTCCGGAAGACCGCGAGCAAATAAGCGTATATCAGCCTGCCGATGCTTGAAACCTGATAGGCTGATCACTATGCTGCACCGCAACGTGCAAGAAAAATGTTGGTGGGTGAGACTGCCAGCACTCCTAAGATGGGGGAGGGAGCCTAAAGCCCGAAGCTGCAAAGCAGTTTCGGGCTTTAGTTTTTCTGGATTGTGCAAAGCCTATGCCACAATTCATCCATGAATGATTTTGAAACAGCATTGCAGGCCTTGGTACAACGCCATCTCGATCGTTTGGTTGCTGCAGGCAGTGGCACTTCAAGCAAGACGGACATCGAAAAAAAATACGCTTCGCTTGCCGTCGTCAGCGATTTCGCGATCGACACGCTCTGCCAGCAGCCAGAGCATTGGAAGCAATTGGATGCGCCCGAAATTCCGGCTCTGGAATTATCGTCCGATGACGATAGCCAATGGCCGCAGCAATTGCGACGCTGGCGCAGGATGCAGTCGAGCCGCGTGATCTGGCGTGATCTGCATGAAGTCGATAATGTCGAGGACAGTCTTTTTACGATCAGCGAAATGGCGGATATCGCCTTGAGCGAATCGGTGCGTGCAATCTCTGCTCTCTTTGTTACACGCTATGGGCAGGTAAAAAATAATCAGGGCGAAGCCCAATCTTTTGTCGTTTTCGGACTCGGCAAGCTTGGCGGTGGCGAGTTGAATTTTTCTTCCGACGTGGACCTGGTGTATGCCTATCCGCAGCAAGGCGAAAGCGACGGAGACCGCAGTCTCGACAGCGATACCTACTTCATGCGTCTGGGCCAGCGACTGGCGCAATTGCTAGGAGATATCAGCAGCGATGGATTTTCGCATCGTGTCGATTTGCGCCTGCGGCCCTACGGCAATTCCGGGCGACTCGCCTTGAGTTTTTCGGCGATGGAACATTATTTCCAGACTGAAGGCCGCGATTGGGAACGCTATGCCTGGGTGAAAGCCAGACCGGTCGCCGGTGATATCGAGGCCGGCGAGCGTTGTCTCGAATTGTTGCGGCCATTCGTGTATCGCCGCTATCTCGATTACACCGCGCTCGATGGTTTGCGGGAAATGAAAGCGATGATTGCCGCCGAAGTCGAGAAGCGCGAGTTGGCCGATCACCTGAAGCTTGGGCCGGGCGGCATTCGCGAAATCGAATTTCTGGTGCAAGCGCTGCAATTGATTCATGGCGGACGCGAGCCTGCCTTGCGTCAACGATCATTGTTGAAAGCGATGCAGGCATTGGTACTGGCGGGTCATCTCCCGGAAGCGACCGCCGGAAAACTAAAAGACGCTTATCTGTTTTTGCGCCGTGTAGAGAATCGCGTACAAATGCTGCGCGATGAACAGACCCACAGCCTGCCGCAGGATGCCTTCACCCGCTACCGGATTGCGCGAGGCCTGAACTATGCCAATGTCGATGAACTTGAAGCTGACTTGCAGGCCCATCGCGATTTCGTATCGGAAGAATTTTCCCGTTTGCTGGCATCCAAGCGACACAAGGCCAAAACCAGCGCCTATTCCGATTATTGGCGTGGCTTGCCGGGGCAATCGACAGCTAGTCAATTATCCGATTTGGGATTCAACAACAGCGAAGACTTGCACCAAGCGCTGCTGGATTTTTGCAAACACTCGACCGTGCAAAGTTTCAATGAGAAAACACGTGCACGTCTTGATCATGTGCTGCCGTTGATTCTGGAAGCAGCCGCAAAGAGTGTAGCGCCGGAAGCCGCGATGACCCGCAGTCTTGGCTTGTTGCATGCGATCGCAAAACGCACCAGTTATCTGGCACTGCTGGAAGAAAAACCAGTGGCGCTGCAGCGTCTGGTCGATGTGGTGGCACGCAGCGCCTGGTTGTCCGAGCGTCTGGTGGAACACCCCTTGTTGCTGGATGAATTGCTCGATCACCGTGTTGCCCAGGCGTTTCCGGATCATCGACAACTGCAGACGCTCGCGAAGCACGCTCTTTCGATTGACGATACCGAACAGGCTTTGCTCGCCTTGAATGAAATGCGGCAAAGCCTGTCGTTTCGTATTGCCCAGGCGACTTTGTTTCAGCAGCAGGCGGCAAGTGAAAGTGCCGAGCAATTGGCCGAGCTTGCGCAAGTGATTTTGCAATCGGTACTTGAGTTGGCAAAATCCGAAATCCAGTTTGCACATGGCATGATCGAAGGCGCCGGATTCGCGATCATCGGTTATGGCAGCGTAGGTGCAAAAGAACTGGGCTTTGCGTCCGATCTGGATCTGGTGTTCCTGCACAATGCCCCGACCAGTGCAGTATCGAACGGCAATCGTCCACTCGATGCACAGCGCTATTTCGCACGGCTCGCACAGAAAATCATCAGCCTGATGCAGACAATTACGCCCGCCGGTCGTCTGTATGAAGTCGATATGCGTTTGCGACCCGATGGTGCGAAAGGTTTGCTGGTGTCGAGTCTGGACAGTTTCGGGGAATATCAGCGCGAACGTGCATGGACCTGGGAACATCAGGCACTGGTACGTTCCAGGTCGCTGGCAGGCGACCAGCAGGTTTGCGATGACTTTGAAAAAATCCGTGTTCGTTCACTGCAAGCGCATCGTGATTTGGTGCAAATCAATGCCGATGTCGTCGCCATGCGACAGCGCATGCGCAACGAGCTCGACCGGAGCACCGGTATCCGCTTCGATCTCAAGCAAGGCCTTGGCGGATTGGTCGATATGGAGTTTTTCCTGCAGGCTCGCGTGCTGGCGATGGCCAATACACGAAGCGACGTATTGAATGCGCAGCGCTCGCCGGAAATCCTGAAGGTTCTGGAATCGATTGGCGATATCGAAAAGACGGATGGCGAACTTTTGCGTTCGCATTACGAAACCCTGATCGCGCATTCGATGATTTGCAGTCTTGATCAAAGACCGCGGATCATCGATATGCCGGAAGACCTGCAGGCACATTGCGCGGAGACATTGAGCATTTATGCAGCCAAGGGTCTGGATTTTAAATCTTAGGGTGTGCCTGTGGCGCACCATCGCAAATGCTGCGTTTGACTCAATGGTGCGACACGGCGCGCCTAGATTCTGCGGTCACTTCAAAAAGCTCTGCAGTTTTACGATCACGTCCGGCAAGGTGTTCAATGCGGTCACCGGGTAATCTTCCAGCTCGCGTGTTTGTCTTTTGATCCGGCCGCTTTTTTCCAGTTGACTCAGGAACAACCGCATTCTGCCGCGCGCACGTTCCGGTTGGGCAATGTAAACCGGCACTGCTGTGCCACAGGCTTCCGAAATCATGTTGACCGAGTCGGGCGTCACAACAATGCGGTCTGCATGGGCCAATGCGGACTGATAGATGTTGTCACCATCGCTGTCGTAAAACCAGAGCGGAAAACCCGAATCCGAAAAACGGTGGCGAATTTTTTCCGCGAATAATTTTGGCGTTCGCCGTGAGCCGCAAATGATGAGGCTGCCGCCATGTTTTGCCAGCTCGTATTCCAGATGGCCGAACATCACTTCAATCAGGCCTTCATTGAACGATGCCATGTTGCTAGGGCCGCCGATCAGCACGAGTGTGCGAGGCGAACTTCCGTGTGCCAATGCGGCACCTTCCTGTCGCCAATGCTGCAAGGCTTCGGCATCCACCTCATGCAGACTTCCGGTCATGTGGATGACATGATTGCCGCGCACATTATCGTGGCGCGGTGCGATGATCACATCCCAATGCCGGGGATGGATGCGCGGATCCAGGATTTGAATCGCGAAACTGCCGACCTGCTTCAGTATTCGCGTCGCCAAAGCCGCTTGTCGGCCACAGCCGATCACAAATTGTGGCGGGTTTTTCAAGGCATGGGCAAAATCCTTGCCCAGCGTAAACGGCAGAAACGGCAATATTCGCGGCGCACACCATCTGGCGGGGATTGATGGTCGGACAATCTTTTCTTCGTAACTCCAGCCCAGCCGGTTTGCCAGCGCAAGAGCCTGTTTGCGGTTGCCGGCCGCACCGTCATGGATAACCCAGCAACTTTTGGCCTTGTCTGTCATCACATCAGATTAACAGAAGCCTGTTGTATTGGCTGCTGCAACAATCCGTTGTGCCACCAGCACTACTAAAATTACGAATTGGCCATACACTTATGCATTCGAAACACCCGTATTTGTATTGGAGATGTACCGATGTCCGTGTTGAATGATGCTGCACTTGACCAGTTGTTCCGTACCGCGCGTACGCACAATGCCTTTCTCGATAAACCGGTAACCGATGAAAAACTTCATGAAATCTACGAATTGATGAAGTGGGGCCCGACCAGTGCCAATTGTTCGCCGGCACGAATGATTTTCGTCAAATCGAAGGAAGGCAAGGATAAAATCGGCCAGGCCATTTCGGACGGTAATCGCGCCAAAACCCTGGTCGCCCCGGTCACCGTGATCATGGCTACCGATTACGCGTTCTATGAAAAGCTGCCGCAACTGTTCCCGCACACCGATGCAAAGAGTTGGTTTGAAGGCAATCAGAAACTGATCGACACCACGGCATTCCGCAACGCAACCTTGCAAGGTGCCTATTTCATGTTGGCTGCGCGCGCCGCGGGTCTGGATTGTGGCCCGATGTCGGGTTTCGACAATGCCAAGCTCGATGAATTGTTTTTCGCCGGTACTACGGTCAAATCTAATTTTTTAATCAACCTCGGATACGGCGATGTTGCCGCCCTGTTCCCACGTTCACCACGCCTGTCTTTCGATGAAGCGGCGAGCATTGCCTGATTCTTATCAGCCCCCGATATTTCACTAGGAGATTTTCATGTTGAAACCTTTTTTACTGAGTTTGGCCCTGGTTGCCAGCATTGGCAGCGCACAGGCTGCAACCAAGGCTTACACGATTGACCAGAAACATACCCAGGTCTATGCCAGCTATGTCCATTTCGGCTATTCAAATATCGCCATTCGCTTCAATACCGTTGAAGGCGAGTTTTTACTGGATGCCGAAAAGCCCGCAAATTCTTCGTTGAATTTGAAAGTGCCGATGAGCAGCCTGGATACCGGTGTTGAAGTTTTTGATGGCCACTTGAAAGCCGAAGGCTTCTTCGATGTCGCGAAATTTCCCGAAGCCACTTTCAAGAGCACGAAAGTCACCGAAGCCGGCAAAGGCAAATTGAAATTGGTCGGCGACCTGACGATTCACGGTGTTACCAAATCGGTGACGTTTGATGTGACCATCAATGGAATTGCGCCACATCCAATGTCCAAGAAACCAACGGCAGGTTTCGATGCCGTGACCATGATCAAGCGTACCGATTTTGGCGTGGGCAAATATGCGCCGAACGTGAGCGACGAAGTGACGCTGCGTATCACGATGGAAGCTTCCGAGGCAGCGCAATAAGTGCTAATCCACCGCCCGGCAAACGAGCGCGGCAAAGCCGACTTTGGTTGGCTCGATTCCGCGCACACGTTTTCATTTGGTAATTATCAGGATGACGCGTGGATGGGTTTCGGCCCATTGCGCGTGATCAATGAAGACCGGGTGTCGCCTGGCGGCGGATTCGCAACCCATGGCCACGCCAATATGGAAATTATCAGCGTGGTTCTGGAAGGCGCCTTGCAACACAAGGACAGTATCGGCACCGGTTCGGTCATTCGACCGAACGAAGTACAGCGCATGAGTGCCGGCTCGGGCATCCGCCATAGCGAGTTCAATGCCTCGCAAACCGAGCCGGTACATTTTCTGCAAATCTGGATCATGCCGGACAAGCAAAATATTCCACCTTCCTATGAGCAAAAAGCCTTTCCGGTCAGCGAGCGTGAGGGTCGTTTACGCTTGGTGGCTTCGCCTGACGGCGCCGAAGGCTCTTTGAAAATCGCCCAGCAGGCCAGCCTCTATAGTGCCCTGATGAATCCGGGCGATCAGCTGCGGCATTCATTGGAACCCGGTCGACTTGGCTGGGTGCAGGTCGCCGCAGGCCAGGTTACGGTCAATGGCCGGCATTTGACGGCCGGAGATGGTATCGGACTGGTAGACGAGGCCGAAATTCGCTTGCAAGCCGATGGCCATACGGCCGAACTTTTGCTGTTCGACCTGCCGCGATAGCGTTCCTGCGGTTAGAATAGCGGCATAGTTCAAGGATGTTTTATGACCGCCGATTCAACACTAACTGCCGCCAATACCCAAAACCGTTACGAAGTGACCAGAGACGCCTTGCCTCTGAGCTGTCCGACGCCGGCCATGGCATTGTGGAACTCGCATCCGCGCGTGTATCTGCCGATTGAAGAAGAGGGCAAATGCATCTGCCCTTACTGCGGTGCCGAATACGTTTTAATCGATTGAGATGAAACGACTCACCGTCGTGCAGTGTTTACCTGCATTGCACAGTGGTGGCGTCGAACGTAGCACCCTGGAAACCGCGCGTGCCCTGGTGCAACACGGGCATCGATCTATCATCGTATCTGCCGGCGGACGTTTGCAGGCGCAGTGCGAAGCGGAAGGCAGCGAGCACTTCAAATGCGAGATCGGCAAGAAAAACCTGCTGATATTCCTGGCTATCCATAAATTTCGCGAGCTCCTGAAACAATTACAGCCCGATATCGTTCATGCGCGTTCGCGTTTGCCAGCCTGGTCTGCGTTGTTGGCGATGCGCAGTCTCGTGGATAAACCAAAATTCATCACCACCGTGCACGGTTTGAATTCGCCGGGTTTTTACAGCGGCGTAATGCTGCGCGGTGAAAAAGTGATTTGCGTTTCCGATACGGTAAGAAAGCATGTGCTCGCACATTGGCCAAAAACCGATAGCAAAAAGATATCCGTTATTTCGCCAGGCATTGATGCACGGGAATTTCCTTTTGGTCACCAGGTGGATCGGCAGTGGCTGGAAAATTTCCTGATTGAATATCCGCGATTGCGGGGTAAGAAATTACTGTTGCTACCGGCTCGGGCCACGCGGCTGAAGAGTCATGTCACTGCCTTGAAATTATTGGCGACGCTACGGCAAGAACTGGGCGATGTTCGCTTATGCTGTTTGGGCGCAAACCAAGGCGGCCGCGAAAGATATCTCGAAGAGCTGAAACAATACGCAGCTCGACTCGACCTGACCTCATTTGTCGAATTTACCAGGCCAATCAAATCGATGGCGGATGCGTATGCTGCCAGTGATATGGTACTGCAGCTTTCCAGCAAACCAGAAGCCTTCGGTCGAACCGTGATTGAAGCCATAAGTATCGGAAAACCGGTGTTGGGATGGGACTTGGGGGGCGTAGGTGAAAACCTGCGGCAATATTTTCCGGCAGGCCTGGTCGAAGCATTCGATGATGAAGCGCTAGTATCTACCGCAAAGAAGATTCTGCAAAACAATCTGCATCCGCAACAACAGCCCTTGTCGAGCTTGATCGACATGCAATCGAATATGGTCGCCGTGTATGAACAACTCTGCGCCTGATTCGATTTCACGCTGGACGCCGTATTGGGTGCTCGCATTCGTCGCTTTGTGGCCGACGGTTGGTATCGCCGAAGCGGTGATGAGCCTCGGAGCTCTGTTCGGTTTTTCCCTGATGCTCTGGCAAAAAATTGCCCATCGCTCGACCTGGTTGAGTCGCGAAGCCTGGCTGATTACATTGGCGTTTTTTCTTGCCTATTGGCTGCCCGAATTATTTTCTGCGTTCGATGCGATCAATGCCAAGCGTGCCTGGCGGGAAGTGTTGCTGGATATCCGCTATCTGCCGTTTCTGTGGCTGATCGCATTATCGGTATCGAATGAAAAAGGCCGCAATATAATATTCTCGGGTCTGGCCATCATCAGCCTGGTCTGGGCACTGGATGGCATGTTCCAGGTACTGACCGGTTTCAGTCTCGGTGGTGCGATGACGGAAGACCGTTTGAGCGGAATTTTCGGTTCGGATAATTTGAAACTGGGCCTGGTGCTGGCGGCACTGTCACCGTTTACGCTGGATTGGGCGCATCGACGTGCCGGTCTTTGGGCATGGATTGCCGCCGCTTTTTTAGTCGGCACCGTGATCCTCTGGGCGGGCGCGCGTGCGGGCTGGGTGATGTTTGGAATTGTGGTGGTAGCGAGTGGTTGGCGGGTGATGGGCAAACGGCGTTTGCTGATATTTTTCCTCGCTTCGGCGTTGGTGTTGTTGGCGAGCTATTTCGCATCGTCCGAATTGCGTGCGCGCTTTGATCGCACCCAGGTTGCCTTGCTTGGAAAAACCCATGATTTTGATCACGCTTTGTCGGGGCGAGTCAGCATCTGGAAAGCCGCCTTGCGAATGACCGCGGATCATCCGATCAATGGCATCGGTGTACGTAACTTCCGTGATGTCTATGAACAATACGCAGAACCCGGTGATCCATTCACCAGTGGCAATCAGGAAGGCGCGTACCACGCGCATCACTGGTTTCTGGAAGTGTTATCCGAAACCGGCGTGATCGGATTGCTGTTCTGGTTGGCGGGTTTTTATGCGATGTGGCGGGCATGGCGCTGGTCGCCGACAAGGGCGCGCCAGTTAGCGTTCGTGCCGATGCTGGCCTGTGTCGCGATCTTGTTTCCGGTCAATACGCATCTGGCTTTTTATGCCACGTTCTGGGGCGGTTGCTGGCTGATGTTGTTGGCAATATATGCAGGCTGCCTTGGCGCGCAGGATCGCTTTGAACCATCGAGTTTGGAATCAGCATGAACACCCTGAGCGCCGTCGTCACCACATTCAATAATGCCGGGACTTTGCAGAAGTGTCTGGCCAGTTTGAAATTCTGCGATGAAATCATCGTGCTCGATTCGGATTCAAGCGATGCAACACGCGAAATCGCCGCGGAATATTCGTCGAAAATATTCGTCGAAGCTTTCAAGGGTTATGGCCCGCAAAAACAATCGGCAATCGACAAGGCAAGTTCGGACTGGGTCCTGCTGCTGGATGCGGATGAATTTGTCGGCGCCAATGCTGCCGATATCATTCGCTCGGCGATGGCATCGGATACATGCAATGGCTATCGTTTGCCGCGCCGGGAATGGCTATTTTGGCGGTGGCCGCATGCGCTTACGCGCGCTAATTGGCAACTGCGCCTGTTTCGCAAGACAAGCGCCGCAATGAACAACGTGCCTGTGCACGCAGCGCCGGAAGTCGAGGGCCACGTGGAAAATCTGACGCTGGATTTTTACCATTTCGGCGAAAAGGATTTGGCTACACGGGTCGAAAAAATAAACCGTTATTCCAGTGGACTGCTCGAACAAAAAAAATCCAGCCGTTTTCTTTCGATAAGAATCCTGTTTTATCCGGGCTTCGTTTTTTTCAGGTTCTATTTCCTGAAACGCTATTTCCTAAATGGCTGGGCCGGTTACCTGGCGGCAAGAACGCAGGCGTTCTACGCTTTCCTGAAATATGCCAAGCGCCTTGAACAATATAAAGCCCGGGAGCATACAGACGCATGAGCGCGCCCTGGCACTGCGTGTTCGTCAGGCCGTTTTTCTGGCTGGCGATGCTGAGCGCCAGAATGTCACAAAAAAATTTGCTGCGTCTCGCAAAACTGGGGTGTCTTGCTTGCTGGCCGTTTCTGCATCGCCGCCGTCGCGTGGCGTCGACGAATATCGAATTATGTTTCAGAAACCTGTCGTTGTCGGAACGGCAGGATTTGTTTAATCGCAATTTCCTGGCAACCGTCGCCGGCATTTTGGAATTGTTTCGTGCCTGGTACGCGCCATCCAAAACTCTTTCCGGCATGGCCGATATCCATGGCATCGAAATATTGCAAGCGGCATTGGTTGAAGGCAAGGGCGTCTTGTTGCTGACTGGTCATTTCACGCATACCGAATTGGCGGTGCGCTTGTTGGGCGAAGCCTTGAATCGAAAAATTCGCGTGGTCGTGCGGCGCCATAACAATGGCTGTATCGAGCATGCGTTTGAAGTGGCCAGGTCGAAAGTATTCGGCCACAGCATCGAGAAAAAGGATATGCGTGCCTTGTTGAAGGCGCTACGCGCGGGCGAGGCCGTCGTGTATTCATCGGATCAGAATTTCAACTATCAGAATGCTTTCGTGCCGTTTTTCGGGGTGTCCGCGGCCACGCTGACGGCAACACCCGACATCATCTCGCGTAGCGGCGCGACCATGCTGCCATTGTGGTTTTTTCGCGATGCCGATGGCCGTTATCAAATCACGGTTGCCGAGCCCTGGGATAATTGGCCAAGCGGCAATGCCGTTGCCGATACGCAGATCTATATGGAAAAACTCGAAGCGATTGTGCGCGAACACCCGGAGCAATATCTATGGGTGCACAGGCGATTCAAAACACGGCCAATAGGTTCGCCGGATATTTATCTGTAGGAGTGTGACGAATAATGTTTCGACTTTCCTTCCGGCGTTCTTTTGAAACGCTGGTGTATCCATAGATATTGTTCGGGAGCACGGCGGATTAATTGCTCCATCGTCGCCATGATGCGTGCAGTGTCCGTCGTTGCATCCTTGCCGGGAAAATTTTCCAGTGCCGGCCAAATTTCAAGGCTGTAACTGCCATCGGCATTGCGCTGGTGAAAAAACGGCAGCACTGCGGCGCCGCTCATTCTTGCCATTTGATGCGTGGAAGTCAGGCTGGAAGCAGGCTGGTTGAAGAAAGGCACGAAAACGCTTTCGCCGCGACGGGTTTCCTGATCCGGCGCAAACCAGAGCACGCCGCCTTGTTTCAGGCAACGCAAGGCCGGGCGTAATTCGTCGCGACTGAACATTTGTTTTGTGTATCGCGCGCGCGCTTTTTTCACCGCCCATTCCAGTGCTTCGGAATCATGCGGACGATACATGCCGTTGATTTCCACATCGCGGCATAAAAGGCGTACGCAAATTTCCAGCGTGGTGAAATGGGCCGAGACCAGAATCACGCCCTTGCCCAAGGCCTGTGCGGCTTGAAGATGTTCCAGGCCTTTCAGTGTGTAGGCGGGATCATTGGTGCTTAAACGACCCCACCAAGCTCGCAAAAATTCAAACACGCCCAAGCCAAGCGCGGTGAACATTTTGTGCAGCATGCGTTCGCGTTCTGCTTCACCGAGTTCGGGAAAACACAGGGCAAGATTGGTGCGTGCATTGCGGCCACGACTCCACATCAATGCCTGCATCAATCGACCGAGTGTTTTGCCGCCCCAGGTTTGCAGGCGCGAAGGCCAATGCGCCAGGGTCCATCCGAATGCAATCGCGATCCAGTTGGGCCAATTTTTCGGGGAGAGCGGGGGGCGGGCGTTGTTACTTTCATCGGTCATGCCTAAATTCTAACGCGCTTTTGCATGTGCTCGGCTATGCTTAGCGCATGAGCCTGACATTTTTACAGCGCATCAGCCTGGCTGTTTACTCGGTCGTGATGTATGCGTTGACACCCATGACCCTGATCCATCTGGTGTCGCGCGGTTTTAACCAGCGCGAATATTTCCATCGTTGGAGCGAGCGTTTCGCTATGTACCGTGCGCCCGCCAAGGTGCCGTGTCTCTGGCTGCATGCGGTCTCGGTCGGTGAGGTCAACGCGATCAGTCCATTGTTGAAACGCCTGCGCGAGCATTATCCCGATACGCCATTATTGATCACCACGACGACGCCGACCGGCTCGGCACGCGTGAAAAGCCTGTTCGGCAACCAGGTGCAACATGTGTATTTGCCATACGACACGCCGGGTGCAGTCAATTATTTCCTGAATTATTTCCAGCCGAAAATCGCGATCATCATGGAAACCGAAATCTGGCCGAATCTATTCGCCGAAATCGGCAAGCGGAATATCCCATTGCTGATAGTGAATGCCCGATTGTCGCAACGTTCGATGCGTGGTTACCGGATCATTTCGGGACTGATGAATATCGCAATCCAAGCGGTCACCCAGGTTGCCGCGCAATCGATGGCCGATTTGCAGCGTTATCAGAAACTCGGTATCAAGCCGAGCCAGGGACAGGTCACCGGCAATCTGAAATTCGATGTCGAACTTCCCACGCAATTGACTGAGCAGGCGAAGCGTTGGCGTTCCAGCTGGGGCGACCGTCAAGTCTGGATTGCCGCCAGTACGCATCCGGACGAGGAAGCTCTGGTCATTGCGGCGCATAAAAAAATTCGCGAACAATCACCGAAGGCATTGTTGCTGTGGGCACCGCGACATCCGGAACGGTTTGAATCAGTGCTGGAATTGGTGACCGCAGAACGCTGGCGGGTCGGCAATCGAAAGGAACATCAACAACCCAATGCGGACGATGATGTATTCATCATCAATACGCTGGGTGAATTGCTGGCATTTTATGCTTGTGCCGACGTGGCCTTTGTCGGCGGCAGCTTCCAGTCCATCGGCGGGCATAATTTGCTGGAACCGGCATCGTTGGCCGTACCGTCGGTAGTCGGTCCGCACACCTTCAATTTTGTCGACATCACCCAGATATTGCTGGAAGTCGGAGCGGTACAGCAAATCGAAACGCCGGATAAATTATCCGACGCGATTATGCGTTGCCTCTCGGATAAAAAACTCGCCCGCCAATGCGGCGAAGCCGGTCGAAAGCGTATTGAGCGCGAACGCGGTGCGCTTGATCGAACCCTGAAACTCATCGAGCAATATTTGAAACCATAACGAACGCGAAAAAAAACGGCGCCATCGGCGCCGTTTTATATTTTGATGCGGTTCAAATATCAGTTATTGATCAATGCGGCTTCGGCATCAACGGTCAAACTGCGGTTCACGTTTTGCACGTCGCCTACTTCCAGCACGCCAGCGGCTTGACGCAAGCGCAGAATATTCACGAGGAATGCGTGACGCGCACGTGCATATTCGCGTTGCGCGGAATACAGCTGCTGTTGCGCAATCAAGACATCGACAATCGTACGGGTACCGACTTCCAAACCTGCTTCGCCGGCTTCATACGCTGCCTGGGCCGAAACGACTGCCAGACGGCGTGCTTCGACTTCTGCCTGGCCAGCTACCAGTGAGCGATAGGCGCTGCGAGTCTGGCGAGTAATCGAACGTTTTTGCTGTTCGAGTTGGTCCGCTGCGATATCACGCTGGTCGATCGCTTGGCGAACGCGACCTTGCGTTGCGAAACCGCTGAAGATGGGAATGCTCAGCGTGATCGAAGCCCTTCGGCCATCGGACAAGCTGTCATTTGGAAAGCTGGCGCCGTTGGAGTTTACGTCGCCCCACGATGCATTGTCGGAATAGCCGAGGCTACCGGACAAGGTAGGGTAATGTGCGGCACGCGCGGTTTGAACATCTTTGTTTGCCGCCGCGAGTGCAAGCTCTTTCGATTTCAGCGATGGATTGGAATCAAGTGCAAGCGCGACCCATTCTTCGGAGCTGCGGGTATCTTCGGTTTTCGGCTGGTAACCAGCAGCCAAGCCCTTGATGTTTTCGATCGGCTGACCGGTGATTTCTGCCAAGGCTTCACGGGCGTCATCCAGTGCGTTTGCCGAACTGATTGCGTTGGCGCGTGCGCTATCGTAACGAGCGCGTGCTTCGTGCACGTCGGTAATCGGAGCCAAACCTACTTCCAGTCGTTTTTCTGCCTGATCGAGCTGGCGTTTAACCGAGCGTTCTTCTGCACGTGACGAGGCCAGTGTTTCAATGCCGGTCAAGACATTGAAATAGGCATCCGCCAAGCGAATGGTCATATTGTCTTCGGCCGCTTCCAAATCTTCCGAGGCAGCGTTTGCACGTGCTCTGCTGGCGCCCAAACGCGTGTAGTTACTGTGGTCGTAAATCGATTGGCGAATGGTTACGCCGTAATCGCGGGCACGACCTTCGGAACTGCTGGTGGTCGGTCCGGTAATAAACTCGCCGGGATTATCCGGATCGGGAATGTCGCCGATTCCGGACCTGTCACCTTTGGTGTCGGTCAGCGTTGCGTCGGCACTGATCTGCGGCAACAAGGCAGCGCGGGTTATCGTTACGCCTTCACCCGTTGCATCTTTCTGCGATTCTGCAGCCGACAATTGCGGATCACTTTGGCGTGCCAGTTCATAGGCCTGAAGTAAATCAGTGGCCTGCGACTGCGCGCTGATTCCGGTCAGTAGTAAAGCTAAAGCGAGTGGGTGCAAACGCATAGTGAATCCCTTGGATGTTTATAAAGTAAAACTTGGGGTGGGTTCGGCACCGTGTAAATACGGTACGTCGGTTTCAAACAAACTTTCTTCGTGCAGACTGTCGCCGCGATGGGTAACGCGCAACGCTTCCTGCACCGGCGACAAACCGCGAATGATGAACATGCGGCCATTCGGTTTCAGCCATTGGCCGAAAAATTCCGGAATTTCTGCGACCGCGGCGGTAACGGCAATCGCATCGAAGCGGCGATCGTTTTGCCAGCTAAATACATCGGCGCATTCCAGTCGGACATTGCGGAGGCCAGCGGACAACAATTTCTGTTTGGTCTGTTCGATAAAATCAGCGTGAATGTCGATGCTGACCACTTCGCGCGCCAGTTGCGACAAGCAGGCGGTGACGAAGCCGGAACCGGTACCGATTTCAAGCACGTCGTCCTGTGAATTCAAGTCCAGTGCTTGCAGCAAACGACCTTCGAGCACGGGTTTCATCATCACTTCGCCATTTGCGAGTGGCAATGCGATGTCGGTGTAGGCCAGGTTGCGATTTTCAACAGGAACGAAGTCCTCGCGTTGCAGTTTGTGCAATACATCAAGCACGCGCGGATCGAGCACGTCCCAGGGGCGAACCTGTTGCTCTACCATTGCGAATCGGGCTTGTTCGAAATTCACTGACATACCTATGGTCCTTAATGCGCAAAGAGACGTATTTTACGCTCGAAGCGGCTTGGCTGGTGAAAATAATGCCGTAATACCACACCAGCACTCAGTGCCGGAAGTCATCGGGACCAGAGTCATGGCCTGCATAATCATGGGTTTGCGGCCTTTGCAGAGTGGATATCGTGCTTATGCTTTCCATATGCACGAATAAATACAGTCACCACTTCGTCTGCATGCGCCAGACGCTCTTCCGGGGTTGGTAACTGGGCGACGCCGACCATGACACGCATATGTCTTACGCCTTTGAGCATCACGAAGAAATGTTCGGCGGCCTTGCTTGGATTGGGGATATCAAGATCGCCGCTTTCGCAGCGTTGGGTCAAAAACATTTCCATGTCTTTCAAAGTGCGGCGCGGACCGACCGCGAAGAAAATCTCCGCGAGCTTGGTGTTTTGCCCGGCTTGGGCACCCATGATCCGGAATAGCTGGATAGCGCATTCGTCCATGGTCAATTCGAGGAAGCCCTTGGCAATCAACAGCAGGGCTTCCCGCAAGCTCAATTCCGGGTGTAGTTCAAATGCCTGGTGCGGCAGCTGGTGTTCGCAGAATTCCGCGACTGCAGCGCCAAACAGCGCGTCCTTGTCCTTGAAGTGGCTATAGAGCGTCAGTTTCGAGACCCCGGCGGCCTGGGCAATGGCATCCATGCTGACGGCGTCATATCCCTTTGACGGGAACAGGGTTTGGGCAGCGGCCAGAATGGCAGCTCGCTTTTCCAGGTCCTTGGGGCGACCGGGGGCATTGGGGCGGGGAACTAGATTCATGCGAAATATTATAAATAGTTATTGAACTGGACGGTAAACTAAATATACTATACTCCTAAGTTCAGTAATAGAGACCCAACATGAAACTGCATCAACTGGCTGGCGCCATCGCCCTGATTTCCTCGCTTTTGCTGCTGACAGCCTGCAAAGACGAGCCTCTCGCTGAACCTGCGCGTCCCGCATTGGTCGTGCAACCGGGGGCCGGAATTGCCGCTGCAAGCGTCTATTCGGGCGAAGTGCGCGCGTTAGAAGAGCCACAGCTTTCGTTCAGGATCAGCGGAAAAATCGCCAAACGCTTCGTCGATGTCGGTACGCCGGTCAAGGCTGGCCAAGCCCTGGCGCAGCTCGATGCCAGCGACGTAACCCTGCAGGCCCAGTCGGCCCAGGCAGCTTTGGCTTCGGCGCAATCGGATCTCGCGCTGGCCAAGTCCGAGCTTGAGCGCTACAAGGCGCTGGTCGACAAGCAAGTCGTCAGTCGTTCCCTATATGAAACCCGTCAATCGGCTTATGAAGCCGCTGCCGCCCGGGTCCGTCAGGCACGCGCAGGTGCGAATGTCTCCGCGAACCAAACCGGTTATGCGATTTTGCGCGCTCCGAAAGACGGCGTGATTGCGCAACGCTTGGCCGAAGCCGGGCAGGTAGTTGCCGCCGGTCAAACCATTTTCGTATTGGCGACCGATGGCGCGCGTGAAATCTCGATCAGCGTTTCCGAGCAATTCGTTTCCCAGTTCCAACCCGGGCGCAAAATGGCCGTCGAGTTGTGGGCAGCACCCGGAAAAATATTTCCGGCGACTTTGCGTGAAATCTCGCCTTCGGCGGATCCACTTGCCCGCACATTCGCTGCCAAGGTGAGCTTCAGGGCCGATGGCGTAAAAGCCGAAGTCGGTCAAAGCGCACGCGTCTATGTGCAAGACGAGACCGATAGCAAAATGAGTCTGCCGCTTTCGGCGATTCACCAGCTCAATGGCAAGCCGGCAGTCTGGGTATTGCGGAAACTTTCGCCGGCGAAAGATAAAACGCTGAGTGAAGAAGAGCAGAAATTATTTGCAGCGCAAGCCCAGCGCGAACAACAAGTGCATTTGGTGCCGGTTCAAATCGGTGCCTACGGCGAAACCAGTGTGCCGGTCCTGTCGGGCGTAACCACAACCGACTGGGTCGTGATTGCCGGTGTGCATTTGCTGCGTGATGGCCAGCAAGTTCGTGCAGTCGACAACAATAATCGCGAAGTCGCTGCAAACTTCAACGCGACCGCAAACAATAAAAATACGGCTAACTAATATGGCCTCTAACTTCAATCTATCGGCTTGGGCGCTGAATAATCGCACCCTGGTGCTGTTCATCATGTTGGTGCTCGCTGTAGCGGGTATCGTCAGTTACAAGCGTCTGGGGCAGTCGGAAGATCCGCCTTTCACCTTCAAGATCATGGTGGTTCGCACCATGTGGCCTGGAGCAACTGCCGAAGAAGTTTCGATGCAGGTAACCGACCGCATCGAGAAGAAATTGATGGAAACCGGCAGCTATGAATTTATCCGTTCGTATTCGCGTCCCGGCGAATCGCTGGTGATGTTCATGGCCAAGGACTCGATGTTCTCGGACAAATTGCCCGAACTGTTCTATCAGGTAAGAAAGAAAACCGGCGACATCAAGCCAACTTTGCCAGAGGGCGTGGTTGGTCCGTTTTTCAATGATGAATTCGGCGATACCTTCGGCAATATTTATGCCTTGTCCGGCGATGGTTTCGATTACGCAACCCTTAAGAATTATGCCGAACGCCTCGAACTGGAATTGCATCGCGTTCCGGATGTAAACAAGGTCGACTTGCTTGGTTTGCAGGACGAAAAAATCTGGATTGAATTATCCAATACCAAGTTGGCCACGCTTGGCATCCCGATGGACAAGGTGCAGGAAGCCATTGACCAGCAGAATGCCGTTACGCCGGCATCTTTTTTTGAAACCGGCAGTGATCGTGTCCAGCTTCGCGTTGATGGCGCTTTCGACAGCGTCGAGCAAATCAAGAATTTCCCGATTCGTGTCGGCGATAGAAGTTTGCGCCTGAGCGACGTCGCCGATATCAAACGCGGCTTTACCGATCCGGCGCAGCCGCGCATGCGCTTCATGGGTGAAAACGCGATTGGTATTGCCGTGTCGATGCGCCCGGGTGGCGACATCATCGAGCTTGGTAAAAACCTGGATGCAAGTTTTGCACGTCTGAAAGATAGCCTGCCGGTCGGCATGGAATTGCGCAAAGTCTCCGATCAACCTGCCGCAGTGTCCAATTCGGTCAGCGATTTTGTTCGCTCTCTGGCGGAAGCGGTAATCATTGTTTTGGCGGTGAGTTTCTTCTCGCTCGGTAAACGTGCCGGTGCCGTCGTGGCGCTGTCGATTCCATTGGTGTTGGCGATGACATTCGCCGCGATGGCGTACTTCGATATCGGCTTGCACAAAATTTCGCTCGGCGCTTTGATTCTGTCGCTGGGTTTGCTGGTCGATGACGCAATCATCGCGGTCGAAATGATGGCCGTGAAAATGGAGCAGGGGCTTGATCGCTTCAAGGCCGCCAGTTTTGCGTATACCAGTACCGCTTTTCCGATGCTGACAGGAACCCTGATTACCGCTGCCGGCTTTCTGCCGATTGCCACTGCCCAATCGGGTACCGGCGAATACACACGTTCGATTTTCCAGGTCGTCACGATTGCGTTGATCCTGAGCTGGATCGCCGCGGTTATTTTCATTCCATATCTTGGTGATCGTTTACTGGCAGATCCAAAGCCGCTCGAACACGGGCAAACCCATCATGAAGTTTACGACACGGCTTTCTACAAGAAATTCCGCCGTCTGGTCGCCTGGTGCGTGAATTACCGCAAGACCGTCATTTTGGTGACGGTGCTCGCGACAGTGTTTTCGGTATTCCTGTTCAAATACGTGCCGCAACAATTCTTCCCTTCATCGACCCGCCTGGAATTGATGGTGGATCTGGAATTGGCCGAAGGCGCTTCGCTGGAAGCGACTGAAGTCGTTGCCAAGCGTTTTGAAAAAATGATCAAGGATCGCAGCGAACTGGAAAATTTCGTCGGCTATGTCGGCACCGGTTCGCCACGTTTCTATTTGCCGCTGGATCAAAAACTGCCGCAGGCGAATTTCGCACAATATGTGCTGACCACAAAAAGCAATAAAGAACGCGAAGAAATTCGCAAGTGGTTAATTAGTAAATTCAAAACCGATTTCTCCGATGTGCAGGCTCGTATCAGCCGTCTGGAAAACGGCCCGCCGGTCGGTTATCCGATTCAATTCCGCGTGTCGGGCGAGCATATCGACAAGGTGCGTGAATTGGCGCAGCAAGTGGCTGAGAAGGTTAGGGCCAATCCGAGTGTCGACAACGTGCACCTCGACTGGGATGAGCCAAGCAAGGTCGTGCGTATCCATATCGATCAGGAGCGTGCGCGTGCGCTCGGCGTCAGCTCGGCACAAGTCGCGTTATTCCTGCGCGGTTCCCTGTCAGGTACGCATGTCAGTACTTTCCGCCAGGGCAACGAGTTGATTGAAATTGCCTTGCGTGGTCCGAATCAGGAACGCGAAAGTTTGTCATTGCTCGGCAGTCTTGCGGTGCCGACCACGCATGGTCGTGCGGTGCCGCTGTCGCAAATCGGCACGCTGGAATATGGTTTCGAGGAAGGCATTATCTGGCATCGCAATCGCTTGCCAACCGTGACCGTGCGTGGCGACATCTACAAGAATGTCACGCCGCCGGCAGTGACCGCAGAAATTCTGCCGACCCTTGATTCCATTCGTGCGAGTCTGCCCGCTGGTTATCTGCTTGAGACTGGCGGCACCGTCGAAGATTCCGGACGTGGTTCAAAATCGGTTGCCGCCGGCGCACCATTATTTTTACTGGTGGTTTTCACGCTGTTGATGATCCAGTTGAAGAGCTTCCGTCGTACCTTCATGGTCTTGCTGACCGCGCCTCCGGGCTTTATCGGTGTGACCTTGTTCCTGCTGATCTTCCAGGTGCCGTTCGGTTTCGTGGCGATGCTGGGCACGATCGCGCTGTCCGGAATGATCATGCGTAACTCGGTGATTCTGGTCGACCAGATTGATCAGGATATTGCGAGTGGCCACTCTCCGACCGATGCGGTTATCGATGCCACCGTACGTCGTTTCCGTCCGATCGTGTTGACGGCATTGGCTGCAATGCTCGCGATGATTCCGCTTTCACGCAGCGTGTTCTTCGGCCCGATGGCGACCGCGATTATGGGTGGCTTGTTGGTGGCAACTGCCTTGACCTTGTTGTTCTTGCCGGCCTTGTACGCGGCGTGGTTCAAGGTGCCGGCACCGGATATGAAGCAATACACCTGACACGTTTTTTGTAATGGTTTTCGCGACCGGATCTGCCTGCCTGGCTCCCTCCCCCTTGTCACAGGCAGATTCGGAACGCGATTTTTAATTCAGGGCAGACGTCATGCAGCAACTTGAAATCATCGTGCAGGAAAATGATCGTGTCGCGGCAACTTTGTTTCCTGCGAATGCAAAAAAGAAATTGAATCGCAGCGTGATCGTCGGCCCTGCCGCTGCGGTCGCACAAACTTACTACACCGGTTTTTGCGAATATCTGGCCGAAGCGGGTTTCGACGTGATGAGTTTCGATTTTCGCGGCGTCGGTCAATCGAAAATGCGCGACATCCGCGAATATCGCGATATCGGTTTTCTTGCTTACGCCGAACACGATTATCCGGCAGTAGTGAATACCATGCTGGAAAAATTCCCCGGGCAACCCCTTTTCATTATTGGGCATAGCGTAGGTGGCTGGATGCCGGCACTGACCAGAATCAGCAGCAAGATCGATGGCCTGATTACCGTTGCCGCCTTGTCCGGTTATTGGCGCTTGATCGCCGCGCCGCAACGTTACCTGCATTTTCTGGCCTGGTATCTGATCGCACCGCTGGCAATCCGAATTTACGGCTACTGGCCGGGCTGGGCCGGCATGAAAGCCGATACTTCGGCGGCACTCGGACTCGACTTTGCGCATTGGGCAAAAAAACCGGGTTTCATTTTCGACGAGCCGCGCATCAATGCGACCGAACACGCGAATCGCTTTCTCGGCCATCTGTATTTATTCCAGATCGCCGATGACAGCTGGGGCACGCCGGCGGCTGTGAAAGCCGTTCATGATCGCTATCCGAACGCCAAAACCCGCGCAATCGAAGTGGTCGAGCCGGAGAAATACGGGATTCCGTTTATCGGGCATTTCAATTTTTTCCGCAGCGCCCATCGGGATACTTTGTGGGCGCTGGCTTTGCAGCGGCTAACGGAAATGGCACCGGTCCTGGCGGAAAGGCAGACTGGTACGGATGCCCGCTACGTGGTCAAATAGTCCCCGAAGCGGGGGTGCCGGATACTTGTTTGCCGGCTGAGAAATACCCTTTGAACCTGATCCGGTTAATGCCGGTGTAGGGAAGCTCGCAAGTCTGGTCCGTATCAGGACTTTTCTGGCATCGCCGTTTCCAGATCACTCAAAGGACGATGCCATGAATGCTTTACCCAGCGAACTCTTGCGCCAGGCGCAGGAACTTTCCGAATCCGTGACCAAGCCGTTTACCGGCTCGAAGAAAATTTACGTGCAAGGCTCGCGTGACGATATCCGCGTACCGATGCGCGAAATCGAATTGACCGATACCCGCAAGATCGTCGGCGTAGAAAAAAATGCACCGTTCTGCGTCTACGACAACTCCGGTCCTTACACCGATCCGAAAGTGTCGATTGATCTGGCTCAGGGCTTGAGCCCGTTGCGCGCGAAATGGATCGAAGAAAGAAACGATACCGAGTTGTTGTCGGGATTGAGTTCGGAATTCGGCCGCGCCCGCGAGCACGATGCGAAACTCGATTCGGTGCGCTTCGGCAATCGTCCGATGCCGCGCAAGGCGAAAGCCGGCATGAACGTGTCGCAGATGCATTACGCGCGCCGCGGCATTATCACGCCGGAAATGGAATTCATCGCAATTCGTGAAAACCAGAATATCCAGGCGATCCGCGAAGAGCACTTATTGAAGCAGCATGCCGGCGAACATTTCGGTGCGAATTTGCCGAAATTGATTACGCCGGAATTCGTTCGTTCGGAAGTCGCCTGTGGCCGCGCGATTATTCCGGCCAATATCAATCACCCGGAAATCGAACCGATGATTATCGGCCGCAATTTCCTGGTCAAGATCAACGCGAATATCGGCAACTCCGCCGTGAGTTCCGGAATCGCCGAAGAAGTTGAAAAGCTGGTTTGGTCTATGCGTTGGGGTGGCGATACCGTGATGGATCTTTCCACCGGTAAACACATCCACGAAACCCGCGAATGGATTATCCGTAACTCGCCGGTGCCAATCGGTACCGTGCCAATTTACCAGGCGCTGGAAAAAGTCGATGGCCGTGCCGAAGAACTGACTTGGGAATTGTTCCGCGACACCTTGATCGAGCAAGCCGAGCAGGGCGTCGATTACTTCACGATCCATGCCGGCGTATTGCTGCGTTACGTACCGCTGACCGCGAAACGCGTGACCGGCATCGTGTCGCGCGGCGGTTCGATCATGGCGAAATGGTGCCTGTCGCATCACAAGGAAAATTTCCTGTACACGCATTTCGAAGACATCTGCGAAATCATGAAAGCCTACGACGTCAGTTTCTCGCTCGGTGACGGTTTGCGTCCTGGCTCGATTGCAGATGCCAACGATGCAGCGCAATTCGGCGAACTGGAAACGCTCGGCGAGCTGACCAAAATCGCATGGAAACACGATGTGCAAACCATGATCGAAGGCCCCGGCCACGTGCCGATGCAATTGATCAAGGAAAACATGGACAAGCAATTGCGTGAATGCGGCGAAGCGCCGTTTTACACATTGGGCCCATTAACTACCGATATCGCGCCGGGCTATGACCACATCACCAGTGCGATTGGTGCCGCGATGATTGGTTGGTACGGCACTGCGATGCTTTGCTATGTCACGCCGAAAGAACATCTGGGTCTGCCGAACAAGAACGACGTGCGCGAAGGTTTGATGGCTTACAAAATCGCCGCGCATGCAGCCGATTTGGCGAAAGGCCATCCTGGTGCGCAGGCGCGCGATAACGCCTTGTCGAAAGCGCGATTTGAATTCCGTTGGGAAGATCAATTCAACCTCGGCCTGGACCCGGATCGTGCGCGCGAATACCACGATGAAACCATGCCGAAGGAAGCGCATAAAGTCGCGCATTTCTGTTCGATGTGCGGCCCGCATTTCTGCTCGATGAAAATCACCCAGGACGTGCGCGATTATGCCGATGCGCAGGATCTGGAAGCAGCCGAAGCGCTTGAAAAAGGCATGGCCGAGAAGTCCAAAGAGTTTCTGGCGCAGGGCGCGGAAGTCTACAAGCCTGAATGAGCGTGATCGATCCACAGCGGCGATTACTGTGCACAGCGATCGCCGCTGGTGGCATCATGTCGGCAATACCGACTTGGGCGAAACTGAATTTCGCAAAAAATGATTTCTCGTGGTCTCGAATATTTGAAAACTTGAGTGAGTCGCAACGCGGTTTGCTGTTGGATCCGACTCGCGAAATCCAGATCCTGTACACGCAAATCGATCGCGATTCGGAAGGCGGGATAAAGCTCGAACATCACGCATTTCATCATGCACCGAAGCGCTGGTTTTTCCCGGCCAGCACAATCAAATTGCCCATTGCGTTGCTGGCTTGCGAAGAAGTCGCACGGGTTGGCGGCAATCTCGAAAGCGCGATCATGCTGCGCCAGTCGCCGGAGACCGGAATATGGGCCGATGCCGAGCCATTAAGTGAATCGCTGCGTCGCAGCCTGTGTCGAACGTTTACGGTTAGCGACAATATTCCCTACAACCGTTTCTACGAATTGCTTGGTCCCGATAAAATCCATGCGCGCCTGAAAGCGCTGGGCTGTCCGAACACGCGTGCGATTACCCGCCTGGGCTCGCGCGATACCGAGGCAAACCGGAGAACGGGTTCGGTACAAATTATCGATGTCGATGGGAAACCATTGGCAGGCATCGCGCCCAGAGTCGCGAAAAAACGCGGGTTTCCGTTCGGCAAAGCTTTGAAAGGCGAGGGTTTTGTTGGTGACGATGGCGTGCTGATTCCTGGCGAACATGATTTTTCTTTCGGCAATTTCATGCCGTTGGCCGATTTGCACCAGATGCTGGTCGCGTTCATTTGTCCTCAGGCGGTACTAGCATCGCAACGCTGGAAAATTCCGGGCGAGTGGCGCGAAGATATCCTGAAAGAAATGGGCCGTTTTCCCCGCGAATCGACCGAACCTGTTTATCCAGCGCCGGAATATTACGATGCCTATGCAAAATTCTTCGTGCTGGGTGGCAATAAACAAGATGCGCCGGAAGGTTTTCGCAGTTATGGAAAAACCGGTGAAGCATATGGCTATCTGAGCGATTCGAGTTATCTCGTGGATCAAGGCACGGGTAGCGAATGTTTTTTATCGACGGTTATTCACTGCAATCCGGATGGCATTTATAACGATGATAAATACGATTACGAAGAAATCGGGCTGCCATTTTTGGCCGCGTTGGGGAAAAGTGTGCTGGCGTTCGAAGCATCAAGGAAAAATAGCTTGCGCTTGAATGTACCGAGCGGATTCAAATAAAAAAGGCCGCAATGCGGCCTTTTTACTGATGCTATGGGAACAATCAGAACAATCAGAACAACGGTTTTTCGGGCAGCGAGTTATAGCGATCAACTGCTTCGACAATCATTTTCTTGGCTTCGTTGGCATCGCCCCAGCCATTGATCTTGACCCATTTGCCTTTTTCGAGATCCTTGTAGTGCTCGAAGAAGTGGCCAATGCGAGCCAGGGCCAATTCACCCAGATCGTTGGCATTGACGACATGGTCGTAGCCCGGGAATACCTTGCTGACCGGTACCGCGATGATTTTTTCGTCGCCACCGGCTTCGTCGGTCATCAGCAGTACGCCAACCGGGCGCACGCGGATTACCGAACCTGGAATCAAGGGCACCGGCATCACAACCAGCACGTCGGCTGGATCTCCGTCACCGGAAAGCGTATGCGGGATGTAGCCATAATTGCACGGGTAACGCATAGGTGTGGTCAGCACGCGGTCGACGAAGATCGCACCACTGGCCTTGTCTACTTCGTATTTGACCGGCTCGGAATCCTTCGGGATTTCGATAATGACGTTGACTTCATTCGGTACGTCTTTGCCGGTCGGCACTAAATCTAGGGGCATCTTGGATTCCTGGGGGTTTTCAATGCGCGCAGGATACGGCAAAAGCGCCGAGCAATCACTCTTTCCAAGACGCCCCAGGTGTGCATTCAAGTGATTGAATTGCATTCAAATAGTGCAAGAAAGCATTGAAAAGCCTATATTTCCAATGTGGTTCCCTTTTTTGCAAAAGCAGGCTAGATTGCTGGTCGGGAAGGAGACAATATGCGAACAGATGCTGTGCTTGACCCAGATGCAATTGAGCTACTGCGGACTTTGGATAAGCAAAGACCGGGATCGTTTAGAGATTTTGTGCGCATGTTTGCGACGGAAGCTCCAATTCGAGTAAAAAAGATTGAAGCTGCCTTTGCGGCTGCGGATGCCAATGCATTGAACCAGCACGCCCATTATTTGCGCTCTGCCTGCCTGGCATTGGGTGCAGGCCAGTTGGCGGCAACTTGCAATAATCTTGAACATCTCGATCCAGTGAAAATGACCCCGGACAATACCGATCTCTATCTGGGGCCGCTGCATGTGCAGGTGCGCGATGCGATGATTGCATTGCTGGAATTGTCCGAAGTCAGTCAATAAAAATCGTTTTTCCCCATCCAAAAAAGCCCCGGTAATGCGGGGCTTTTTTTTCAGTTTTTTACGCAATTTGCCTTGAGTGATTTCAGCGTCTTCATCATGCCTTCCTTGTTCTGGCCCTCGACCTCCAGGTCTGAGGTCTGGATAACGGCCATGATTCCGCCGGTCGTGATCGCGCAACCTATGATATATCGCTCGTAACGGTCACCACCTTTCTCGGTCTTGACGAAGCGGCCGGATAGCACGTCGCCATTGTCGAGCTTGATCTCGACGTCCTTGCCGGTTTTCTTGTAGCCGACATCAACCTCTTCCTTGGTCAGTTCGTTTTCGAGAAGCGGTACCAGCACGGAACCATCGATACCTTTGTACAGTTGAATCATCAGCGAATCGCCATTGGCTTCTGCCAACAGGACTTGTTTGACTTCCTCGCTCAAAACCGAAACCGACGGGCTCAGGCTTGATGGATGCTCGAATGAGACGCCGTCGATGGTGTAGGTGGCGATTGCTTTCTTTTCAATCAATACCTTCACTGCGCCTTGCTTGGTCTGAATCGTTTTTTCTTCGCCAATATCAAGCTCATAGCTGGTGCCGTCGACTTTAAGAATGTAATTGCCGGCAAGCGCAATTTGAGTAATGCCGAGAGCGATAAAGCCGCAGAGCCATTTGTTCATCACGTTTCCTGAGTCGTGGGGGTAGACTCAGGTTAACAAAAAAGCCCCGCCGAAGCGGGGCTTTTTTGTTGTTCGAATCAAGCATCAAAGTGTGGTCAGCATCGGAACAAGCAGCAGTGCAACGATGTTGATGATTTTGATCAGCGGGTTGATCGCCGGACCCGCAGTATCCTTGTAGGGGTCGCCAACGGTGTCGCCGGTAACGGCAGCTTTGTGGGCTTCCGAACCTTTGCCGCCGTGATGGCCTTCTTCGATGTATTTCTTCGCATTGTCCCAGGCGCCGCCGCCGGTGCACATCGAGATCGCCACGAACAAGCCGGTCACGATGGTACCCATCAGCAAGCCACCGAGGGCATCGGCACCGAGCGTCATGCCGACGATGATTGGAATGAACAATGGCAGCATCGAAGGAATGATCATTTCGCGGATGGCCGCTTTGGTCAGCAAGTCGACGGCTTTGTCGTATTCCGGCTTGCCGGTGCCTTCCATGATGCCTTTGATTTCGCGGAACTGGCGACGGACTTCTTCCACCACCGCACTCGCTGCACGACCCACTGCCTGCATGGCGAAAGCACCGAACAAATACGGGATCATGCCGCCGATCATCAGGCCGATGATCACGTCCGTGTTGTTAAGCGAGAAGTCGACGGTTTGACCCGGGAATTTCTCGATCAACTTGTGCGAGTAATCTGCAAACAACACCAGTGCGGCCAAACCGGCCGAGCCGATCGCATAACCCTTGGTCACCGCTTTGGTGGTGTTACCCACGGCGTCGAGTGCATCGGTGATTTTGCGAATTTCCGGACCGAGCTCGCTCATTTCGGCGATCCCGCCGGCGTTATCGGTAATCGGACCATAGGCATCGAGTGCCACGATCACGCCGGCCATCGAGAGCATCGAGGTTGCGGCAATCGCCACGCCGTACAAACCGGCAATGTGGTAACTACCCCAGATTGCCAATGCAACCGCCAAAACCGGAGCAGCGGTGGATTTCATCGAGACCGCCAAGCCGGCGATCACGTTGGTGCCATGGCCGGTTTCGGAAGCTTTTGCGACATCTTGCACCGGGGCATATTCGGTCGCGGTGTAGTACTCGGTAATCACGACCATTGCGGCCGTCAAACCAAGTCCGATCAGGGTGCAGAAAAATAGTGGAAGACCGCGCTCGGTACCGAACATTTCATTGGTTACGAAGTAGAAAGCAATCGCCGCCAAAATACCGGAAACGGCGAGGCCGCGATAAAGGGCGTTCATGATTTTGCCGCCATCGCGCACTTTCACGAAGTAGGTGCCAGCAATCGAGGCAATGATGGAAACCGAACCCAGGATCAATGGATACAACACGCCGGCAGCGCCGTAGGTGTTGAAAGCGATACCTGCCACCAACATTGCGGCAATAATCGTCACGGCATAGGTTTCGAATAAATCGGCTGCCATGCCGGCACAGTCACCGACGTTGTCACCAACGTTATCGGCAATCACAGCAGGGTTGCGAGGATCATCTTCCGGAATACCCGCTTCGACTTTACCAACCAGGTCAGCACCCACGTCGGCGCCCTTGGTGAAGATACCGCCACCGAGGCGTGCGAAGATCGAAATCAGCGAGCTGCCGAAAGCCAGGCCGATCATTGGTTCCAATGCCGCCTTCAATGACTCGGCGGTCAGGCCTTGACCATGCAATACAAAGTACAGGAAGCCGGCAACGCCGAGCAGGCCGAGGCCCACGACCAACATGCCGGTAATGGCACCGCCCTTGAAACTGACGTTCAAGGCGGCGTTCAAATTTTGTGTGGCGGCTTGTGCCGTGCGTACGTTGGCGCGAACCGAAACGAACATGCCGATAAAGCCGGCTGCACCGGATAAAATCGCACCGAGGGCAAATCCGATTGCGGTTTCCCAGTTATTCAGGCTAAAGCCAATGACGAAGAAAAGTATTACGCCGACCATCGCGATCGTCATGTATTGGCGACGCAAATACGCGCCTGCGCCTTCTTGAATGGCCATTGCGATTTTTTGCATGCGCTCGTTTCCGGCGGGTTGAGCCAGAACCCAGCGGGTGGTGAAAATGCCATAAAGAATAGCGATGGCCGCACAGGCCAGCGCCAGCTCGAAACCGTATTGCTCAAACATGCAACTACTCCCCAGAAGTTTAAACACCAAGCAACCAATAAAAAGCGGCCCAAAGCCGCTAAACCCGAGTATCGCAGAGGAAACGGGGAAAATACCAGCCGAGGCCGATGTTTATTGGAGGCGATGTGTTTTGGCAGCTTTCCGCTGCATGTAACGATCGTCAGTTATTGGCTGCCAGAGCCTGTTGATATTCCTGAACACTGGTCAGTCGCAAGCTGGGCTGGCCATCGAAGTAATCATCGTCCCGGCCGGCACGGACGTAATACGTTTGCCCGGCCTGAACTTCGAGTTTCAGCACATGCTTGGTGGAAGGATCGGCCATGTAGTAATAAGTGCCGGGAGCGAGATTTTGTTCGAACTTTTCGCCTTTCTTGAGTTTGGCGATTTGCTGGTTCCGGGTGGTGAGTGCGTAGGTTTTACCACCACTATCCTGACTCGAGCGATAAAATACCACTTTTGCGGTGTCCGATGTTTGGGCAAAAGCTGCCACGCCAGAAAGCTGCAGCAAGGCAGCCAGAGTGAGAGTGATGAATATGCGGAACATGGAAAACCCCGGTATCAAGCAATGTGCCAACTCATGGTGGCACTTAATTTAAGAGCTTAAACTCCATCTCAAGCAAACCAAGAATACACCCGATTTTTTTGAATTGCATTACCGGAAATGCAGAAAATATTGATGCCGTAAATCATAAAAAAAGCCCGATAAACCGGGCTTTTTTTCGACGACAGCTGGTTCGGGACCGATCATTTTTTCCTGAGCGCATTTCCGGCAGTCTGGGCGGCTTTTTCGGCGAAGTCATGCAGACCCTTTGTGTTGGATCCGCCAAAGGCACCGCCCCATTTGGTATCTGCAATTTCCTGCTGCGCGATCACAGCGCCGCCGGTTTTCGCAGTCAAGGTCAGGCGAACCCTGACTTTCTGGGCGCCGGCGCCAAATCCGACGAAGTAACGCAAGGCCATATTGCCTTTACGGAAATCCAGGATGTCACCAGCGAGTACCGCAGCCGTCGCGGGATTCGGGCATGCGCCCTGACCTGCTGCGATGCTGGTCACGGTTTTTGCATGCTTGGGCAAGCGCGCCGCCAACGCATCACGGATGATGATCAGATTTTGTTCCGGAATTTTTTCGGCGCGTTCGGTCTGGCCTTCAACTTTTTCTTCCGAGACTTTGAATAATTCCACTTCAACGCAATCGATGGAGGAAGCTGATGGTGGCGCGACCGCAGCAGCAGGGGCGGGCGTTGTTTCCTGTGCGACTGCCAGGACGCTGGCAAAGCCGGCAAGCAGTGCGATCAAGCAATGACGAGAACGGAGCATGGGCGATTTCCTTGTGTCGTGGTGATGAGTCGGGATAGTCGTTGAAAAACGTATTTAGCTTCGTGGTTTTGCTGCTTTATTCAAGGGTTTTGCGTGCAGCGGCAAACCGTTTTTTTGATAAGGCACCGGCGCTTCGCCGGCAATCAAGGGTGCCAGATAGGTTCTGCATGCCGAGGTAATGCCGTAGCCATCTTTCCGGATGAAAGCGGCGGGCATTTTCTTTTCATGGTTGGCGATTTTTTCCAGCGATGCCGGTTCGATTTTCCAGCGGTAGGGTTTATTGGAAACTCGCTTGATAATCGGCATTACGCCGTTCATGCCTTTGATGGCATAGTCCACCGCGGCTTTACCGACCGCGAGCGCATGTTCGAGATCGGTTTTCGATGCGAGATGGCGGGCGGAGCGTTGCAGGTAATCCGGCACGGTCCAATGTACTTTCATCGCGAGCTTGTCTTTCACCAAGCCGGCAATCAATGGGCCGACACCACCGAGTTGCGAATGCCCGAACGCATCTTTGCTGCCCTCGGTTTCGGCCAGAAATTTCCCATTCGCATCACGCACGCCTTCCGACACCACGACCACGCAGTAACCGACACGGTTTACGGTCGCTTCGACGGTCTGTAAAAACCGGGCTTCGTCGAAAGCAATCTCCGGAAATAAAATAATATGCGGTGCATCGTTTTTGTTTTCGCCCGCCAGACCTGCGGCGGCAGCCAACCAGCCGGCATGGCGCCCCATCACTTCATAGACGAAAACCTTGGTCGAAGTTTCCGCCATCGCGGCAACGTCCAGGCTGGCTTCAAGAATCGAAACTGCCGTGTATTTGGCCGACGAGCCAAAACCGGGGCAGCAATCGGTAACAGCCAGATCGTTATCGACCGTCTTTGGCACACCTATGCAAATCAGGTCGTAGCCGGAGGCCTTGGCCAGCTGCGAAACTTTCAGCGCGGTGTCGGCAGAGTCATTGCCGCCGTTATAGAGAAAGTAGCGGATATCGTTTTTCTTGAAGACTTCCAGCAGGCGCTCGTATTTCTCGCGATCCTGTTCCAGCGATTTCAATTTGACCCGGCAGGAGCCGAATGCACCACCAGGCGTATGGGCAAGTGCCTTCACGTCGGCTGTGCTCATGCGGCCGGTATCGATCAATTCATCCTTCAATACCCCTAAAATGCCGTTTTTTGCGGCTAGTACCGGAATTTTCCTGACGCGCGCGGCAAGAATGACGGCGCTGGCGGTGGCATTAATCACGGCGGTAACTCCGCCGGATTGTGCATAAAGGAGCTTTCCTTTGCTCATAATAATCAATCTCTTACTCTTGTTTATTGACTTGATCGGCCCGGGCCGTTAGCGTGACGAGGTCCGCGCGGCGAATCATGGGCTCTACTATATCTAATTAGGAGCGATGAGGGCCGTGCGTTTATTTTTCTGGAGTTTTGCATGCGATTGGTATTGTTAGGGGCGCCCGGTTCGGGCAAGGGCACTCAGGCAGCGCGTCTTCGCGAACATCTGCAAGTGCCGCATATTTCAACAGGCGACTTATTGCGGGCTGCCGTTGCTGCCGGCACCGAGCTTGGCATGAAGGCAAAAGTGGTGATGGCTTCGGGCAATCTGGTCTCCGACGACATCGTGCTGGGTATGCTGGAAGAACGTTTGTTGAAACCCGACACCGCCAATGGTTTTATCCTGGATGGCTACCCGCGTAATTTGGCGCAGGCCAATGCGCTGGAAAAATTGCTCGCAAAAATCAAGCAACCGGTCGACGTTGCCGTGCAACTCGACGTGAATACCGATTTGCTGGTTGAGCGTATTGCCGGTCGTGCGAAAGCCGAAGGCCGCGCCGATGACACTCCTGAAGCAGTGCGGCATCGCTTGAATGTCTACAACGAATCAACCGCTCCGGTTGTCGATTTTTATCGCAACCACGGCAGCCTGGTGCATGTCGATGGCGTTGGCGGTCTGGACGATGTGTTCAATCGCATTATTGCGGCCATTTCTCACACGCATGATGTGGGCTGATCTAGAAAGCTAAGCGAAATAATGAAATTACATATTCTCGGAATCTGCGGCACCTTCATGGGTGGCGTCGCCGCACTTGCACGTGAGTTGGGCCATGAAGTCGATGGCTCGGATCAGAATGTCTATCCGCCGATGAGCACACAGCTGGAGCAATTGGGCATCACGCTGACTTCCGGCTACAAGGCGGAAAATATTACCGCCGACACGCAACAGGTAATCGTTGGCAATGCCTTGTCACGCGGCAATCCGGCCGTTGAATATGTATTGAATCAGCAGCTCAATTATATTTCCGGCGCCGAATGGCTGCGCGAGAATGTATTGCCGAAACGTACGACTTTGGCAGTCGCCGGTACGCATGGCAAAACCACGACGACTTCGATTCTGACGTTCCTGCTGGAAGCGGCAGGTCGCGACCCGGGATTCCTCGTGGGTGGCGTGCCGGAAAATTTCGGTGTGTCGGCACGTTTGGGTACCGGTAGCGAATTCGTCGTTGAAGCCGATGAATACGACACCGCGTTTTTCGACAAACGCAGCAAGTTCGTGCACTACCGTCCGACTATCGCGATTCTGAATAACCTGGAATTTGATCACGCCGATATTTTCGATGATGTCGCCGCAATCCAAAGACAGTTCCATCACCTGGTACGCATCGTGCCAGGCAACGGAAAACTGATCGTGAACGGTGAAGATAAATATCTTTCCGAAGTCCTGAGCATGGGGGCATGGTCACCGGTTGAGCGTTTCTCGATGGGTGGTAATACCGAGTGGACCGCGCGCTTGATTGAAAACGATGGCTCCGAGTTTGCGGTGATTTACAACGGCAAGGAACTTGGCGTGGTGCAATGGTCTTTGCTGGGCCGCCACAATGTATTGAATGCGTTGGCAGCAATTGCCGCGGCAAATGCCGTCGGCGTCGAAGTGGCAAAAGTGTTGCCGCGTCTGGTCGAATTCCAGAGCGTGAAGCGCCGGCTGGAAAATATTGGTACCGCGAAAAACGTGACCGTATATGACGATTTTGCCCATCATCCGACTGCTATCCGGACCACGCTGGAAGGTTTGCGGGCAAAAGTCGGCAGTTCACGTATCGTAGTGGCAATGGAGCCGCGCAGTAACTCGATGCGCCTGGGTTCGCATGCCGCGGAAATCGCGCCCTCGCTTGATGCCGCCGATGCCGTGGTTTTCCTGCATCGCCCGGAACTGAGTTGGGACGCAGGTAAAGTTATCAGCGCTCTAAGGGGGCATGGCCAAACAGCCATGACGGTCGATGCCTTGATCGCCGAACTGAAGGCGTTGGTCCGCGATGGCGACCATGTCGTGTTCATGTCCAATGGCGGTTTTGAAGGTGCGCCGCGCAGGTTCCTGGAAGCGCTTAAATAATCTGCGCCTTTTGGGCAATACACACCTTTCGCTCACAAACATTCGCGCTAAACTATTCGTGTGAGCAATGTAGAACTGCCCTTATTTCCGCTGAATACCGTCCTTTTTCCGGGCGGGGTACTACCGCTGCGAATCTTTGAGCCACGCTATCTCGACATGGTGAAAAGCTGCATGCGAAACCAGCATGGTTTTGGCGTTTGCATGATCATCCAGGGCGAAGAAGTCGGGCACAACACGGCATCGGCCGCCTTGGGTTGCGAAGCACGCATTATCGATTTTGATCAAACGCCTGAAGGCTTGCTCAGTATCACGGCACTCGGTGAACGACGCTTCCATGTCGAACAAGTCAAAGTGCGCAGCAACGGTTTGATCGTTGGCGAAGTTTCCTGGCTGAACGAATCCTGCGATATCTCGGTCGCTCCAGAATATTTCGTATTGTCGCAAATACTGCAGCGCGTTCTGGATAAAGCCGAAATATCCTTCGATAAAAAACAACTGGAAAACGCCGATTGGGTAAGCTGGCGTTTGGCAGAGTGGCTGCCATTGTCCAATCTCGAGCGCCAGGAGTTATTGCAGGAATCGGATGCCCATCTTCGATTGCAGAATCTGTTGGAAAAAATCCCGAATTTTCAGAGCATCTAAAATATGAGTAATTTGAAAGACAAGACCCTGTTCATCACCGGTGCTTCGCGCGGTATTGGTCTTGCGATTGCCTTGCGTGCAGCCCGTGATGGTGCGAACGTCGTGATTGCGGCGAAGTCCGATGTGCCGAACCCAAAATTGCCCGGCACGATCCATTCGGCCGCGAAAGAGGTAGAGCAAGCGGGGGGCAAGGCACTGGCAATCCGCTGTGACATTCGCGAAGAAGACCAGGTAAAAGCCGCAGTCGAAAAAACCGTCGAAGCTTTTGGCGGTATCGATATCCTGATCAACAACGCCAGCGCTATCTGGCTGCGCGGCACGCTCGACACGCCGATGAAGCGTTACGACTTGATGAATCAAGTCAATTCCCGCGGCACCTTCATGTGTTCGCAAATCTGTTTGCCGTATTTATTAAAAGCGGACAATCCTCATATTCTGACGTTGGCGCCGCCGATCAATCTCGATCCGAAATGGTGGGCTCCACATACCGGATACACGCTGGCAAAAATGGGCATGAGTTTTGTGACACTCGGACTAGCCGAAGAATTCAAGGGTAAAGTTGCCGTCAATGCACTGTGGCCACGTACCGTGATCGCGACCGATGCGATCAACATGATTCCCGGGGTTGAACTCTCCAAGTGCCGCACGCCGGAAATTCTTTCCGATGCCGCGTATGCAATTCTCACAACGCCGCATGCACAACTGAATGGCCAATTCATTCTGGACGAAGATTTTTTGCGTGAGCGCGGTATTGGCGATTTCGATCGTTATGCGGTCGACCCGTCGCAAAAATTGCTGCCTGATTTATTCCTCTAGGGATGGATGATGAAATATCTGCACGCCATGGTTCGCGTTCGCGATCTGGATGCTTCAATGAAGTTTTACCGCGATGCGCTCGGCCTGGTGGAAACCAGGCGGAAAGACTATCCGCAAGGACGTTTTACGCTGGTATATCTCGCAGCGTTGGAAAATCCCGAAGTTGAGGTCGAACTGACCTGCAATTATGACGATGAAGATTACGGCGGCGCCCGCAATTTCGGACATCTCGCGTTTGCCGTGAATAATATCTACGCGACCTGTGAAAAACTTCGGCAGCATGGCGTCATCATCAACCGGCCGCCGCGCGATGGCCGCATGGCATTCGTCCGTTCGCCAGACAATATTTCGATTGAATTGCTGCAGAAAGGCGAGGCGCTTGCACCGCAGGAGCCGTGGACATCGATGCAGAATGTAGGAAGTTGGTGATTATTCCGAGGCAGCCTGATTAACCAAGGGCCTGTCTTAAATCGTCAATCAAATCATCCGGATGTTCCAGGCCCACCGAAATGCGGAGCAGATTTTGCGGTGAAACTGGATTTGGACCTTCGACCGATGCCCGATGTTCAATCAGCGATTCGCATCCACCGAGCGAAGTAGCGTTGATAAACAATTTCAGCTTGCCAGCGAAAGCCAAGGTTGCTTCGCGGCCACCCTTCACGTGCACCGACATCATTCCGCCGAAATCATGCATCTGCGAAACGGCAACAGCATGGTTTTTATGCGATGCCAGGCCTGGATAATTCACTTTTTCGACGGCTTGATGGTTGTCTAAAAATTCGGTTATTTTTCGTGCATTACTGCAATGCCAGGCCACACGTGCTGCGAGCGATCGGGCGCCACGTAAAATCAGCCAGGCGCTGAATGGCGACAGTATATTGCCGGTGATATGGCGGCGATGCGCTGCTTTCTCATGGAGCTCATCGCGTTTTGCGAATACCAGCGCGCCACCCATCACGTCACTATGGCCGCCGAAATATTTGGTGGTCGAATGCATCACGACATCGGCGCCCAGCAAGATCGGTTGTTGCAGGATCGGAGTAGCGAAGGTGTTGTCACAGACCAGGCGAAGGTTTTTTTCCTTGCACAGATCGGAAATTGCCTTGATATCCGACACTTCAAGTAACGGATTGGACGGGGTTTCCAGCCATATCCATTGAGTGCTTTCAGATATCGCGGCGCGCACCGCTTCGACGTTTGTCATATCGACCGCACGCAAAGTCACGCCACGTTCGGGCAAAAATTCCTCGCCCAGACTGCGCAAACCGCCGTAACAATCTTCGGGAATCAGAACCTCGCAGCCAGCTGGCAGGCATTCCAGCAAGCCATTCATCGCCGCCATGCCGGAGCCAAATGCCAATGCGGCTTCGCCGTGTTCCATCGCGGCAAGACATTCTTCCAGTCGCGATTGGGTCGGATTGGCTTCGCGTTGATATTCAAAGCCGGCAACGCGCTCGCCGGCGGGTCCGTGCTGAAAAGTGGTCGCCAGATGAATCGGCGGCGATAACGCACCGGTTTGCTTGTCGGGTTCGCCACCAGCATGGATTGCCAAGGTTTCAATACGCATTGAGTTCTCCAGCGGTGAGGTCGCGATTTCGTAATTCGGCAACAAATTGATCTTCGTTTTCAAAAACAAAGGCATCCAGTCCCGCCAATTTGGCGCCATCGACATTGCGAACCTTGTCATCAACGAACAACGTCGAATAGGGTGCAAAGCCCAGTCGTTGCACGCATTGCAGGAATGCAAATTCATCCGGCTTGGCGGCACCGATCGAGCCCGAGCAGACGAAACGCTGGCGAAACAGCGGCATTAATTCGGGAACAATTTGCGATGCATTTTGATAGAGCCAGTGCGGGTTGTTGCTGAAGATGCCGAGTTGTACCTGCTCGGATAACAGCTCGCAGATTTTCAGCATGCCGGGACGCACACGAGTCGCTTGTTTGCGTGCAGCAATGAACGCATCGCCTGGAATACTCAGGCCCCATTCGGTGCGCAGCAAATCCATGTAGGTGTCCAGATCAAACTCGCCACGATCGGATTTTGATTCAAGCCCGCTGGCAAAAACGGCATCGTTTACGTATTGCTGAGTCGCACCGGTCAATTCCGCCAGCACGCGGCAACGAATCGTGTGGCTGTAATCGACCATCACTTCGTCGAGATCCAATAGCAGTAGTTTTGGCTTGATCATCAGGTGGTTTTATTTTTTGGATTCCAGGAATGCTTCGCGCGCCGCTTCGATGGTGTGGTTGATTTCGGTATCGCCATGCATCGAACTCAGGAAGCCGGCTTCATACGCGGAGGGAGCCAGGTAAACGCCGCGTTTCAACATGCCATGGAAGAATTTACGGAAAGCCGGAATGTCGCAGGTTGTGGCGTCGGTAAAGCTTTCCACTTTTTTATCGGTGAAGAACAAGCCAAACATCGCGCAGCTGCGATTGGTGGTCACAGAAACGCCGGCTTCACGCGCTGCATTTTCCAGACCATCGCAAAGTTGATGCGTGCGTTTTTCAAGATTTTCATAAAAGCCCGGCGCCTGAATCAATTCCAGTGTTGCCAAACCTGCTGCCATCGCGACGGGGTTTCCGCTCAATGTGCCGGCCTGATAAATCGGGCCGCTTGGCGCGATTTGCTGCATCAAATCTTTGCGTCCGCCGTAAGCACCGACCGGCATGCCGCCACCGATGATTTTGCCGAAGGTGCTCAAATCCGGCGTAATGCCATAGCGTGCCTGCGCGCCGCCAAGGGCAACGCGGAAACCGGTCATCACTTCGTCGAAAATAAGTACTGCGCCAAATTGCGTGCAGAGATTTCTCAGGTGCTGCAAGTAACCGTCTTTCGGCAAGATGCAGTTGGCATTGCCGACTATCGGTTCGACGATCAAGCCGGCGATATCCTTGCCAACCTGTTCGAATAATTTTGTTGCTGCATCGAAATCATTAAACGGCAATGTCAAGGTCAGATCGGCCAATTCTTTTGGCACGCCGGGCGAATCCGGAATGCCCAGCGTCAGCATGCCGGAACCGGCCTTGACCAGGAACGAATCGCCATGGCCGTGATAGCAGCCTTCGAACTTCACGATCTTGTTGCGACCGGTAGCGCCACGTGCGAGTCGAATCGCGGACAGCGTTGCCTCGGTGCCGGAATTGACCATGCGCACCATTTCACAACTTGGAATCAGGCGGGTAAGCGTTTCCGCCATCGTCACTTCCAATGCGTTCGGCACGCCGAACGACAAGCCGTTTTTCATTACATCCGAAACGGCCTGCAACACTTTCGGGTGCGCATGCCCGGAAATCATCGGCCCCCAGCTGCCTATGTAATCAATATAACGGTTGCCATCGACATCGATGATGTAGGCGCCTTCGGCGCGTGCGGCAAAAAACGGTTCGCCGCCGACCGATTTGAATGCTCGGACCGGCGAGTTCACGCCGCCAGGCAATAAATTTTTCGCGCGTGAAAATAATTCGTGACTTTTATCGTTGTTCATTGACTTGCTCGAGAATACTTTTAGAAATGGGAAATAAATTTTGCAACTTCAAGTGCCGGATCAGCAGCATCGAAAACGGCGCCGATTACTGCCAGGAAATCCGCGCCGGCGGCGAGTGTTTGTGCTGCATTGTCGGGCCTTATGCCGCCAATGGCTACCATCGGCAAATTCAGTGCCGCAGCCTGCGAAAATAATTCCAGACCGGCCTTGCGGGCCAAGGGTTTCGTACCGGATGCGTACACCGCGCCGAACGCAATGTAATCGGCGCCATCCGCTGCGGCTTTTTCCGCAAGGACAAGCGAGTTATAGCAAGACACGCCGATGATTGCGTCTGTGCCCAGTAATCTTCTTGCGGTTTTCAGATCGCCGTCTTGCTCGCCCAGGTGCACACCATCCGCAGCAAGTTCATGTGCAAGCGCGATATCGTCATTGATGATGAATGTAATGCCATGCTTTCGACAGAGCGAGAGCAGAACTTTTGCCTGTTCGCGCATTTGTTCGGCATTCGCCGATTTGTTTCGATACTGCAAAACCGCAATTTGGCTGCTCAGAACGGGCGATACCCGCGAAAGGAAACTTTCGCTATCGGGGTCGTCGGGTGTAATCAAATACAGGCCGCCGTTTGGCAAAACAGTGTCGGGGTTCATGGCGGTGTCATTTGAAAAATGCGAGAATACCCGCGAATTTTAAAGGGTTTTACCGGTCTTATGAGTGATTCAACAGCATTTCGCAGTTATATGTGTGTCGTTTGCGGCTATATCTACAACGAAGCCGATGGTGCGCCCGAAGAAGGCCTCGCACCAGGCACGCGCTGGGATGATATTCCCGATTCCTGGGTTTGCCCGGATTGCGGTGTGACCAAGGCCGATTTCGAGATGGTGGAAATTTAAGACTGTCGCGTCAATTAAGCTTGGTACGAATGCTGCTCATGTCTACCAGATAGTTACGCACGGCTTCTTCATCTTCGGCGTTAGGCATCAATTGCAGATACTTTGCCAAGTCTTCACGCGCGCCTTTGACATAGCCCAGCTCGCGGTACGCGAGACCACGATCACGCAATGCGTCGGAATTGTCACTGCTGATTTTCAATAAACGATCGGCACTGCGTGCGACGCGTTCCCAGTCGCCGGCTTCAAAGTACAAGCCTTTCAGGTTACGCAGCATGCGCGACAAAATCATGCGGTGCGTTGCCGGGGCCAGAATTTGATAAAGCTCCTGGTCATCTGGCGGATGGCCATTCATGTGCGGGGTTGCACGCTCTTTCAGTTCTTCGACACTGACCGGACGGCCTTTATTGAACGGGTCCATCACCAGAATGCCGTCATCAACCGGCAGGCGCACCAAAAAGTGCCCCGGGAAGGAAATACCGTCGAGCGCAAGCCCCAGTTTGCGCATCAATTCGATTTGTACCACCGCCAATGAAATCGGAATGCCGAGTTTGCGGTCGAATACTTCGTTCAAATAGCTATTGCGCGGATCATCGTAATGCGTGTGATTGCCGGAAAAACCCTGCTCTTCAAACAAATAGCGATTAATCGCGGTTAGTTGTGATGGCAAATCAATATCGTCTTTGATATGGGGCTGCAAATCGGTCGCGAATCGGCGAATTTGCTCGACATAGAAACCCGCATCGAGTTGCGGGTATTCATCGCGCGCAATCAATAACGCAGTATCAAGCAGTGGTAGCTCGTCGTCGTCGTAGGCTGCGAGCGTGTTCCAATCCGGCAGTAGATAAGAAGATGTCATTGTCGTTAAGTGGTTGCGTTCCTTTGGCAAATCAAGGTGTGGCGTTCAAATCTATATCGGGTGAAATCTTCATTTCATCACCGGCTTTGATTTTGAATAACTCAACCGAGCCGGCATTCAACTCAAGTACGTACAGTGACGGGCCTTCGCTTGCATATGGCGGACAACGGTCGCCTGCGCTGCAGGCTGGCACGCGTTCCTGCGCAGAGACAAGCTTGCGGTCTTTATCGAAATACAAAATATCGAGCGGGATATGCGTGTTCTTCATCCAGTAGGCTTGTTGTTCTTCTATGTCGTGAATAAACAGCATGCCGGTATCTTTTGCGAGTTCGTCGCGAAACATCAATCCGCGCTGACGTTCTTCGAAAGTATCTGCCACTTCAACGGTAAAGCGCTGGCCATGGATTTCGACCCAGGGCTTCGACTGCAATGCGGAGCAGGCGGGCAGTGTAAAAACGAGAAGCAGTAGACTAATCAGACGCATGAAATTCCCTCAATAGATTCCACGACCTTCTCCATTGCGTGTTCGCTTGTCAAGAAATTTATTTTTCAAATAAAGCTTCTAAAAGCCAGCTTAAATGTTTATAGTTCGCGGCCCTAAAGACGGCAGGCCAAACGCCTGAAGTTCCAGGGGAGGGTAAAAAAGTTTGATTTTGGGTGTTGACCTTCTTCAAATATGCCCTATAATGTGCGGCTCCCTTGAGCGAAATGCCTCGGGACGGATTCTTCGGGATCCACGCAATTGATCTTTGACAGTGTGCGCAGGAAATTTGTGCGGGCGTCTGTAGAGCGGAGTGAAGTC
>JBOHYG010000151.1:0-37384 GCA_050737875.1 Arenimonas sp. | reverse complement strand
CTGGTGACGATGGTGGAAAAAATGCGGGCCGAAATCATCGCGCTCGGCGGCGAAATCCGTTTTGGCCAACGCGTCGAAAAATTGAATATCGACAATGGCCAGACAACCGGCGTCACGCTGGCATCGGGCGAAACCTTGCATGGCCGCCACATCGTATTGGCGATCGGTCACAGCGCCCGCGACACCTTCCAGATGTTGTTCGATAGCGGTGTCTATATCGAGCCGAAACCGTTTTCGATTGGCTTTCGCATCGAGCATCCGCAGTCGGTGATTGATCATGCCCGTTTCGGTAATTTTGCAGGTAATCCGATCTTGGGCGCTGCCGATTACAAGCTGGTGCATCATTGTAAAAACGGCCGCAGTGTCTACAGTTTCTGCATGTGTCCGGGTGGTACCGTGGTCGCGGCAACGTCCGAAGTCGGACGCGTTGTTACAAACGGCATGAGCCAGTATTCCCGTAACGAACGTAACGCCAATTCGGCGATCGTGGTCGGCATTGATCCGGAAACGGATTATCCCGGACACGTGCTGGCCGGGATCGATCTGCAAAGAAAACTCGAAGAGCGCGCCTATGAAGTCGGCGGAAAAAATTACGATGCACCGGCCCAACTCGCCGGCGATTTTTTGCGAGACAAGGCATCGACCGAGCTGGGAAGCGTCATTCCTTCCTACAAGCCCGGCATCAAGTTGTGCAATCTTGCCGAAGTGCTGCCGTCTTTCGCGATTGCTGCCATTCGCGAAGCGATTCCCGAATTCAACAAGCAGATCCAGGGCTTTTCAATGAATGACGCGATGCTGACTGCCGTCGAGACGCGTACCTCGTCGCCGATTTGCATCAAGCGAAATGAAACGATGCAAAGCCTGAATACGCTCGGCTTGTACCCGGGCGGCGAGGGAGCCGGTTATGCCGGTGGCATTTTATCTGCAGCGGTCGACGGAATAAAAATTGCCGAAGCGGTGGCCAGGGATTTGCTGAAGATTCCCTCGAGAAATTAAGCAACCGGCTGCATTCTCATGGTTGGTCTGAAGGCGACATTGGTTTCATCACTCATCAATTGACACTCGCCGTCCTGGATCATCGCCGTAAGCCGCATGCCACGCTGCAGAAGCTTTGTGGCGGCATCGACTGATGCCCCATCAATATCGATCACGGTAAGATTTTTCAGCCGCGCCAATGACGCAGAATTTTTGCTCCACCAAATATCGGAAGCATTGCCGTTATAGGTGACGATTACGACTTGTTGTGCGCGGCCGCAGGCTTTGCGAATACGGGATTCATCCGGTTGGCCAAGATCGATCCATTGTTCGATATCGCCGGTGTAATCGCGACGCCATAAATCCGGATCTTCGTCGCTGCTGAGTCCGCGTCCAAATTCCAGGCGTTCTTCGGCCAATAATGCAAAAGTGATCAATCTGGCCATCAGGCGCAAATCGGTTTCCGATGGGTGTTGCGCCAGCGTGAGGTTGTGCAGGGCGTAATAATGGCGGTCCATATCGCTGACTTGCAGCTCGGCTTTATAAACGGTTGCTTTGGGTGCCATTGGGTATTGCCTGAAGTTCGCAGCGTCGAAGGGTCGCCAGTTTAACCCATTGGCATGCGGGCCGACGGCCCAGGTGGAATGCATGACTTTATCGGTCGATACTGGCTTTGCGGTGGTAATTTGCTAAGCTAAAGCCATGCGCCCGTTCCTGAAAATGCTCGTGGTGGCTCTGGCCATGTCTGCACAGGCCGATATTGCGGCGCAAGATCAATATGTCACCAACCCGCGGGAATTGCTGGCACAAGCGAGCGAAATAGAAAATAAAGATCCGAAAGCGGCTGCCGAGATAATCAGACGTGCATTGCCCGAGCTGCAGAAGACACAAGATGCGGCATTGAATCGTGAAGCTCAAACGCGCCTGTGCATGACGACTGTTTTATACGATCCAGCCGCTGCCCTGTTTATTGCGGAACAAGGCCTTGTTCTTGCGCGTGCGGCAAGCGATGTCATAGCGGAGTCGAGATTACTTCTTTGTAAAGGCAATGCCCATAAAAAGCTCGGCGAGTCGGACGCGGCTTCGGCGGCTTACTTGTCTGGTCTTGGTGTTGCGGAAAAAGCGGGCGATAAGGAGTTTCTCTCTGAAGCAAACCTTCGCCCACTGATTGATTTTCACGAAACGCGAGCCCGTAATTTTTCCAAGCTCGGAGATTTTCGTAATGCCTACGAAGCGGCTAATGCGTTGCGGCTTGTGCAGCGGTCGCTTGATAAACGCTTGCTGGAAGATCACGCCGCGAAATTTGATCGTGAACGCATTGAACTGGAAAACAAGGCAGTGCTGGCAGAAAACAAACATCGTTTTGAAGCAGACCTTGGTGAAAAAAAGCAACGCAACTTATTCTGGCAGGTCGTTACCTTGGGATCGGTATTAGTGGCTTTGCTGGTAATCCTGAGCATGTGGCAGTTCTATAAAAAACGGCGCGTTCGCATTCTCTCGATGACCGACGAATTAACCAGGTTGCCGAATCGTCAGCACATCCTAACTTTCCTCGGGGATCAGGCCAAGAATGCCTATGAAGAAGAACAGCCACTGAGCGTGATCACATTTGATATCGATAATTTCAAGCAGATCAATGATAAAAATGGTCATGACGGCGGTGATTTGGTAATCAAGGCCGTCGCGGATGTTTCCAATCAGGCACTGCGACGCGGTGACCGGGTGGGTCGCCTCGGAGGCAAGGAATTTCTGGTTGTTTTGCCTGGTTCTCCCAAACGTCCTGCCGTGGATGTCGCCGAACGCTTGCGCCGTTCGATAGAAGTCACCGAGATGGATGCATTGGCAAATGCACCACGGGTTACGATAAGTCTGGGTGTCTGTGAATGGAATGCCGGCCATGAAAGTATCGATGCGCTGTTGAAGCGTACACACAGTGCATTACTCGAAGCAAAGCAGAACGGACGAAATTGCGTGGTGCAAAAATAAAATGACGCAAAAAATAAAATGACGCAAAAAAAGGGCCCATACGGGCCCTTTTTATTCCAGCGTCAATTCCATTTAGCGATTACCGTAGTAAGTCGTGGAATCCCGCGGACGTACCTCGACTACAACACGGATGGTGCGGCCCGGATGTCGGTCAGCCATCGTGGTATAGATTTGACCGGCATAACGGTAGGTAACGCGATACGAGTCATAGCGGGGATTGCCGTAGTAACTATTGTCATAGTCACCGTACACGGTACGGCAGCGACGGATGTAACCGCTGTCATCACGGTATTGGTAATCCTGGTTGTCACGAGCGATATCGCTACCGACTTTTGCACCGATTACTGCACCTGCAACGGTAGCGGCTTTTCGGCCGTCGCCCTTGCCAACCTGGTTACCCAATGCGCCACCAACAATGGCACCAATTACTGCACCGCCGGCAGTGCTGCTGTTACGACGATACAAACGGCCGGAATCATCACGGTAGTAACCGTCGTCATAATTACGTGTTTGCTCGTTCCAGCATTCCTGGCGTTCATAACTACGTGTGCCACTTACGCGTTCGACACGAATTACCTGTGCGATGTCATTTCGCGTAGCGTCATAATAACGATTATCGTTGTTGCGATAACCTTGCTGTGACATGGCAGCGCCGCCGGCAGCAGTCATTGCCAATGCAAGCATACTAATAGCAATACGTTTCATGTGTATTCTCCATAACGCCCCAGTATTGGGCGCATAAATACCGTACGCTGCCAAGCCTTAACGAAATCTATAACACTGGTGTTTTTTGGCATCCTATTAATATTTCCGACAGCAAGCTGAAGTTTTAGTCAGGTTTATCTACCAGTACGTTGGCTGAATTTGCCACAATAAAAAAGGGCCCGATCGGGCCCTTTTTGTTTTTACTGCCGATGCGACTTAGCGACTGCCGTAGCGGACATTGTCTTCCTGCAAACGTACATTCACGATTACACGGATGGTACGGCCCGGACGGTAATCGGTCAGTGCCGTGTATGTCTGGCCTGCGTAGCGATATGTAACTCTGTACGACTCGTAATTGCCATAGCCGCTGTTATTGTTGTTGTCATAAACAGTACGGCAGCGACGGATGGTATTGCCTGAGTCATCGCGATACTCGTATTGATTGTTATCGCGTGCAACGTTGTTGCCGATCACGCCGCCAATGACTGCGCCTGCAATGGTAGCTGCCTTGCGACCGTCACCGTTGCCAACCTGGTTGCCAAGCGCACCACCCACGATGGCACCTACGACGATGCCGGTCTTGCTGTTGCGATCGTCGCCACGATAGAGGCGGCCGGAATCATCACGGTAGTAACCGCCGTCATAATTACGTGTTTGTTCGTTCCAGCATTCCTGGCGCTGGTAAGCACCGTAGTTGTTGTTGACGCGTTCTACGCGAATTACTTGCGCAAGGTCATTACGACGATTGCTGACTCTGCGGTTTTCATAACGATCGTCATAACGTTCATCGTAATTATTGGTGTTGTTGTAGCGAGAATCATTGCGGTAATCCTGTGGGGCAGCAAGGGCACCGCCCGCAGCAGCGGTAACGGCCAAAGCAAGCATACTGATCGCGATACGTTTCATGTTGTCACTCCAAAACGCCAAAGGTTGGCGCGTTAAGTCACGGTACGCTGTCGTACCTTAACGGTAGCCGCTGCTTATTGAAATCCGTGAATACCGTTTATCAGCACTACATAAAAAAATACAAAAATGCGATTTTATAAGTGTGTTAGCACACATATGTCGCCCGCGAATAGACGATAATGGCGACTCTCGATTCCATTGTGTCCAATTATCAAATGAAAACCCCGAAAGGCCTGCAGCCACTCATCGATGATGGTGTTATCGATGAAGTGATGCGACCGCTTAAAAGTGGCAAGGAAGCGTCGGTATATGTTGTCCGGTCGGGTGACGAAATTCTTTGCGCGAAGGTTTACAAGGATATGGCGCAACGCAGTTTCCAGGCGCGCGTGCAATATCAGGAAGGACGCAAGATTCGTGGTAGTCGGCAGGCACGTGCAATAAGTAAAGCCACCAGGTTCGGCCGTAAAGAACAGGAAATCGCATGGAAAAACACCGAGGTCGATGCGCTGCATAAATTGGTGGAGGCCGGCGTGTGCGTGCCCAAACCGAGTGGTTACTTCCATGGCGTATTGCTGATGGAACTGGTCACCGATGAGGCAGGGCACAGTGCGCCACGGCTTGGCGAGGTACAACTCACCGAAGAAGAGGCGATCTGGTTCCATGGCGAACTGATGGGCGATGTCGTCCGTATGCTTTGCATCGGGATGATTCACGGTGACCTGTCCGAATACAATGTATTGGTTGCGCCGTTTGGTCCGGTGATCATCGATTTTCCGCAAGTAGTGAGCGCTGCGGGAAACAATGCGGCGCGCGAAATGCTGTTGCGCGACGTGCATAATTTGCGTGACAGCCTGGCTCGCTTTGCACCGGGTCTCTTGTCGTCGCATTACGGCGAGGAAATGTGGGCCTTGTACGAGAAAGGCGAGTTGCAAGCCGATACTGTATTGAGTGGCAAGTTCGTATTCGACGAACATGCGGCCGATCTTGATGCCGTCATGATGTCGATCGAGGACGCCAGACAAGAAGCCATCATCCGCCAGCAGGGACGCGAAGAAGCCGCCGAGCGCGATTGAGGCGAATAATGGCTTGCATGGGCCTGCCCCGTACGCACATCATGTGAACATGGATGATTCGTATCAACTGGAACAAATCGACGGAATCGTGATTTTCCGGCCCGTCGGTAACATGCGTTTTCAGCAGACGGTCGCGCTTATATCGGAAGCGATGGTGACAGCAAGGGAACTTGGCTTTAAAAAGGTTCTGATAGTGTGTGAAGAGCTTACCGGCTTTCAGCCACCGAGTTTGAGCGAGCGCCACTGGATGATACGCGAATGGGTCGCAGCTTCCGAAGGCAGTTTGAAAATGGCCTTGGTGGCGCCAGCTGCTTTTATCGATCCGGAAAAATTCGGTGTTGTGGCCGCCGCGAATTTCGGCATGACAGCCGAAGTTTTTACTTCCGAATCAGAGGCAATGGATTGGCTTCAGGGGCTTGCGTGAGCGACTCGTTATCACTGCCTGGTTTCGGGTAGATCCGCGTTGACACGAAATATTCGATTGTCGAAATCGATGTAAACAAACGGCTTCGGGAACTTGCATAAACCGGATATTCCGTGGCGTCGGGATGCGGTTCGAGTACCGTGCGATGTAATCTGCGGCGGTCAAATTTGGCATTCATTGCTGCGGCTTGTCGCGCGAGCGTGTGTGGGCCACGGCTGAAAGAATACCCAGGCCTGCAATGATAATCGAGCCGACCACAATCCATTGCTGTGGCACATGCAACAACACGGCCCCGTAAATGGCGCCTGCCAGTACTACCAAAATTCCGAATATATAAAGTGCGAATGACATATGAAAATCCTCTGTCTAGCCGATACTCGAAGGCTAGGCTGTGTTTGGGAGAACATCAGTGCGTTAGCGCACATTTGACCTGATGCTGACCACTTGACCATGCCCGGAAATTGGCGGACGCTATTGTTCCCGCTACACAAGAACAGGAGTACGTATGAGTTACGTTGACGGTTTTGTGTTACCAGTCAAGACCAAAAAAATGGCTGAGTACCGGAAGATGGCCAAGCTGGCCGGAAAGGTCTGGTGCGAATATGGCGCAATCGATTACAAGGAATGCATCGCCGACGACGTGAAGCCAGGCAAGTACACGTCATTCCCGCAAAGCGTGAAATTACAGAAAGACGAGACGGTGGTCTTTTCTTTCATCATTTACAAAACGAAAGCGGATCGAAATCGGATTAATAAAAAGGTAATGAGCGACCCGCGGCTCGCGCACATGATGGATCCGAAAAAAATGCCGTTTGACCTCAAACGCATGTTTTTTGGTGGATTCAAGACCCTTGTTGACCTGGGCTGATGACTCGTATCGGTTCTTGAACCAATCGGGCGGCTAATCAGGCGAAGTAGGCTATGCTGTGGCAATGGAAAAGCTGAAAACAATTTTATTGCCACCGTACGGCACTCTCGATGGCGAGCGACTCGCTCGTGCCAGGATGTTTGCTGACGAAATGGCCACTCGCCGCACAGTAAGGCATTTTTCGCCGAAGACCGTATCGCGTGAAGTCATTGAAGCCTGCATCAGAACGGCAGCTTCGGCACCGAGCGGTGCCAATCAACAGCCTTGGCGCTTCGTTGCGGTTTCAAATGCGACCGTTAAACGTAAAATTCGCGAAGCGGCGGAAGTCGAGGAAAAAGAATTCTACGAGCACCGTGCGCCGAACGAATGGCTGCAAGCGCTCTCAGCACTTGGTACTGATGAGCACAAGCCGTTTCTCGAAATTGCGCCCTGGCTGATCGCGATATTCTACGAACGAACGGGGCCGGAAATAGACGGCCATAAGGAAAAACGCTACTACCCGCACGAATCTACCGGGATCGCTACCGGTTTGCTGATTGCAGCATTGCATAAAGCCGGTCTGGCCACATTGACACATACACCAAGTCCAATGGCGTTTCTCAATATCATTTTGAATCGGCCCGAAAACGAAGCGCCGTATTTGTTGCTGGTAGTGGGGCATCCGTCTGGCGATTGTCGCGTACCGGATATCAGTCGAAAACCACTTTCGGATATCGTGGATTTTATCGAATGATGTAGTGTTGGCACGATCAACGAATCAAGAAGCACGGTCCGCAAATGAGTATTAAACACACCGGTTCAAAAAATGCGACTCCCCAGTTGTCGTTATTCGGTCTCGGTACGAAGCCCGATGTTGAACGCAATTATTTCTTTGCCTTGTCGCCCGGCGCCGAAGTTCGTGATCGGCTAAGCGAAGTTGCCGACGAGTTAAGGGTCGATAATTCCATCAACGGCAGCTGGATAGCCAGTGAACGGTATCACCTGACATTGCATCATCTTGGCCAGTTTCCCGATGTTCGTGCGGATTTGGTTAGCAGGGCAATCACTGCAGCGAACAAGATCCAGGCCAAACCATTCGATGTTACGCTTGATCAATTCATGAGCTTCGAGAGTAAAACAGGGAAATTCCCCTGCGTACTCACAAACAGCGTCGAGCTGACGGAGTTGCAGAAATTTTGGCTGCTGATGAAAAACAATTTGTTTGCAGTCAGGTTGGGGCAGAACCTGTCGAACAATTTCAAACCACATGCGACGATGCTTTACAGCAGGCAACCTGTTGTCACGAAGAATTTAGCCAAGCCGATTCATTGGCGTGTCAAAGATTTTGTCTTGATAGAGAGCCTTGTCGGCAAGTCGGAACACATCGAATTGGGCCGTTGGCCCTTGTCGGATTAAGGCCGTAATCCAGGAGTTTGCATGACGCACGATCGAAACCCGCAAGCCGAGCAAATGGGTGATGAGTCCATGGTCCGGAACCTGGCTTATCAAGCCGATGCGATATGGCCGCAGGAAAAACAGCTGTTCGATCGCTACAAGCTATCTGGCGAAATAAAAATCCTCGACGTCGGTTGCGGTACTGGCGAGATAACCCGACGTTTGGCAACGTATTATCCGGAAGCCACATTGACAGGAATGGACATTCTTGAATCGAATCTGTTGTTTGCCCGGCGTGATAGCGGCAAGTTTTCGGAACGAGTTTCCTATGAACAAGGAGATGCGTTCGCTTTGCGTTCCGAAGCGGCCAGCGTTGATTTAATCGTCTGCCGCCATATGTCTCAGGCGGTGCCGGATTTTCCACTCGTATTGGCGGAATTCACTCGCGTGCTGAAGCCGGATGGCATCCTGCACTTATTGTCGGAAGATTACGGCATGTTGCATTTTCCGGTTGGTCAATTGGACCCCGATCGCTTCTGGAATGAAAATGCCGTCAAGTTTTTAAGCAATATCAAATGTGATGGCCGGATTGGCCGGCATTCGCCTACGTTACTTGAGAAGGCCGGTTATCAAGGTATCACGATGGATTACATCACCGTCGATACCTTGCGGGTGCCGCGTGCCACTTTTGCCGGGATTATCCGGGCCTGGCGCGATGGTTATTCGACAGTCTTGGCCGAGGCATCCAATCGCGACGTTGATGCCGTGACGGAGGACATGAACGTATTGATTCATGCGATCGAAACACCGCCGAATTACGTCGTTTGGCATGTGCCGGTGATATCCGGTCGCAAGCCCGGCTAAACAGGTCCAGAACCGGAATAACGGTCAAATTTCGTGCAAATCCTGCCAAAATTGAGAAATGGGTTCGGTTTTCCATTTTGGTGACATCTTCTGACTACTCCCGAGTCATTTCTTCCTGTAGGTTCCCACTTCTAGATTAATAATTCGGGGAATTCCATTGAGCGCAATTTATCCATCCGGACCAGCCACGGTGCCGGCAAACCTCACTGCGCCCAGCTCAGCCTATAAGCGCCATGCCTGGCTGGCGATGGCCGGACTATTACTTTTCGTACTCAGTTACTTCGGATTATTGTCTTGGTTCATCTGGACCGCTTATCGTGTTTTCAAAGCGATTGGCAGCGGAAACAGCGACGATGCATTTTTGTCGTTTTTTGTCGGATGCTCGTCAATATTCCTGGCGATATTCATGGCGAAGGCACTGATTTTCGTAAAGCGAGCAGACGCTTCCGAAGATCATGAAATCAAGCCTGCCGATCAACCAGAACTGTTCAAGTTTCTCCACAAGCTGGCAGATGAAGCCGGTGCCCCAAGGCCTCATAAGGTCTATATTTCGCCTCGCGTGAATGCGTCGGTTTTTTATGACTTGTCGATTGCCAACCTGATATTTCCATCCAAAAAGAATCTGGAAATCGGTTTGGGTCTGGTCAATGTGTTGAGTCTGGGTGAATTGAAAGCCGTGCTCGCGCATGAATTTGGACATTTCGCGCAGCGGACCATGGCGGTGGGCAGATGGGTTTACATCGCGCACCAGATTGCTTCGCACATCATTACCAAGCGCGATGCGCTGGACTCGCTGCTGGCCGGCATTTCCGGTTTCGATTTGCGCGTTGCATGGATCGGCTGGATTCTGCAATTGGTTGTCTGGTCGATCAGGTCGCTGGTCGAATTGATTTTCCGTATTGTTGTGATCGCCCAACGCGCATTGTCGCGCGAGATGGAATATCAGGCCGATCTGGTAGCGGTTTCATTGACCGGCAGCGATGCTCTGGTTCACGCGCTGCACAGACTTGGTGCCGCCGATGACGCCTGGGATAGGGCGGTCGGTTTTGCCGTTAACGAATTGAATCAGGATCGTGGTGTAATCGATGTGTTCGCGTTGCAAACCCGAATTATCGAACAGTTAGGCAAGGTCTATAACGATAAAAATTACGGACAGACCTCGAAAGTACCGAGTGAAAGGCCGGAGGATCACCGGGTTTTCCGTGTTGAGCTGGCCCAGCCACCGAAAATGTGGGCAACCCATCCGGCAAATGCGGATCGCGAAAACAATGCCAAGCGCAACTACATTGCGGCTGATATCGACGAACGCAGTGCGTTGTTGTTGTTCGAAAATGTTGATCAGTTGAAGCAGGAAGTCACCAGGAAAATATTTACCGGAAAGCTTCCGGCCGAAGTTCCGATTAACGAAACCCTGGAACGACTCGACAAGGATTTTTCGCGCAGCTTTCTCGACCAGCGCTATCGTGGCGTTTATCTGGGACGTTCAATCGTACGTACGGCTAAAACGGTGGATGATTTGTACGGCCCCGAATCGAGTGCGCGAAGTGTCGTCGACGATCTGGATTTGTTGTATCCGGAATCGCTTTCCGTACAGCTGGATCAACTGCGTGATCTTCAAACCGAACACGCAACCTTGCTTGCATTGCAGGCAGGTCACCTGACTACCGCCGGTGGAGTGGTTCGCTGGCGTGGTGATGAAATTGCAAAGCGCGATTTGCCGAAAGTGATTGCATCGCTTGATGGTGAGATCAAGCCTATAGAACAAGCGGTACTGCAGCATGATCGTGATTGCCGTTCCGCCCATCTACGCGCTGCAAAAAGCCTGGGACGTGGCTGGCCGGAATATCTGCGAAGCCAGCTCGAGTTGCTGCATTACGCGGATCATATCGAGGCGGATTTAAGGGATTCCCAACGTATCCTGGGTCAAACCGTTGCGGTGGTGACGGCAGACCGCCGTGTCAGCGAGAATGAACTACGCCGGGTTGTAGCTGCCAGTAATCAACTGGGCGGCCTGCTTTTCGAAGCGCACTTCTCGGCGGGAACAGTGACCCTGGATGAGCGGATGCGTGAAATTCTTGGTGTCCAGACTCTGAAAGAATTGCTCGGCGAGAATTTCTCGTTGCCGGCAGCCAGCTCTCAAAACATCAATGAGTGGTTGCGTGTGATCGATGGTTGGGTAGATGCAGGGGCGAATGCATTTTCGCGCTTGCGGAACGCCGCTCTCGAAAATCTATTGCGTAGCGAAGCCGATGTCGAAGCTGCCAGTCGTAATAATGTCGCAGTCGATGAGGCGCCGGCAGCTTCGAAACTGCCGGCTGTTTATCCGGTACTGACACCAGGTACCGAGCGAGTGTTATCTGCCAAGCTCAGCTGGTGGGACCGCTTTCAAATGGCCGAAGGTTTTTTCCCGACCGTCGCACGCTTTGCGGCCGCGGGCAGCATTCTCGGAGCCGTTCTTTTGATGGGGGGCTCGGTAGGCGAGACCAAGTTGTCACTCTTCAATGGCCTCGGACGTTATGTAAGTGTCGAGGTTGATGGCGTGGCTTACGAATTGGCACCCAATACCAGTTTCACCATCAGCATGCCCGTTAGCAACACGCACGAAATCACGGCCAAGACACTCGAGGGCGAATTGATTGAATCGTTCTCGGCAGATTCGGAAACAGGTGCTTCACACTATATTTATAACGTGGCCAATGCAGCCGCATTTGTGCAGTACACCGTTGTGTACGGTGATGCGCAGCCGCCACCGGAGTTCAACATGGGTGCGAATCGCTGGAGCAGCGTCGATGCCGATTATGTTTTTGAGCAGCCACCTGCATCGATTCAGTCCAAGTCAGCCAACGAGATGCGGACCGCCGTGATTTCGCTGTCCGAAGCGTCAGTCTCGTACATGGTGGATTCGGTCAAGAATGAAAAAGAGAAACAGCAGATGATCGCTGCCCATGGGATTTGGGATGGCGAGAAGTCGGCCAATATCGAAAGTTGGCTGTATCTGGCCGGCGATAATGCAGAATTTGCAGAGATACTACGCACACGCCTGAAGAAGAACCCGAAAGACATCGTCGTTCTGCGTGCAGAACAAAATGTCCGTAAAGATGATGCACATCAGCAGGTTTGCGACCGGCACCAGGCCAGCTCGCTCAGCGCTCCGCAGGATGCTGACTGGCGATACCTGGCGATTCGCTGCATGCCTGATCACACTGCGGCGGAAACCAAGGCCAAGAACGACGCATTCATTGCCGCACACAAGCAATGGCCTACGCATCCCTGGTTGTCATATGGTGCAGGTTATTCGTATGCATCTCAACGTAATTGGCAGTCTGCAATTGGTGCATTTGAATATGCCTCTAGGCAATTGCCAAATCTGACCGAACAGGTGATGGTCGAAATGGCACGCATAAGCCGTGAAAAAAATGCAGATGCCAATCTGAATCTCGAAGAATATTCGCGTCAGTCGAAAATGCTGCAATATCACATCACCATGGAAACCGGAGCAAGCCTCGACGGTAATCCCAATGCCGCATACCACCTTCTCACACAAGGCGAATTGAGCGATGCCTTGAGTGTGTCGGAAGCGGAAGCAGAAATTAATTTCCGGGTGAAACGCCTGACCGGTGCTTCGGATACCGCAAGCAGGGAGCAAGTGGTCAACGCGATCAATTTGCCGATTACGCGCGGCATCGACCAGGGCACGATTTGGACCGCCGTTGGTTTGGCTGAGCGCGAGGGCAGGCCGACCGATGAATTACTCGGCTGGGCACGCGAGAATGACAATACCGGTAGCGCCGATTCATTGATCAGGTTTCTGGAAGCGATTCGTAGTGGCAAGGATCAAAAAACTGCCGAGGCCGAATTGGGCGAAGTGGATGTGATAAGCCGCGGCAATGCCTACAGCATGGCTGCCATCGTGCTCGGACAAAAGTGTCCTGCGGAATGGCGCGAGTCGGCTAAAAGACTTTTGTTCGCAATTGAGAGACCTTACTTCCGCTGATCAACACAAAGCTTGTGCAATAAGAAAAAGCCATGCGGATTGCATGGCTTTTTTCTGATTCGTATAGTTCAATTTTCCGGTTCGTCATTACTTTGTGGCCGCGGCTTTGGTGGTTTAACAAAGCGTGTAACTTTTGGCGGTGGATCAATTTTCAGAAGCTTGCCATTACTGGCATCGGTAAGTAGATAAAGTCCGCCATCCGGACCGGCGCTGATGGCGCGAATGCGGTAGCCAAGTTCGCCCAGCAAACGTTCTTCTTTCACGACGCTATTGCCATTGATTTCAAGCCGCACCAATTGTTGTGCTGCCAAACCACCGACAAAAAGGTTGCCGTACCAGGCGCTATTCTTGTTCTTGTTGTAGAACGCCATTCCGCTGGTCGCGATCGACGGAACCCAATAATGTATCGGCTGTTCCATGCCTGGCGCACTGGTGCCGGTGGATTCCGGGATAGGCTGACCGTCGTAATTTATGCCGTAGGTAATGACCGGCCAACCATAATTCTTGCCTGCCTGGGGAATATTGATTTCGTCGCCGCCCATCGGACCATGTTCGTTAACCCATAACTTTCCGTCCCAGGGGTTTAACGTCGCACCCTGTGGATTGCGATGACCGTATGACCAGATTTCCGGTTTGACATTGGCTTGCCCGACGAATGGATTATCGGCGGGGATGCTGCCATCGGGCCAAATGCGAATGACTTTGCCTTGGTGATGATCGAGATGTTGTGACGTGATGCGATTATTGTTTTCACCCAATGTGACGAATAAATAGCCTGCATTATCAAACACCAGGCGCGAGCCGAAATGATTGCCGGTGCTCAACTTCGGCATTTGGCGAAACAGCACCTGGGTATTTTCCAGGGCGTTGCCATTCAATTTGCCGCGCATCACGGCCGTGCCGGCGACTCCTCCGGTGCCGGCCTCGGCATAGGTCAGATAAATCAATTGGTTCTGGGCAAAGTTGGGATCAATTGCCACATCCAGCAATCCGCCCTGGCCTTGGTTGTAAACAGCCGGTGTCCCGGTAACGGCACTTGAGAGCTGTCCTTGCGAATAAATCCTCAAGCGACCGGGTCGTTCGGTGATGAGCAGTCGGCCATCGGGCAAAAATGCCAGTCCCCATGGGTTTTCCAGATTGTTGATCACAGTGGTAACGCGAAATGTGCCTGATGAGCTCGGGCTATAGACCACTTCCTGCGTATTTGCGGTATTGCAGGCAACCATTAACAAGGCAAAAAACAAGCTCAATCGAAGCATGAGGACACTCCTATGGCTGGGCGTTTCAATGTACTCCGCTGAACATTAACGTTGCGTAGATAAATACGTTAAATAGCCGGATGCGTCAGGCTGCTTTCTTCTTCGAGGTTTTCTTCTTGGCACTCGTTTTCTTTGGTGCCGAACGGCTGAGGGATTTCTCAGGTTGTTTCGGTGCCTGATCGCCAATGACCGACTTCACGGGACAGACGAGATAGATCGGACATTTTCTGCAACCGACTGCAATGGCAATGGGACAAATCGTCACGGACATGGTTCTCTCACTCGATAGGTTTGATGGTAGACAGGCCGAATAATCCTTTAAACCTCTCAGTTAGCTTATAACATCTTTATTTAAATAATTAGCGTATAGAATGCGCCATTCTCGATAACGCTTTAATCACGTGGTGGGGACCCATGATGAGCAAGAATGCTGAATTGCAGCAACGGCGCGAGGCCGCCGTTGCGCGCGGAGTTGGCCATGCCACCCAGCGTTATGCGGTACGAGCGCTCAATGCTGAAATCTGGGACGCCGACGGCAAGCGCTATATCGATTTCGCCGGCGGTATTGGCGTGCTCAATACCGGGCATCGGCACCCTGAAGTCATGGCCGCGATCCGAAAACAACTCGATGCATTCATCCATAGTTGCGTGCAGGTCATGCCGTATGAGCCGTATGTCGAATTGGCGGAAAAACTGAATTCCAAGGCACCGATCCAGGGCAAGGCAAAATCGTTTTTCGTGAGTACCGGTGCCGAAGCGGTAGAAAATGCCGTAAAGATTGCCCGAGCTTTTACCAGACGACCTGGCGTCATTGCGTTTTCCGGCGGCTTTCATGGCCGCACGATGTTGGGAATGGCATTGACCGGCAAAGTCGTGCCATACAAGACCGGTTTTGGACCTTTTCCTGCCGATATTTATCACGCACGTTTTCCACATGCGTATCACGGTGTTTCAGTGCAAGACGCACTGGACGATATCGCGCATCTGTTCAAATACGATATTGAAGCCGCTCGTGTCGCCGCATTCATCATCGAGCCCGTGCAAGGAGAGGGCGGTTTTACAGTTGCGCCGCCGGAATTTATGTCGGCACTCAGGAAGCTTTGCGATGAACACGGAATCCTGTTGATCGCAGATGAAGTGCAAAGTGGTTTTGCACGCACCGGGAAAATGTTTGCGATGGAACATTACGATGTTCATGCCGACATCATCACGGTCGCCAAATCGATCGGCGGTGGTTTGCCATTGGCGGGTGTCGTAGGTCGGGCCGATATCATGGATGCGCCGGCAGCAGGCGGCTTGGGCGGAACCTACGGTGGCAACCCGGTGGCATGTGCGGCCGCATTGGCGGTATTGGATGCGATCGAAACGGAAAACCTGTTGCAACGCTCGCAGCAAATCGGCGAGAAAATCCGTGGTTTTGTCAGCGGGCTGCAAAAAGATGCCAGTTTGGGTATCGGCGAGATCCGGGGTCTGGGTGGCATGGTTGCTTTCGAAATGATTCAGCCAGGCAGTGCCAATACGCCGGATGCCGAGGTGAGCAAAGCGCTGACGACTCGAGCGCTCGATTTGGGCCTGATTCTGCTGTCTTGTGGCGTGTATGCCAACACGATTCGGGTGCTGGTGCCGTTGACGGTCGAAGACGAGATTTTGGACGAAGCGCTTGGCTTGCTGGAGAGCGCTATCAGGGCCGTGCGAGCTGGAAAATAACGGTCCGGAAACGCTTGTAACACAAAAATCGGATATGTCTGATTTTTAAAGCTTTTGCCCTATTTTTATAGCATCCGGCCCTAGGCACTCGTTACAATACGCGTCTTGTCCCACCTGACCGATATTATGAGCGCCCAAATCGCCCCGACCGCGTCCCAATCCGCCATTACTGCTGCTTCCAGCGTTGGCCTGAGCGGCAATGCCGCCAAACAAATCGAAACTTTTACCGCTGCGTTTTACGCGCGATTACCAGAAGAAGAATTGGCCCTGCGCAATGCGCAGGACTGGGCCAATATTGCCCGCAGCAGCTTTGAATTTATCCAGCAGCGCCAAGCCGGTGTCGCAAAAATCCGCGTGTTCAATCCGCAGCAAGGCAGTGATGGTTTTGAAAGCAGCCATACCGCTGTTCATATCGTTAATGACGATATGCCGTTTTTGGTCGATTCGGTAAGCATGGTGTTGACCAACTTCGCCTGTTCGCTTCACACACTGGTGCATCCGGTGATGCCTGTTACGCGCGATGCCGCAGGCAAGTTGACTTCGATCGATTCCGGCGCCAAAGAATCATTGATCTATCTTGAAATAGATCGTCAGGCGAATGCCGAAGATATGGAAAAAATCCGCACTGCCATTGCCGAGGCTCTGAGTGATGTGCGTGAATCGGTATCCGACTGGCAAGTCATGCGCGATAAAATGAACACGATTGCCGATGAAATGGCAACGCGTCCAATGCCTGCGACAGCAAGCCAGCGCTCGGAAGCGCAGGATTTCCTGCGTTGGGCTGCCGACAACCACTTCACCTTTCTCGGCTATCGCGAATACGAAGTTTCCACCGTCAATAACCAACGCATGCTGGCAGCGATCAAGGGCAGTGGTCTTGGCTTCATGCGCGGCAAGGACGAGGATGTAAAACCGCGTCCATTGGCCGGTCTGGCCGCCGCCGATTTACCTGCCGGTGCCACCATGGAACCGCTGGTTCTCACCAAGACCAATGCACGCTCGACTGTACATCGTGCCGGTTACATGGATTACATCGGCGTACTGGTATTCGACGAAAGCGGCACGGCTATCCGTGAACAACGCTTCCTCGGTTTGTATACCTCGAGCGCCTACAAGCGCCGCCCTTGGGAAATTCCATTGGTACGCCAACGTCACGAAGCAGTGATGGAAGCGTCCGGCCTCGGCGAAAACAGCCATAGCGGAAAAGCACTGCGCCACATTCTGGAAACCTTGCCGCGCGACGAATTATTCCAGGCAGGCAAAGAAGAGTTGACTCGCACCTGCATGGGTATCCTGGCTTTGCAGGAACGCGTGCGTCCAAAACTTTTTTTACGCCGTGATCCATTCGGCCGTTTCTTCTCGGCACTCGTCTATATTCCGCGCGATCGTTTCAGCACCGATGTGCGTGAGCGTATCGAAGCACTGTTCATGCGCGAACTGAAAGGCGAACGCCTCGACACCAATATTCAAATCGGTGAATCGGCACTCGCACAACTGCATTTGATCATTCGTCCGAAGGGCGGCGAGAAAGTCACTGCCGATACCGCAATGCTGGAAGCCGAATTATTGCGCATCGTGCGTAACTTCCAGGACGAGCTGCGCGATGCCATGGTGCAGCAAAGTGGCGAAGAGAAAGGCCTGAAGCTTTTCAACAAGTTTGGTCGTTCCTTGCCCGCGGCTTACGTGGAATCGGTGTCGCCTGTCATTGCGGCGGAAGATTTGCAGCAAGCCGATTATCTGGAGAAAGATGACCAGCTGCGCTTGAATCTGTACCTCGATCCGGAAGATCAAGGCATGCGTTTCAAACTGGTTCGACTGCACCGGGAAATTGCGTTGTCCGATGCATTGCCGATGCTGGAAAATCTCGGCCTGCGCATCAACAGCGAACACCCTTATGAATTGAATCTGGATGATGGCCGCATCGTCATCCAGGATTTCGAAGTCGAACCGACCGGTGGCGCGATTGACGTCGACAGCTCACGTGCCCGTTTCGAACAGGCGTTTGGTGCGGTTTGGTCCGGTGAAGCAGAAAGCGATGGTTTCAATCGCCTGGTGTTGGCTGCAGGTCTGAGCTGGCGTGAAGTCGCCGTGCTGCGCGGCTATTGCAAATATCAATTGCAAACCGGCGTACCGTTCTCGCAAACCTATATGGAAGAAACGCTGGTGCGTTATCCATTGATTGCACGTTTGCTGGTGGAATTGTTTGCAGCCCGTTTCGAGCCATGCCGCGACGATAAAGCCGACAGTGCAACCTGTAACAGCTTGCACCGCAGTCTGATCGATATCGTACCGGTAGCCGAGCGCGAGAAAATCGCGACGATACTCGAAGAAGTCGCCGCAGACCGTGCGCTTGATCGTGACGCTCAATTCGATGCCTGCGACGACGCTTTGGCTATCCTGCTTGAGAAAGTTGCCAGCCTCGACGAAGACCGTATCTTGCGCAGCTTCATCACGGTGATCAAAGCAACCTTGCGTACCAGTTTCTATCAAATCAAGAACGGCGCTCACCGTGATTACATCAGTTTCAAGTTCGATGCCGCACTGATCCCCGAATTGCCGAAGCCGCGCCCATATCGCGAAATTTTCGTGTATTCGCCGTGGGTTGAAGGTGTACACCTTCGTTTCGGACCAGTCGCGCGTGGTGGTTTGCGCTGGTCGGATCGCCGCGAAGATTTCCGCACCGAAGTGTTGGGTCTCGTGAAAGCGCAGATGGTAAAAAATACCGTGATCGTTCCGGTCGGTTCGAAGGGCGGCTTCTTCGTGAAGCGCTCGCCAGTCGGCGGAGATCGCGATGCAGTTCTGGCAGAAGGTATTGCCTGCTACAAACGCTTCATCAATGGTTTGCTCGATATCACCGACAATATCCTCGATGGCAATATCGTGCATCCGGTCGATGTGGTTCGCCACGATCAGGATGATCCATATCTGGTGGTTGCTGCAGACAAGGGCACCGCAACGTTCTCGGATATCGCGAACGGCATTTCCGCCGAGCATGGCTTCTGGCTCGACGATGCGTTCGCCTCCGGCGGCTCGGTCGGTTATGACCATAAAGGCATGGGCATTACCGCAAAAGGCGGCTGGGAATCGGTCAAACGCCATTTCCGTGCGCTTGGACGCGATTGCCAGACGCAGGACTTCACCTGTGTCGGCGTCGGCGATATGTCAGGCGACGTATTTGGTAACGGCATGTTGTTGTCGGAAAAAATTCGTCTACTCGCAGCCTTCGATCACCGCCATATTTTCCTCGATCCGAATCCGGACTCGGCGATCTCGTTCAAGGAACGCGACCGCATGTTCAAACTGCCGCGTTCAAGCTGGGACGATTACGACAAGAGTCTGATTTCAGCCGGCGGCGGCGTTTATGCACGCGGTGCAAAAACCATTCCGTTGACGCCTGAAGTCAAAGCCGCGCTCGACATCGAAACCGACAAGGATTCGATGACACCAGCCGATTTGATGAATGCGATTTTGAAAGCGCCAGTCGACCTGTTATGGAACGGCGGTATCGGTACTTACGTGAAAGCGACATCCGAAACCCATGCCGATTGCGGTGACCGTGCCAATAACGCCTTGCGCGTGAACGGTAACGAACTGCGTTGCAAGATGGTGGGCGAGGGCGGCAATCTCGGCATGACCCAGCGTGGTCGTATCGAAGCGGCGCAAGCCGGCGTATTGCTCAATACCGACTTCATTGATAACTCGGCCGGTGTCGATACTTCCGATCACGAAGTAAACATCAAGATTCTGCTCGGTGCCGTCGTGCAACGTGGCGAGATGACTACGCCGGAACGTAATACTCTGTTGGCCAGCATGACCGACGAAGTCGGCGATTTGGTCTTGATGGATAACTACCGCCAGAACCAGGCCATCAGCGTGATGGAAGCGATGAGCACATCGCGCCTGGGTTCATTCGGTCATTTCATTCGCACGCTGGAATCGCAAGGCCTGCTGGATCGCGGCATTGAATTCCTGCCTAGCGATGCCGAACTGAGCGATCGTAAATCGCGTGGTCAGGGTTTGACACGTCCGGAACTCTCGGTCTTGTTGAGCTACGACAAGATCGTGATTTTCAATGAATTGCTGGATTCCGATATTCCGGAAGATCCGTATCTGTCGAAAGAACTGCAACGTTATTTCCCGAAACCGTTGCAGGAAAAATATGCAGCCGACATGCAGAACCATCGTCTGCGTCGTGAAATCATTGCCACCATGGTGACCAACTCGATGGTCAACCGCATGGGTTCGACCTTCCTGCTGCGTATGCAGGAAGACACCGGCGAAAGCCCGGCGCAAATCGCCAAGGCCTATACGATCAGTCGCGAAGTACTGGAAGCACGCGACTGGTGGGTCGGCATCGACAACATGGATCTGAAAGCCTCGGAAAGCGCACAGATTTCCGCATTGACCGATGTTTGGCACCTGCAACGCAATATGACCCGCTGGCTGTTGAACAAGCCAGGCGAAGCTTTGAACATCGCCGCACAGGTCGAACGCTATACGGCTCCGATGCAGGCATTGAAAGCCGCGCTGCCTCGCATACTGCCGGCCGAAAGTCGTGCAAGCCTCGAGGAAGACAAGAAAGCCTGGATGAAGCAGGGCTTCTCGTCCGACATGGCTGCCGATTTCGCCAAGCTGCCGTATCTCACCTACGCACTCGACATTATCGAAGTCGCACTCGAACGCAAAACCGATGTTGCACTGGTCGGCGAAGCCTACTTCGCATTGTCGGATGCATTGCATACCAAGTGGCTGATGGACAACGTCGAAACCTTGCCGGTCGAAGGCCGCTGGCATGCACAGGCACGCGGTGTACTGCGTGACGAGTTGCAGGCTCAGCAGCGTGCGCTGGTTGGCATCGTGTTGTCGCAGGCATCAAGCAATAAATCTGCCGAAGCTCTCGTCAACGAATGGTTGTCGCGTGATGATGCAACCCTGAAATACACGCTGAGCATGTTTGCCGATATGCGCAACTTGCGCAGCATGGATTTTGCGACCTTGTCGGTTGCGGTTCGTCGCCTGGCACAAATTGCTTCGGCCAGTGCACGGGCTGCGTAATAAAATGTAGGAGGGACTTCAGTCCCGATTCTTTCAAAGCATTCGGGGTTGAAACCCCTCCTACATCGCGAACGGAGTAAGCTACGCAAATGCCAATACCCGCACATCCACGCATCGCTTTTCTAGCCAGTCCAACCGCCGATGCGCAAGCGGCGCTAACGCAATTACTCACGACTCACCAGCAGCACACGCCGGACAATGCCGATGTCATCTGTGCGCTCGGTGGCGATGGTTTCATGCTGCAAACTTTGCATAAGCATGGCGCACGTGGCTTGCCGGTATTCGGCATGAAGTTGGGTACGGTTGGTTTCCTGATGAATCAACATCATTCCGATGATTTGCTTGCCCGCTTGCAAGCGGCTGAACCTGCCGTCTTGCGTCCACTTGAAATGATCGCGACTACCGAAGCCGGTGGCGTGTTTGAATCACTCGCGTACAACGAAGTCTCTTTGTTGCGGCAGACGCGTCAAACCGCGCATCTGCGAATACATTTGAATGGTCAGGTCCGCCTGGATGAACTGGTATGCGATGGTGCATTGGTTGCCACACCTGCCGGTAGCACGGCGTACAACTATTCTGCGCACGGCCCGATCCTGCCCCTGGGCTCGTCAGTTATTGCATTGACCCCGATTGCCGCGTTCAGGCCGCGCCGCTGGCGTGGGGCGATTCTGAGCGCAGAAACCAAGATCAAGCTGGAAGTGCTCGATTCCTACAAGCGTCCAGTCAGCGTGACTGCTGATTCGCACGAAATTCGCGATGTCGTTGAAGTCACCATCAGTGAATCCCGCACACGTACCGTGACCTTGCTGTTTGATCCGGAACACAATCTGGAAGAGCGGATTTTGAACGAGCAATTTGTTACCTGATGGCTGCCGTCGCAGCCCATGAGAATAAAATCCGTTAAGCTGTCGCCATGAATGAATTACCCCCAAATTCGAACAACAAACTTGTCGTCGCCATTTCCTCCAGGGCCTTGTTTGACCTGGAAGAAAGCCATTCGTTATTCGAGCGCGAAGGTCTGCAGGTCTATCAGCAATTCCAGCGCGAACGCGAGGACGAACCGCTTGAGCCGGGGATCGCATTTCCGCTGGTAAAAAAACTTCTGGCCCTTAATCAGCACGGCAACCCCAAGCTGCCGAAAATTGAAGTGATCCTGCTATCGCGTAATTCGTCCGATACCGGTTTGCGGATTTTCAATTCGATCGAACTCTATGGTCTTGAAATCGTGCGTGCGGCATTTACCAACGGCACACCGCCGTTTCCGTATATCCAGCCGTTTGGCGCGCAATTATTCTTGTCCACCCATGTGGAAGATGTCAGAAACGCATTGGCAGCTGGTGTTGCCGCAGCGACCATTCTGCCTTCGAAAGCGCCCGATACTACCCACGATCAATTACGCATCGCATTCGATGGCGACGCGGTAATTTTCGGGGACGAGTCCGAACGCATTTCGCAGGAGCAGGGCATGGAAGCGTTTGCTCTCTACGAACGCGAACAGGCGCAAACGCCATTGAGCGGCGGCCCGTTTCGCGGCTTCCTGTCTGCGTTGCATGAAATCCAGTCGGCATTTCCGCCGGAACTATCACCGATCCGCACCGCACTCGTTACCGCCCGTTCCGCACCCGCCCACAAGCGCGTGATCCTGACGCTAAGGCAATGGGGAGTGCGTCTGGACGAAGCGCTGTTTCTCGGTGGCCGAGAAAAGGGCCCGTTCCTGCAGGCGTTCGGCGCCGATATTTTTTTCGACGATTCGCATCATAATGTCGAAAGCGCGAGACAACATGTTGCGACCGGTCATGTGCCGCATGGAGTAAGCAATGCCGGAAAATAAACTGCTTCGAATTCTGCTTGTTTGTATCGCCAGTGTTGCACTCGCTGCCTGCCAGAAAGACAAGCAAGCCGCTGTTGCCGGTATCAGCAAAAAGGTCGATCCGCTGGCCTTGGAATCGGAGCTAAAAATTTTGGCGCTGAATGGCCGTATTGAATCCGGGAAAAACAATCCCGAGATCGATTGGGTATCACCTTTCGAAAATGCTACCGGCTGCAAGGTTAAAGCGACGCTGGTTGAAAACGGCGAAGCCATTGCTGCCAGCCTTGATAAAGATAATTTCGATCTGGTGATTTCCGCGGAAATGGAATGGCCACCCGACTTCATCCAGTCGATCGATATTGTCCGTTTACGTTCATTCAAGGAATTGGATAAACGCTTTCTCGCAAGCACTGATGTAAAGCAGATACTGGTATTGCCATTCCAGTGGCAGAAAATAAAACCGGTCGCGCCGGAAACGGAATTTATCCCGGATGTTGAAAATATCCACTTGCTAGCGAAAGCAAAAAACCCGAACTGTGCATACGCCTGGATGGAATGGTCGCTGTCGCCAAAAGTGCAGGCCGATATTGCTGCATCGCTTGGCACGATCCCCGTCGTTCCCGCCGCTTGCATCGGTAATGAAGCCTTGGGCGACGATGCCTGTAGAGAACGGATGAGCGAAACGGTTGAGATTGTTTCTGAAGAAGTGCCAGCAGATGCCCCTGCTGAAGAATCTGCAGAACCCAAAACACCTTAAGTTTCGCGGGATCTAAAAATCATCGGAAGGCGATGTCTTTTTATTTCGCAAATCGATTTATTTATCACTTTGCGACACAAACAAAAAACAAGCGAGCAGAGAAACCCCCGAGCAAGCCATAAACGCAGCCTCGCCTTTACCGATATCCCACATCCACGATGCGAGCACTGCGCCCAGCACGCCGCCAATACCCGAACTGAAGCCATACATCAGGCTTTGGCCGGCTTTCAGCAAATGGCCGGGGAAGAAACGCCCCATTGAATGCATGCAGCAGGCATGGAATACCGCAAAGCCGAATGCATGCGCGGTTTGCGCAATCAGCATGATCGAGAAATGTTCGGCATAGAACGCCGTCACCGCCCAGCGAACCGTGGTGACCAGCAAGCAGAAAATCATCAGGCGATACGCGCCAAACCGCGAAATCAGTTTCGGTGCCTGCCAGAACATCGCGATTTCAATCAATACACCGGTGCCCCACAAAATTCCGATATGCGCACCGTCATGGCCGTTTGCCTGCAAATGCAAAGTGTAGAAAACGTAGAACGCGCCGAAGCCGAGTTGCGCCAATAACACCACAAACAGGAAATGCGGCACGCCGGGGCGACGCCATAATTCGATGAAGCGCACGCCGGCTTTTTCGAGCGCAGGTGCGGGATCGAAACGGTGTGGCCAGGCCGACAAAACAGTTGCAATAAACAAGGGTAAGGCCAACCACGGGAATGTCGTGTTGCCAAAATGGTCGAGCAGTTTTCCGTAACTGGCTGCCACGATCAAAAAACCGACCGAACCCCAGACACGAATGCGGCCGTATTGGTGCGTGTCTTTGCCGAGCGCCACCAAGGTCATTGCTTCGAATTGCGGCATCACCGCGTTATAGAAAAACCCGAATAGCCCCATCACGATGAACAATTGCAATGTCGTTTTGGTAAGCGTGAAGCCAGCGAAACACAGTAGCGTCAGAACCGTGCCGACGACAAACCAGTAACCCGGATATTTCGATCTTTCTATCCAACTATTCCAGAGCGGTGGCCCGATGATGCGCGTGCCGTACCAGAGCCCGAGCATCGTGCCGACCACATAGCCGCTGAAGCCGAGCGAATCAACCCAGCGCCCGATATAGGGCGTGTAAGCTCCAAGCGCGGCGTAGTAGAAGAAATAGAAAAGCGAGAAATACCTGAGCTTGTTTTGCATGGGTCATTTTAACATGCAGATTTTGATGTTCCCTCTACCTTTGGGAGAGGGTGGCGCGCAGCGACGGGTGAGGGTACGCACTCTCTCGATAAATAAGATGCGCGCGATTTTACCCTCTCCCTAACCCTCTCCCGGAGGGAGATGGGAATAAAGGCAAAAAAACGGCCAGCAATTGCTGGCCGTAAAGTCTAACGTCGGGGTAATGTTAACGCTGCGTGCCCACTCGTGCGGCGGTTTCGCGTGATTCCAATTGCGTCATGCGCGTTTGGTCTTTCAGTTCCAGGAATTTCAATTCAAACGGCGCGCCATAACCGGCAGGCAGATTGCTGCGGTCAAAGTTCAGGTTCAGCACGCCATTGCCTTGCTTGAACCAGTTCGCCATCGCCGCTTGTGCGACCGGACGGCTCACGCCATCGCGACCGGTGGCAAACAGGGTGCCCGTCAATTCATAACGACCTGGTGAGCCCACTTGAATCGGCATCGTGAAAGACAAAGCCTGGGCGTTGAAACGATATTCCCCATTCAATTTTGCCGTTGGCTGTGCGATCGAAATGACCGTACGGGCATCGCGTTGTATTTGCAGTTTGCCATCGCTGGCGCCGGCCAATACTTGCACTTCCCACAGGCCTGGTTGCTGGCCGACTTCGCTAGGCAGTTTGCTGACGGCACGCAGCGCACCATTCTGATTGGTGAACTTGATGTCGTAGGTTTTACCCGATGGCGATACCAGCAAGCCGCTGATTTCGGTACCGGCAAAGGCTTTGTCGTTTCTGGCCAGCGTCGCATTCACTACCAATTGATCGCCCGCCAGATAATTCTGGCGATTGGCCTTGGCTTGCAAGGTGACGTCGCTGTTGGGTTCGAACACGTGCACCAGATAACGGCCGCTAGCTTTCGGCACCATCAGCTGGAAGCGTCCCTGGCCTTGGCCATCGGCAATTTTGACGATCGCCGTGCCGCTGGTGACGTCCATGCCGGCTTGCTGCAATTGCTTGGTGTTGGCTTGCTGCGAAAACGCCTTGGTGCTTTCGATGGCTTTGCCGTTGCGGAGCAATTTCAATTCACCCGGCACGATCGCTGCAGCGCCTGTAGCCGGACTGATACGGATTAACGCGCCACTCGCAGTGGTGTCGATCATCAAGCCCTTGCTCAATTCGCCACCTTCCACTTGTATCCAGTACTCGCGGCTTTCCGCGGTGAACGGCGTGCTGGCGACCACTTCATTTTGCGGATTCAAGGCATAGGCGAAAGAAACCGCTTTACGCTCGAATTGACCGGCAGGCACCGGAATATTGACCAGACGCGATGATGAAATCAGATCGTTGTCGCGTGTTGATAAACGCGGATCATTTGCCGCTTGTGCAACGCAGGCAGCAGCAAGCAGTGAAACCAATAATAATTTACGCATGATGTGGCCCCTTAGTACGACATGTCGGTGCGGAGGATGGAATCAAGACCAAAACAGGCCCGACGACTTTGGTTGTGCGACAGCGGTTCGGCGCCCGCCATGCGGGTTTTGTCCGGGAACCAGACGCTGCCGGCAGCCGATTGGCTGGTGCAATTCAAGAAACCATCCGAGCAGCTTGCCAACCAATTTTGTGTCGTTTCCAATCCGACATTTTCGAAGTAACCACCACAATAGCTATCGGAATCCCAGATCGCGGAATCCACATCGGTGCCGACCACGCTGCGGAATAATTTCGGCAGTGCAGGGCGACCACTGGTGCCATACAGATTGTTGGCGTTGTATTGCGCCATCCAGCTGGTTTGTTGCTGCCTTACCGCATCGGATTTATAACCGAGCAGCCAACCTAGCGATGATTCGAATACGTTACCGGCGATGACCGCATCGGCCAGCGGTGTACCCGCCGACGAAGGTGCCAATGCATTTACTCGAACGATTTTCGAAATGATGTTCGGATAGCGGCTGTCGTAAGTCGGATTCGACATAATCCAACGAACGATATTGCCGCCGTTCGAGTGCGTGATGATGATCAGGCGGGTAATGCCCTTGTTGGCGATGAAGGTGGTCAGTTGACCTGCCAGGCAACCAGAGGCCCGGCTATCCCACATGTATTGGTCGAAATTGCAGTTGATGACGGTGTAGTTGGCAGAGTTGGGTAACCCTGCACGCACATTGTTCACCATCGTAGGTTGCCAATAGGCGTTGTATGCATCTGTTTGATTGCCGGTGCCGTGTACGAATGCCACACCGGTATTGGCTGAAACTACCCCCGAAAACAACAACGAAGCCACTAATAATAAATAGCGCACGTTAACCCCCCCCAGACATCAATTCGAACGGTACATCCATCCCTGGAATCCGTCCGATATGCGCCAGCGCTCTCCCTTCGCCGGCGTATGGGAAGCGAGCATACCGGTACGTATGCGTACGTCAACACATTTCGATTGTGCGTTGCGACACAGTTTGCGTGCTGCATTGCATGATTTTTGAACAAATTTCCGGATATTCAACACCGGCCGGGTTTAGGCAACAGGTCGGGTTTTCGGGGTGAAAGTGTGACCCGATGCGACATTGCTCAAGAAATAGAACAAGCGTTTGAATGAGGTTAGAGACGCTAACCGATGAATAAACTCAACGAAATCTTTTTCATGTAGGAGCCCGCTCCGCAGGAGCTGGCGACTGCTTCCTGGCTCGGATCCAGGCACTACGCGCCGGGATCCGCGATCACTTCTCGCGTAACAGCGTGGTGATTTCCCCGAGCCGTTCATTAATCGTACGCAGCAATACTAGCTGCTCGTCACCGGCGACTACATTTTCCACGGCTTTATGCGGCTGCATGCGGTTCCGCACCGCTTGCCGACGCTTCAAAATCAATTGGCGGAAATCGTGTGCATCGACAATCCCGACAAATTGCATGTCATTGGCCTGATGGGCGCTTTGGCCGGCGGTTTCGAATTTCAGGATGCTGACATGGAAATATTTCAACAACGGACCTTCGATGAAAGTCACGTCCTGGATATTTTCCAGCGGAATGGTTTTCTCGATCTGGAACAAAATGCCCTTGCGAAAGCGGATTTCGATATCGCTGATTTCGCAATGCAATTTTTCGAAATAATGGTTCGCCCACCATTGGCCAACGCCGCATATCCAGATCAAGGCCAGAGGAATGCCGATGATGGTGATGGCCAGTACGAAGCCGACCTGCAATACCAGATAAGGCTTGATCAAGGGATTGAACTTGGCAACGACTACATCGCTAGAGTGTGTGGTTTCCATATTATTTAATCCCGGTTTGATGGCTTCATCATAGCAAAGCGATTGTCAGGCCGGATGCGTAATAACCACGGCAAAAACTCTGCTAGGCTTGCATCGAACCAGGCTTGTTAGCATCCGAACGGGGGAACGATATGAAACGCGCAGCGCTAGTCCTTTTGGCTTTCACCGGCCTCGTCTGGTTTTCCAATGCGGTTTCCCAGACGTCAACTGCCGACACCCAACGTCGGATTGCGGCTCTTGAAGCGGAGCAAACCGCCATCCGACGCGAAAGTTTCCAGATTGCCGGCGGCCAGACGGTTGCGGAGTCGATCAGGAAAACTTCTGCCAACAAGTTCGCAATCGAAAACCAGATTCGTACGCTTGAACCGGTGATCGAACGAATTGAAGGCACCCGTGCCGAACTTGTCCGCATGCGTGAAGATGCGCAGTCACGAACAGTGCTCACGGCCAAGGACATTGGCCAGAACCTCACCCAGGATGCCGCCGAAGACGTCGCACTTGCCGGTGCATCGCAGGCGGCGAAACGGATCGCTTTCTGGGCCGGACTGGTTTTCGATGTTGCCGAAGTCGGTAACCGTTATGAAATCAAGTATTCGAGTCTGAAAGATCTCAAGCAGATTATCGATACGCACAACGCCAACGTGAATGAACTGAAAGACGTTGCGATCGTGCTTTATCACGCGCAATCGGTTGAAAGAAACAAACTTGCACGCTTGCAGGAAATGGACGCCCGCGATCGTGAAGTCTGGCGTGAACTTGCGGAGTTGAAAGAAAGCCTGAAAAAGCCGAAACCTTTGCCAGCAAGAACCGATCCCGTTCGTGTCACCGATGCAGCCGGTGACGAAGCACTGCGGGTAAAAGCACGCAACGAAGCCGCGCGCGTTGGACCTGTTGATCCAAATTTGATCACCCCAAATCAATTGGCCGGTTACTGGACAGCCTCCGGCTACACCTGCATAACACCGCAAAGCGACGAGTACATCCAGATTACTTATTCACCCGAAGAGGGCCTGGTTGCAACAAAAACGCTCGGCGATAACTGCATTCATTCCACCGAAGTTACCTGGCGCGGCAAACTGGAAGGTCGAACCATTCGCGGCATGTTGCAAGTTCGCCAGCCCAATGCCCCGGATGACAGTGCAAGCTGGATAGAAGGCACGCTCGAAGTCATTTCTATCAACGAGATTCGCGGTTTCGGGGTTACGTATACCCGGTAGGGCTGCAGTCTAAATCTGCGTGTTGACTTCCGCCGAGCGGGTGACGAAACCGTTGTAGGTTCGCAGGTCGAAAATATCCCAGACGTAATTTACGCTGTGGGCGCGGCAGAAGTCGGCTTCGGTGACGGGCAATGCGGGGCGGATATTCAGATCCGGCCACAGGGTTTTCCAGGCTTGCATGACGAGGCCGGGTTTGGCGGCGCTGGGCGAAAAGCCTTGTGAGGGGGCGAGCATTTCGGGGCAGTAGACGACGTTCATCGGCATGGGGTTGGTTTTGTTTTTTGGTGTGGTGATTAGTTTGCGGGTGGTGGGTATCAGAAGGTGAGATTGGACAAGACTGTCCCGACTTCCGTCGGTCCTACAGTCGGTCCTACAAAAGCAAAGTCACTGGGTCCCCGCCTTCGCGGGAATGACGATGATGAGTGCCCCGACTTCCGTCGGTCCTACAAAACGTCGCGCCCATGGGCCCTTCTACTAGAGTGTCCCGACTTCCGTCGGTCCTACTGGGTGGCAACCAGGATTTCCAGGCGCTGCACTATTTCTGTGCGGCCATCGCTTGTGCGCAGTCGTTCGGCGGCGGCGAGTCGTGGGGCTGCGGGCATGTCGATGGCCGTGTTGATGGCATCGCTGAGTTGGTTTGCGGTGATGCTCTCCATCGGTATTGGGCGTGGTGCGATGCCGGCGAGATGCAAACGATGTGCGTGATGGAATTGATCAAGAATAAGTGGAAGCACCACTTGCGGAACACCTGCGCGCAATACCTGGCCCGTTGTGCCCGAGCCGCCGTGATGGACCACGGCCGCAGTACGCGGAAACAGCAAGGCATGCGGTGCTTCTTTCACCACGCGCCAACCGGATGGAAGCGAACCTGCGCCAAGCCCGGCCCAACCGGCGCCGACAATGCAGCGTCGACCGGTGGCCGAAACGGCATCAACAATTAATTTTCCGACCCGGTCGGTGCCTTCGGAAGACATGCTGCCGAAGCCGACGAATACCGGTGGTTCTCCATCATCGAGCCAGGCGTCTAGTTCAGGGTCGAGCGGAGTCGGATCATCGAAGTAAATGAAGTTGGCATATGGGTAGCGACCATTCCAGGTTGGATCCGGCGGAAACAGCTTTTCGTCTACCGCGATGACCAACGGATGTTCTTCCATCAGGTGAATTCTGATCCCGCGAAGGGGCGGCAAGCCGATACTCGTACGTGCCGAATTAAAAGTTCCGCTTGCCAGCTTGTCGCTGAGCAACTGGTTCACATACCACAGCAGTTTGTTTATCCATTCGGGCATGCCATGCCAGCGAACCGCTGGTGGTGGATGCAAGCGTGAAGGCAGCATGCAGGTGGTAAAGAACACGCCGAGAGCGGTTATGCGCAAGTGTTCGGCAACGGAAGGCGCCATAAGGGCAAGGCCACCCCAAAGTATCGCGTCAGCACCCTGGCATACCGGCACGAGCTGTTTTATCTGAAGCGGAATTTGCTCGGAAAAATATCGCTTCACGCCCTGGAGCATCTTGAGCGTATTGCCGCTCATGACGTGGCGGTTCTCCTCCATGAACACCTGCATGTCGGTGCCGAGTGATGCAAATTCGAAGCCGAGACTTTTCACCCAGCTCTCGAAGTTCGGCGGTGCCGCGATGACGGGAATATGCCCGTGTGCAACCAGCACCTGGGCAAGCGCCAGCATCGGCTGCACGTCCCCGCGAGAACCGACAGTGGCAAGTACGACTCGCAAGGGTTGCATGGTATTGAGACCTGATCGGCGATGAATTTAGGATGGCGTAATCGTCTCGATAAAGCCACAGTCGTTCGCGGTGCTGCCCTTGCCGGAGCGGATTAACAATCTGCTTCAGCTACCTGTCCCGCAGCTGAAGGGCCTGCTTTCCGAAGTGGCCGGTTGCTGATAGTCTCAAAAATCCCCCAAAACGATAGGCTTCGTATCATGGCCCTCTGGAAAGAAAACACTCCCGCTCCCAAACCGGTGACTACTCCTATGACTGATCTTAAAGAACAAGCACGTTTCGATTCCGCGCCTACTCCGGAAGTTACCCCGAGTCGCGATTCTTTTTCTTCCAGTACGAGTGCGGCCCCGGCCAAACAACAACCGAAAGAATCCCTGATTGCGTCCGACCTGACGATCGAAGGCAAGATTGAAGGCGCAGGCAGTGTTCGCATCGCCGGAAAATTCAAGGGCGACGTGAATGTGCAGGGCGACCTGACGATTGAAGCCGGTGCGAAACTTTCCGGTTCGGTAGTCGCCAATCAAGTCACGATTGCCGGTGAACTCGAAGGCAATATCGAAGGTGCATCGCGCGTCGATCTGCAAACCAGCGGCGTGATTACTGGTGACGTGAAAGCCGGTTCGATGACGGTTGCTGCCGGTTCGCGTATGCGTGGTCAAGCAGTATTCGGTTGGAAAGACGATGCTGGTTCGAAGTCGGTTAAAAACGGCAGTTCGTCGGAGAGTAGTTCGCTCTCATGAGCACACCGCGTCCAGGCACTCCCGGAGCCCTCCGCGAGTGCCCGCACTGCAAGGAAAGTATTCTCGAAAGTGCCAAGGTCTGCCCGGCCTGCAAGCATCACCTTCGTTTCGACGAAGGTGTAACTGCGCCAATGCCGGAAGGCCACACGCCTTTGCATATCGAGGGTAGTTTTCGAAACCCGGCCGATGATCTCGATTGGGAATATTCGCTGGTGGTCACGATCAAGAACGAGCAGGGCAAGGAAATTGCCAGAAAGCTGATCGGCGTGGGTGCGTTGAATCCAAACGAAAAACGGACGTTTAGTTTGAGTGTGGAAATGGCACCGAGTACCGCGAAGGGTAGCGGGAAGAACCGCACAAGACATTAAGTAAGGGCTGCCGGAGCAGCCCTTTTTTATTGTTCCCTTTTGATTCGTCATCCCCGAGTGCTTTTGTCGGGGATCCAGCGGCTTGTTGGATCAGAGCAAAGGCACTGGGTCCCGCCTACGCGGGGATGACGGCTCTATTTATTTCGCCTGCTGCCGGTTATAGAGATACGCCAACACGATAGCCGATCCGGCAATCATCATCTGTGTACCCATTGAACCAAAATCCGCCGAGCCATTGAAACCGACCATATCGATGATCGCGAGTTTCGTATCGTTCAATGCGATATACATGGCGAACAGGAACAGTGCGATGAAAGTACGCGGGGTACGGGAGAAGCGGCCAAAGGCGGATGCCAGTGCACTCAAGAACACGATACCGCTGATCACTGCGAGTGCACGTTGCGGGTCTTCGGCGTTCCAGCGGTAGGCGATAACACCCATGAACAGGAAGCCCAGTACATTGGTGGCGAGCCATTGGCGCAGGAAACGTTGTGTCTTGCCGCCATGCACGGTGCCGGTGATGTCTTCGGCGGTCGCGGCGTAATCACGTGTGCTGATGTCGCTGATCAGGATGCCCCAATACACGACGGAGGCGATCATCAAGCCTGGCAAGGCATCGCTGTTGACGGTGAAGGAAGCAATTGCGCCGGCGACGAACAATACGATGGCGAGCGGTGATGTCACGAAGGTCAAGGCAACATCCGCGACGACTTGTCCGCTGATGCCGGGCAGTTTCGTTGCCAGGAAGAACAACGGTTTCATCACGCGGGACAGAGGGCGCAACCAACTATTCAAGATGGTAAGAGGCGAACGACGTTTCGCGGCGGTACTGACTTTGACGCGATCAGGCGAATAGCGATGGAACAGTTTTATCGCGGGCAAGAATGGAAGCATAGCCAGCAAGGCGGCGGCGAAGCGAACCAGGATGATTTGGATTGGCCAGACGATTTCCGGCAGAAGTACGGCAGGCAATGCTTTGTTGTATTCGCTGATGCCGATGGAAATGGATGAAGTGCCGACAATGCTTTGCAGCGTCATGAAGCCGGCGGCCAGTCCGGAAAAATCGACCAACAACAAAGGCGAAAAGCCGGCTTTGCTTTCTTCGAAGGCGCCCATCAAGGCCAGTTGGAACATCCAGAGAATGAAAAACAAGACATCACCGAGTTTTCCCATCAACAGGGGAATACTGTCGAACAGGATCGCGAAACTGACGCCGAAGAAAACCATCGGCACAAGGATCAAGCCGTAAATTTGCAGATACACGGTAACTTCAATCGGGCCATGACCGCGGATGGCGTGCAACACCATCGTGGTGCACATCAAGATGGTGACCAGCGCCAGCATGTAGGTCACGCCACCGAGCCAGCGCGAAAATATAAACATGCCGTTGCCGATCTGGCTTGCCGCGATCACGCTACCGGTGCCGCTGCGTACATCTTCACTGACGCGGCCACGAGCAAGATAAAAACTGCCGAGCCCGAACAGGATGGCAGCGAGCGATGCGGTGCCGAATGCCAATGCGCTGCTGGTCATCAGGACGCGGGCGTCCTTAATCGAAATCAACGCCATATCGCTGTCGGCCGATGGCACCATCGCCCAACTGAGGGCAATAACCACCAACGTCACGACCAGCGTGCTCAATCGCCGCATGCGCAGCTTTACTTCGGTCATCACCAGGGTTTTGATGAAATCGAATGTCATGCAGTTAGCCTCAACGGTGATTTATCGACGTTGGGTTCGGCGCCTTCCTGCACGGCATAACGTTGGGTCATGAGTGCTTCTTCAAGATTCGGTTCGGTGGCTTGTGCGTTTTCGCAAGGCGAGGTGCCGTGGGCAATGCGCACGTTGACGAAATCGCCCTGGCGTTGCGAATGCAGCACATGCACTTTCGTGCGCAGGTTTTCGAATTGTTCCGAGGTGACACGGGCCGACCAGATATAGCCGGCGGCTTTGGCAAGAATTTCATCCGGGGTTTCGAATGCGATCAGTTTGCCGTTACGCATGATGGCTAATTGGCTTGCCACGCTTTCGACGTCGGACACGATGTGGGTGGACATGATGACCAATTTCTTGAAACCGATTTCGGCCAATAGATTACGAAAACGCAGGCGTTCTTCCGGATCAAGACCTGCTGTTGGTTCATCGACGATCAGGATGTCCGGGTCGTTCAACAAAGCCTGGGCGATACCGAGGCGCTGACGCATACCGCCGGAAAAACTTGCCGCAGCGCGATTGGCTTGATCGTGCAGATTCACCACTTCCAGCAAATGTTTGATGCGGGCAGGATTATTGATGCCTTTCAGCGCGGCAAAATATTGCATGAATTCGAGCGCGCTCAGGTTCGGGTAAACACCGAAGTCCTGTGGCAGGAAGCCGAGGCGGGCGCGGATGGCATTCGGGTTTTTTACGATGTCCTGGCCCTGGAACAGGATATGGCCGCTGGTTGGGCGGGTCAGGGTGGCGATCATCTGCATCAGCGTGGTCTTGCCGGCGCCGTTATGGCCGATCAGGCCAAGCACGCCGCTGGTGAGATTCATCGAGACATCGTTAACGGCAGTCACGTCTTTGCCGAAGGTTTTAACCACATTGCGAATTTCTAGCACCTTATTTCCCCTGAAGATCCTGACCATAGGCTTGGCCGATGGAGGGATTCTATTGGGGGTGGCTGCTCGTTTCGCGGCCATGAAGTCACTGTGACTAAAGTCCTGATCGCAGGTTGCATATTTTTGAAAATATTTTTTTCGGCCGGGGCCGGCTTGTTGATATTGAAGCTTTAGTTTTAAACTCCGGGCATGGGGACTGCTTATTTAAATGGATTTGTCCGGGCTACTACATCTATATGGGGTAGCACCGAGTGACCAGAATGAGAATGACGAACGAGGAATATTCCTTTTTCGTGAAGCACGCACCGAAAGATTTTGATTTGTCGCTATTGAAGCCCGAGCCGTGTCCCGAGCATGAGGACCAAATGACGGTGGACAGGGAGGCATTCATCATGATGGCCGGTATTACCGACCATTCCCTGGCGGCACCGATCGGCAGCATGCCCGAGGGTTTCAAGCCAGTCATCAGCCGTACCAACAAAGCGATGGGGGTCGCTGTTCCGATCCTGATCGCGGTCATGGTGGTCGTTGTCCTGCTGATCGGAAACGCGATATTCAATTAAATGTACTGCCAGGCACTGTTCGGTAAGTTGGAGCATACTTTCGGAAACAGGGGCTACAGGGGGCCATCATGTCGAAGCCGTTCGGAAGCAGTATTGTTTCAGAGCTGACTCAGGCCGATTTCGTGAATATCGCCAGCCAGGCGTTTGATGAAGGCAAAACACTTCCCCAGTTGTTGATCGACGCCTGCAAGCGATACGGAAAGCGCCCGGCGTTTACCAATATGGACGTCACCCTGAGTTTCGATGACGTCAATCGCTTGAGCGACGACTTTGCATCGTATCTGCGCAATGGTTTGAATCTCAAAACCGGTGATCGCGTCGCGATTATGTTGCCGAATGTTTTGCAGTATCCGGTTGCCTTGCTCGGTGTTCTACGCGCCGATTTGATTGCGGTGCTGGTGAATCCGATGTACACCGCTCGCGAATTGAAACATCAATTGAAGGATTCCGGATCGAGCGTGTTGATCGTGTTGGATAATTTCGGTGCGGTGGCCGCTGAATCGCTGGAAGGCACTTCGGTGAAACACGTGATCACCACTCGCCTCGGCGACATGTTTCCGTGGCCGAAATCGAACATCGTCGATTTCACATTGAAATACGTCAAAAAACTTATTCCGGCATTCAATATTCCGAATGCGATTCGCTGGCCAAAAACATTGGCGGCAGGAAAAAGTATGCCGCGCGTGCAATCGCAGGCGAAGGCTCGCGATATCGCACAACTGCAATACACCGGCGGCACCACGGGATTATCGAAAGGCGCCGTGTTGGCGCATAGCGCCTTGATTGCGAATGTGGCATCCGGCGAGCAGACTTTTGGCCGTGCGATGAATCCGGAAAAAGACAACACGATTATCTGCCTGCCGATCTATCACATCGCGGCCTATACTAATATGTTGTTCACGATGACGCATGGCTACCACGCTGTTCTGGTATCCAATCCTCGTGATATTCCGAAACTGATTGCCACATTCGATAAATATAAACCCGCATTGTTTCCAGGCGTGAACACGCTGTACGACGCGATACTGAATTCGCCCGATTTCGCGAAGCTGGATTTTTCCAATCTCAAACTGTGCCTGCAAGGTGGTACCGCTTTACGGCGTGCAACGGCCGAGCGATGGAAAGAAGTGACGGGCAAGAATGTGCTCGAGGGCTATGGCTTATCCGAAACAAGTGCGGCAATTACCTACAACCGCTGGGATGGCCCGAATCCGGTCGGCTCGATTGGCAAGGCATTGGCTGAAGTCGAGATTTCGCTGCGCGACGAACAGGGCAACGAAGTGCCGATGGGCGAACCAGGCGAGTTATGTTGCCGTGGACCGCAAATGACCACCGGCTATTGGCAGCAACCCGAAGATACGCAAAATGCGTTTTTTGACGGCGAATGGTTTCGCACCGGTGATATCGCCAAAGTGGACGAGCAGGGTTATTACTATTTGCTCGATCGCCGTAAAGACATGATTCTGGTGTCGGGCTTCAATGTATTCCCGAATGAAATCGAAGACGTGGTCGCGATGCATCCCGGTGTGTTTGAAGCCGCTGCGGTCGGCATGCCCGACGAGAAATGCGGTGAAGCGGTGAAGCTGGTAGTAGTGAAAAAAGATCCTGCACTCAGCGAAGAGGACTTACGCGCGCATTGCCGTAAAAACCTGACCGGTTACAAGCAACCAAAAGTCATCCAGTTCATTGATGCTTTGCCGAAGTCCGCCGTTGGCAAAATTTTGCGACGCGAGTTGCGTTGAAGTGTGGCCCGGATCAGGGCCTTGTCCGGCCCCGCGTAATTAGATTTTCTGTCGAGAATTTCGTGTAGATTGCATTCCGCTTCGCATCGCCTTTGATCCGGAGGCATCTGCGGCCTTCGGCTTCTATCAAGCCGGACGTTTCCATTGCATCTGCATCTTCGTTTAAATAGAGGATTGCAACGTCGGCGCCTTCGCGTGCAAAGTGAATCGCCACTGCGCGACCAA
>JBOHYG010000150.1:0-33231 GCA_050737875.1 Arenimonas sp. | reverse complement strand
ACGCAGCCTTGTTCTACATGTTGCTGTCGATGTTCACCGGTATTTTCTATTTCACCTGGGCAGTGACCGGAATCAGCATGTCACTGGGTTTCATGATCCTGATCATCGGCATTCCGTTCGCCGTTTTGTTCATGGGGTCGGTCTGGGCGTTGTCATTGGTGGAAGGCCGGTTGGTCGAAACCATGTTGGGTGTTCGCATGCCGCGTCGTCCGGCCTATGGCAAACGCGAAGGGGGTTTCTTAACGCGGATCAAGGAAATTCTGGTCGATCCACGCACCTGGGCAACTTTGCTATACATGCTGTTGATGCTGCCTTTGGGTATCCTGTATTTCACGTTCGCCACGATTGCATTGGCACTGTCACTGAGTTTCCTGCTGTCCCCGATCGCATATTTAATGGGCTACGCAGATAACGTGCAGTTTACCTATGACGGTGTCACGTTGCTGGATCAACCCTGGATGATGCTGCCAATGTTTATCGGCGGTGTACTGGGTGTATTCATCACCTTGCACGTAGCACGCGGCATCGGCAAGTTGCACGGCATGATGGCGAAACATTTGCTGGTGAAGATTGCCTGAAGATAAAGCCTGGAAAAAGAAACCCTCTCCGAAACGAGAGGGTTTTTTTATGGCTGCGATTCAATGCATTCACCGGAATCGGCTTTTTAGTTTTTCACACGCCATGGTGGATTCAGTCGATTTTCGCCGGCATGGTACAAACAGATCGTGTTGCCGGATGGGTCGATAATCCGCGCCTCACGCCAGAGCCATCGTTCGTCCTGTGGTTCCTGGATGAATGTCAGACCCGCAGTTCTTATTTTTTCGACTTGCTGATCCAGCAAGTCACATTCGAAATAGACGGTTGTTCTCGAAGGTTCAATGAGCGAGTCCACCGCATGAATGGAAAATGTTGCGTCGCCAACAGTCGATTTGAAACGCGCATAATGCGGCGAGCTGACGATAAGCTCGAAACCCATCGCTTGATAGAACGACAAGGACGTCGGGATATCAAGCGCAGGCAGGGTTACCTGGTTCAGTTCCATTAGAATCAGTTGCTCTCGACATTATCTACGCGCTGGAATCCGCGCGGCAGCGAATGGCCACGCGACGCACGGGTGCCTTCATAGGCTTGCAGATCGCGCCAGCTCAATGTGAGTTTTCTTGCGCCGCAATACAAGGTCAGCTCGCCGCCTTGTTTGACGCAGGCTATCGCAACCACATTTTCTTCGCCGGATTTCAGTTTTGCCGGTGGAATTTGAATCAGCTTGTTGCCTTTGCCCTTGTCGAGTTCCGGCAATTCGCTGAGCGGGAATGCCAGCAGATGGCCGGCCGAGGTAATCGAGACCACCCAGTCGGTTTTTGCATCGGTCACCAGGGCCGGTTGCAAAATCGTTGCGGCGTCATCGGTATTGATCAATGCCTTGCCGGCTTTGTTTCTGGAAATGAAATTCTCGAAACGGGTAACAAAGCCGTAGCCGAATGACGATGCCAGCACAAATCGCGCATCGTTATCGGCAATTGCCGCGCCGACAAAACCGGCGCCCGGAGGTGGCGAGAAACGCCCGGTTAATGGTTCGCCATTGCCGCGCGCCGATGGCAGCGTATGGGCTAGCGTTGCATAGGCACGTCCGGTGGAATCAACAAAGCCGACATTCTGCGTGCTGCGGCCACGCACCGCTTGCAATAAGGCATCGCCATCGCGGTAACTCAGCGTGCTGGCGTCAACCTCATGGCCTTTGGCGGCACGAATCCAGCCTTTCGCGGACAAAACGACAGTTACTGGTTCGCTTGCGACCAATTCGCTCTCGCTGATCGCTTGCGCAGCTTCGCGGTGCACGATTGGTGAACGACGTGCATCGCCGAATTTTTTGGCATCGGCCAGCAATTCATCCTTGACCAGTTTTTTCAGTTTGGCATTGGAGCCAAGAATCGCAATGATTTTTTCGCGTTCTTTGGCCAGTTCATCCTGCTCGCCGCGAATCTTCATTTCTTCGAGACGCGCAAGTTGCTTCAGCTTCGTTTCGAGAATGTATTCGGTTTGCACTTCGCTCAATTTGAAGCGCTTCATCAAGACCGGTTTCGGCTCGTCTTCGGTGCGGATAATCCGGATGACTTCATCGAGGTTCAAAAACGCAGTCAGGAAGCCTTCGAGTAAATGCAGTCGGCGTTCGACTTTTTCCAGGCGATGCTTCAGGCGTTTGCGAACCGTATTGGTACGGAAGCTCAGCCATTCATTCAAAATCGTCTTCAGGTTTTTGACCTGCGGGCGACCATCCAGCCCAATGATGTTCATATTGACCCGGAAACTCTTTTCCAGATCGGTGGTGGCGAATAAATGTCCCATCAGGGCTTCGACATCAACCCGGTTGGAACGCGGAATCAAAACCAGACGTACTGGATTTTCGTGGTCCGATTCGTCGCGCAGGTCTTCCATCCATGGCAGTTTCTTCGCGCGCATCTGCGCGGCGATTTGCTCCATGATTTTCGATGGCGATACTTGGAACGGCAACGCAGTGATGACAATATTGGCGTGTTCCTTCACATAGGTGGCACGGGCACGAATACTGCCGCCACCGGTTTCATACATGGTTTCCAGATCGCGTGCCGGCGTGATGATTTCGGCGCTGGTCGGATAATCCGGGCCACGCACGTGCTCGCACAAATCCTTTACGCTCGCGTCGGGGTCATCGAGCAAGCGCACGCAGGCGCTGACGATTTCGTTCAAGTTATGCGATGGAATATCGGTCGCCATGCCGACTGCGATGCCGGTGGTGCCATTCAAAAGTAAATGCGGCAAGCGTGCCGGCAACCATGCCGGTTCTTCCAGGGTGCCGTCGAAATTCGGTGTCCAATCGACCGTGCCTTGTTCCAGTTCGCCGAGCAGGGCTTCTGCAATCGGTGTCAGTTTGGATTCGGTATAACGCATCGCAGCGAAGCTGCTTGGGTCATCGGTCGAACCGAAGTTGCCCTGGCCTTCGATCAGCGGATAGCGATAGGAAAACGGCTGCGCCATCAAGACCAGTGCGCCGTAACAGGCGCTATCGCCATGTGGGTGGAATTTACCGATCACGTCACCGATCGTTCGCGCCGATTTTTTCGGTTTGGCGCCGGCATTCAGGCCCAGCTCGCTCATCGCATAAATAATGCGCCGCTGTACCGGTTTCAGGCCGTCGCCGATAAAGGGCAGGGCGCGGTCGAGCACCACGTACATCGAGTAGTCGAGATAGGCTTTTTCAGCATATTCGCGCAGCGGAATTTGTTCAAAACCATGAAAAGCGGGGCGGACTGAATCGGTCATTGCAAACTCATCAAAAAGGACCGGTCTATTCTAATGGATTGGAGGCTAAAAATTTCGGATAAATGCGCTAATTCAAAGCTCCGCCACAGCTGGAGCCTTGGCCAGCTGTACAGCCGTAGCAGTGCTGACCGATTGCTATTTTTTTAGTCAGCGGCATTTCCAATAGCGAGCTCAGATGGCGAGCTTGGCTCTCGGCGGCCATCGGCAATTTCAGCATCTGGTTGAAATCGCAGTCGTAGAGATAGCCCTGGTAATCAACGCTGATTAAGTTACGACACATCACATTGTCGAGATTTTCATCGCGATGAGCTGCTACCAGCGTGCCCATATAGTCGTCATATTTTCCTTTCGACAGTAACCATGAGCCAAAACGCTTGATCGGCATATTGGCAATGGCGTAAAGATGGTTGAACTCGATGCCGAATTGTTCGCCCAGTAGTCGTTTGTAATCGGCTTCCAGCTTTTCCTGGTTCGGCGGCAGAAATGCGCCGTTCGGGTTGTAGACCAGGTTGAGTGTCAAATCGGAATCCTGTTTACCGTATCCCAATGTGTTCAGGGTTTTCAGTGCCTTGATGGATGCCTCGAAAACACCATTGCCTCGTTGTTCGTCGACATTGGCTTCGGAATAGCAGGGTAGCGATGCGACCGCCTCGACCCGGTGTTTCGCGAGAAATTCGCCGACCCATTCGTAACCGGGCTCTTCCATGATGGTGGGATTCAAGCGGTCCATAACGTGTATGCCGCGCTCGCGCGCCTGCTCTACCAGCCAACGGAAATGCGGGTTCATCTCGGGTGAGCCGCCGGTCAAATCGAAGGTATGAATTTCCAGTTTCTCGGCGACTTGCAGCGCAAGTTCCATCGTTGCCTTGTCCATCAATTCTTTGCGGGTCGGGCCCGCATTTACGTGGCAATGGATGCAACTGATATTGCACAGATAGCCCAGATTCAATTGCAAGGTATTCAGTTCGCCGCGCTCGATGGTCGGGAATGTGGTTTCTTTCAATAATGGCCAGGTATCACGCATGTTCGTTTTCCGTGGTTCGTTTTATGTTGCGAAAAGGTTGGATTAACAGAGCGCCGATATTTTGTTCGGCAGCACTGCGAAATTCATGCAGGCCGATTTGCATATCAGTATGGCCTGCTCTTGGCTGCGCTTGGTAACTTCGAAATAAATAATCCCAGATCGAAAGAATATTGCCGTAATTACTGTCGGTTTCCATTCTATGGACGGAGTGATGAACGCGATGAAAATCCGGTGTGACGAAAACCTTTCGCAGCATGGCATCGAGTTTCAACGGCAACCGGATATTGCTGTGCGTCATCAGTGAAAAACCCAGTAGCATGCTTTCGTAGATAATGACCGCCAGGACAGGCGGTCCGAGCAGCGCAATCCATCCGAGTTTGTAGGCTTTCGATAACACGATTTCGAAGGGATGGAAGCGCACGCCAAGCGTCGCATCGAATGCGAGATCGCTATGATGCACGCGATGCATTCGCCACAACCACGGAAACATGTGAAAAAAACGGTGTTGCCAATAAATGGCCAAGTCGAGGATAAGAAGGCACAGGACTATTTCGATGCCGGTCGGCCAGCTGGTGTGTTGAAACAAGCCAAATCCGTATGCCTTGGTCGATATTGCCAAGGTAACGGTAGCCAGCGGGAAAAGTAATTGTGCGAAAACTGTCGAAGTAACGATTAGCCCGATATTGGAAATCACACGCTTCCCACTATTCTCGATTTCCCTGCGGGAAAAAAAGTATTCCAGGATCGGCAACACCACCAGCAGTCCGATAAAAATACCAAGCTGTACCCACGCACCAAGTAAATCGTAACGGTCGATATTCATGCCGGTAATCCGAATCGCCGATACGCATCGAGTAAGACGAGTTGTTCCTGTGTTGGGTTCTCGAGTTTTTCCAGCTCCCGGTTACACCGTTCCAGGTCGCTTGCTTCATCTACGTCAGACATCGTTCGCAGATTCAAAACTTCCACATATGGCGAGAATGCCGATACGAAGTCCCGATAGGTGTCTGGTCGGCTATACGCGACCGATTGCCACAGTTCGATCGGAAACTGATGGTTGCTGCCGACACACCAGAACCCGCCATCGGTGGCAGGGCCAAGTACGATGCGCGGGCTTTCATGCTTGAGAAAATTCGCAGCTGTCTTGATATCGTGGGAACAAATTTGCGGCGCATCGGCGCCCAGCAAAATTCCGAAGCCATGCTGGCGTATCAGCTGACTCATGACATCCGCCATGCGTTCACCAAGACCACCTTCAGTCTGCGCAAGTCTGGGCAATGTTTGCCATAGTGGATTTTGCAGAGCCTCGATTTCAGCGACTGCCCAATAAGCGTTGATGCCGGTTTCCATTTGGGCTTCAAGGACAACGCTTTTCACGGCATCGACCGCGAGTCGATACCAGCGCTCGCTATCGGCTCCTATGCCATTGGCAAGCCGTGTCTTCAGAGGCGACACGCCGGGAGTTTTAACGAAAATTGCCAGCCCGCCGTTCACGTGTTTTTTCCCTGTCTGGAAAATTGCCTGGCTTGTTTCCAGGTTTCGTGCAAATGCAATCGCGTTGTTTTTCCCCAGCCGTGTTGTGCGTATTTCCTGGCACTGGTCTTGATGCTGGCTTGCAAATGTTTCAGCGGTACTCCATTTTTTCTCGCAGCCCAAACGAAAGCGTGATCCTCGCCCGAGCTTAGGTCTTCCCTAAAGGCACCGAGCATTTCAAAGCAGGATTTGGAAATAACGAAACCCTGGTCACCGAACGGGATTCCCAGAAAACGCGAACGCAGCCATACGCCAAGACTATTTATGCGCATGCGGCGTGGGCCATCGTCCTGAAACCGCAGGCCAAAATAGCCGAGCTTCTTTTTCGAAAAATCAAAAGCATCAATGGCTTTCAGGCAATTTGTATCGAGTCGCGAGTCGGCGTGCAAAAACCACAGGCACGGATTTTTGGCGGCTCTTGCACCGGCATTCATTTGTAGGCCGCGCCCTTTGTCGCTGCAAATGACCGACGCATTTGCCGGCAGTGTTGAGTCGAGCGCATCCTGTTTTGCTTTTTCAGACGCGGCCACCAGAATAATTTCCGCGCTTGCTGGAAGTTTTTCCAGATCCGTCAGCAAGGCTTTCCATGCCATATCTTCCGGTGCGAAGGGAATGATGATGCTGACTTGCGGCAACGTGGACATATCAGCAGCAAGTACCGGTTGCGCAAGAAGCATCAGTGGCGTCGGCGACTGGGCCGCAGTTGAACAAACCGTAATGTGTAGTTTTTCCGCCGATAATCTCGAAATGCGATGCGAATCGCGATTGGGAAATCATGTCGGCAGTGTTGCCGCAGACCAGCATGGGCTTGTTGATTTCGAAACGATGGTGGTCATCGAGATCGAAAAAGACCGGGCATTCAGCGATGCCGCCGCGGTAATAGGCAACCTGGCCGAAGTCTTCACACCTGTCCTCGAGTTCAATCTTGAACGCGCGCACGGTTTTCGACGTGAAGCCTACCATGCCGATTTTCGCGTTGAGTTCGGCATCGTCCACCGTCAAGACGCCACTCGAGATGATGCGTGCGTCCCGGCAGCCGATATCGGCCAGTGTGCGACGGAAATCTTCGACATACATCGCGCCTGATAAGCACTCTCCGAGCAAAACGGGATCGTTTCTCAATGCTGGTGGAATACGTCGATCGGCGAACACATCGGAAAAATACAATTCGCCGCCCGGTTTAAGTACGCGGAAAATTTCCTTGAATACCCGTGCCTTTTCAGGCGACAAATTCAATACGCAATTGGAAACCACGACATCGATTGAATTGTCGGCAATACCCAATGTCGCCAGATCTTCGATAAAACCTTCATGGAATTCGACATTCGATTTGGCGTGGCCGTAGCGCTCGGCATGCCAGTCCTGATGCTTGCGTGCGACCGCCAATTGCTCGGTCGTCATATCGACGCCGATGACACGGCCTTGTTCACCGACAAGGCGTGAAAGCAGATAAACATCGCGTCCGGTACCGCAACCCAAATCGAGTACCGTGCAGCCATCCAGCGCGACCGGGATAGGGGAACCGCAGCCATAAAAACGGTCGCGGATTTCTTCGTGGATATCCATGACCAGTGGTCGCAAATATACCGGCATCGCTTCGGTCGGGCAGCAGGCCGAGGTTTTCAGGTCCTTGCTCGACGACAAGACTTCACCGTAATAGTTTTTTACCGAATCCTGTTCGGATGATATACCGGACATTTAGTTGCCTCCGAAAACGATCAGTAAATTTGCCGTGATGAAAGCGAGTACAGCAGCCAGTGGTAGTGTACTGATCCACGACAGCAGGATGGTGAAAATAGTCTTAATCTTGCCGCGCCCATTGGCGGCGGCAAGGCCAAACAAGGCACCGCAACTCACATGGGTAGTGGAAACCGGAAGCCCGTATTTCGAAGCGAGGATGACCAGTGTCGATGTCACGAGATTTGCCGACAGCCCTTCGCTATGCGTCATGGTCGTGATGTCTTCCGACATGGTTTTTGCGACGCGCCTAGCCGTCAAGATGCCACCGACCACCATCGCGATGCCGATCCCGATCACGGAAGACAAACCCGCCATGCCACTGGCGACAAGGATCGCTGCCATTTTGGGTGTGTCGTTCAAGCCACGGGCAAAGCAGACGGCGCCGCCGCTCAGGCAATGAACGAAATCGAAAGCCTTCGATGCAGGCACGCTGACTACGGCATGGTGGGTAGCCGGCGGGCAGCTTTCCAATGTACCGATGCTGATTGACGTGGAGACGGTAACCACAGAGTTGCCTGCAGATAACGTTTCGGTTTCACAGACACAGAGTTCCTGTTTGGCAATGGCAGGCTTATCCAGTTTCCGCATCAAGGGTGCCAGCAACAGGCTCAGCACAATTGCGATGACCGGCGACAGCAGCAGCGGCAGAAAAAAGGTTTTTCCCAGCACCGAGATATCCAATGTCTGCGGCGCCAGTGCGAATCCGGCCCCCAGCAGGCCACCGACCAATGCGTGCGTCGTCGAGACCGGAAGTCCGAAGCGGGTCGCCAATGCAATGGTGATCGCTGCGGCAGCACTGACCGAAGTGATGAACAGGCTCGATTGCACGATGGCATCGGGTACGAGTCCTTTTCCTCCGAATGCGGTGATCAGCGCACCGGCAAGAAAAACCGAAGTCAGTGCGCCCAATGCCGTGTTGATACTGGCAAGCCACAGGGCTTTTCGATAAGTAAGTACCTTCGATCCGAGCAGCGTGGCGACGCCTTTAAGATTGTCATTGCCGCCGTTGACGAAGGCGAGGCCAAGGCTGAAAAAAATGGCGAGTGCGATAAGCATTAGCGTTCCTTGTTCAATGTCCAGTCGTAATCCAGGAATTCGATGTCGAGCTCCCGATGAATGAGTCGTGTTTGTTCCGAAGCTGTCATGCCCAGGGAGCCGGCATAGTGCGACAGAAATTCGGCAAGATTTTTCGCCGTTTTTGCCTTGCCGAAATCATCGCCATACCATTTGAAAATGCTGGACAGGAAAAGCGTGTCCTTGGATTTGTCGTAACGGTTGCGGCTATGATCGGACAGAAAGCGTTTGGTTTGCTCTTCCAGTTGCTTGTCCAGCGTGCCTGCCCGATAGGCTTCCGGACGCAATGCCGGGCAGCCGACCGAAGCACAATTGACGGCAAAATGGATTCTTGGCTCGTCAAAATCAGGGTTGCCACGCAATAACGTGTGTTCGATATCGTCGAGGCTGCGTTTTTCACCCAGTAATGTGAAAAACGGTTTCGACCAAGGTGAGCTGAACAGGCTTCCCAGATCCTTGATCGATTTGATATTCGGATATTTCGTCAGAATCAGTTCTACCGTATAGGCATTGTAGGCATTGATCAGGAATGCCCGTTGCTCGTTGACGCTCCAGTGATTGAAGTCCGACGATTTCACGGCCGATAGTGTGGCGAGGTAGGTGTTCAGTGTAACCCGGTCGTTTTTGAAGCCTGCGTAATTAACCGATGATGCAGTCGATGTCGCGTTCCAATGCACATGCTTGCCGAGTAGTGCGTTCCAAACCGCATGGCTTTGGTCGAAACGGGATTGCGCTTGCGTACCGAAACTTGCAAGCGCCAACAGCAACAGTGCCAGAATGCGCGTCATGCTCAGCCCCTGCGCCAAGCAAAGAATTTTTCTGCCCAGCGTAACGCGGCCTGCGGCGCATGTGCCCGCTTCCAGTTGCCGGCCGCATATTTGTTTGCTTCGGCCATGGTCGGATAGATATGGATCGTGCCGAGTAATTTATTCAGGCCGATATTCCATTTCATCGCGAGCACGAATTCGGCCAGCAAATCACCGGCATGCGCACCGACGATTGTGGCACCGAGAATCTTGTCTTTGCCGGGTACGGTCAGTACTTTGACGAAACCGTGATCTGCACTGTCGGCAATCGCACGATCCAGGTCATCGATGCCGTAACGCGTGACTTCGACGGCGATTCCTTTTTGTACTGCTTCATCTTCGGATAAGCCAACACGGGCAACTTCCGGGTCGGTAAACGTCGCCCACGGAATAACGCGGTAATCCACCTTGAAACTCCAGAACGATGCGAGCAGGGCATTCACCGACGCATACCAGGCCTGATGCGCGGCAACATGGGTAAATTGATAGGGTCCGGTGGCATCGCCGCAAACATAGATGTTCGGATAATTGGTTTGCATCAATTCGTTGGCGTCGATCGTGCCGCGTTGGTTGATCGTTATGCCTAGTTCCTGCAGGCCAAAACCTTCCGTGTTCGCAACGCGGCCAAGCGCCAACAGTATCTTATCGAAACCAAAGCGAACCTCGTTCCCGTTGGACTCGCAAACAAGTACGTCGCCATTACCGTCTTTTTCAACCCGAAGCGCTTTGTGGCCGTCAGCGACTTTGATACCTTCATTGGTGAATTGTTCGCTAACTTCTTTGGCGGCATCGGCATCTTCGCGGGGCAAAAGACGTGGCGCCATTTCGACTTGTGTCACTTCCGATCCAAAACGGGCAAAGCATTGCGTGAGCTCGCAACCAATCGGTCCGCCGCCAAGAACGACCAGGCGTTTGGGCAGTTCGCGCAAATTCCAGACAGTGTCGCTGGTTAAATAATCTATCGTTTCCAGGCCAGGAATTTTCGGCACCAATGGACGTGCGCCTGTCGCCAGAACAATACTGCATGCCGACAAGCGCTTGCCATTTACCTCAACTTCCCAGGGCGAAACTATTTTTGCATCGCCCTGGAAGCATTCCACGCCAAGCCCGGTATAGCGTTCGACAGAATCATGTGGCTCGACTTTCGCCACGACGTTTTGTACTCGTTGCATCACATCGGCAAAATCAAACTGCGTTTCAAATTTTTCTATGCCGTATTTTTTGCTATTGCGGGCCTCGTGCAACATCTTTGCCGAACGAATCAGTGCTTTCGAAGGCACGCAGCCGGTATTCAGGCAATCGCCACCCATTTTGTGTTTTTCGATCAGGGCGACTTTGGCTTTGATCGCTGCGCCGATATAAGTGGTCACCAAGCCGGCGGAACCGGCGCCGATCGCAATCAGGTTGTAATCGAATTTCGCCGGTTTTTTATGGCCACGATATACCCGGCGCGACGCTAGATACTGACTGATCTTTCTCATACTGATTGGCAGAATCCCCAGAATCACGAAAGCAATTATCAGGCCGGGAGAAAGTACATCTTTAAGGCTTTGAATCTTGGCTAATTGAGTGCCCGCATAAACGAAGGCCAAGGTGCCCGGCAACATGCCGACCTGACTGAACAAGTAAAACGTGCGTGCCTTTATTGCAGTCAGCCCCATCACAAGATTGACGAGGAAGAACGGGAATATCGGCACCAGACGCAGTGTGAGCAAATAAAAGGCGCCATCTTTTTCGATTCCGCTTTCAATCGCCGATAAACGCGAACCAAATCGCGACACCACGAAATCGCGAAGCACGAAGCGGGCGCTCAGGAAGGCAAGCAGCGCACCGATTGAGCTTGCGAACGATACGACAACCAATCCGGTGAGCAGGCCAAAGATCGCGCCACCAGCCAAGGTCAGGATAGCCGCACCCGGAAGCGATAGTGCTGCAACGAGTACATACACCACGAAATAAATGGCGATCGCCGTCCAGATGTTGGCATCGACGTACGCCGATAGTTCGGCACGTTGCGATTTCAAATTGTCCAGATTCAGCGACGCGCCCAAGTCGTAATGGAAGAAAGCGAAAATGGCCACAAGAATCAGCAACAATAAGCCGAACTTGGTCCAATGTTTTTTCGGTGGCATTTTGCTTCCTCGAATAAATGAATCCGGCGCCAAGCATGACATAGCTGGCCCGGGCGCTGAAGTCTGTATAGACAAGAGGTAGCTTGAGGCCAAAAGGGTTCAAGGCCCGTGAAATCCCGTTCATGGCAGGGTTGGCCAAGGATTCCCGAAACGCGATAAGCTAGGGCATCAAAAACAGCGGAAACCTGATTTCATGGAAATGATCAGCATTGTCGGAATTGTCGTAATCGTGATCGCTGCCCTGATCCTGAAAAAAGTCGTGGGCGTGATGTTCAAAGTGCTGATGTTTCTCGTGATCCTGGTGGGCGTATATATTTTTCTTGGCCCGTATTTTGGCCTGCCGGTGCCGAATTTCACGACGCCCAGCGTACCGACACTATAAAAGCACTTCTTCCTGCTGCTGTTGCAAGGCCCACATGTTCGCGTAATGCGAATTGGCGGCCAGCAAGTCCGAATGCGTGCCTCGTTCGATAATCTTTCCGGCGTCGAGCACGATGATTTCGTCGGCATCCATGATGGTCGATAACCGGTGTGCAATCATCAAGGTGGTGCGACCAATCGCGATGCGGTCAAGCTCGGTTTGAATGGCGCGTTCGCTGGCAGAATCCAGTGCCGAAGTCGCTTCGTCGAAAATCATGATCGGCGGGTTTTTCAGCAAGGCACGGGCAATCGCGACGCGTTGTTTTTCGCCACCGGATAATTTCAGGCCGCGTTCGCCGACCGGGCTTTCATAGCCGTCGGGCAGGTGGGTAATGAACCTATGCAGTTGCGCTGCTTTGGCTGCGGACTCGACTTCCTCGTCACTGGCAGCAGGGTTGCCGTAGCGGATGTTGTAGCGAATATCATCGTTAAACAGCACGGTGTCCTGCGGCACGATGCCGATGCAGGCGCGGACCGAGTCCTGGGTCAGATCACGAATGTCTTTTCCGTTGATTCGGATAGAACCTTCGTTCACATCGTAAAAACGATAAAGCAAACGCGATAGCGTGGATTTACCGCTGCCGGAATGTCCGACTACGGCCAATGTTTTTCCAGGGGCAATTTTGAAGCTGATGCCGTGCAGGATTTCGCGTCGCGGATCGTATGAAAAACGCACATTGTCGAATTCCACGCTGGCTTGATGCGTGTCCAGCGGTTGAGCGCCTGGATTGTCTTTTACTTCCTGGTCTTCATCGAGCAAACCGAACAAGCGATCGATATTGGTCAGAGCCTGTTTCACTTCGCGATACATCATGCCGAGGTAATTTAGTGGTGCCGACAATTGCAGCAGGAAGGCATTCACCAGTACCAGATCGCCCAGTGTCATCGTGTGATCAACGACGCCTTGTGCAGCACGCCACATCATTGCTGTAACCCCCAGGGCAACGATGGCGCTTTGACCCACGTTCAAGACCGCCAGCGTCTTCAGACTTTTGACTGTCGCTTCTTCCATTTGCTGCAAGCTGACGTCATAACGGTCGGCTTCGAGTTTTTCATTATTGAAATATTTGACCGTTTCGAAATTCAGCAGCGAATCGACGGCGCGTGAACTGGCCTGGGTGTCGGCTTCCATTGCCGATCGATAAAAACGCGTGCGCCATTCGGTGACCTTGATGGTCCAGGTAATGTAGGCGGCCAGAGTGATCAGCGTGATCATCGCGAAACCGAGATCATAGGAAACCACCAGCACGACGGTCACCATGAAGATTTCGAGCAGGGTCGGGAAAATCGTGTAAAGCGTCCAGTCGAGCAAGTCGGAAATCGCACTGCCACCGCGCTCAACGTCACGTGAAACGCCGCCAGTCTTGCGGTTCAGGTGAAAACGCAAAGACAGATTATGCAAATGACGAAACACTTGCAGCATGACGGTCCGCGCGCTGCGCGCCATGACGCGGGCGAAAACAATTTGCCGTAATTCAGTGAAGATCGTCGTTGAAATTCTGGCCAGGCCATATGAAAGCAATAATGCGACTGGCAGCATTAGCAAATTGGGTTCGACGTTCATTTGGTCGACGATATTTTTCATCAATATCGGCGAGCCTAAATTCGCTAGTTTCGCGATGACCAGGCATAACAAGGCGAGGCAGATTCGAAACCAATAGGGTTTCAGGAACGGCAACAGGCTGGTCAATACAGCTGCAACGTTGCGTTCCTTGAATGCCTTGCTTGTAGCCGTTTCGCTTGTTGGATCAACTGTTGCGCTCATTGGTCGGCATCTTTCGTTTTTAACGATATGGGGCTCGAGCTGGTAAACTCAAGCAATGATTATCGAGCATTTAAGCATTTCGCGCCGTCGATTGGCTTTAATCCTGGGCGCGCTGGCGATGCTGGGGCCATTCTCGATCGATACCATTTTCCCGGCCTTTGCCGTGATGGAAAATGCGCTGCAAGTCGATAAAGTCGCCATGCAACAAACCATCAGTATGTATCTGCTGGGTTATGCGGCGATGTCCCTGTTTCACGGCCCCTTGTCGGATGCGCTAGGCCGCAGGCCGGTCATCCTCGCCGGCATCGCGATTTTCACATTGGCATCGATCGGCTGCGCCATGTCGACCACGATGACGCAGATGTTGTTCTTCAGGATTATCCAAGGCTTGTCGGCCGGTGTCGGCTTGATCGTGGGTCGTGCCATCGTGCGCGATGCACTTGATGGTGATGATGCCCAGCGCTTGATGAGCAATATCTCGATGATATTCGGCGTTGCGCCTGCAATCGCGCCGATTATCGGCGGCTGGATTCTGGGTTGGAGTAATTGGCAGGCGATATTCTGGTTCCTGTCCGCTTTTAGTCTGCTGCTTTTATGCGCCACGGCATTCACCTTGCCCGAGAGTCATCCGGTCGAAAAACGGCTGCCGTTGAATGTCAATGCACTGACAACGGTTTACAAAAGCATCATCGTCAATCGCCAGTTTCGTTTGTTGGCGCTGGCAGGTACTGCCAATTTCGGTGCGCTGTTTCTTTACATCACCTCTGCGCCGGCATTCGTGCTCGACATGCTGAAACTCAACGAACAGCAATTCGGCTACTTCTTCGTGCCGACTATTGCCGGCATGGTGATAGGCGCCTATTTCAGTGGCCGCGCAGCCGGAAAAATGTCGGGTGTGCGTTTGGCGAATATCGGTTTCCTGTTTTGCGGAATTTCCGCGGCATTCAATATTCCCTACAATTATTTCTCCCCGGAAATCGCTTTGCCGTGGGCGGTAATGCCGATGGTCCTGAGTGCTTTCGGCGTTGCGCTGGTATTCCCGATTCTGACTATCGCTATTCTGGATATGTATCCGAACCAGCGGGGCAGTGCTTCGTCGATGCAGGCATTCGTCGGTCTGTTGTCGAATGCCTGCATCGCTGGCGTGTTGTCACCGGCCCTGAGCGATAACGGACTGTATCTCGCCATGGCTGCCGGTGCCTTCAGCCTGGTCGCTTACTCTCTATGGCTTTGGTATTTGACGCATACCGACAAGTTGCCGCAGGCGCCGAAGGATGCTGAGAATTACGAGCCGCAGGACGAGATGTAATTACGGTTTATACCGTTGATACAAATACACCGGTACGCCCATCAGCATTAATCCGGCGCCCCAGACCAGGGCCTCAGTGCCGGTGCCTTTCAATGCCCAGAGTGCAAAGATCAATGCCAACGCGGCAATCACCAGTTTGTAGGGGCGTGCCGTCTGATTCATTTTGATCCATGCGGCAACACTGACTGCATAAGGAAGCAAGTTGGCTGCGGTCGATAATAAAATCGAGAAAGCAAATAGCTGGATCAACGAATGCGAGAAGTTGCTTAACACGATTGCGGTCGCCAAAGTGCTGCTTATCAGCAGACCGGCTACCGGTGTGTTTCGCGAATCGACCTTGGCGAAAATTGACGGAAATATTTCATCCTTTGCCGCGGCCATCGGAACCTGGGCTTGCAACAATACCCAGCCATTCAAGGCGCCGAAACAGGAAATCGTGGCGATAACGCCAACTGCCACGCCTGCTGGTGATCCCCATAAACGTGCAGCGGCATCCGCCATCGGAGCTGCTGATTTAACAAGCACGTCGGACGGCAACAAACCGATGACGACCGTGCAAGCAAGCATGGTGGCGATGCCGGCAATCAACATGCCGATGATTGTGGCGCGAGGTACAGTGCGTTCGGGGTCCTTGATCGATGCTGATGGAATGGTGGCAGCTTCAAAACCCAGGAAAGCCCAGAGCGTGATCGCGGCCGTGGCAGTTGTCACGGCAATCAGGGATTCGCCACTTGGATTAAACGGTTGATACGAATCCATTTGCACGTATGCCAGACCGACCAGGCCAAATAAAATCAGTGGCACGATCTTTAGAATGGTAGTGATCAATTGAACTATGCCGGCTTCGCGAACACCGGCAATATTGACTAGGGTGCAAAACCATAACGCACCGAGTGAGGCACAGGCACCGCGAATCGGTGTTGAAGTGGCTTCCGGAAAAACCGCGCCAAGGCTGCCGGCAAACGCCACTGCAAGCGCGGCATTACCACACCACATCGAAATCCAGTTACTCCAGGCAACGAAAAACCCGGTGCCTGGTCCGAAAGCTTCATGCGCGTAGGCATACGAGCCACCGGTCCGGGTAATTTTTTTCGATAGCCATGAATACACCAACGCCAGCAGTAATGCGCCGCAAAGCGTCGTTCCCCAGCCGAGTAAACTTGCCGCGCCGTAGGAGGCGAGTGTCGCCGGCAATAAAAATACACCAGAGCCAATCATGCTTCCGACTACCAAAGAGATAGCGGTCCATAAGCCGAGCGGCTGTTTTGTGGTCATATTTTTTCTTTTACTTGGGAGTAGGCACTGCGAAGTAATTCATGGAAATGATGTACGGCATTTTCGCGTAAAGGATTTAAACGGCCAGCTGTATAAGAACCCGATGACAAGCCGATTTGTACTGATTCGCAAATATCGACATCTTCTTTTTGCACTTCGTCGCTGAAGGCGATATCGCTGGCGCGACGCTTCTGCGCCTGTTCGCCTTCTTCTTTCTGGTAGTAGTAATCGAATTCGACCCGGCATTTATCCACGCCCATCGGCAATACGCGGTTGGTTTGCAGGCGGCCAGGCAAAATATTCAACATGGTGTTCGGATAAATAAAGTAATACAGCGCATCACCGGAGCCGTACAGGGAATCGGCACTTTCCAGCGGACTGTATTGATACGAATACCACTCGGCGGTTTCGGTGACATAGGTGCGGTAATCCAGCAGGCTATTCAGGCCCGGGTGGATGTGTGGCACGTGGTAGCCTTCCAGATAATTGTCGACGTAAACCTTCCAGTTGCAGTTCACGTCGTAGGCAACGCGATGATGGAAAACATAGTCGGACAAGTCCTGCTTGCCAAGGCGCTCGTCAATGCCTTTCACGACATCGGCAAGATCCGGTGCACCATCGGTAGCGACGAAAACAAGGCCTTGCCAGACGGCGACTTTAGCTTCCGGAAGCTTGATGTCGGAAACATTGAAGTCTTCGGTGTTATTCATTTCCGGCGCGCTACGCAGCACACCATCTAGGTTGTAAGTCCAACCGTGGTATTTGCAACGCAATACCTTGGCTTGCTTGGCGTCACAAGTTGCAATCGGTCCTGCACGGTGACGGCAGACATTGTGAAACGCCTTGATGCTGCCATCGACGGCCCGCAAAATAATCAGCGGCAATCCGGCGATAGTCGTGACGATATAGTCACCGGCATCGGCAATTTGCGATTGATGGCATACCCATTGCCAGCTGCGCGCAAACACGGCACGCGCATCCAGTTCCGGTGTGCTTGCATTGGTATAAAAAACGGCAGGTAGTGCGGTCGCGTGCGACAAAGTCTGCGATTTCAGATGCTGTTCGGAAAATAAGTTTTGCATGGCGTTCAGGTGCTTGGCGGGCTGGGAATGCTGAGAGTGTAAACCAGAAACTCGTCGTCGCGCTGGTAGTTTAATTTTTCATAAAGAGCCTGGGCTTGATGATTGCTGCGGGCGGTTTGCAGGAATATTTCGCAGGCATTTGTTTCCGTTGCCAGCTGTCTGGCGGCCGCCATAAGGGCATTGGCAACGCCCATCCCGCGGGCATCCGGCACCACGAACAGGTCGTTCAAAATCCAGCTGGGTCTCAGACTCAGGCTGGCGAAAGCCGGGTAGAGCTGGGTAAACCCGAGGGCTTTGCCATCCGAATTTGCGATATAGATGATCGATTGCTTGTTGGCGATTCGATCGCCCAGAAACTGTCGTATGGCGGCAGCTTCGTGCTTGCGTTGGTAGAAGGCCAGATAGCCCGAAAATAATTTTTCGATTGTGTCCAGGTCGCTCGGGCTTGCTTGGTGAATCGAAATCATGATGTTGCGTTCCGAGTACGATTTAATAAATACAGGATGCTACACAACACTATGGATGGGCACCAAATCCAGATGAATTCCGAAGCCAGCACCGAAAGGCTGCGCATCGAAAAAAATCCTCGTCCAATTGCGGAAACCTCGATGCCGGTCCACGGGAAAAAGTATCGCGTATTGTCGAATGGCCAGAACAGGGCAATGCCCAGGCCGCCATCGGTGAGCATGTCGAGCAGGCCATGCGATGCTGCACATGCGCCCACGAACGCGAATGCAGCCAGGCGTGAGCAATCGAGTTTCTTGTGGGCAAACATCGCGAGTAATCCCAATATCAATGCAAAACATATCGAGTGCGTGAAGCCACGGTGGCCGAATTGCGAGGCATATTCGATACCGAATTTGAAACCGATGACATCGGCATCGGGAATGACGCTGGCAACCACGCCGGCACAAAGCAAATGCTCGGATATTTTTCGTTTGCCGAGGCCAAGGCCTATAGCAAGCGGAATGGCCATATGGGAAATGATGGTGGGCATGGAGATTATCTACTCAAAAAAACGGCCAGGAAATCCTGACCGTTTTGTGTGTGTTACCAATGAAGTCAGTCGATTATTTCCAACCGCATTCTTTACCCTTGTTTTGTTCCTTCAGCCAGGAATCAAGCGGAGCGAAATATTCCAGCACCGCAGCGCCGTCCATTTTCTCGCCGCCTGTCAGTTCTTTCAGGGTAGCAGGCCATGGTTGGCTCGAACCTTTTTCCAGCATTGCCCAATAGCGTTTGCCGGCTTCAGGGTTATTGGCGAAGCTGCACTGATACAGCGGGCCTTTGTAGCCGGAGGCATCGCAAAGCGATTTGTAGAACTGGAACTGCAGGATGTGCGAGAGGAAATAGCGCGTGTAGGGCGTGTTGCCCGGGACGTGGTATTTCGCACCTGGATCGAAATTGTCTTCGCCTCGTGCTGCGACTGGTGCGACGCCTTGATACTTGGCTTTCAATTCCCACCAGGCTTTATTGTAGTTTTCCGGTTTGATCGAACCATCGAAAACTCCCCAGCGCCAGCGGTCGATCATCAGGCCGAATGGCAGGAAGGCCACTTTCGCCAGAGCCATGCGCATTTGACCGTTGATCACGGCTTCCTGGCTGACGGCGGGTTTGTCGACCAAGCTGATGCTGTTCAAATAGTCGGGTGTCATCGAGAGCACAATGGTGTCGCCGATGGCTTCATGGAAACCATCGTTGGCACCGCCCTGGAATATCGGCGGCAATTTGTTGTAAGCCAGGTAGTAATAGACGTGGCCATATTCGTGATACAGCGTGGTCAGGTCGTCTTCGGTCGGCGTGATGCACATTTTGATACGCACGTCGCCGGCCAAATTCATGTCCCAGGCACTCGCATGGCAAACGACATCACGGTCACGTGGCTTGATCAATTGCGCTTTTTCCCAGAATGAATCCGGCAGCTTCGGCATGCCCAGACCGGTATAGAAGCTTTCCGACAATCTCGCCATTTGCTTGGCGTGTGCCAAGTCGGCATCGCGGGTAATTTCGGCAATTTGAGCGCCGGTCAATTTCGAAGCGCCGCCGGCCTTGTTCAACATGTCATTCAAGATGTCGTCGTGCTGTTTTTGCAGCACGCTGGTGATATCGAGACTGCCAACGCCTTTGTAAGGCTCGAGCAAAGGCCACAAATTACCCCAGTCTTGTTGCCACAGATTGCCGGTCAAGTGGGCAGGAATTTTTCCGTCGATCTGGCCTTTCTCAGGACCATATTTCTCGACCAGTTTGTTTTTCGTATAGCACTGCAGTTCTTTATAGAGCGGCTCGACCTGGCCCCAGAGACGATCGGTTTCCTTCTGGAAGTCCGCCGCTGACATGTCATAGCCGCCGCGCCACATTTCACCCGTGTTGGCGAAGCCCAGGTCTTTCGCGCCGACATTCGATAATTCGATAAAACGTTGATACGGTTCGCGCATCGGCTTGGAAATGGTATGCCAGCCATTCCATGCTTCGAGTTGCTGTTCGTATGTACTGTGGTCGGTGTCGGCCAGTATTTTGGATAGCTCGCCGATGTCTTTGCAGGTCTTGTCGTTTTTAGGATCGGTGCAATATTTTCCTGCGCCATAAATGCCGTCCAGTTTGGTCGCCAACTGAGTGAGCTCGGCCAATTGTTTTGGATCGTTCGGTGGCGGCAAGGTCACGCCGAGTTTCAACAATTGCAAAGCGCGTTTTGTGTCGGACGACATCGGGTCGCTGTCTTTGAATGTTTTGGCTTTCGCGATGTATGTACTCAGCTTGGCCAAGGCGCGCTCATTGGCTTTCGAGGAAACAATTTCGGAATCGCCATTGATATAGGTCGATGCCAGCCATTGTGCCGAGGTCACTTCCGGATAGTCGGCGCGCATTTCGGTATTCACGCGTTCGATAAACTGGTCCGCGGTTTCGTTGGCATACTTGTCGTCGGCTTTGACGCCAGCCTGCGGTTTGCATGCAGACATCGATATCAGGGTGGCAGAAATACTCAGCGCGAGTAGGGCGCGTTTAAAGTTCACGGGACTCTCCAAAACAAACGGGTTGGTGAAGCGCAAGGCTAGTCGGGTCCGGGCCCGGGCGCAAGTGCGTTCAGGTCAACCGTTGTTCGATATTTATCAGGCCGCGTTCCAGCAAAAAGGCGAACGCCTCGGTGGCATCATTTTCGAAATAGGCCTTGGCTGATCCAAGGCGGAACGTATAACCCCATTCATCCATATCGGCCCAGATACGCTCCCTGCCGACGCCGGGCAGCTCGTCGCCTAGCAGCGCTTGCAATACGCAAACGGCGTCTTCCTCCGCAACGGAGTCGGTTGCATCGGTATGTATTTCCTTGCGCTTTGCTTCAGGCAAGACAATCAGATGGCCTGCCTCATGCAGCAATGAATGAACCGGCGTGTCGGGTCGGGCATAAACTTGATGTCCGATCACACCGGCTTCGCATTCACCCCAGAAACTGCCGGGAATGGCCTGACCATTTTCAACTTGCAACAGTTCAAGGCCATAGCGTGCAAGCAATGCACGCGGCGCTTCAAAACCGATGTCGGCCAGGGTCAACATATGAAATGGAATGGGTGAAAGTTATCGCCGCCCGTTCCAATACAAGAGCGGTGCGGCGATTGAGGCAATTAATCGTTCGGATCGGCGTGGGCTTTTTCCGGCAACTCCACCGAAATGCCCAGTACGTCGTGTTCGCCATCTTTCTTGAAGTCGACGATGACCGCATCGGCATCGACGTTGATGTATTTGCGGATTACTTCCAGCAGCTCGCGACGGAGCAGGGGGATGTAATCGGGTTCGCCGTGCCGGCTGCGTTCCTGTTGAATCAGGATTTTCAGGCGGTCGCGTGCGGCCACTGCGGTGTTTTTGTTGCGCGGACTCAGGAAATCGAAGATGCCCATCGCTTAACTCCTAAACATTTTCGAGAAAAAGCCTTTTTTCTCGACAGTGGTAAAACGCAACGGTTTATCTTCACCCAGAATACGGGCAACGGCATCCATGTAGGCCATGCCGGCGAGCGATATCTCATCCAGAATGACCGGCACGCCGGCATTCGAACTTTGCAGCACTTCCGGGGATTCCGGAATCACGCCGATAACCTTGAGGCCGAGGATTTCTTCGACGTCGTCGATCGACAACATGTCGCCTTTCGCAACGCGCTCGGGCGAGTAGCGGGTCAGCAATAAATGTTCTTTCACGCGTTCGCCGTTTTCGGCTTTTTTGGTTTTCGATGCCAGCAGGCCCAGGATGCGATCCGAGTCGCGTACCGACGACACTTCCGGATTCACTACGACAACCGCGCGGTCGGCGTAATACATTGCCAGGTAAGCACCTTTTTCGATGCCGGCCGGCGAATCGCAAACGATGAAATCGAAACCTTCGGTATCCAGGTCGAACAATACTTTTTCGACGCCTTCCTTGGTCAGCGCGTCTTTGTCGCGTGTTTGCGAAGCGGCGAGTACATAAAGATTGTCGAAACGCTTGTCGCGGATCAGGGCTTGCTTGAGGTTGGCTTCACCATGGACGACATTGACGAAGTCGTAAACGACGCGGCGCTCGCAGCCCATGATCAGGTCGAGGTTGCGCAAACCAACATCGAAGTCGATAACGACGGTTTTCTTGCCGGCTTTGGCCAGACCACAGGCAAGACTTGCGCTGGTGGTGGTCTTTCCAACGCCACCTTTGCCCGAGGTCACTACGATAATTTCAGCCAATGTTGTTCTCCAGTATCTGTCCGTGATGATTCATGCCAGCTCCTCGATTCGAAGCTGATCTTTTTCTAAATAAATTTGTACTGCTTTACCTAAAAGGTTTTTTGGAATTTCTTCCAGAACTTTGTAGTGTCCGGCAATGGCAACGAGTTCGGCGTGGAACTCGCGGCAAAAAATGCGGGCATTGACGTTGTCGCTTGCACCGGCCAATGCGCGGCCACGCAATGCACCATAAATATGGATCGAGCCGTCCGCAATCACTTCGGCGCCGGCGCCGACAGTTGCCATGACGGTAATGTCCTTGTTTTGTGCATACAGTTGCTGGCCGGAACGGACGGGATGCAATTGCATGACCCCCGGTTCGGATTTTGCAACGGCGACTGGCGCAACCGGTTCGGCTTCGACTTCGGTTTTGCGCGCCGGTTTTTTCTCCTGCGGTTCTACCGCAGTCACGGTCTGGCTTTCGTAGGAAGCGCGGAATTTTGCCAGCAAGGGCAAACCGACCTGCACCGACAATTCTTCGATCGCGCTGGTGCCGTAAGCGATGGCGATCGGCAGTACGCCGGCGGACTTCAAGGCATCGATCAGGGCGTTGACGGTTTTTGCATCGGGACATTTCGTCAGGCCGCCGAAATCGAGTATCACCGCGGCACGTTCGAATAGTTTCGGTGCGCGCGCAACACGCTCCAGCATTTCGGTTTTCAGTTTTTCAACGTCGAGGCTGCGAACCCGAAGGTTGGCGATGCCCACTTGTCCAAATTTTAATTCACCGGCTTGTTCGTAGTCAGGAATCTGTGCTGCCATGCGATCAGGTTCCCGTCGCGAGTGTGGCGGAACGACCATGCAATGTTCGCGCGGATAGCCAGGAGACATTCGGTAGTGCGTCGACATACGTCGTTTGAACGAACGGATAGCTGCACAAATCTTTCAGCAACATGCAGGCGCGGATATTGCCGGGCGCCATGACGTGCTGGCCAACCTCGCGAAAGCCGAAGCTTCCGTGAAAAATCAGGGCAGGGTGATTGCCGCTCTCGATAAACACTTCTGCAGCAAGATGCGGGTAGCGCACTTCGGCAAAGCTCTGCACGTCGCCGTAGAAAACGCGACCCACGCCGACGCTACGGCGCGCGCTCGCGATCACGATGCGGTCGATATAAAGAAATTTTTCATAACGCTCGCGAAACCACATGAAGTTACTGCTGTCGTGCGGAGCATCATGGCTGAGTGCGATTAAAAAACCGGCAATCAGACCATCGACTTCGGCAACCCGGAAGTAATCTGCGTTTTCCCAGAAGAAACGGACTTTGGCCGCATCCATCGGCAGAATGCCGGTGCCTGCGGCATTGTTCATGGCTAGGACAGAATCCAGCTCGTGCTCACGCACGTCGCGGATAACAATGGACATTCATTCAACTCCAAAACGGCTGCCAAGCGCCGCCAACGGGGTGGGATTATCGCACGTGAAGCGCGCCACCGCGATGCTTGTAAAAAGTTAAACTTGAGTTATGGATAGACAATAAAATGCGGTTCGTGACTTTCGGGCCGCATGTTTTACCTCATTCCCGCCTATGATGATGAAATGCTTAATAAACTGAACCATACCCAACTACTGAGATACGCCGGTTTGTTCACCTGGGCGATGGTTGGTATACCGCTCGTGTTGAACAGCTGGTATTTCCCGGTCGCCGAAGTCGAGGAAACGCTGCTGTCAAAGCCCGATATGGTCGGCTCGACGGTGGCCTATTTCGCTTTTGGTCTGGCTTACTGGCTGGTAACCCACGATCTGGGCGCCAGAAAGCCGCGCTGGTACGACATTGTTCTGTTGGCAGTCATGACTTTTGCGGCGATTGCCGTCAGCCAGCTGACTGGAACCGGTCTTGGCGGCATTTTGCTGATGATCGTGGCCGGAGTTATTCCTTGGCTGATGCCCATTAGCGCAGCAGTTGCCTGGTTGATCCTGCAGCATGTGGCGCTAGTACCGGTTTTCATCAAAGGGCAGGGATTTACGCCGATTGCCGCCATCTTGCAGACCGCTTTGTACATTGGGTATTCAAGTTTTACTTTCATGACCGGTTTGGTCGCCAGGCAGCAGGCGCAGGCCAGGGAAGAACAACGCCGTTTGAATGCCGAATTGCGCGCCACCCGGGTACTTTTGTCGGAAAGCTCGCGAATGAGCGAGCGCTTGAGAATCTCGCGCGAACTGCATGATTTGCTTGGGCATCACCTGACCGCCTTGAGCTTGAATCTGGAAGTTGCAGGCCATCTGACCGAAGGCAAGGCGCACGATCACGTCAAACAAAGCCACACGCTGGCGAAGTTGCTGTTGACCGATGTCCGCGAAGCGGTCAGCGAAATGCGCGAAGAAGGCGGTATCGATCTGAAAACCGCATTTAACAGCCTTGTCGATGGTGTCACTGCGCTGAAGATCAATCTGGAATTACCCGATACATTGCAATTGGATGACCCGGATCGTGCGCATGTGCTGTTACGCTGCGCGCAGGAAATCATTACCAATACAGTGCGTCATTCCGGTGCCGATGAACTTTGGCTTCGTTTGCACAAAAACAAGGATCACATCGAATTACATGCGCGCGACAATGGCCGCGGCGCCACCAACCTGACGCAGGGAAATGGCCTGCGAGGCATGTGTGAAAGGCTGTCGGAATTTGGCGGGCAACTCGATATTATCAACACCTCAGGTCAAGGATTAAGCTTGACGGCAAAGCTACCTACAAAGGAAACCCCATGATTCGCGTATTTCTGGTCGATGATCAAACCTTGGTAAGACAAGGTGTGCGCTCGCTTTTAGAGCTGGCCGATGGCATCGAAGTGGTGGCAGAAGCCAGCGACGGCAAACAAGCCGTTGAACAGATTCCATTGGTCAAACCCGATGTAGTCCTGATGGACATGCGGATGCCGGTAATGTCGGGTCTGGATGCGTTGCAGGCATTGTCAAAAGCCAACGCGCTGCCGCCCACCATCATCCTGACGACTTTCGATGACGATCAATTGGTGCTCGCAGGTATCAAGTACGGTGCTAAGGGCTATTTGCTCAAAGATGTCTCGCTTGACCAGCTGGTGACTGCCATTCAAGCGGTTGCGACCGGCGGCTCTCTGGTGCAGCCAGCGGTTACCCAGAGACTGCTTTCCGGGCTGGAAGGCATGAATAATGAATTCGTCAGTCTCGAGCAACCTGATCCGCTGACTGAACGCGAAACCGAGATTTTGCGCCTGATGGCCGGTGGTTTCTCGAACAAGGAAGTGGCCAATTCACTTGGGGTTGCAGAAGGCACGGTCAAAAACCATGTCTCCAATATTCTTTCCAAGCTGGGGGTACGCGACCGCACGCGCGCAGTTTTGAAAGCTTTTGAACTGAAACTCGTCTAAATAACAACAAGTAGTCACGAAAAATGTGGACTACATATTGGAAAACATAGGGCTCTGGCGGGACCCGTGACGAGCGGGCCCGTGACCTGATATCCTCCGCGTTCCTGACGGGCGTTCAAGTCCCGGACCAGGCGTGCTTGGAGAGCCCACGAATGACCCGACTTATTGAGTTTTTAATTGCAGCCGCCATGGTGGTAGTGCTGTTTTTAGTAATTGCCTTGTTTCTGCCCGCTAAACGCGTGTTGACCTATAGCATCGAGACCAACCGTCCTGCCAATACCGTGTATGACGTGGTCAACGGTTTCCATCATTTCAGGGATTGGAATCCGCTGTTGAGCTATGACCAGAAAATGAAAGTCGATATCAGCCCCGATACCGGCAAGATTGGTTCCACCTTGAAATATGATTCCAGCAAGCAAGTGGTAGGCGCTGGTACCTGGACTTTGTCTGCGCAAGAACCAGGCAAGAAAGTCGTATACAAGCTTGATACCAATTCAATCGGCAGTAACAAGACGATGGCAATTACCATCGAGCCTGTGGTCGCCAAGAGCAAGAACATTACCGTCAACACCAAGAATCTGCGCGTAACGCAGCAGTACACAGTCGATTACGGCTGGAACCTGTTTGGCCGTTATGCCGGCATGTACGTTAACCGCAACGTCGGCGATGAAATGAAATCCGGCCTGCAAAAGTTGAACGCCTTGCTGGTGAGCATTCCAAAATACGACTACTCGTTGCACTCGGAAGCTTTCAACGTCAGTGAAGTGCCTGCGCAAAACGTGCTCGTGGTACCAACCGAAGCCAAGCGTGCGAATAACGAAGTCATCCTTGCGATGAACAACCAAATGGGTTGGGTCAAGAAAGTGATGGACGCCAATGGTCTGGTTTCGGCCGGTCCAATGCGCATCGTCACCACCGAGTACACTTCGGCCGCCTATGGTTTCGATATCGTAGTGCCAGTGCGCAAGGCCGGCGGACCAGCTCCTGCAACTGAAACCCCTGCAGCACCGGCCGCTGAAGGCGAGGAAGCTGCCGCAATACCTACCGCACCTGCGCCTGTGGTTGCCGCGACCGAAAAACTGAATATTAAAGTTGAAGGTCCGGTAAAAGCGGAATTCTATCCGGCCGTCAAAACTGTCAATACCAAGTTCACCGGTTCTGCATTGAGTCTGGTGATGGTGCGCGATATGGTGCGCGCCTACGCGTTGGCGCACGGCTATGCGCCGACCGATCGTGCATTTGACGACTACCTAAACGGCATCGATACCCAAAACGAAACGACATCACAATACATCGTATATTGGCCGATTAAATAATCGTTCCGAAGAAAGCGGGCCTAGAGCCCGCTTTTTTTTTGCCATTTTTCCGGAGCTGGTTAACGGCTATCATTGGTTTGGTGTGGTCAAACACAGAGACTTGTCTAATGATTGAAGCGGCGAATCTACGCAAATACTACGGGCCACTGCTCGCAGTCGACAACATCAGTTTCAAGGCGAAGCCCGGCGAAGTTTTGGGATTGCTCGGACCAAACGGTGCGGGCAAATCCAGCACGATGAGAATGATCACCGGCTTTCTGATTCCAACATCCGGCAGTGCGACTATCTATGGCCATGATTTGGCCAATGAACCGATAGCCGCGAAAAAATGTCTTGGCTACCTGCCTGAAGGCGCGCCGCTGTACGGCGAGTTGACTACCGAAGAATTCCTGCGCTTCGTTGCGCGCGCGCGTGGTATGGATAAGGCCGCACAACTGAGTCGGATCAATATCACGCTCGACAGATTGAGTTTAAGGGGGGTGGCCAATCAAACGATTGAAACCCTGTCGAAAGGTTTTAAACGACGGGTCGGATTGGCTGCAGCCATTTTGCACGAGCCTTCGGCCTTGATTCTCGATGAGCCCACTGATGGTCTTGATCCCAACCAGAAGCATGAAGTGCGCGGGCTGATACGCGAACTGGCCAGGGAACGCACGGTTTTGCTATCGACCCATATTCTCGAAGAAGTGGAAGCCTTGTGCACTCGCGTGATCATCATCGCGAATGGAAAGATACTTGCAGATGCAACACCTGCAGAATTGCTGGCCAAATCGCGATACGACCGCGCAGTGTCGATTCATGTCACCGACAGCATTTCGGCGCGCGCAGCACTGGATGGCATGCCGGGCGTGACTGGTTTCGAACAAAATGCGATCGATGGCCGTCTGTATATTTTCACGAAAACCAAAGCGCGAACCGACGAGGCTATCGCCGATCGGTTGCGCCAACGCCATGTGGCATTCACGGATTTGCGAATCGAACGCGGACGGCTCGACGAAGTCTTTCGCAGCATCACGATGCCCGAGGTGAAAGCATGAGTCCGATGATTGCCATTTACCGTCGCGAGTTGCGCAGTTATTTCGCCACGCCGTTGGCAGCGGTGTTCATCGTTATCTTCCTGATCATGATGTCGGCTTTTACTTTTTACCTGGGAAATTTTTTCCAGGCCGGGCAGGCGGATCTGCAGGCATTCTTCCTGTTTCATCCGTGGATGTACCTGTTGCTCGTACCTGCATTGGCGATGCGTTCCTGGGCAGAGGAACGCAAAAGCGGCAGCATCGAATTGCTGCTGACACTGCCGGTGACGGTATGGCAGGCGGTACTCGCGAAATACCTGGCCGCATGGACCCTGATCGCATTTGCGCTGTTATTGACGTTTCCGATGTGGGTGACGGTTACCTGGCTTGGTGATCCCGATCATGGCGTGATTCTGGCCAGTTACATCGGCAGCTGGTTGCTGGCGGGAACCTTTCTTGCAATCGGTAGTGCGATTTCGGCATCCACCCGGAGCCAGGTCATGGCATTCATCATCAGTTTGGCGGTGTGCCTGGTATTCCTGCTCGCCGGTTATTCCATCGTGTTGTCCGGAGTGCAATCACTGTTTAACCAAACCATCGTCGATGGGATTGCCGGCATGAGTTTCTTCACGCATTTCAATTCGATTACCCGCGGCATCCTCGAATTGCGCGACGTCGCCTTTTTCCTGATCAACAGCGTGGCCTGGCTGATGGCTACCGTGATCATCATCAACCTGAAAAAGGGAGGCTGACATGTTGATGAAAAAGCTTCCCTATTCGAAATATCTTGCGTTGCCCCTGTTGGCGTTGCTGACCGTATTGGCATTGTTCGCGAGCTCGCATTTGTTCAAGGGAATTTCGTTTGATTTGACCAAGAACCGCTTGCATACATTGTCGGACGGCACGTTGAAGATCATCGAGTCCATCGATGAACCCATCATGCTCAAGTTGTATTATTCGGAAACGGCTGCCCGGGAGCTGCCGCAGTTCAGGGTTTACTCGCAGCGGGTTCGCGAGTTGCTCGAGAGCATTGCCGAAAAATCGAACGGGAAAATCGTTTTCCAGGAAATAGATCCCGAACCTTTTTCCGAAGCAGAAGATGCGGCGATGGCGACCGGGCTGCAGAGTATTCCACTCGGTAATTCAGGTGCAGGTTTTTATTTTGGCCTGGTCGGCACCAGCAGTACCGACAAGACGGTATTGATGCCGTTTATCGATCCGAGCAAGGAAGCGTTCCTCGAATACGATTTGGCAAAATTATTGAGCAACCTCAGTGTCGATAAACAACCGGTGTTGGCCGTGTTAAGCAGTTTGTTGACTGGGCCGAGCATCAATGCGATGACCGGTCAACCAAGCCTGGGCTGGGTGGTGGACAGGAAATTGTCAGAGCGTTATGAAATGCGCCGCCTGCAGCCGGATCCTGCGTCGATCGGCGATGACGTCGATGTGCTGATGCTGGTGCATCCAAAGAATATTCCCGAACCTACTTTGTATGCCATTGACCAATTTGTTCTACGCGGTGGCCGCTTGCTGATCTATGTCGATCCGAATGCGGAATCCGATTCCGTGAATGCCTTCATGCCGGATGGCACGGCAATGACCAGTACTTCCGATTTGGGGCCTTTGTTCAAAGCCTGGGGCATCGAATACGATCCGCGCATGGTGGTACTCGATAGTCAAAATGCCCTGCAGGTCGGAGAAGCCAACGAAGTGCCGCAATACCACCTTGAAGTACTGGGGCTTTCGAAGGACTATCTCAATAACAAGGATGTGGTCGCGGCTGATCTTGAGAAACTGAATTTCTCCAGTGCCGGTACCGTGAATGCAACGGAACAGTCACCGCTGAAGCTCGAGCCACTGGTGCAAAGTTCGACGAGCTCGCAGCTGGTAGATTCACGTACCGTGAAATCGGCGGAAGCATCGCCGGAAATCTTACGCAAGAATTTCAAGCCGAGTGGCGAGGCTTTCGTGCTGGCGGCGCGATTCAGCGGAAATCTGAGATCTGCTTTTGCGGAAAAATCGGCGCCGAACCAGATAATGACCAGCAAAAAGCCCGCTCAAATAGTGGTGGTGACCGACACCGATTTGCTGACTGACCGGATGTGGGTGATAGAACAGAATCTGCTCGGCTCATCGGTGTTCAACGATATCGCCAACAACGGTGATTTCGCGATCAATCTGGTCGACAACCTGGCGGGCGACTCGAACCTGATTTCGTTACGTACGCGTACGGTTTCATCCAGGCCATTCGAGCGAATCGAAAAAATCCAGCGTAGTGCCGAATTGCGGTATCACGACAAGCAGAACCAGTTGCAATCCGATCTTGAAAACCTGAACCAGCAACTGTCGCAGATTCAGGGGCGCGGTCCTGCGGCCAATGCCGACAATCTGACGCCTGCACAAAAGGCCGACATTGCAAAATACCTGAAACAAAAATCGCAAATTCGCAATGAGCTCAGGCAAGTGCAACTTCAGTTGAACAAGGACATTCAAAAGTTGGTCACTCGACTGAAGCTGATCAATATTTTCCTGATGCCTTCACTGGTGGCATTTTTTGCCCTGATGGTGGGCTTGCGCCGCATTATGCGCCGTCGTGCAATGGGTAACGCCTGATTCGATATGGGTTATTTCCGCTTCATCGCTGTCTTGTTTTTGCTGCTGATTGGCGGATGCCGGGAAAATACCGGTTTGCAGCAGCCGGAAAAACGATTGCTTCCGGAGTTTTCCAGCCGGCAAAAACAGCTGCAGGCAATACACCTGCTGGTTGCGGAAAACAAAGTTGCCGTGAAGCTTTCCAGGAGCGGATCAGCATGGTGGGTGCTTGAACGAAATTGGCCGGCGGATCCGAAAAAAATTGCCGATCTGCTCGATTCATTGGCCAAGGCACGTCTCGAGGAAGCCAAAACGAAACGGCCGGAGCGCTATCAATATCTGGGTCTGGAAGACTTAAGCGATCCGGATGCACAAGGCGTAGAGCTTCAGTTGCAATATCCGGACCGCAGGCAGTCGATATTGTTCGGCAAGCTGGATTTGATGAATCAGAAATCCTATGCGCGCCTGGCGAATGATCCGCAAAGCTGGCGGCTCGACCGTGCTGTTGCATTGAGCAAAAATCCCGATGACTGGTTGCAACGGGAAATAATCGATGTACCACTTGCCCGCATCAGCCATGTAGTCGTGAAGTCTTCGACCGGCCCCGAGTTTAAACTGCTCAGGGATAGCGACCATTTCGCGGTACTAGAAGGCGGCTCGCATGACCGGCAATTCCGCCAGAATGGCGATGACCTGGCTGGAGTATTGCAAGCGCTTGCATTTGACGAGTTGCAGCAAGTTGATTCATCAAAAACGCCGGAACGCGAACTTGAATTTCACGGGTTCGATGGTTTCATCGTCGTCGTCTCTGCCTGGCGTGACCAGGCGCGAGTTTCCATTCGAATGAACACCCGTTTTGACGAGCAGCAGGCACGTGCTTTTCTTGCCGGTAAAAAAACGGACGAACAGCAAATCGAAACTCAAATCAGTGCACAAAAAAAATACAGCGAAGAGTTGAATCGGCGTTTTCAATCACGCCAGTTCCTGCTGCCCAATGAAACCGCAGCCAAGCTTTTGCTTGGCCGCCAACAATTACTGTCCAAACCATGAAATACGCCTGGCAACGCTATGTGGCATCCATCGCAGCTCTTGTCTGCGCTATCTCCGTCGCCTTGTCTGCCTACGCAAGCCACGGCCTTGAAGCGGATGTGCAGCGTCGATTAATGCTCGCCAGTTATTTCGCGTTCGCACATGGTTTGTCGCTGATCGTGCTGGTGCGGGTATCGATCACCAGATCCAACGCCATTGCCTGCATCGTGATGTTGTCGGGTATTTTGCTGTTCAGTGGCAGCCTGGCTTCCGCCGCCTTGTGGCAAACTTCCACGAAGCTGGTTCCATATGGCGGTACGGCATTGATACTGGCCTGGTTGTTGATAGCGGTAAACTTCGCGAGATTTAAGGAAGACTGATGGCAAAGCATCCGCGCGGGTTTGATATCGATGCCGCAGTGGCGCATTTGTCCAAACGCGACAAGAAACTTGGCCGCTGGATAGCGAAAATTGGCGTGCTGGAAATCGATGGCTGGGATCGCAGTTTCGATACGGTCGATTCACTGGCGCGTTCCATTTTGTATCAGCAACTTTCAGGCAAAGCCGCAGCAACCATCGTCGGTCGAGTCGAAAAGGCGATCGGCTCGAAAAAAATCAATGCCAAATCACTGACAAAAGTGCAGGACGAGCATTTGCGGGCCTGTGGCGTATCAGGCAACAAGACCCGTGCTTTGCGCGATCTTGCGGCACGGGATGCGTTGGGTGAGATACCCCGTGCCGCTAAATTTTCTTCGCTGTCGAATGACGAAATCATCGAAAAACTGGTTGCCGTGCGCGGTATCGGTCGCTGGACTGTGGAAATGATGTTGATGTTTCGCCTGGGGCGGCCGGATGTATTGCCGGTGGACGATCTGGGTGTCCGCAAGGGTGCACAGATACTCGACAAACTGGAAGGCATGCCAACGCCGAAGGAATTAATCCTGCGCGGCGAAAAATGGGCGCCTTATCGCACGCTTGCCGCGATGTATTGTTGGCGGATCGTCGATGCCGAGACTGAAGCAAAACCCAAGGTGAAACGTTCGCAGGATTGATTTGTAGGAGCGACAGAAGTCGCGATACTCAGCGTGTATATCGCGACTTCCGTCGCTCCTACGCGAAATACCAGTGCCAGGGCTCGTAGTTGATATCGTGCGGATTGTTGCGCGGATAGCTGAGCCTGAATCCGAAATCGCCTGCATGTTTCATTAGCCACGCAAACGCCGCCGTGTTTTCGAAAGTTTCTTCGGCTGGTGGCTCGTTGGTCGTACCGATGTCGATCGCGCGGCCGTTATGGTGTTCCGAATAGCCGGGCGCAGCATTGACCTTGAGAATTTCCGGAACGGTTTGGCCGCGCGCGAGTTTCCGCTTGAAGATGCCGTATTGATAGGCGTGGCCGCGGTAACCGGAAATCGCATCAAGCATGATGCTTTCAAGCCGAGCTGCCTTTTGCATGTGTTTCCAGGCAAGCGCGGCACCGGATTGCATCCATAACGGCCTCTGATAGCGATCAAAGCCTGCAAATGCCAGGCTGGCTGGTTCCGGAATCAGTTCAAGTTGGTGCACCAAGCCATAATCTTTGTTGATATCGAGACTATCGAGAATGTTTCTGACACAGCGCAGGCTTTTTTCCGGCGAGAAAGAATTTTTATGGAAATAAAATTGTTCGCAGGCGCGCTGCAACTTGGGATCGCGCTTCAAGGTGTGCAGCCAATCCTCACTGCCAACTGCAAGGTAG
>JBOHYG010000149.1:0-1310 GCA_050737875.1 Arenimonas sp. | reverse complement strand
ACTTCCGTCGGTCCTACGACAAACCAATCGGAAATGTTTTTCGGCCTCCAACACAAAAATGAAGTGATAAAAAAAATAATCACTGCATCACTGGTGCTGTCAACCTGCAATCACTTTCTTGTGGCACAGCGCACACAATTTCCGAGACCAGCCACCACACGAATTTCACATGCATGAATTGTGACGTTTGTTGACATCCAGAACGACTTAAATTTTCCTGTTTCGGTATAATTTCGGAAAATAATCACCGGCAATTCTTCCAATGCGATTACTCGTCACGATGCTGACGCTGGGGCTTGTGTCCCATGCATTTGCGCAAACACCTGCCACACCCCAACAAGCCGTTTTGCCCGAAGTTCAAAATACGATTGCGCAGGCACCCGTTATCGCGCTGGAGACCAGCGCCACCGTGCATGCCTCCATCATTCCCTTGAAAACACCGATTCGTTTTACTTTGGATACGGCGATCAGCTCGAAGACTGCGGTGATCGGAAGTCAGTTCCAGCTAAAAGTGTCCGAGGATCTGGTTATCAATGGCGTAGTCGTAATTCCGGCCGGAACTCCAGCCACCGGCGAAATCATTCATGCCCAGAAATCATCGGTTTTTGGAAAAGCGGGAGAATTGCTGCTTGCCATTCGCTACATCGATCTCCATGGTCAAAAAATCCGGATGCGCTCGTTCCAGCCGTATCAAGGGAAAGACGCCACTAACGTAGCCATGGGTGCGTCGTTCGCTATTGGCATGTTCGCCGCGTTCATCCATGGCGGCGAGATTGAAATGCCGGCAAACACCCTGGTGCAAGCGCTGGTAGCCGCCGAAACAAGCGTCGATTTGCAGGCAAGTCCAGTGCTGGACAGCAATCCATCATCTACAGTTTCTGCAACCCAACCAATTATCGATGACACAACGCCACCGGCAAATTCCGCAACACCCACTATCGGAGATTCACAATGAAATTACACGCACCTCTCGCTGCCGTATTAATCGTCGGCCTCGCCGTTACCACTGCATCGATTGCCCAGGAAGCCCCGCAAGCGGCTGCGCCAACCAGCGAAGAAACCGTTGCGGCTGCAGCACCAGAAGCAGCTCCTGCACCAGCCGTTGAGGCGACCTCCTCGATTCCACAGGCCGTGCTGGACGTCGTTGGCAAGCCTGAAAACGGCAAGGGCCTGGTCGTGTTTTTCCGCGCCAACCGTTTTGCCGGCAGCGCCGTGAGTTTCAAAGTGCGTGAAGGTGAAGTCGAACTCGGCAAATTGAAGAGCGGCACCTATATCCTCGCGCAAGTCGAGCCAGGCAAGCACACCTATAT
>JBOHYG010000148.1:0-1170 GCA_050737875.1 Arenimonas sp. | reverse complement strand
TTACTTGATGATCTTGGCTACCACGCCGGCGCCGACGGTACGGCCACCTTCACGAATAGCAAAACGCAGACCTTCGTCCATCGCGACCGGAGCAATCAAGCTCACCACCATCTTCACGTTGTCACCCGGCATCACCATTTCCACGCCTTCCGGCAACTGGCAAGCGCCGGTTACGTCGGTCGTGCGGAAATAGAACTGTGGACGGTAGCCTTTGAAGAACGGCGTATGACGGCCACCTTCGTCTTTCGACAACACGTACACTTCGGCTTCAAAGTCGGTGTGCGGGTTGATCGAACCTGGCTTGGCCAACACTTGGCCACGTTCCACATCGTCACGCTTGGTACCGCGCAGCAACAAGCCGGCGTTGTCGCCTGCCTGGCCTTGGTCCAGCAACTTGCGGAACATTTCCACACCGGTAACGGTGGTTTTTTGCGTAGGACGGATACCGACGATTTCGATTTCTTCGCCGACCTTGATGATGCCGCGTTCAATACGGCCGGTAACAACCGTACCGCGACCGGAGATCGAGAACACGTCTTCCACTGGCATCAGGAACGCTTTTTCCACATCGCGCATTGGCTCTGGGATAAAGGTATCGAGCGCTTCGACCAATTTGATGATCGATGGCACGCCGATTTCCGATTGGTCGCCTTCCAGCGCCAAACGGGCCGAACCGGTGATGATCGGGGTATCGTCGCCCGGGAAGTCGTACTTGCTCAGCAATTCACGAATTTCCATTTCGACCAGTTCCAACAACTCGGCGTCGTCGACCATGTCGGCTTTGTTCATGTAGACCACAATGTGTGGCACGCCGACTTGGCGTGAAAGCAGGATGTGTTCGCGGGTTTGTGGCATCGGGCCGTCAGCGGCCGAGCACACCAGAATCGCGCCGTCCATCTGCGCTGCACCGGTGATCATGTTCTTGACGTAGTCAGCATGGCCTGGGCAGTCAACGTGGGCGTAATGGCGGTTGGCCGATTCGTATTCCACGTGGGCGGTCGAAATCGTGATACCACGGGCTTTTTCTTCCGGCGCCGCGTCAATGGCGTCATACGCCTTGAACTCACCACCAAAGCGTTCTGCACCAATCTTGGTCAGCGCCGCCGTCAGCGTCGTCTTACCATGATCCACGTGACCAATCGTGCCGACGTTCACGTGCGGCTTCTTGCG
>JBOHYG010000147.1:0-89557 GCA_050737875.1 Arenimonas sp. | reverse complement strand
CTGCTTCGACATCGAGTTTTTCAACGCGAAGTCTTTCGCCTTTCATAACGCGGTATTGTTTACCGCCAGTGATTACAACTGCGTACATGACCGGAATTCCTCTGTAGTTATTTTGGAAACACCTGCCTGAGGTCACAGACAGGAGCGGAATTATGGGCCAAAAAACCTTTCATTTCAATAGCTTCGTGTGAAAAACGAGCATGAATGGTGGTCAGATATAGGCCCTTTTAGGCCTCCTCACGGCAAAAATGAGGCTTTTATCGCAAAAACCACCCGTTCCGGCCCCTGCTCAAGGGTCAGACGAGAGTCACAAGATCAATACGCCGAACTGCTAAACTAATGTGTTCCCCCAAACCCGTTAGGCGCATGGACAAGATCAGCATTCGCGGTGCCCGTACCCACAATCTGAAAAATATCGATATCGACCTGCCGCGCGACAAGCTGATTGTCATTACCGGCCTGTCGGGCTCGGGCAAAAGCTCGCTGGCCTTCGATACGATCTATGCCGAGGGTCAGCGCCGTTATGTCGAATCGCTGTCGGCCTACGCCCGGCAATTCCTGTCGGTAATGGAAAAACCCGACGTCGACCATATCGAAGGCCTGTCGCCAGCCATTTCGATCGAGCAGAAGTCCACTTCGCATAACCCGCGTTCGACCGTCGGCACCATTACCGAAATTTACGATTACCTGCGCCTGCTGTACGCCCGGGTCGGCTCGCCGAAATGCCCGGATCACGGCTTCCCTCTGGAAGCACAGACCGTCAGCCAGATGGTGGATACCGTACTGGCATTGCCTGAAGACACCCGCTTGATGCTACTGGCTCCAGTGATTCGCGAGCGCAAGGGCGAGCACGTACAAATATTCGAACAATTGCGCGCCCAGGGTTTTGTGCGCGTGCGCGTGAACGGCGCGCTTTACGAAATCGACCAGGTCCCGGCACTCGGCTTGCGCAACAAACATACGATTGAAGCCGTTATTGACCGCTTCAAGCCACGTCCCGACATGAAACAGCGTCTGGCCGAAAGTTTTGAAACTGCGTTGAAGCTCGGCGACGGCATGGCTGCGGTAATGGAAATCGATAACGATAAATCGGCACCGATTCTGTTCTCTTCGAAATTCTCCTGCCCGGTCTGCGATTTCTCGCTGCCGGAACTCGAGCCGCGGCTGTTTTCGTTTAACTCGCCGATGGGTGCATGTCCGTCTTGCGATGGCCTGGGCATCAAGGACTTCTTCGACCCAGGCCGCGTCGTGGTGCATCCGGAATTAAGTCTTGCCGCCGGTGCCGTGCGGGGCTGGGATCGCCGCAACGCCTATTATTTCCAGCTGATTGCGTCGCTGGCGAAGCATTACGCGTTCGATGTCGATACACCATGGCAAAAGCTGTCGGAAAAGATTCGCGATGCCATCTTGTTCGGCAGCGGCGAAGAAATCATTTCGTTTACCTATTTGACCGAATCCGGTGGTCGCACGCAGCGCAAACATAAATTCGAAGGTATCGTTCCAAATCTCGATCGCCGTTACCGCGAAACCGAATCGCAGGCAGTCAAGGAAGAGCTTGCGAAATTCATCAGCGTGCAACCCTGCCCGACCTGTAACGGCGCGCGCTTGAACAAGGCCGCCCGCAGCGTCACCGTCGCAAATATAACTTTGTCGGAAATTACCCGCTGGCCGATCGATGAAACGATCGCTTTCTTTTCGCAATTGAAATTGAGTGGTTGGCGCGGCGAAATCGCGGTCAAAATCGTCAAGGAAATCCACGATCGCCTTCGTTTCCTGATGGATGTGGGCCTGGATTATTTGACACTCGAGCGCAAGGCCGATTCGCTGTCCGGCGGTGAAGCACAACGTATTCGTCTGGCATCGCAAATCGGTGCTGGTCTGGTCGGTGTAATGTACGTGCTCGATGAACCTTCGATTGGCTTGCACCAACGCGACAACGAGCGCCTGCTCGGCACGCTGACGCGACTGCGTGACATGGGCAATACCGTGATCGTGGTCGAGCATGATGAAGACGCGATTCGTCTGGCCGATCACATAGTCGACATTGGCCCCGGTGCCGGTGTGCATGGTGGCGAAATCATCGCGCAAGGAAAGCTGGCCGATATCCTGAAGGCACCGCGCTCGCTGACCGGTGCTTATTTATCCGGAAAAATGCGGATCGAAATTCCAAAGAAACGCCACAAGGCAAAAGCGAATAATTCACTGAAATTACTCGGCGCCACCGGCAACAACCTGAAGAACGTCGACCTCGAAATACCCGCCGGTTTATTCGTGGCAATCACCGGCGTTTCCGGCTCCGGAAAATCGACGTTGATCAACGACACGCTGTACCACATCGCCGCCAATGAATTGAACGGTGCATCTCATACCATTTCGCCTTATCGCGAGGTTCATGGCATCGAACTGTTCGATAAAGTAGTCGATATCGACCAATCGCCGATTGGCCGCACGCCGCGCTCGAATCCGGCAACCTACACCGGTTTGTTCACGCCACTGCGTGAATTGTTCGCGCAAGTTCCGGAAGCGCGTGCACGTGGTTACTCGCCGGGACGTTTTAGTTTCAATGTCCGCGGTGGTCGCTGCGAAGCCTGCCAGGGCGACGGTTTGATCAAGGTCGAAATGCATTTCCTGCCGGACGTGTATGTGCCTTGCGATGTCTGCCACGGCAAACGCTACAACCGCGAAACGCTGGAAATTCTGTACAAGGGCTACAACGTCCACGACATCCTGCAAATGACGGTCGAAGACGCGCTCAAACTATTCGAGCCGGTGCCGACATTGGCAAGAAAACTGGAAACACTGATGGATGTCGGCCTGAGTTACATCAAGCTCGGCCAAAGTGCGACCACGCTGTCGGGCGGCGAAGCGCAACGGGTAAAACTGTCAAAAGAATTATCGCGCCGCGATACCGGACAGACGCTTTATATTCTCGATGAACCGACCACCGGCCTGCATTTCCACGACATCGAACATCTGCTCGCCGTGCTGCATAAACTGCGCGACGACGGCAATACGATTGTCGTGATCGAACATAATCTCGATGTGATCAAAACCGCAGACTGGATTATCGATCTCGGCCCCGAAGGCGGACATCGCGGCGGTCAAATCATTGCGCAAGGCACGCCGGAAGATGTCGCACAAAATCCTGTCTCGCACACCGGCCGTTTCCTCGCGAAAATGCTGGACATGCCGACTGAAAAAGCCGTCAAACGGAAAAAGTCCGCATGAAATCGCTCTATAAAATCGAAATAGATATCCGCTGGGGCGATCTGGATGCATTCAACCATGTGAACAACACCGGCTATCTGCGTTTCATCGAAGAAGCCCGCGTGCAATGGTTCAGATCACTGGTCGAAAATTGGGCCGATGCCGATTGCGCGCCGATTCTGGCCGCGATTCAAAACAATTATAAAAAACCGATTTCCTGGCCGGAAAAAATTCACGTTGAATTATTGTGCGAGCACATCGGCACGAAAAGCCTGAAACTCGCACATCGCATTACCTCGACTTCAGACGCGGAAATTCTTTACGCCGATGGACACACGGTCATGGTGTGGGTCAGTGCGGCCAGTGGTAACACGGTGCCATTACCGGAAAATGTTTTGAGCGCCTGCAGGAATTGATTGTACTTCCCTCTCACACGGGAGAGGGAGATTATTTTGTCGGCGCTTCCCGCCGAATCGGAAACTCCGAATACACGCGCCTACCATCAGCCAATATCAGGCGTACGCCTGCTTTATCGCCTTCTTTCAAGCTTCGCAAAGGTTGCATCAACATCAGATGCAAACCACCCGCTTCAAATTTCAACGATGCGCCGGGTTTGATTTCAAGAACACCGGGAGCCCGCATTTTGCTGACACCGTTTTCAACTACCGAACGGTGAATCATCGGCATCCCGAAATCCCTGCTTTCGACATCGACAATTTTGATAGTGGCCGTGCATGGATTCTTGATTACCAAAAATCCGGCCATCGTTTTTGAATTCGGTGGCGCGCTGCGTATCCAGGCCTGTTGAATGACCGGCACGCATGCCTGGGGAATTTTTTTCCGCAAGGGTTTCGTCGCAGTATCAGCAAGACTTGCAACCGAAGCTGAAGCAAGCCCCAATACCAATAGACCCAAATGAAGTTGTCGTCCGTTCATGGGCCTATGATACTTTTATCCGCGAACGGAGTGTTTATGAAAACGAATTTTATTGCCGCATCCATAACCCTGGGTCTCACACTTATGAGCAACACAAGCCAAGCTGCCGACAGTTCCCTGACCATTTACAGTGGCGACTACGATTCGGTCGCGCAATCGGAAGCAAGTTCCGGGGGGTCGGGTTTCGCGTTGTTCGAACGGAAAATCGGTTTCGATCTCAAATCCGGCGATAACGAAGTGTCACTCGGTGGCTTGCCACGCGGAATGGATTCCAGCTCGCTGGTGCTGCGCCCGGATGGCAACGCGAAAGTTCGCGGCCAGCGTTTTGATTTCGCGATTGCTGGACAAGACGAATTACTCCGCCGCGCACTGGGGCAAACGGTGACCGTCGAACAAGCTGTCGGCAACGATCGTCAAACCTATACAGGTCAATTAATGTCTGCCGGCAATGGCCTGACCTTGAAACTCGCCGATGGCCGCATCAAGGTGCTTTCTAGTTATGCCAGTTTTGAATTGCCGCGCATGCCCGATGGCGTCGTGAATGAACCCACGATGCGCTGGAGCATCAGCAATCCGAATGCCGGTCGCGAAAATTTCGCGTTGTCGTATGCGACTTCCGGTTTGGCTTGGCGTGCGGAATATCTGGTCAATGCCAGCGGCTTTGGCAAAGAGTGCAAGATGGATATCGAAGGCGCCGCGATGGTGGTGAATCGCTCCGGTGCCGATTTCAATAACGTGATGCTGACCCTGGTCGCCGGACAACCCAATCGTGCAACATCTGCGGGCCCCGAAGTGGTTCAAGTGACTGGTGCCAGAGTAAAAAGAACGATGATGGCCGCCGACAGTGCCCCCGATGCACAGGCATCCGGCGAATATCAGGCATACAAACTGCCGAATGCCGGTTCCTTGCCGCAAGGCAGCGTGCAACGCCTGCCACTGGTCAATCCGGCCAGTAATATTGCTTGCGAGCGCCGCTATGAAACCCATTACAGCATGGGCGAGTGGATGCCGCCGTATCCGATCGTCGATGCGAACTACGGTGCAGGTGAAGACCAGGAATTACCGGTATTGGCCACCCTGCGTTTCAAAAACAGCAAGACCGCAGGTTTAGGCCTGCCCTTGCCGGCCGGCCGTGTCCGCATGTTCGATGGCAAGGATTTTCTGGGCGAAGCGAGCATCAACCATACTGCCGCCAACCAGGATGTCACCCTGCAAATCGGCAATGTGTTTGACCTGAAATCAACCCGCACCCGCGAAGACTTCCAGATCGATCGCGATGGCCGCACCATGGTGGAACGCATCAGCGTCAAGCTGATCAATTCGAAGACTCAGGCAACCACCGTGCGGGTAACCGAACGCCTGCCGCGCTGGAGCAGCTGGGAGATGGTTTCAAGCACGATTCCATTCGAGAAACGTGGCGCGCAAACCGTCAGTTTCGATGTGCCGATTGCTGCCGACAGCGAAACCACTTTGACTTACACTGTGCGTTACCGTTGGACTCCCGACGTCAACATCCCCAATTGAGAAAATGGCAATGATCGAGATTATCCAGCACGGCTTTATTCACGAAATAAAACTGGCTCGTCCGCCCGTTAATGCATTGAATTTCGAATTACTGGATGCCTTGGTCGCCGCTGTCCAGGCTGCGCCGACTTACGGTGCTCGCGCTCTGATCTTGTCGGGTGGCGAAAAGGTTTTTTCCGGCGGGCTGGATGTTCCGTATCTGATGACACTGGATAAAGCCGGGTTGCTGAAATGCTGGTCTCGCTTTTTCGATGCCGCCCGCGCACTGGCAAATTCGCCGATCCCGGTAGTGGCCGCGATAGCTGGCCACAACCCGGCAGGTGGCTGCGTGCTGGCGCTTTGCTGCGATTATCGCGTGATGGCACACGGTCCATTCCGGATAGGCTTGAACGAAACCCAGGTTGGCCTGGCTGTACCGGAAGCCATTCAATATTTGATGCGTCGGGTCGTCGGTTCACAACGTGCCGAGCGCCTGATTGTCGCAGGCGCCATGATCGAATCGTCATACGCACACGAAATCGGACTGGTAGATGTATTGAGCGATCCCGCACATGTGGTCGCGACCGCGAAAGTCTGGCTGGATGCCACCCTCGCCTTGCCATCGACACCGATGCTGGCCACCCGGAAAATTGCCCGCGCCGATATCGTCAATGCATTGAATGCATTCAACGATGCCGATCTGGAAATGTTCATCGAAGGCTGGTATTCGAAAGATACGCAAACCGCGCTGCATGCATTGATGAGCAAATTAAAAAAATAGCATGGTTGCCTTGCTACGCCTGAATGTTCACCGCACCCAAATTTCAACTCTTCGGTTTCGATAGACTGCATTGCCTGCAGACGATAGTGGCAATGTATAGCCAACGCCTCGAACCCGCATCGGATTGATGCCTATCTCGGTGAGCGCGGTGGCCACCAAATCGGCGTACTCGTTACTAACCGAACTTGCGATATAAGCCGACGATTGTTTGTCGGAATGCCCGACCAAGATGACTTTGCGATTCTTGTTTTCCGGTCTGCGCATGAAATCTTTCAGGCGTGCCAGATCTTGTGCACCCCGGCTGTCGAATATCGAAAACGCATTGCCGAAGCGGAACGAAAAAGACAGTCTTGAAGCGCCCTCCGTCCATTGCGAATATTCCGTTGGTAGATCTTTTCTGCCGGTTTCGGCGAACAGCATCGGGGCAAGACTCAAGTACCCATGCGAGGCAAGCAATCGCTGCCCCTCATCGGACTCTGCATAAAGTAGAAACCCGCGTCCAAGCGCCGTCACGATTTGACCGGTATAAAAATACAAACGCCGCATCAATGGATAGTCTTCCGCCTTGATGTGCAGGTGATCGGCAGGGATCAATCGTCCGGCAACACGCATCGGGAGCACGCGATAACGGTCGGTCACCACTGAAAATTCATCGATACCAAGCGAATTCGGATCAGCAGCAACCGTAGCTCTGATCGCCTTCGCATTGCCGTGTCGCTCGATATTTCCGGCTGTGACTCGACCAGGCAGGATTGACGCCTGTAATTCCGCCAGCCCGGTTCCCTGGCGTGCGATATGCAAGCGTATTGGTCCCGGCTTTCCACCCACTTGCCGCCAATCGGTGATCTGGCCGGCAATAATTTTCGACAACTGGATCATATCAAGACCCGTTACCCGATTACTCGGGTGCACGATTACGGTCATTGCCTGCAACCCGATCACGTGCTCCTGATCGGGTGAATTCAAGCTACCGAGTTGCCAGCCATCATCGATCTCCTGTACAGACAGTGCGCGCGACATCATCGCAATCTCGGTGCCGCCGGTCACGAGATCCTGAAATCCGGCACGGCTTCCATTACCGCTGATTTCAACGATCAAGGTTTCGTCGTCACGTCTGGCGCCGATTTTGATACGGCCTCCCTTGGCGGGGGTACGAATAATATTTCCATACCCGATTTTTTTCATCCAGCCTTCGACAAGTATGGGCACCATGCGGTCACCCAATGTATTGGAACCATTGATCCGTATCGTGTCCTGGGCTGTTGCCGGCTCGCACAAAAAGCCAAGCCACAACAATGCAGCGCAAAGTATTTTTACAAGATTCATGGCGTCGGAAACCAAGTAGTCAATCGCCGTATGGCGTTGCATAAGCTACTTAATTGGCGCTACCAAATTATGACAATGCGACAACAATCGATTTTTACTTGTCGTGACTGAATTTTTACTATTCGATTGAATGATCCGGATCGGCAATCCAACCGCTCCACGACGGCGAGAATACTCTCGCTCCATGCAGGCCCGCGGCTTCCATCGCCAGTAAATTATGGCAAGCCGTCACTCCGGAGCCGCAATACAAAATTGCATCCGATGCAGGACGACCATCGAGCAACGCAAGAAAATCAAGCCGCAATGCTTCGGCAGAACGAAAGCGGTCGTTGTCCAGATTCACGCTGTAAGGGTGATTCACTGCAGTTGGAATATGTCCCGCGAGCTTGTCGATTGGTTCGACCTCGCCGCGATAGCGCTCTGCGGCGCGCGCATCGATCAATAAAAATTTATGGTTGGAGATATTCGCCCTTACGGTTTCGGCGTCAACGAGTTGCGATTGATCGTATTCCGCATGGTAGACGGAAGGTTTGATATGCGGAATTTTATTGTCGACCGGCAAACCCATTTCCAGCCAGTGGGCAAATCCGCCATTGAGTACCGCAACTTTTTGATGCCCCAGCAAGCGCAGCAAATACCAGAATCTGGCGGCCGCCATCGCACCATCATTGGTGTCGTACACGACGACCTGGGAACCCGGCGAGATGCCGCAACGCATGACGGTTCGGCAAAACGCCTCGGCATCGGGCATCGGATGCCGGCCGAACGCGGCTGGTTTTTTCTTGTCCGACAAATCACGGTCAAGATGGACATAAGTTGCATTGGGCAAATGCAGTTTATGCCAGGCATGTTCGCCGGCCTGGGCATCTGCCAGCACATAACGGGCATCCACAATCACCAAATCCGGACTATTCAGATGCTCCGAGAGTTCTTTTGCCGAGACAATTGTATTCCAGTTCATGATCGCACCTGCTCTATTCGCTTCCGGAAATTCACCAGGATGGAGGCGGTTGCCCCCCAAATACGATATTGCTTGTACTGAAACTCGATAATAGTACGATTCTTGCCACGATATTCAATCTCGATGGGTTTTGCGTGGTCGGGATTCAGCATGAACTCCAGCGGCACTTCGAAAATCTCGTCCACTTCGCTTGGGTCTGCTTTCGGAATGAAATCCGCCGACACTTTCGCAACCACCGGATACACGTGGAAACCGGTAATGGTCAGGAAAGAATCAAGGTAGCCCAAGGGCTGGATATGCTCGGGCAGCAATCCGATTTCTTCCTCTGCTTCGCGTACGGCGGCAGCGACCGGGTCGTGATCGCTTTCTTCGATACGACCACCGGGAAAACTGATCTGGCCGGCATGGTGCTTTAAAGCCTCGGTACGGCGAGTCAAAATCACATGCAGTCCGGTCGCTCGCTCGATCACGCCGATCAATACCGCTGCAGGACGGATTACCGTGCCGTTCTCGTCGATCAAATCGATCAGTTCGCGATAATTCCAGGGAGTTTGTTGCGGGGGCGTTGCCACGTCATGCAGCACTTCGGCAAGCGAATCAAGAAAAGTTGTCGTATTAATCACGAATCACACGCGTTGCGATTCGCGCTTTGGTAAGACGGTGTCCATGATGTGGAGTCGCTGATCGTCGCTATAAAGCGACCATGATGCGATTTCATGGGTGGTGCGGTGACAGCCTTCGCACAGGCCCTGCTCATCGAGTGCACAGATGCCGACGCAGGGACTTAAAATTGCTCGCGAAAAATTGCTCATAAAAAAACGCGCTGGTTTCCCAGCGCGTTGGATTCTTACTTGATGTTAACCAGTTGCAAATCGTAAACCATCACTTGGTTAGGGCCGCCCGGTGCACGGACTTCCTTACTACCAATACCTTTTTCAGGTGGAATGGTGATTTCCCAACGCGAACCGACAGGCATCAACAACACGGCTTCACGCAGGCCAACAGGCATTTCGGACACTTTCAATGTAGGTGGCGAGAGGGGGCTGCTGGTGAACGTATCGAACAACGGGCCGCCGTTCGACAACACCGCACGCATATGGGCTACGACTGAACCCGCTGCGGTTGGTTTGGCGCCGGTACCGGTTTGGACAACGCGGTATTGAACACCGCCTGGAAGAGTCACTACGCCTGGTTTGGTTTTGTTGGAAGCCATGTAGGCATCGGATTTGGTCTTGTTTTCACGAGACACTTTTTCAAAAGCCGCACGTTGCATGCTTTCCAGTTTCTGTTCGAAATAACCAAGCGCAGGGCCTAATTTTTCGGCTGAAGTGGTTGGTTCTTTCTTCGCGAGGGCATCTTGCAAACCACGAACCACGGCGCCTTGGTCAACATCGGCACCCGAACGAACGATCAAACTGCCGCGCTCATAACCCAAGGCATAACCAAGCGTTGCGCGATCAGGTACAGGAAACTGCTGTTGGGCAGGAGCTGCTGGTTTTGCAGCAGGTGGTTTCGCCGGGGCTGCGGTTTGGGCCAAGGCTACACCGGCAGTTAAACTTAATGCCGCCAAGGTGGCAGCCAACACACGCAATTTCATTAATGAATCTCCAGTAAAATAAACGGGACCTACTACAGCCCCGAGACGCGATAGGATACCGGCCTTAACGCTGAACCGCCACTGACGGGCTGGTCTCAAGCAGCAATACAGACCAGTATCGGGCTGCAAAGTTCCCTACATTCAAGTATTTGGAGTTTTCATGGCTTTTCAAAACCTCACAATCGAGCAAAAAGACAAAGTTCGCACTATTACTTTGAATCGCCCCGACAAGCTCAATGCGCTAAATCGCGCCACAATCAGTGAATTGCACACCGCATTTGATCAAGCGGCACAAGACGATACCGTTAATGTCGTGATCCTGACCGGTGCCGGCGCCAAGGCCTTCGTGGCCGGTGCCGACGTTTCCGAAATGAACGGATTAAGTCCGGTCCAGGCGCGCGACTTTTCCCGCCACGGCCAAAAACTGATGTCCAAAATCGAACAAAGCGGCAAACCGGTGATTGGCATGATCAATGGTTTTGCCCTCGGCGGCGGCATGGAATTGGCAATGGCCTGCCATCTGCGATTTGCTGCCGACACGGCAAAATTCGGCCAGCCCGAGGTGAATCTCGGCTTGATTCCCGGTTTCGGTGGCACGCAACGTTTATTGCGGCTTGCCGGACGCGGCCCCGCGCTGGAATTGTGCTTGAGCGGCCAGACCATTGATGCCGCCAGAGCTTACGCATTGAATTTGGTAACGCGGATTTTTCCGGCGGATGCACTTTTGGAAGAAACCGAAAAGTTTGCCGCGCATCTGGCCAATCTCGCTCCGCAGGCATTGCGCGGCGTGATTGATGCGATCCATCTCGGTGGCGAAGCAGGACTGGATGTCGGTCTTGATTATGAAACCCAGGGTTTCGCAATCGCCTTCTCGACAGATGACATGAAAGAAGGCACCGGCGCATTTCTGGAAAAACGCAAACCGAATTTCGTTGGTCGATAATTCCTTGGACAATCACGTGAAACCCTGCAGTCCCGAGGAACAGGCGAAACGCGATGCCGCGCGTTTGCGTTACGAGCGCAGGAATATCCGCCTGATCCGTATCGCGGAAGAAAAATACCAGCGCCAGGAAGAACGCAAGGTCGATGCCGTCAGTTCCGATGCCATTGCCCAAGCACTGGCACGCGCGAAGGCGAAACGCGAGCAGTCGAAAAAAACACCATGAAACTCGAACAACGTCGCGAACTTTTTTCACGCCTGGCCGAATTGAATCCCAATCCGAAGACTGAATTGGTCTATTCGACTCCGTTCGAATTGTTGATCGCGGTCATGCTGTCGGCCCAGGCCACCGATGTCGGCGTGAACAAGGCAACTAAAAAACTATTCCCGGTCGCCAACACACCGGCGGCCATTTTGAAACTTGGCGAACCCGGTCTTAAAAAGTACATCAGCACGATTGGCTTGTTTAACAGCAAAGCCAAACATGTGATGGCCACCTGCAAAATATTGCAGGAAAAATACAAGGGCGAAGTGCCGGAAACACGCGAAGGACTTGAAGCCCTTCCCGGCGTTGGCCGTAAAACCGCGAATGTCGTTTTGAATACGGCGTTCGGTCAGCCAACGATGGCGGTGGATACTCATATCTTTCGTGTAGGTAACCGAACCGGCTTGGCGAAAGGCAGCACGGTGCGTGCGGTGGAAGATAAATTGATGAAAGCGGTGCCGCCGGAATATCTCTTGAATGCGCATCACTGGCTGATTTTGCACGGAAGATACGTCTGCAAGGCCCGAAAACCCGATTGTGCGAACTGCGTCATAAGGGATTTATGTCAGTTTAAAGATAAAACGATGAAATAATTGAAACTGTCACATTAACGAAACTTTCATGCCCTAGAGTGCACCCCAATCTCCACACACCCTAGCGGGAACTCAACATGAAACTTGTACATAAAGCACTTGCCCTGGCTGTTTTGGTCGGCCTTTCCAGCACTGCCTCGGCCGAAATCGCCATTGACGTGATCGGCGGCTCGGAAGTCAGCTTCGAAGGTCTGCTCCAGGCGGATTTCAACTGGTTCGATAGCGATGTTCGCGACCTGAATGCCGATGGTCCCGATGGCCAGGATTCCGATAACGAGCTGCGTCGCGCTGAAATCATCTTCAAAGGCAAAGGCCCGGGTCAATTTGAATGGGTAGCTGGCTACGATGCAAAAGCCGACAAATTCCTCGATGTAAACTTGAAGTACAAGTTCAGCGGCTTCACGAACATCACTGTTGGCCAGTTCAAGCAGCCAAACAGCATGGAAGAACTAAGCAGCACCCGTTTCAACGATTTCATCTCGAAAGCCATGACCACCAACCTGCAAGGTGTTGCTCGCCGTACCGGTGTTGCTGTGGCCACCGGCGGCGATGCCTGGACTCTGACCGGCAGCTACATGAACCGCGAATTGACCCGCAATCTGGCACAGGGCCAAGGTTTTGGTGCACGCGGTACCTGGGCTCCGATGCATGACAACGGCGACATCCTTCACTTTGGCCTGTCTGCCGTCACTTTCGAAGCACGCGATGCTGCAGCAGCAAATGCCGATGGCCGTGCGCGCTTCCGTGTTCGTCCCGATGCCGATTTGGCATCTCAGCGCCTGATCGATTCCGGACAATTCACCGATGGCGACCAAATCACCACCTGGGGTGGTGAAGTTGCCTGGGTCAATGGCCCGATCAAACTGCAAGCTGAAGCAATGAGCACCAATATGACCCGTAACTTCAGCAACCCCGACTATGGCTTCGAAAGCTGGTATGTATCGGGCTTGTGGAATGTCTCGGGTGAAACCTGGACTTACAAGGCCGGCAATCTTTCCACCACCTTGCCGGAAGATCCAAGCAAGGGCATGTGGCAAGTTGGCCTGCGCTACGACCACGCCGATTTGAACGACGGCTTGGTGACCGGCGGCAAGGAAAGCAACTGGACCGTTGGTGTCAACTATTACTGGCGTTCGAACTTCAAGTTCGCCCTGAACTACGTGATGGTCGATAGCGAAAAACGCGCCAATATCTTCGCACCATTGGTTGAAGACAGCCCGAACATCCTGGAATTCCGCGCCCAGGTTTACTGGTAAGCATCGATTTCAGCAGATTAAAAAGCGCGGCTTCGTCCGCGCTTTTTTTTGCCAGGCTCAAATATTGCGTTGTCACATTACCGTCATAAACAAGACATTAAGCCGTCATGTTTACGACACACAATGCGCACAATCTAAAACTTTCCTTGCTTTACTTCTCTCAGGAGCTACTCGTGTTAACCCAACTCAAAAGCAAACTTGCCGTCATCGGCTTGGCCGCAGCACTGAGTTTCAATGCATACGCCGGTCAATCAAACGGTGCAGGCGCCTCCTTCGTATTTCCGGCCATGACCAAATGGTCTTCGGATTACAACAAGGCCACCCAGAATCGCATCAGCTACCAATCGATCGGTTCCGGCGGCGGCATTGCCCAAATCAAGGCGAATACGGTTGATTTCGGTTCGTCGGATGCTCCGATGAAGCCGGAAGATCTGGATAAATACGGTCTCGGTCAATTTCCATCGGTCAGTGGCGGTATCGTACCGGTCGTCAATGTCCCAGGCGTGACTGCAGGCAACATCCGTTTCACCGGTCCCGTCCTCGCCGACATCTATCTCGGCAAAATCAAGATGTGGAATGACGATGCCATCGCTTCGTTGAATCCCGATCTGAAATTGCCTGCACTGCCGATTCGCGTGATCTATCGCGCCGATGGTTCCGGTACTACCTTCAACTTCGTCAATTACCTGTCGAAAGTCAGTCCGGAATGGAAACAAAAAGTCGGCGAAGGCACCACCGTGCGCTGGCCGGGTGGTTTCGGCGGCAAGGGTAACGAAGGTGTTGCCGCTTACGTGAAGCAAATCAAAGGCGCAATCGGCTATGTCGAACTGAGCTATGCGACCACGAATAAATTGGCTTATGGCGCGATGAAAAATGCCGCTGGCAAATTCGTGCAACCAAGCTTGAAGTCGATCCAGGCTGCCGGCGTAAGCGCTGACTGGGCCAACTCCAAAGACTTCTATCTGGTCATTACCAATGCTCCGGGTGCCGAGGCATGGCCGATCAGTGCAACCAATTTCATCATCATGTCGAAGAAGCCAAAGAATGCCGCGAATGCGAAAGAAGCATTGGCTTTCTTCCGCTGGATTTACACCAGTGGTGATGCTGCAGCACAACAATTGGGTTACGTACCGCTGTCACCGGAATTGGTCAAGCGTATCGAAGCTTACTGGGCTGCCGAGTTCAAATATTAAGATTTACTTGCACTACACTAAGCGCCCCGGCGAATGCCTGGGGCGCTTTTTTCTTTAAATCTGCAGGATTGCGATCAATGAGTGACGCCACCGCCCTCGCCGAACGTCTGAGAATTGTTGAATCTCGTGCGAGCTCCGACAATTTCAAAGACAAACTATTTCACTGGTTGCTTGCTGCAGCCGGTTTTTTCGTTTTGTTCTCGTTGCTCGGGGCCATGTACGTCATGTTTTCCGGTGGCCAGGCAGCCTTTGCAAAGGAAGGCTGGAAATTCGTCACGACCGACTTCTGGGATCCGGCCAATAATGTTTTTCATGGCTTGTCACCGATCGTCGGCACGCTTGTAAGTTCGCTGATTGCATTGATTATTGCGGTACCGATCAGCTTCGGCATTGCCTTATTCCTTACCGAAGTCGCGCCAACCTGGCTGAGAAATCCGATTGCCATTGCGATTGAATTGCTGGCTGGCATTCCTTCGATTATTTACGGCATGTGGGGCTTGTTTGTGCTGGTTCCGTTGCTGGGCGAACACGTTTACCCATGGGTCAATGACGAACTCGGGCAATTGCCCTTGATCGGCCAATATTTCCAGGGTGTGCCGATCGGCGTTGGCCTTCTGACTGCCGGCACTGTGTTGGCGATCATGATTATCCCGTTCATCGCTTCGGTGATGAGGGAAGTTTTTTTGACCGTCCCGTCGCGATTGAAAGAATCGGCATACGCGCTCGGTTCGACTACCTGGGAGGTGGTTTGGGATGTCGTGTTGCCTTATACAAAATCTGCCGTGATCGGCGGTATTTTTCTGGGGCTTGGACGCGCACTTGGTGAAACCATGGCGGTCACGTTTGTGATCGGCAATGCCAATCGTCTGGCGAGCTTGCTCGAGCCTAGTACCTCGATATCCGCCACCATTGCCAATGAATTTGCCGAAGCTTTCGCCGATGAACATCGGGCTGCTTTGCTTGGCCTTGGCTTCCTGCTTTTTATTGTCAGCTTTCTGGTTCTATCCGTTGCCAAGCTGCTGCTTTTGAGCTTGAAACACAGGGAGGGTAAATAATGGGTACTGCCACCGAAAACCTGCACCTGCGTCGCCGCATCATCAATGTTGTCGCTATGGTCCTGTCTTTCAGCGCCGCCATCGTCGGACTATTTTTCCTGGGCTGGATTTTGTGGACGACTTTTGCAAAAGGCCTGCCCGCGTTGAGCTGGAGTCTGTTCACTACCAACACCGCACCACCGGGTGAACCCGGCGGTCTCGCGAATGCATTGGTCGGTAGTTTGATTTTGTGCTTGTCCGCAGTGCTGTGGGCAACACCGGTCGGCATCATGGCCGGCACCTATCTGGCGGAGTACGCCAACCACACCAAACGTGGCGAAGTGATTCGTTTCGTGAATGACATTCTTTTGTCCGCACCTTCGATCGTGCTGGGCCTGTTTATCTACACGATCATCGTAAGGCCGATGGAAAATTTTTCCGCCTACGCTGGCGTAATTGCGTTGGGTTTCATCGTACTGCCGGTCGTGGTCCGTACCACCGATGAAATGCTGCGTCTGGTGCCGACGCAAATGCGCGAAGCAGCGTTGTCGCTTGGCGTTCCGCAGTGGAAGGTCACCACCAAAGTGCTTTACCGCGCAGCACGCTCCGGTATTACAACCGGCGTATTGCTGGGCTTGGCACGCATCAGTGGTGAAACCGCCCCACTCATTTTCACCAATACCAATAATCAATATTGGAGTTTCTCGCCGAACTCGCCGATGGCCAATATTCCGATGACGATTTACGAATATTCGAAAAGTCCGTTCGAAGACTGGCAACAACTGGCCTGGGCCGGCGCACTACTCATCACTCTTTTCGTGCTGCTGATTAGCGTCACCGCACGCATTATTCTGCTAAGAAACAAGGTTCACCATGACTGAGATCACTCTTTCCCGCAAACCGATGACCGTGCAGGCGAATGCCGCTGCATCAAACGCTCCGGCAAAATTGACGGCCCGCAACCTGAATTTCCATTACGGCGATTTCCGGGCCATCAAGGACGTCAATTTCGACGTTGCCGAAAAATGCGTCACGTCCTTAATCGGTCCTTCCGGTTGCGGCAAATCGACACTGCTGCGCATCTTCAATCGCATCTATTCGATTTATCCCGGTATGCGCGCAGATGGCCAGGTCATGCTGGATGGCGAGAATGTGCTCGATCCAAAATACTCGTTGAATAAATTGCGCAGCAAGATCGGCATGGTGTTCCAGAAACCGGTGCCGTTCCCGATGACGATCTACAACAATATTTCCTATGGCATCGGCCACTACGAAAAATTGTCGAAAGCCGACATGAATAATCGCGTCGAAGAGGCTTTGCAACAAGCCGCATTGTGGGATGAAGTCAAAGACAAGTTGGGTCAAAGTGCCTTGGGACTTTCCGGTGGCCAGCAGCAGCGCCTTTGCATCGCCCGTGCGGTCGCACTGAAACCGGAAGTGATCCTGTTCGATGAACCCACTTCCGCACTTGATCCGATTGCGACTGGCAAAATCGAACAATTGTTTGCCGAATTGAAACAGCAATTCACGATTCTTATCGTGACCCATAACATGCAGCAGGCAGCGCGCTGCTCGGACTTCACGGCTTTCATGTATCTGGGTGAGCTGGTGGAATTCGGCGTCACCGAAACCATGTTCACCAAGCCAAGCAAGCAGCAGACCGAAGATTACATTACGGGAAGGTTCGGTTAACACCAAACCGGAACTGATAAATTGAACTCACGATAGAGCGATCAAGAAAATGGCCCCTACACACGAACACATTGTTAAAAGTTTTGATAGCGAACTACAGCGCCTCTATGGTGAAATCCAGCGCATGGGTGAAATCGCGATCTCGCAACTGGATGCCGCCGTCGATGTATTGCAACGGCGCGACAGCGATGCAGCGCGCCGCGTAGTCGCCAATGACGATGCCATCGATGCACTCGAACATGAAGTCAGCCACGACGTCTTGCGCCTGCTCGCTCTTCGCCAACCAATGGCGCGCGATCTGCGTGAAGTGTATGCGGCGTTACGTATCTCTTCCGATATCGAACGGATCGGCGACTATGCCGCCAATGTCGCAAAACGCTCGATGGTATTGAACCAGGGTGCACCGGTTTCGCTTGCCCACAGCTTGCCCATGTTGGCAAAACTGGCCAACACGCTGGTGAAAGAATCCTTGCGTGCGTATGCCGAGCGCGATGCGGATGCGGCCAAGGCCGTGCGTGCACGCGATGCCGAACTGGACATGCAATACACTGCCCTGTTCCGCGAGCTTCTGACCTATATGGCGGAAGATCCAAAACAAATCACACCGTGTACACATTTGCTGTTCATGGCAAAGAACATCGAACGTATTGGCGACCATGCGACGAATATCGCCGAAAACACCTGGTTCCTGGTCCACGGCGAACCCTTGTCGGAGCAGCGTGAGAAGCGCGACCTGACCAGTCAGTAAGCTTTTCCCTGCTGCCAAACACCGAAAAAACCCGCATTTCGCGGGTTTTTTTATTTTTTTGCCATCCCGCGAACCCTTTTGCCCACCCTTGGTCTCTTTAGTCTTGAAGTACATAATGTTTGGACAAGGAGCCCCCGATGACAGCACTGGTCTGCGATTTAACCGAAGCACGCAAAGGCGATCCCGATGCGTTGGCACGCGTGCTCAAACAGTCGCGTCAGGACCTGCGCCGGTTCGCGGAATTTCATTGCTCGATCAATGACATGGAAGACGCGGTACAGGATTCGCTGTTTATCGTTTCGAGGAAAATTGGCGATCTGCGCAACCTGGAAGTGTTCACCTCCTGGCTGTTCCGGATCGTGAAACGCGAATGCAATCGTTACAAACGCGCCAAGGCGGCACTGATGCAGGTACCGATCACCGAAGATATCGAAGGTCCGCATTATCCCGAGCAGAAAGGACTCGCACGTGACGTTGCGATGGCACTGGAATCACTTCCTGCTCACTACCGTGAAATTATCCTTTTGCGTGACCTGGACGGTTTTTCAATCCAGGAAATCATGACCCAGTTGCAGTTGACCAAAGAAGCTTGCAAAGCCCGTTTACACCGTGCCCGGGCATTGGCACGTGAATACCTTAGTGCTTAACCCTACGTTCTAATCAACCACAGAGAGAGAAATACCATGTCAAATAAGAACCTGAAACCTTTCATGTTAGCCACTGGCGCCCTGTTGCTCGGTGGTCTTGCCGTTTCCCAATCCGCTTTCGCCGTCAAACAACTTGGCAGCGGCTATCAAACCTCGCCTGGCGAAGAAAAAGCGGCGGAAGGCAAATGTGGCGAAGGCAAGTGCGGCGCCGACAAGGCCAAGGCAAAAACCGAAGGCAAGTGTGGCGAAGGTAAATGCGGCGCCGACAAAGCCAAGCATGAAGGTAAATGCGGCGAAGGCAAATGCGGCATGATGAAAGCCGACGCGAACAAAGACGGCACCATTACCAAGGCTGAACTTCGCGCCCATACCGATGCCATGTTCGCCAGCATGGACAAAAACAAGGATGGCAAAATCAGCGCCGAAGAAATGAAAGCGCATCACGAAGGCAAATGCGGTGAAGGCAAATGCGGCGCCGACAAGAAGAAGTAAACTCTAGTCCATGACAACAAGCAGCACACTGGCAACCAATACTGCCGGACTGGGTCTGCGGCGGGCTTTATTAAGCTCGCTGCAGACTGCTGGTGCCGGCGCTTTCGATTTTCTCGAATGCGCACCGGATAACTGGATTGGCGTAGGCGGTCGCTATGGTGAAGCGTTGCAGGATTTAACCAGACGCTATCCTTTGGTATGCCATGGGCTTTCGCTGTCGCTGGGCGGCGTTGAATCTTTTGATGAAACCTATTTGCTGAAATTGCGACGCTTCCTGGAACTGCATCGGGTTCCGGTTTTCAGCGAACACCTTTCCTATTGTGCCGATGATGGCCAGTTATACGACTTGATGCCGATCCCGTTCACCGAAGAAGCCGTTCAGCACGTCTCTGCGCGTATCGGTCACGTACAAGACCGGCTCGGGCGACGCATTGCAGTTGAAAACGTTTCCTATTACGCGGCCCCGTTCCAGGCCATGCCGGAAATCGATTTCATCAATGCGGTTTTGTCTGAAGCCGACTGCGATTTATTGCTCGATGTAAACAATATCGTCGTCAACAGCATCAATCACCGATATGACCCGATCGATTTTCTGCAACGATTGCCGGGAAATCGCATTTCCTATATCCATATCGCCGGCCACTATGACGAAGCCGACGACCTGAAAGTCGACACCCACGGTGCGCCGGTCAAACCGGAAGTCTGGTCGATATTATCCGAAGCATATAAATATCACGGCGTACGCCCGACCCTGCTCGAACGCGACTTCAACTTCCCGCCATTCGAGGAATTGATCGCGGAAGTCTCGCAAATCCGCCGACATCAAGTCTTGCATCAAGACCGCAAGGTGCTGCATGCACGCGCCTGATAATTTACGGCAGCAACAATTTGCCCTGTCGAAACATATTCGCGACCCCGAGAACAATTCCCCGCCACCGAATATCGAAGATCGCCGGCTGGCGATTTATCGCGAACTTTTTTTCAACAATATCGAAGGCTTGTTGTCCGGCAATTTTCCGGTTATCCGGGAAATCCTCGATGATGAAACCTGGCTTGATCTGGTCCACGCGTTTTACCGCGAACATCTGTGCCAGACACATTTGTTTCCGGAAGTGCCGCGGGAATTCATCCGTTTTCTGGAAACACGTGCAAGCCTTGGCGCGCATGATCCCGCCTGGCTACTGGAACTTGCCCATTACGAATGGGTGGAACTGGCGCTGGATCTGGCTGAAAACGATGAGGCCGATAACGATTTGGCCATCAACTCCGACAATATTCTCGACACCGCTTTCAGCTTGTCTCCACTGGCCTGGCCGCTGGGTTATCAATGGCCGGTACATCGACTAAGCCCGGGCTATCTACCGGAAGGTCCGCCGGAGTCACCCACGTTTTTGCTGGTGCGTCGCGACAATGAATACAAAGTCCATTTTGACGAAATTAGCGCGCTGATTTTCCGTTTGCTGGAACTGATCAGCGACTCACCGGAATTGACGGCAAAACAGCAACTGACCGCGCTTGCCACCGAGGCCAATGCCGACGATCTGGAATCGTTTATCGAACTCGGCCTTGGCCTGTACGAAAATTTACTCGAGCAGCGAACCCTTCTCCCTACTGTCTGACTCTTTTCAGGTACGCATTCAACGTGCAGGGAAATTTTTTCTGCAAACCACCTGGAAACCATCATGCTCACGAAAATTATCGATCTGTACAACGCCGCCACGGCACGCCTGCAAGGCGCCGGTGAATGGCTTGCGCCACTGGGCCTGCGCTTGCTATTGGCCTGGGAATTCTGGGAATCCGGGATTGAAAAATATCGCGGTGAAAACTGGTTTACCGATATCCAGTCGGATTTTCCATTTCCGTTTAACGTCGTTCCAACCGATATCAGCTGGGGTATGGCGACCTGGTTTGAATTGATCGGCGGTCTCGCCTTGTTGCTCGGACTTGGCACACGTTTCTTCGCTTTCAGTTTGTTTGTCTTGACCATCGTGGCGACCTCCGCCGTGCATTGGCCGATGGATTGGCAAACCCTGAAAGACTTGGCGATGGGTTATGCGATATCGAACGACGGTTTTGGAAATTTCAAATTGCCGTTTCTGTTCGCCGCCATGTTGCTGCCATTGATTTTCCGTGGCGCCGGAAAATTTAGCCTTGATGCATTGATCTGCAGTTACATGAAATCGGAACCACATGAAAACATTCTGGACTTGCGTGCATGGAGTCTGGGTTTGCTGGTCATTGCAGCGCCTTTGAGCATCTTGTTCCCGGTGTTTGGCCTGTCTATCAGCACCATTGCGGTTGTGCTCGGCGGATTTTCATTTTTTGTCGGGCGATGAATAGCTGATATCCTGTCGGCCATGACCGAGCCGACCGCCCCCCTTCGCATAGCCGATCGTTTTCGTGGCTTCCTGCCCGTAATCGTCGATGTTGAAACCGGCGGTTTCGAATGCCATCGCCATGCTTTACTGGAAATTGCCGCCATTCCCATCCTGATGGATGCCAATGGTGTATTCACGCCAGGGGAATGTGTCACTACCCACGTTGAACCGTTTCCGGGTAGCGAGCTTGATCCGAAATCACTCGAAATTACCGGCATAGATGTCACGCATCCCTTTCGCGATGCGAAACCGGAGCGTCAGGCGCTCGATTATATTTTTCATGCCGTGCGGATGGCGGCGCGCAAAGCCGAGTGTCAGCGCGCCATTCTGGTGGGCCATAACGCGCATTTCGATCTGGGTTTCATCAACGCCGCGGTCGCACGCGTCGAACACAAACGTAATCCGTTTCACCCGTTCAGCGTATTCGATACCGTGACACTGGCCGGCATGGCCTATGGCCAAACCGTACTCAGCCGCGCGGTGCAAGCTGCCGGTATCGAATGGGACGGTAACGAAGCCCATTCCGCCGTTTACGACACGCAAAAAACTGCCGAATTGTTTTGCAAGATATTGAATCGTTGGGGAGCCCTGCCGCAGTAAGTCAGGTTTGTCCCACCTTTTTATCTAAATACGTTCTTCCTACATGTATTCACGGTGGCCATGCCCACCCAAAAAGAAAGGAACTTGCCATGATCTACGACAGTATTCTCGACACCATCGGCCACACCCCCATCGTTCGCATTAACCGTCTGGCGCCTGCCGGCGTCGAGATGTACGTAAAACTCGAAGCTTTCAATCCCATGTCGTCGGTCAAGGACCGTTTGGCACACGCAATCATTCTGGATGCCGAACAACGCGGCATTCTGAAGCCCGGCCAGGAAGTGGTCGAAGCGACCTCAGGCAATACCGGTATTGCCCTCGCGATGGTTTGCGCCGCAAAAGGTTATCCGTTTGTCGCATTCATGGCGGAAACATTCTCGATTGAGCGTAGAAAACTCATGCGCATGTTGGGTGCCAAAGTGATTCTGACACCGGCCGCCGAACGCGCAGTCGGCATGATTGAACGCGCGAAAGCCTATGCGGAAAAAACCGGCGCTTTCTACACCGAGCAATTTGATAATCCTGCCAATCCTGCCTACCACCGCAACACCACCGGCCCGGAAATCCTGCAAGACTTCGCAGGCCGCCGCTTGAACTGGTTCGTTAGCGGCTGGGGAACCGGTGGAACACTTACCGGCGCCGGACAAATGCTGCGTCTCGCACGACCCGAAGTACAAATCGTGACTTGCGAACCCGCCGTCGCCGCGATGCTTGCAGGCAAGGAATGGACGCCGCACAAAATCCAGGGCTGGACGCCGAATATCATTCCTTCGGTTCTCGATCGCAATGTGTTTCATCACAACTTGCCGGTTGCCGATGACATGGCGCGCGATACCGCACGCGATCTCGCCAGCAAGGAAGGCATTTTTACCGGGGTGTCCGGTGGTGCCACGTTTGCAGCGGCATTGGAAATCGCGCACACGCAGGCAAAAGAAGGCGACGTGATTCTCGCGATGTTGCCCGATACCGGCGAACGTTATCTGTCGACTTTCCTGTTTGAAGGAATCAACGAGGGTACCGACGAAGTGTAAACCGGTGCGCTATCGGCGCATGTTGCACGATACGAACGAAGGGTGCGCATTTCCCGCACCCTTATTCTTTTCGCGGATACACCAGGTAATGTTTCAGCGACAAGCTGACTCTTTCGCCATGCGCAGGTAGTTGCAATAAATCCTGCGCGGAAAGATCCATGATCCAGGGCTTCGATTGCCCATTCAACATCGCTTCGAGTGTCACACGTCCGGCTAGGCGATGGATACTTTGTACCGTCGCATTCAAGCAAACGCCAGAATCGCACATGGCAATATCGTGCGGCCTTACGTACAAGGTCGCCGGTCCGTTCGCATGGGAATCTTTCGCCAGCGCAATTGAAATGCCTGGCGCGACAAAACGGTTATCTTGCACGTTGCCTTCGATCTGGTTCGAACGACCGACAAAATCAAACACGAATGGCGAGACCGGATTGGTATAAACATTATGCGGCGTGTCGTCCTGCTCGATGCTGCCGTGGTCCATTACGACAACGCGATCGGCCAACTCCAGCGCTTCTTCCTGGTCATGGGTGACGAACAAGGTGGTGATGCCGGTTTCGTCATGGATGCTGCGCAGCCAGCGGCGCAATTCGACGCGGACTTTCGCATCCAATGCACCGAATGGCTCGTCGAGCAGCAACACGGTCGGATCAATCGCCAATGCGCGCGCCAACGCAACACGCTGCCGTTGACCGCCCGACAAATGGGCTGGCAGGCGATCGCGCATCGAAGCCATTTGCACCATTTCAAGCAGCGATTCCACTTTCGCCTTGATGCCGGCTTCATTCGGGCGCTGTTTGCGAGGCTGCGAACGCAGACCGAACGCGACGTTTTCAAAAACGCTCATATGCGGAAACAATGCATAGTGCTGGAACATGAAACCGACGCGGCGTTCGCGCAAACTCAAGCGCGCTGCGTCTTTGTCACCGAATAAAATCCGTCCGCTATCGACAGGCAGCAAGCCGCCGATCAATCGCAAAAGCGTCGTCTTGCCCGAACCCGATGGTCCCAGCAAAGCGACCAACTGCCCGGAAGCAATGTTCAAATTTATCGGCTGCAGTGCGGCTACACTTTCAAATTTTTTGCCGACACCTTCAATCAAAATATCCATGACTTCCCATTCTTCATCAATGTGAGCGCGTGCTGCGTGCCAACGCATCACCGTGTTTTCTTTCCAGCCACAGCTTCCAGCACAGCGTAATCAACGCCAGCAATGTCAGCAGGGACGCCACCGCGAATGCGGCCGGCGTGTTGAATTCGTTATGCAGGATTTCCACCTGCAAAGGCATCGTGTTGGTCAAGCCGCGGATATGCCCGGAAACGACAGACACCGCGCCAAACTCGCCCATCGCACGGGCATTGCAAAGCAAAACGCCGTACAGCAATGCCCAGCGGATATTCGGGAAAGTGACACGCCAGAAAATTTGCCACGCACTCGCCCCAAGCGAAGCGGCGGCTTCTTCCTGATCTGGGCCTTGTTGCTGCATCAGCGGAATCAACTCGCGGGCGACAAACGGGAACGTCACGAAAATGGTGGCGAGCACGATGCCGGGAATGCCGAAAATTATTTTTATTTCGTGTTCCTGCAGCCAACTGCCGAACCAACCCTGCGCGCCGAATAAAAGTACGAATACCAAACCGGCAACCACCGGCGATACCGAAAATGGCAAATCGATCAGCGTTAGCAATAAATCCTTGCCGGGAAATTTAAATTTGGTGACTGCCCAGGCCGTTGCCACACCAAAGATGATATTCAATGGCACCGACAATAGGGCCACCGTCAGCGTCAGCTTGATCGCCGCCACGGTGTCTTCTTCAGTCACTGCCGTCCAGTAAGCCTCTGCACCCGCAGCTGCAGCTTCCACCAGCACTGCCAGCAAAGGCAAAACCACGATTAGGAAAACCAGACTGACTGCAAGCAAGGTCAGCAACCATCGCAACCAGCGCGGCTCGGTGTTGAAACGGGTTGCCTGCCTAGAGAGCTTGTCCACGCGCAAGCCTCCTTTGCAATGTATTGATGCAGAACAAAATCAGGAACGAAGTGACCAGCATCAAGGTCGCCACTACCGTTGCGCCTGCATAATCAAATTCGTCCAGCTTGATAACGATCAGCAAGGGTGCGATTTCCGAAACATACGGCAGATTGCCGGCGATAAAAATAACCGAACCGTATTCGCCGACGCCACGTGCGAACGCCAGTGAAAATCCGGTCAGGATTGCCGGCAGTATTTGCGGGAAAATCACCCGCCACAATGTCGTGAAGCGACTTGCACCCAGGGATGCTGCCGCTTCTTCGTGTTCGATATGCAAATTTTCCAGCACCGGCTGCAGGGTTCTGACCGTAAATGGCAGGCCGATAAAGATTAGCGCGATTACAATGCCGGCCGGCGCATACGCGATTTTCAGACCCCATTGCTCCAGATACTGGCCAATCCAGCCATTGCCCGCATAAATCGCGGTCAACGCGATGCCGGCAACCGCCGTCGGCAATGCAAACGGCAAGTCGATCAAGGCATCGACAAAAGCGCGTCCATAAAACCGGTAACGAACCAGTACCCAGGCAACCAGGGTTCCGACAATCGAGTTCACCAAGGCGGCAAGCAATGCAGTACCAAAACTCAATTTCATCGCGCCGATCACGCGCTCGTCGCTGACGATTTGCCACCAGCCATACACGCCCAAACCGGCCGCCTTGATCAGCAAAGCCATCAGCGGGATCAACACGATCAGGCTCAGCCAGGTAACGCTGAGTCCCAGGGTCAGGCCGAAGCCAGGCAAAGGCCCGGCATTGCGCCAGGCCGATACCGGATTGAAAAGTCGAATGCTCACCTTGAGTTCTTGTATATCAAGTCGAAGCTCCCGCCGTCGGAAAAGTGCACTGCCTGCGCTTTTTTCCAGCCACCGAAATCCTGGTCAATCGTGACCAGTTGCAAGGCCGGAAATGCTTTCAGCGAAGCGGGCGAAACCAGATTCGGGAGTGCCGGACGGAAATGATGTTTCACCGCCAATTGCTGACCACGCGCACTGTAGAGAAAATTCAAATACGCCTCGGCTACTTTGCGCGTGCCATGACGATCGACCACTTTATCGACGATCGCCACCGGTGGCTCGGCGCGAATGCTTACGCTCGGCACGACAATCTGCAAACCCTTGCCGCCAGCCGAAGTAATCGCCAGATGTGCTTCGTTTTCCCAGGCAATCAATACATCACCGATGCGGCGATTGACGAAGGTCGTCGTCGAACCGCGTGCGCCGGTATCAAGCACCGGAACATTGCGAAACAGCTTGGTCAAATACGCATTGATCTTCACCTGGTCACCAGCATAGGCTTTTTTGGCCCAGGCCCAGGCGGCAAGATAATTCCAGCGTGCACCACCGGATGTTTTCGGATTCGGCGTTATCACGGAGACGCCAGGCTTGGCCAAATCGCCCCAATCGCGGATCGCTTTTGGATTGCCGGCACGCACCACAAACACGATCGTCGATGTGTAAGGCGTACTGTTATTGGGAAGGCGCGATTGCCATTTCGGCGGCAATAATTTCGCCCGTTCGGAAATCGAATTGATGTCGTAGGCCAACGCCAATGTGACCACGTCCGCTTCCAGCCCATCAATGACTGAACGCGCCTGCTTGCCAGAGCCGCCATGGGAGGACTGTATTTTCAGATCGTCGCCGGTTTTTTGTTTCCATTGAGCGGCGAACTCGCGGTTCACTTCCTGATAAAACTCGCGGGTCGGATCATAGGAAACATTTAGCAATACAAATTGTTTGGCATTGGCCAGGCCACTCACAAAAATCAAACCGGCGACAGCCAGTATTTTGATAAAAGATTTCATCGCGGACTCCTGGTCGATTTGAAAAAAGTTGAACATGCATGGGGAAATACTTTTCCAGTATCACGATTACCGATCACACCGCCGCCCTCGAATTGGGTACCAGCAGGCTTGAACCTGCGCTTAAGATTGTTACTAAAGCATCTACTCGAAGCAGAAGCTGAATACATCAGACCGTGCTCTTGCGCTTGCTGTTTTTCAATCGCCTGCTTAGTCGATCTTCATCATCGGACAACTCCTGTAAATTCCGGTTGTCAATCACGCTCGACATTGCATCGCGCACATCGCCCATCAAAAATCGCAATGCACAATGCTGCGGATCGATGCATTCATCGCAGGGTTTATAAGCAGTAACGCTGGCGCAGCGAATCGGTGCGATGGGCCCATCGATGACGCGCACGATGTCACCGATAGTGATCAGGTCCGCACTGCGTGCCAAGGCATGTCCGCCAGTGGATCCGCGTTTGGTATCGATTAAATTGGCGTTTCGCAATTCGACCAATATCGCTTCAAGAAACTTCTCGGGCGCCCCCGCATCCGCTGCGATCTTCCGCGCCAGCAAGCGCTCCGGCGCATGCTTGGCAAGGGTACTGAGGGCCCTGAGGGCGTATTTGGCTTTCATGGTTAACATTCCAGACAAAATCTATATGGATTGAAAACCGGGGTCAACGCAAAGGACGCTTATTCACCATAAGCAATTTGCATGTAGAAATGCGTGGGGGTTATCAGAACGCCGGGGACGTATAGAGTGCCGCCTGTGGCGCACCAATTGGATGTCTGATTCATGGGGCGGCACGCCATAGGCGCACCCTATTGCTTCGTTTTTTGCCTTGCCTTCAACGCAAAAACAATACCGATAATGCTAACCACGGCCCAGGCTGCTTCCATCACGATCGCCGGCACGTTCGGCTTGTAAACCAGCGACACCAGGATCAAGCCGGCGCCGATGAAATTGACAAACGGATACAGCAAACCATTGCCATCAATACGCCGCAGTTGCTGCAGGCTATAGGCAAGCAATACCAGAAAAACGCCGGCGAAGCCGAGCAAGTCGGGCCAGGAACTCATGCCTGCTCTGCTTTCTTCCTGGCACGGTAGCTGCGAACCAAACCAAACACGCTGATTAGAATCCAGACGATTTGTATCGTGATCGAAGATTTATTCGGCTCGTAATACAGCGAGATCAAGATAAAAATCGAACCGATGATATTGGCCCATTGATACAACGCGCTATCGGCTGCCAGTTTTCCAGCCTGCAATGCAAAGTAGGAACTCAATACACAACCGACGCCGAGGAATCCGACGTAGTCATACCAATTCAAATTCATCAAGCCGCTCCGACGCGCTGACGTACCACTTCAAAAAGGGCAACTCCTGTTGCAACTGAAACATTGAGACTTTCCATTTCACCCGGCATCGGAATTTTTACCAGACCATCGCAGTGTTCGCGTGTCAGGCGACGCATGCCATCGGCTTCGCCGCCCATCACCAACGCGACATTGCCCTTGAAATCGATTTGATGAATGCTGGCGGTCGCTGCACCATCAAGGCCGTACACCCAGACGCCGGCATCTTTAATGCTGCGAAGCGTGCGAGCCAGATTGGTCACGCTGAAAACCGGAATGCGGTCGGCGGCACCGGCCGATGTTTTACGCACGGTCGCATTGATCGGCGCGGCTTTGTCTTTCGGAATAATCACGGCGGTTACGCCAGCAGCTGCGGCACTACGCAAACACGCGCCGAGATTATGCGGGTCTTGCACGCCATCCAGCACGAGCACCAGCGCCTTGCCTTCGGCGGCTTCCACCAACGGAATCAGCTCGCCTTCATCAAGCGATTTCGCGGCTTCGTAACGTGCGACCACGCCTTGATGACGCAGGTCACCGGCAACGCCGCCAATGGCTTGCGAATTAACCTTGCGCACGGAAATGTCGAGCTGGCGCGCACGCTCTTCGATTTCAACCAGGCGCGGATTTTTCGCGCCGGCTTCAATCAATACTTCACGTACATGCTCTGCGTCATGCTCCAATGAGGATGCCACGGCATTGATGCCGGCAATCCATGCATTCGTCTTGCTCATTTCTCTGCCCAAGCCTTTTTCTTTTTAGGTTCATCAGCCAATTTAAAATCAATGCGGCGATCTTCGACGCTGGCACGCAACACAAGCACGCGCACCGGATCACCCAAACGGAAACTCAGACCCTTGCGCTCGCCCTTGATGGCTTTGCGTACCGGGTCGAAATGGTAATAGTCGTGCGGCAATTGCGTGATATGGATCAAACCATTGACCTTGGATTCGACCAATTCGACAAACAGGCCGAACGAAGTCACGCCGCTAACCACACCATCGAATTCGCTGCCGACATGTTGCTCCATCCAGGCGGCACGGAAACGTTCATCGACTTCGCGTTCTGCTTCATCGGCACGCCGCGCTTTTTCCGAACAGGCCAGACACAGCGCGTCCATTTCCTTGTCGGAATAGGAAAATCCGTCTTCATTACCTTTCAGCAACGCGTGCTTGATCGAACGATGTAGCAACAAATCCGGATAGCGGCGAATCGGCGAAGTGAAGTGGGCGTAGGCTTCGAGCGCAAGTCCGAAATGGCCTTTGTTCTCGGTCGCGTAAACCGCCAGGCTTTGCGAGCGCAGCAATACGGTTTCCAGCAAAGCCGCATCCGGACGTTCACGGATTTTTTTCAGCAGGTTGGTGAAATCTTTCGGCTGTACCGCGCTGTAGGCAGGCAGCCGCAGGCCAAACTCGGCCAGGTATTCCAGCAACTCGGCGTATTTGGTTTCCGGCGGACGATCATGCACGCGGAACGGCGCCGGAATATTCTTCTGCATGATGAATTTCGCGGCTTCGACGTTGGCGGCAATCATGCATTCTTCGATCAGCTTGTGGGCATCGTTGCGCTCCAGCATGCCGCCCTGGGTCACTTCGCCCTTGTTGTCGATGATGAAACGCACTTCGCTGGACGAGAACTCGATCGCGCCGCGTTTCGTGCGTGCCTTGGCGAGAATGTCGTATAGCTGGTGCAGGCGTTTTACATGCGGCAATAGATTGCCGATCTGCGTTTGCGCTTCGGCATCGTCCTCGCCGATCGCTTTCCAGACTTGCGTATAAGTCAGGCGCGCGTGCGAATTCATTACCGCTTCGTAGAACTTCGAATGTTGGACATTGCCCTCGAAATCCATCTGCATGTCGCAGACGAAACAAAGCCGGTCGACTTTCGGTTTCAGCGAACAAATGCCGTTCGACAGGGTTTCCGGCAACATCGGCACCACGAAACCCGGGAAATACACCGAGGTGGCGCGATTGGTCGCTTCGTCGTCCAAAGCGGTACCGGGATGCACGTAATGCGAAACGTCGGCAATCGCGACGACCAGACGGAAGCCGTCCTTGTTGCTCTCGCAATACACGGCGTCGTCGAAATCCTTGGCGTCTTCGCCATCGATCGTGACCAGCGGCATTTGCCGCAAATCGACGCGGCGTTGCGTTTCGGCAGCCGGCACATCCAGCGGAACCGCAGCGGCTTCGTTCAAGGCTTCGATCGGAAATTCATTCGGCAGGTTATGGCCGTAAATGGCCATTTCAACCAGATGCGACGGCGTCAATTTGTCGCCGAGTACGACGAGAATCTTGCCAACCGGCGCGCGCCCCTTGCTGGGTGCTTCGATAATTTCGCAAACGACAATCTGGCCGTCTTTCGCGCCGTTTTTATCGAGTGTTGGAATCATCAACTCGGCAAGAATGCGTTTGTCGTCCGGAATCACCGAACCAATACCTGCACGCTCACTGTAGCGACCAACGATGCGAGTTAAACGCTGTTCGAGCACTTCAACGATATTGGCTTCGCGACGACCGCGGTAATCCACGCCGGCGACGCTCGCCAATACGCGATCCCCGTGCAGGCATTTGCGCATTTCGGCCGGCGGCAGGAATAAATCATCGCCGCCTTTTTCAGGTTTCAGGAAACCAAAACCATCGGGATGGGCGATTACCGAACCGGCAATCAAATCCAGTTGTTCTGCGACGGCGTAACCACCACGGCGATTGACCAGCACCTGGCCATCGCGTTGCATGGCACTCAGGCGGCGGCTCAGCGCTTCAAAGCGATCCGGAGCGGTCAGCTTCAACTTGTGGGCAATTTCTTCAGCGGTCATCGGTCCCGGCGCATCCGAAAGAAACTCGGTCAGCGCTTCGCGACTGATGATTGGTTGACTGTATTTGGCGGCTTCGCGATCCGCATGCGGATCCAGCCTTGGTCCACGCTGACTTGGGCCAGGCGAGGCTTTTGCTCCCGGTTTTGAGCCGGGTTTACCGGCAAATTTGCCGGGTTTGGCGAAACCTGGCTTGGCAGGCGAGCCGGAAGCGCTTTTACTTTTAGGTTTCCCGCCAGTGTCGGCAGATTTTGTCGGTTTTGAATTGCTTAACTGCATTGAATCGGGCATCCAGGGTGGACGCTTAGTGCCGCCAGACGGCTTTCGTGTACTTTTTTTCATGATGTGATGGTAACACCCTAAGCCGAATTGCTTAACGTAAAGACGGTGAAAAACTAAGTTTTCATTGACAAAGTGACTATAAATGCCTAGATTACGCGCCTCTTTAGCGTTCGCTGAAGCAGGCCCAGGTGGCGGAATTGGTAGACGCACTAGTTTCAGGTACTAGCGGGTAAAACCGTGGAGGTTCGAGTCCTCTCTTGGGCACCAACACTTAAAAAACCGTCGCAAGACGGTTTTTTTTCGTCTGCGAGAAGTCTGCAACGGGGTCGCCATGGCCTACAATCTCCGTTCAACTTTCCATCCCATCTCATTCTCAATTGACGGCGAACACATGTCGGAATCGAACATTCTCGAATTCACCCAATCCCTGATGGACAAGGGCGATTTTCAGGCGGCGGAAGATGCGTTACGCATGCGCTTACGCATGCCACCGGCGCCATTGGGTGCACATTTGTTGCTGACCGACATCCTGATTTATGAATCGAAGCATTCGGAAGCCGCGCAATTCGTGAACGAGAATCCGGACAGCGCCGAGATTTTCATCCGCCTGCGTGATTATTTCGTCGGAGAGCGCATGAACGACGCCGCGTTGAGCCTGATCGCAAAATCGCGATTCAGCGATCCCGGCATCGCCCACATCAATGACTCGGTCCGCAAGCAATTAAGCGGCGATATCCAGGGTGCGATTGCCGCCTGCAACAATGCACTGCGCTTCAATGCCGAAGATGCCAGCGCCTACAATCAACTGGGCCGCGTGCTGTTCAATGCAGGACATCCGCCGCAATCGCAATCGGCATTCGAAAAGTCGCTCGCGATAAAACCCGATTTTGCCGAGGCCTGGCACAACCTTGGGCATGTACTTCGCGCGCAGAACAAACTGGAAGAGGCCGAAAAAGCCTATCTGCGCGCGGTCGAGATTGCACCGTATTATCGTTCCGGCCTGTTGAATCTCGGCGTGGTGAAATTCGCACGCGGCAAGAATGCCGACGCACTTGCCTGCTTCCGGCAATTGCTGGAACTGGAGCCGCAACACGTCGAGGCGCATATCAATGCCGGCGTCGGCGAACATATTATTCGCAACATCGAAAAGGCCAAGTACCATTATCAGCAAGCGATTGCGATAGATCCGAAAAACGACACCGCAATGCGCCATCTCGCCACCCTGTTTTCGGACGAACTCGATACCGAATCGGCGATTGAATACTTCCGGAAATCATTGGTCATCAATCCGCGCCTTAGCGACGTCTGGGCCGAACTGGTCGAATTGTACGAGCGCGCAAATCGACTCGATGAAGCACAACAAGCTTTGACCGAAGCTAGCCGCATTCTGCCGAACGATGCCAATGTGCTCTATGTCTCGGCAAAACTGGCACGACGCAATAGTCAAATCGAACAAAGTGTCGCCACTTTCAAGAAAATCGATCCGCGCTTGCTGCATCCACGTTTTTTCCAGCCCTATTATTTTGAATTTGCCAGTACGCTCGATCGCGCCGGCGAATACGAATTGGCGTTCCAGACTTTCGAAAAAGCCAACGATCTTGCAACCCGCAGTATCCGTGCGAAACAAACCGACTTTGCTGCATTCGACCGCCATATGGATGCGATCGAAGAATGGTTGTCGACTGGCGCACGCGTGGAGCCCTACGAAAAACATGAAGACCTCGGCGAAGACCTTTGCTTCCTGCTCGGATTCCCGCGTTCTGGCACCACCTTGCTCGACGTGATGCTGGACGGTCATCCGAAAACGCAAACTCTTGAAGAACGCGCCACTTTCGAACACATCGCTTTTGCGATCGACAAGCAAAACGGCGGCTATCCGTTCGGCATCAGCCAGCTGAGTCCAACCCAACGCGAGGCATTGCGCGTGCAATACCGCGGTTATCTGGAAAAAGAAGGCATCAAAGCCGACAAGGGTGGCGTGATCGTCGACAAGATGCCGATTCGCACCATTCATGCAGCCTGCATGCATCGCCTGTTTCCGCGAGCTAAATTCCTGTTCGCGTTGCGTCATCCCTGCGACGTGATTCTCAGCAACTACATGCAGAATTTCGCCGCCAACGAAGCCTTCGTGCATTTCAATACGCTGGCCGAAAGCACGCGTGTCTATGAACGCGTGATGCGGATCTGGAAAAAATCCATCGACTTGATGCCGATGCCGGTGCATTTCGTCAGATACGAACAATTGGTATCGGATACCGAACGCACGCTGCAGGAAGTTTGCCGTTTCCTCGACCTGCCCTGGATCGAGAGCATGAGTGCGCACCAGAACACCTTGAAAGATCGCGGCCGCATCAAGACCAACAGCTATCACCAAGTCACCGAACCGGTATATCTGCGCTCGATGAATCGCTGGCATCATTACCGTGCGCAATTCGAACCGCATCTGGCTAAAATCAAACCGTATGCCGATCATTTTTCCTATTCGTTCGGATAATCCGTTCCGATGAACCCGAGTTTCGTCCATCTGCATTGCCACAGCGAATTTTCGCTGAGCGACTCGACGCTGCGCATCGACGAAATGATCCAGCAATGTTGCGCGCTCGGGTTGCCGGCAATTGCGATCAACGACACCAACAACATGTTTGCATTGGTGAAGTTTTTCAAAGCGGCCGAAGGCAAGGGCATCAAGCCGATTGCCGGCGCGGATTTATACCTGGCCGAACCGAACCAGCTGCCGTCGCGATTGACATTTCTTTGCCAGAACAACGCCGGCTATTTAAGCTTGTCGCGACTGATTTCGCGTGCTTATCTGGAAGGACATCGCGGCGATTTCGTCGCGATCCAGAGCGATTGGCTGCAACAGGACAACGAAGGCTTGATTCTGATTGCCGGTCGCGAAAGTCTGCTTGGCCAGCAACTAGCCAGCGGAAAAACCGAACACGTCAAACAGACCCTATCGGATTGGAAGCAGCAGTTCGGCGACCGTTTTTATATCGAAATTACCCGTACCGAACGCGACGGCGAACAGGATTTCAATGCTGCCGCCATCAGCCTGGCACCCGAATACGATCTGCCATTGCTCGCGAGTAACGATGTTCGCTTTCTCCATGAGGACGATTTCGATGCACACGAAGCGCGTGTCTGCATTGCCAGCGGCCGAGTGTTGGACGACCCGAAACGCCCGCGGGATTACAGCCGCGAACAATATCTGAAGTCGCCGGAACAGATGCAGGAATTGTTTTCCGACATTCCCGAAGCTTTGCAAAACACCGTTGAACTGGCGAAACGCTGCAATTACGAATTGAATCTCGGCACCTATTATTTGCCGCAGTTTCCGGTACCCGATGGCCACACGCTCGACAGCTGGATTCGCGAAACATCGCATGAAGGTTTGAAGAAGCGCCTCGCGAAACATGGCACGGCGACCGGCCATACAACCGCCGATTACCAGCAGCGTCTCGACATCGAACTCGGCGTGATTATCACGATGGGCTTTCCCGGCTACTTCCTGATCGTCGCCGACTTCATCAACTGGTCGAAAGAAAACGATATTCCGGTCGGCCCCGGCCGCGGTTCCGGCGCTGGTTCGCTGGTTGCCTGGGCACTGGGCATCACCGATCTCGACCCGATTCCGTACGACTTGCTGTTCGAGCGCTTCCTGAATCCGGAACGGGTATCGATGCCCGATTTCGATATCGATTTCTGCATGGATCGCCGCGACGAAGTGATCGATTACGTGGCCCGCAAATACGGCCGCGACAAAGTCAGCCAGATCATCACCTACGGAACGATGGCCGCGAAAGCGGCGGTACGCGACTGCGGTCGCGTGCTTGGTTATCCGTACGGATTTGTCGACGGTATTGCCAAATTGATTCCATTGACGCTGGGCATTTGCCTGTCGGATGCACTCGGCACATCGGAAGCATCGCAGAAAAACTCCGAATTGAAATCGGAAGAATTAATCCAGCGCTACCGCAGCGAAGACGATGTAAAAGATCTTCTCGATCTCGCATTGAAACTCGAGGACCTCACCCGCAATGCCGGCAAGCATGCCGGTGGCGTGGTGATCGCACCTTCGCCGCTGACAGATTTCTCTCCGCTGTTCGCCGAACATGTCGGCAAGGGCGAAACTGCAAAAAGCATCGTTACGCAATTCGACAAAGACGACGTCGAAGCGATCGGCCTGGTCAAATTCGACTTTCTGGGTTTGCGCACACTCACGATCATCGATTGGGCGATCAAGGCGATCAATATTCGCCGCAAAGTTGCCGGTGAAGAACCGCTCGATATCACCGCACTGCCGCTCGACGACATGCAGACCTACCGGTTGTTTGCGAAAGGCGACACGGTAGCGGTATTCCAGTTTGAATCACGCGGCATGCGCGAGTTGCTGAAACGCGCTAAACCCGACCGCTTCGAAGACATCATCGCACTCGCAGCCTTGTTCCGCCCTGGCCCGCTCGGCTCAGGCATGGATAAGGACTGGGTCGACAGAAAACACGGCAATGCCGTCGTGAAATATCCGCATCCATCGCTGGAACAGGTTTTGGCGCCGACTTACGGCGTGATCGTGTATCAGGAACAGGTGATGCAAATCGCCCAGGTGCTGGCCGGCTATTCGCTCGGCGGCGCCGACTTGTTGCGTCGCGCGATGGGCAAGAAAAAACCGGAAGAGATGGCGAAGGAACGCGCCAAGTTCGAAGACGGCGCTGCCAAATTGAATGTCGATGCAAAAGTGGCAACCGCCATCTTCGACTTGATGGAAAAATTTGCCGAGTACGGTTTCAATAAATCCCACTCGGCCGCATATGCATTGGTGGCCTATCAGACTGCCTGGTTGAAAACGCATTATCCGGCCGAGTTCATGGCGGCGGTGTTGTCATCCGATATGGACAACACCGAGAAAGTCGTCAACTTCCTGGAAGAAGCGCGCGCACTGAAACTCGTGGTAAAAGCGCCGGACGTGAATGCTTCCGGCTATATGTTCTACGCACTCGATGCAAAAACAGTCCGTTATGGTTTGGGCGCAGTGAAAGGCGTTGGTCGCGGTGCTTGCGAAGCGATATACGAAGCACGCCTGAATGGCGGCGAATTCAAGGACCTGCTGGATTTCTGCAAACGCGTGGATTCAAGCAAACTCAATCGCCGCGTATTGGAAGCATTGATACACGCTGGCGGCATGGATTCACTCGGCAGTAACCGCGCCAGTTTGATGCAGCAACTACCGGAAGTGATACGCGCCACCGAACAATTGGCACGCGAACGCGAAGCCGGACAAAGTTCATTGTTCGGGGGCAGCGCAGTACCTGAAATTCATATCGAATTGGTACAGGTCAATGATTGGCCGCTCGAGCAAAAATTGAATGGTGAACGCGACACGCTCGGCCATTATCTGAGTGGTCACCCGCTCGATCCGTGGCGCAGTGAATTGCAGAACCTGATTGGCTTCGATTTGAGCCAGTGCGAGAAAATCTGGAGCGAGAAAAAAAATCACCGTGGCGAAGCGCAAATCGTGGTTGCCGGACTGGTGACGAGCGTAAGACGCCGCGGTGAAAATATGGCGATCGTGCAAATCGAAGACGGCCATGGCCAACTCGAAGTCACGTTTTTCCGTGAAGCGTTTCAACAATATGGCGCACTCGCAACACGCGATCGCATCATGGTGATTGAAGGCGGTCTGGCCGAAGACCATTTCTCCGGCGGCATGTCGCTTCGTGCAAAACAATGTTGGGATTTCAAAACGCTGTGCTCGCAACAAGGCCGCCGTTTGTCGATCAGCGCGGATTTGCGGCAGGCCGGAACCTGGGAAGGTATGCAACAAATCATGTCGGCGTATCGACCGGGCGGCACACCGCTACGGATGGAATTACGCACCAATACCAGCCAGGGCACGCTTGATATGAACGGACCGAATTCCGTGCGCAGCGAACCCGAATTGATATCCTCCCTGCGCGCACTGCCCGGCATCACCAGCGTTGCTCTGACGCTGCATAAGCCTTGGTTGGCGGTTAATTAAAAACTAACGAATAAGCCCGTCACTAGTGGCGCAGGCCATTAGCCGCTAGAATCCTCACAAACAAGCACAATAATTGCAGCCCATGAATCCAAATTTTCTCGACTTTGAACAACCGATTGCCGATCTTGAAGCCAAGATTCAGGAATTGCGACGTGCCAGCACCGGCCCTGCCGTCAACATCGACACCGAAGTCAGTGGTCTGCAAAAGAAACTCAAAACGCGTACTGCCGAAATCTTCAAGGCACTGACGCCGTGGCAAATCTCGCAATTGGCACGCCATCCGCTGCGCCCGTACACGCTGGATTATCTCGGCCTGATTTGCGATGAATTCCACGAACTCGCCGGTGACCGTGCATTCGCCGACGATGCCGCGATTGTCGGTGGTCTGGCGCGCATCAATGGTCGTGCTTTCATGGTGATCGGCCAGCAAAAAGGCCGCGATACCAAGGAAAAAATCAAACGCAATTTCGGCATGCCGCGTCCGGAAGGTTATCGCAAGGCATTGCGCCTGATGAAAATGGCGGAACGTTTCAAGCTGCCATTATTTACCCTTATCGATACGATGGGCGCCTACCCGGGCATCGGTGCCGAAGAACGCGGCCAGTCGGAAGCGATTGCTCGCAATCTGCTCGAGATGGCGGAACTCAAGATTCCTATTATCTGCACGGTGATTGGCGAAGGCGGTTCCGGCGGTGCATTGGCAATCGGTGTCGGCGACCGGACACTGATGTTGGAATACAGCACCTATTCGGTAATCACGCCGGAAGGTTGCGCATCGATTTTATGGAAGAGCGCGGATCGCGCACGCGATGCAGCCGAAGCGATGGGCATCACCGCAAACCGTTTGTTCGAACATAACTTGATCGACAGAATCATTCCGGAACCGCTCGGTGGCGCGCATCGCGATCCTGCCGCGATGGCGGCAACCTTGAAAGAAACGCTGTTGAGTGAATTGGCCGAACTCGAAAAACACGATATTCCAACCTTGCTCGAGAAACGCTACGAAAGACTGCGCAGCTATGGAGCGTTCGAGGCTTGATACAGATATGCATAAAAGCAAACTCTGCGGCTTCATCATTGACTGTCAAACCGATGACGTAAACGGTGCGGCCGACTTCTGGGGCGGCGCACTGGGCATGGAGGTAAAGAAGCTTCCAGCCGATGAAGGCGAAAAATACGTGCGCCTGCTCGACCCCACCGAACACCTGCATATCGAAGTCCAGAAAGTGGCGCATGAATCCCGCGTGCACCTGGATATCGAAACCGACAACATCGAAGCCGAAGTGACGCGCCTCGAAAAGCTTGGCGCGAAACGGGTGAAACAAATCCATACCTGGTGGGTAATGGAAGCCCCGACCGGACAACGTTTCTGCGTGGTCAGGCAAAGTTCGAAAAATTTCGATCAACAAGCATCCGTGTGGCCGTAAACACTACACCAATAGATCCACCTGCTGACAATGTGTTGCCGGACAAATTACGGGCGCAACTTGAACCACACGGCAAAAAATTCCTCTGCGCTTTCAGCGGCGGCCTCGACTCGACCGTGTTACTACATGCAGCAGCATGTATTCCTGACATCCAGCTTCGCGCGATTCATATCCATCACGGTTTGCATGTGGATGCCGACCGCTGGAGCGAGCATTGCATTGCATTTTGCCACGGATTGAATATTGAACTCGAAGTCGTGAATGTCGAAGTCAACAAAGACCATCGCAGCGGCATTGAAGCGGCGGCGCGGCACGCACGCTACAAGGCAATTTCGAACCATATCCAGAAAGATGAAATCCTGCTCACCGCGCATCATCTTCAAGATCAGGCAGAAACAATCCTGCTGAGATTATTGCGCGGCTCCGGTAGCCAGGGGCTGGCCGCGATGCGCGTGCTAAGTTCGGCACATGGCTTCATGCAGTTGCGGCCACTGCTATCGGTTTCGAAAGGCGAATTGCAGAGCTACGCCGATAGCGAAAATCTGATCTGGGTTGAAGATCCATCGAACGACAAAACCCATTTTGACCGCAATTTCCTGCGCCACGAAATCATGCCCTTGCTGGAAAAACGCTGGCCGCAGGCGACGGCGAATTTATCGCGCTCCGCCGAATTACTCGACGAAGAGCATCAATTGCTGCGCGAGCAAAGCGAAGTATTTCTGGCGCAGGCACAAGGTGTGGATGCACACGTACTTTCGGTTTCGGGACTATTGCAATATTCCAGGCCGTGGCGTGCCCAGATTCTCCGCGCATGGATTGAATCGCTGGATGCGCCTCCCCTGCCAGCCAATATCTTGCAGGAAATCGAACTGTCACTGCTAAACGCAAGACCAGATGCCGAAGCCCAAGTGCAATGGTCCGGTATCGAATTGACGCGCTGGCGCGACAGTCTCTATTTGTCTGCAAAACAAACCGATATTCCTGAAGACTGGCAGCTTGAATGGGATGGCGCCGCAGCATTCACGATGCCCAACGGTGATCAATGGGCATTTGTCTCCGGCGAAAAAACGGTCGATGCGGCAGCCGCCATTCGCGATACCTTTTCAGGGCGTTTATCGCTTCGTATGCGACAAGGTGGCGAGAATATTTTGCAGGCGAATCGTACGCATCATTCGAGCCTCAAAAATTGCTTGCAAGAACTGGGCATCCCACCTTGGGAACGGCGCAGAATGCCGCTGGTTTTTGCTGGCCGGAACGAATGCCTGGCAGCTGGCGATATCATCTGCTCAGCGCGGTTTGAAGCCTTCTGCAGGCAGTACGGCTTCCGTTTTGCACGTATTGTTTGACCCTTGGCAGGTAAGCCATCAAACTAAGGCCATGGCTACCAAAAAAACCGACGCTACCCCCGCCTCCGTACCCTTTGAACGCTCGCTGGACGAGCTCGAAGCCCTCGTGCAGAAAATGGAAAAGGGCGACCTGAGTCTTGATGATTCGCTCGCCGCCTACGAGCGCGGCGTTGGTTTGTATCGCCAATGCCAGACCGAACTGGAACAGGCGGAATTGCGTGTTCGTTTATTGAGCAACCCTGAAAAACCCGAAACGGCATCCGATTTTCATTCCGATGAGAGCTGAAAATGCTTTGCAAGATTGGCGTGATCGCGTTGAATCTGTTTTAGACACTGCACTGCCTCCTGAAAATCTCGCGCCGCATCGCCTGCATCAAGCCATGCGATACGCCACACTTGGCGGCGGCAAACGTATTCGTGCCTGCCTCGTGTATGCGAGCGGCAGCTTGTTCGATGCCCCGGTGGACGCGCTGGACGCTGCTGCAGCTGCCGTGGAAATGACTCATGCCTATTCGTTGATTCATGACGACTTGCCTGCCATGGATAACGACAGCGTCCGTCGTGGCAAGCCGACGCTGCATATCGCTTTCGATGAAGCAACCGCGATACTTGCCGGCGATGCCTTGCAAACCCAGGCTTATTCGAGTTTGGTATCGGCAAATACCAGCGACGCTCTGCGCGTCGCGATTTTGCAGTGCCTAGTCGAAGCCTCCGGCGCGGCAGGCATGTGCGGCGGCCAGCAGATGGACATGGATGCCACCAATCGAACACTCGGTTTGCAGGAACTGGAAACCTTGCACAGCCTGAAGACCGGCGCATTGATTCGCGCCAGCGTTCGTATCGGAGCCCTGATCGGAAATGCCGATACGGAAGAATTGAAAACGCTTGATGGTTTCGCGCACGCACTCGGCATGGCTTTCCAGATACGCGACGACATTCTCGATATCGAAGCCAGCTCCGAGCAATTGGGCAAGACGGCCGGCAAGGACGCCGAGCAAAATAAATCAACTTATCCGAACTTGCTTGGCTTGGACGAAGCCAAAAAATTGTTGGCCGTGTATGCGGAAAAGATGCACGCCAGCCTGGCCTCGTTGTACAGGGACACTTACGCGTTGCAACAAATCGCCGATTTCGCGGTAAATCGCAGCCAGTGAATTGGATTCGGTAAATCCGGCGCAATAAAAAGCCCGGCGAACCGGGCTTTTTAAATCAAGCAATCAAGCTTACTTGATCAGGCGGAAGGCGAAAGGATAACGGTAGGTTTCACCGCTATTGGCTTTCAATCCAGCCATGATCAACAACACGAGTGCGCCAATACCGATGGCGAACATTGCGAACGAAAGGATGATGCTGATGATCCAGCCTACGACTGGAACCATTGCAAAGACCATCGAAAGAATCATCGTGCCGACGGCAACGGCAAAAACGGTAATGCAAAAATTCAGTGCCTCCTTGGCGTGATCGACGACAAAGCCCTTGTCGGCCTTGTCCTTGTTGATCAGCCAGATCACCAAAGGTCCGACAAAAGACACGATTATTGCCGACAAATGCGCAATCATGCCCATCGTCTTATCGTCTTGACTTACTTCACTCATAACCCCTCCAGATATTGTGAAAACGCACCCCATGTACGCCAGATTCCAAGGGTCGCCTCATGTGAGGCCCCTGTCAAGTCAAGCCTCGCCGGCTACGGTCATATTTCCGATCAAAATCGAGCCGGTTTGCACATGCGAACGGGTATCAACGTCCGAGCCTACCGCTTCAATGGTCTGGAACATGGCCTTCAAGTTGCCGGCGATGGTGATTTCATCAACCGGATATTGAATCTCTCCGCCTTCGACCCAGAAACCGGCCGCGCCGCGCGAATAATCGCCGGTAATGGCATTGACACCCTGCCCCATTAGTTCGGTCACCAGCAAGCCGCGGCCCATCGAGCGTACCAATGCATTCAAATCTCCGGCGTTTGCGGAGGCATTCAAATTATGAATACCACCGGCATTGCCGCTGCTTTGCAAACCCAATTTACGCGCGGAGTAACTACCCAGCAGGTAGTGCTTCAACACACCTTGCTCGATCAAATATTGCTCACTGGTTGCGACGCCTTCGGCATCGAAATTGGCAGAACGAAAACCGCGCGGGGTATGGGGTTGCTCCAGCAGCGAAAACCAGTCTGGAAATATCCGGGTGTCGATGGAATCAAGCAGAAAACTGGCTCGGCGATACAGCGAAGATCCGGAAACGGCGCCGATGAAATGCCCGATCAAACTGCGTGCCGTCTCGGCGGAAAATAATACCGGATAATTTCCGGTATCGACCGTGCGCGGGTTCAGGCGGCGAAGCGTCCGCTCTGCAGCCTGCTTGCCGATGCTGCTGGCGGATTCGAGGTCCGAATAACGCAAGGCACTGGAATACCAGTAATCGCGTTGCATCGATTCATTCGCGCCGGCAATCAACGAGCAGTTCAACGAAAAATGCGTGCTGCGCTCTGCCCCGGAAAAACCATGGCTATTGGCGTATACGGCAACGCTATCGCCATGACTCATGCTGGCGCCATCCGAGTTGGAAATGCGACGATCAAATTCGCGGCCGGAGGCTTCGGTTTGCAAGGCCAGCTCGATTGCCTGGTCTGCGGAGATCGCATACGGATGCCATAAATCCAGGTCATGAAAAACCTTCGCCATCCGGTCCGCATCGGCCAGTCCGGCAGCGGTATCTTTTTCGGTAAATTGGGCAATCGCACAGGCTTGTTCGACCGTCGATTTCAGGCTCGACAGCTGGATATCCGCCGTGCTGGCCGTACCTTTACGCTGGTCAAAATAGACCGTGACCGCCACACCGCGATCCTGGGTGCGTTCGACGGTTTCCACCTCGCCCATGCGCACATTGACCGACAGGCCGCTATCTTCGCTGAGGGAGACTTCCGCCTGGCTTGCGCCTTGCTGCCTGCAAAGGCTTAGAACCTGCTCTGCGAGCTCGCTGAGATATTCAGCTTGGGAGCCTTGTGGATTGGATTTGTCGATAACTGTATTCATCCGCATACTATGCAGTATTAAGGCACTTACGAGAACCCACATGCGCGGCGTTGATGAAGAAACTGGCGAGTATTTAGGCCCGAGCCGGGGCGAGCTACGCCGCGAAGCACTGTCCGTACTCGATCTGGCCAGCAAGATGATCGAGCAAAACGAATCCCGTATTCATACACTGCCAATGAGCGCCGAATTAATCGCTCTGACGATCGAATCGAAAAAAATAACATCGCAGATCGCCCGCAAACGCCAGATGCAATTTCTTGCCAAGCAATTGCGCCGCCAGGATGACGAAGTGCTGACCGCGATTCGAGCCGCGCTGGATTTCGACAAGACCAAGGCGCGCCAGGAAACCGCTTCGCTGCATCGCGTTGAAGCCTGGCGTGACCGACTGATTGAAGAAGGCGATACCGCGCTTGCCGAACTCTTGAATGAATATCCGACGGCGGACCGTCAGCATATTCGCCAGTTGGCCCGCAATGCCAAGGAAGAAAAACTGAAAAACAGACCGCCGCATGCGTTTCGCGATTTATTTCGCGATTTGCGTGAATTGATCAATGATGATCATCATGAAGAAACGCCATCACAGGATGGCGAGGAAGAATAAAACTACAGGGTACGCCTGGCGCACCCTGTAACCGCGCACAGCATCAAGCCTGCGTTCCACCCACTGTCATCGCATCGATTTTCAAGGTCGGCTGGCCAACGCCTACCGGTACGCTTTGTCCGTCTTTGCCGCAGATGCCGACGCCGGCATCGAGTTTCAAATCATTACCGATCATGCTGACACGCGTCATCGTTTCCGGACCGTTGCCGATCAAGGTCGCACCTTTTACCGGACGGGTAATTTTTCCGTCTTCGATCAAATATGCTTCGCTGGCGGAAAACACGAATTTGCCCGATGTGATATCGACTTGGCCGCCACCGAAGTTCGGCGCGTACAAACCTTTTTTGACCGAAGCGATAATTTCTTCCGGTGCATAATTGCCGCCCAGCATGTAAGTGTTGGTCATGCGAGGCATCGTCAAATTGGCGAAACTTTCGCGGCGGCCGTTGCCGGTCGGTGCAACACCCATCAGGCGCGCATTCAAACTGTCTTGCATGTAACCGCGCAGGATGCCGTCTTCAATCAAGGTAGTGCATTGCGTCGGCGTACCTTCGTCATCGATGTTCAAGGAACCGCGCCGTCCCGACAGAGTCCCGTCATCGACAATCGTCACACCGGGTGCCGCAACGCGTTCACCGATTCTTCCGGCATAGACCGAAGTGCCCTTGCGGTTGAAGTCACCTTCAAGGCCATGACCTACGGCTTCATGCAGCAACACGCCAGGCCAGCCCGGACCCAACACAACGGCCATGGTACCGGCAGGTGCATCATCGGCATCAAGATTCACCAGCGCTTGCCGCAATGCTTCTTTGGCGATGTCATGCGGGCGCGAATTGGAAAACAATTCTTCATAGGCAAAACGTCCGCCGCCACCGGCGTAACCGGATTCGCGACGGCCGTTTTCTTCAACGATGACCTGCACGTTGAAACGAACCAATGGACGAATGTCGGATGCCAGGATTCCGTCGCTGCGTGCAATCAAGACGGTATCGACACCACCGGCCAAACTCACGATGACTTGTTTGACGCGCGGGTCCTGTGCACGGATAAAAACGTCGATTTCCCGCAGAATATTGATTTTGTCTTCCGGGCGCATCGTCTCGATCGGATCGATCGGTGCATACAATTGGCGACCGGGCACCATGATGCGTTTTCCCGCGTTTGACTGTGCACCTTCGCGACTGATCGCACGCGCCGCACTGGCCGATTGGAGCAAGGCTTCGCTGCGAATATCATCTGAATAGGCAAAGCCGGTTTTTTCGCCGCTGATCGCACGCACGCCGACACCTTGCTCGATCGAATGGGCGCCGTCTTTCACGATGCCGTCTTCGACCGTCCAGTTTTCCCGGCGACTATGCTGAAAATACAAATCGCCGAAATCCACGCCCGGCCCCATCAATGCGGAGAATGCCGCATCCAGATCGGACAATTGCATATTGGTAGGTGTCAGCAGGCGTGATTGGACAAGACTCAGGGCATCGCTCATTGATAACTCTCACTCGTAAATTTATGGGCCTACCGGTGCAGGCTTGTCTGAAGCATTCGTTTTTGCCGGACCTTTTTCTACTATTTCAACTTTGGGTTTTTTCCACGGACCGGTCACGTGATAAACGACACGTGCGGTTTGCTTCAATGGTTTTTGCAACACCGCTTGCGCCGCAACACCGACCGCAGCACCCGCAGGTCCACCGGTCAGCATGCCTAGCGCAGGCAGGATGCCGCCCGCTTTTGGCAGCACTTCGATGCGTTGGTCGTATTCCTGCTTGCGGACATCGGCAGTACCGCTGACTTTGATTTCGGCAGCCGGTCCGTTGATTCGCAAATTCTTGGTATTGGCCAAACCATCCGAGAAAGTGATATCGCCCTGCATGGTATTGAACGAAAAACCCTTGGCAAAAAAATCACTGAAATCGAGTGTCAGGCGGCGCGGAATTTCAGCAAGGCTGATCAGGCCAAGAATGCGGCCCGAACCACCCGGCTCGACATCGAGCAATCGCCCTTCGCCGACTTCGACTTTCAGAGTGCCATTCAAATTGGCCATACTCATCGCACCGGGTGAACCGGGCCATGACGCATTCAGGAATGCTTTGGTCTTGCCTTTTTGCACCATGCCGACAAAACCCATCGCGTCCATCATTTTTCCAAGACTGTCGGTGGTGAAATCGAGTTTCAAACTGGACCTCGTGCCGACTGCTTGTTTCACCCAGTCGCCGGTTGCGTTGATGCTGAAGGTCTTCGATTTTGTGACGAAGCGATCAATGCGCATGCCATTGGCAATCTGTGATGTCTGCAAATCCGCTTTTCCCAATTGCGATGCGCCGACGCGTAAATCTTCGATGCTGAATTTGAGTGGCGGCACTTTGGAAGGATCGGTTTCAGCGGCAATTTTCGGCGCTGTTTCCGGTGCCGGTGATGCAGGTGTTGCCGCCGTAGCAGGCGGGCTTACCGCACCTTGCATATGCAATTTACTGAAACGACCCAGCACGCCGGTTTTCGTGTCGCTCGAAATGTCGATCGTTCCCTCGATCCCTGTACCATCGATTTGCAAGCGTGTACCGGCAGCGGTTTTATTCAAGGCCAGTTTGCTGTTCGCAAAGGGCTGGTCAAGGAAAAGCAATTTTTCCGCGACCAGATTCACTTCATTCAATCCCGAGGCACCTTCACCACCGCTGGCAAATGCAATCCAGCCAGCTGCGTCCAACTGCATGACTTTGCCGCGTGCCGCCAAACCTTTTGCAGGAAGCGTGCTGCCCGCTTCGCCGCCAAACTGCAAAACGCCGTTCATTGGCTGATTGGCTTTTTGCGATGCACGCATATGCAGCACATTGCCGTAACGCAGCGTTATCAAACCTTGTTCCAACGGAATCGCGCTGTTGATTTGCAGGGCAACACTTTGCGATGCCGATTTATTCAAGGGTGCCGGCAAATCGAGTTGGGTACCGATTAGATCGGAACTCAAACTAAGTTGCGATGCTGGAGTCTTCCCTTGCACGGCATTGGGAATATCGACGCGTACAGACCAATTGCTGTTGCCGTCGATATAAGGTTTGAGCCAGGCGACGTTTTCGTAACGACTCATCAAACTTTGGCTGGCCAGATTCCCGTCCAAGGCCGCTATCGCCGCCAATTTCGAATCCTTGGTATGACTGCCCACCGTCAAATTGAATACTGCAGGTCGTTTATCCAACTGGACTTTCAGATTTTCGGTCGCGAATCCGGATTGATCGAATCGGGTGCGGCCGGTAACGTCGGTAAACGCAATATTCCAGCGCGAATCGCTCAGTGAAGCATTCTTGAGGTCCAGCGTTCCGGACATCTTGTCGGAGCCCAAGGCTTTATTCAGTGGAAGCTGCAGATTCAGGCTGACATCAGCCTGCCCGGTCGCAGTTCCTGCCCTGACATGCTCGCCATATTTTTTTTGCAACGGACTGGCCAATACAAGACTGCGCAGATTTTCAGCTTTGCCATTGGCGACGATATCGAGATTCAACCACGGTGTCGCAAAATCTTCGATACCGCCGGTTACCTTGCTGATTTTGTTGTTCATCAAGACGCCACTGCCGATCAAACTGAAGCCCGGGCCATCGAAGACGACATCGACATCAAGAGGTTGTGCCTGTGGCCATTCCGGATGGAATTTTATCTGCGCATCACGAATGCGTGCGCGGGCATCGAATACGCCTTCCTTGTTTCTGAATGGCCAATCATCCAGGTCGCCATTGACCACGATGCGGCCATTCAACACATTGCCCTTGACCAATGCCGTATCCAGCCACTTAACCGTTGCCGGTGGCATCTTGTGCATGATCCAGAATTTCTTTGCCTGGGTGAAAGTAGCTGGCTGCAAATCCGCTGCCAGATCCAAAGTAGGTGCTGTACCGTCGCCCTGGAAACCCATTTGAAAACGCGTTTTCACTCCGATATCCGGGCCGCTTATTTGCAGCGCACTGGTGCCAACGGTCCAGGTATCACCATCGCGCCAGAACACCAGGTTGCCAGTCAGGCTGATATCGAGATTTTGTCGGAAGCCTGCCGGCCACAGGAACTGGACTGGCTTGCTGTCGATTTCAAATACGCCGCCCTGTCCATCCATCTGCAAGCGACCATGCAATCCGTGCAGGCCGGGACGCGTGCCGGCGGGTTCGATATTCAAATCGCGGATAACCACCGAACCTTTCCACGGACCGTCTTTCGAACCTTGCAGGTCGACATCGCTCAATCGTGCAGTTGGCGACGCTTGCACCAGCCATTTACGCAAACCGTCAGGTAATTGATCAGTCAATGACAAAAGTGTAAATGCCGGCTGCAGGTCAATTTGCGGTGCACGCAATACGATATTCTTGCCACCCGCGATCAATAAGCCATCGAGCGATGCCACCTTGTTATCACGGTGAAAACGCAAAATCGGCGCGGTGAATTGCCAGCCATCTTTTTGTTCGATCCATTTGGCACTGACTTCAAGCCGGTCAAATTTTGCATCCGGCGAAATCGCATTCGCCTTGTCCAGCGTAATCAACTTGCTCGACACGATTTGAATATTTTTCAGATCGGCTTCCGTCTGCAAACTGGTGATGCGCTGGTTTTTCAGATTTGCCCAGGCGTTCGTCTCGCCTTCGCCGCTATGGAGTTGGATGCCGGTCGCTTTCAACAAGGGCGACCAATCTTTCATGTCAAGATCTTTGCCGCCCACCCAGACCGTGCCATCGTATTTGTCACGCGACAAATCGAGTACCGCACTCAGTGGCGCACTTTTGGTCGATGCCCAGGCCGACACGCCGACATTGATGCGTTTATTCGATACGCGCAAACGAAGATCGACGCGTGGAATGTCGACGTTCAATTGGTAAAGCGGCGCACGGATACCGAGTGCCGCTTGTTCGATCTGCAATTCACCGAAGCCTTCGAGCTTCTCGAGCGGATCGATATTGGGGTCTGCTTGACCCGGCAGGCCTTTCAAGGTCCAACGCCGGTCTTCGGTCTGTATCAATTGCAATGTCAGCTGGTTGATCTTCAGTTCGGTCAGCGGTTCGCCCGGCAGCAGGCCGGAATAAATGGCGATCAACAAATCGGCATGTCCGACCTTCAGAGTTTGATCGCCTTCGCCAACGCGCAAATCATCGAGCGTAAAAACCGGGCCGCGTCGCGTCCATTCGCCTTTTGCTTTGGAAAAATTTACCGGTTCGCCAATACGCTGGGTAAGCCATACCTTGATTTGCTCCGGATGTTCTTCCACCCATGGCAACATCTGATTCAACAAGCCCACCAGCACCGCAAATAAAATCAGCAACACCAATGCGCTGTAGCCGATGATTCGGCGTGCGTGGCGCAAACGGCGTTTCATTGCACTGACCATGATTTACAGGAGCACCACGTCGAACTGTTCTTGTGAATATTGATCGTCGGACTGGAAGCGGATGCTCTTGGCGAGAAATTCTTCGAGTTCGGCAACTGCGGCGGATTCTTCATCGGTAATTTTCGTGACCACGACCGGTGATGCGATCACCAGCAATTGCGAGGCTTCGAACTGCCGCACGGCCCGGGTAATTTCACGGAAGATTTCGTAGATGATCGTCTCAGCCGTTTTCAAGCTGCCGCGGCCTCCGCATTCGTGGCAGGGTTCGCATAATTGACGCTCAAGACTTTCCGTCGTGCGCTTGCGGGTCATCTCCACCAAGCCCAGTGGCGAGAAATCGTAGACCGTCGTTTTGGCATGATCGCGCACCAGGCCTTTTTCCAGGGTGCGCAATACCTGACGCTTGTGTTCGTCATCGGTCATGTCGATGAAATCGATAATGATGATGCCGCCCAGATTGCGCAGGCGCAGTTGCCTCGCAACCGATTGCGCAGCTTCAAGATTGGTGCGGTAAACCGTCTCTTCCAGATTGCGCTGGCCGAGAAAGGAACCGGTATTTACGTCGATAGTCGTCATTGCTTCGGTTTGATCTACTACCAGGTAGCCGCCGGATTTGAGCGGCACTTCGTTTTGCATGGCACGCTGAATTTCATCTTCAACGCCATACAAATCAAAAATGGGTCTTTCACCGGAGTAATGTTCTACCCGTTCCACCCAATCGGGCATGAATTGCTGGACAAACTTAACGAGGCGTTCATAGGTCTCGCGCGAGTCCACGCGGACCTTGTCGACGTCTTTGCGCATCAGGTCGCGTACGGCGCGAAGCGGCAAGGACAAATCTTCGTAGATGCGCTGGCCAACCACGCTGCCGGTGCTGGAGTCCTGGATGATTTTCCAGGCACGCCGCAGATAGTCGACATCTTCCGCCAATGAATCCGATGCCTGGCTATCGGCATTGGTTCGCACGATATAGCCGAGCCCCGATCCGTTGACCAATTCACCCATCAGGGTTTTCAAACGAGTGCGCTCGACTTCGTCTTCGATGCGTGCCGAAACGCCGATCACTTTCGAATACGGCAACAGCACCAGGAACCGCGACGGAATACTGATCTGCGTAGTGAGTCGCGCTCCTTTGCTGCCAATCGGATCTTTCAATACCTGCACGATGATGTCCTGGCCTTCATGCACCAGCGAGGTAATCAATGGTGGCGGCACCGAAATCGCCGGGGCTGCCGGTTCTTCGCTTTCCTCCGGCGATACCTGCGGCAAACGCATGATGTCGGATGCGTGCAGGAAAGCGGCTCGCTCCAATCCAATATCGACGAATGCGGCCTGCATGCCCGGCATCACGCGCTGCACGCGACCTTTGTAAATATTTCCGACCACGCCGCGCTTGGAGGTGCGTTCGATATGCAACTCTTGCAACATTCCGTTTTCAACTACCGCCACACGGGTTTCGCGTGGAGTTACGTTGATCAGTATTTCTTCGCTCATACAGTGATTCCAAATTTTTTAAGTAATTGCGAAGTTTCAAACAAGGGCAATCCCATCACGCAGGAATGACTCCCTTCCAGATGTTCGATAAAACTGGCGGCCCGCCCCTGAATTGCATAGGCGCCGGCTTTGCCGAAACATTCTTTCGACTCTATATAGCGACTGATTTCCTGATCGCTCAACGATTTGAAGCGCACCAGCGATTCGCATACCGCATGTTGCTCATTGCCGGCATTCAATAACCAGACAGCAGAAATGACGCGATGGGTCTTGCCGGAAAGTTCGCGCAGCATGCGCGCGGCATCGTCGGCATCCGCCGGTTTGCCATACACGACGTCATCAAGCACGACTTCGGTATCGGCACCCAACACGACTGCCGTGCCATTGGACATGACTTGCAAGAGGCCGGCACCGGCTTTTTCTCGTGCGACACGGCTGACGTAATCGATCGGGGGTTCGCCAGGCAGACGTTGCTCGGGCACATCGACATCGAGCAAACCAAACGCAATCCCGATTTGCTCAAGCAATTCTCGGCGGCGGGGAGATTGAGAGGCTAGATAAAGCATTTGCTAAGGATAGCCGCATCTGCGGCATACGGGCACCCTGCCAGCGAAATGTCGCACAGAAACACGAGTAATAAGGGATAATGGGACATTAGGAGAGCACTATGCGATTGATGATGACAACGGCCGCCCTGAGCCTATATATGGCAGGGGTTTTGAGCCAATCTGCGGCACTGGCCGACGACAACACCTCAAGCAGACCCCGCAACGTCATTCAAGTTCCCGACGAAAGTGCTTCACAATGGTTTACGCAAGGCGCCAGTACCGCCATCAAGCGGGGGTCCTCGAAGGCCAGGGCAAAAAACATCATCCTGTTTGTCGGTGACGGCATGAGCATCACGACCGTCGCAGCCTCCCGTATTTACGAAGGCCAGCTCAAGGGGCAAAGCGGCGAAGAAAATTTATTGAGTTTTGAAACCATGCCCTATTCGGGGTTTTCAAAGACCTTCAACACCGATAGCCAGACGCCCGACTCCGCCGGCACGATGACGGCGATGATTACTGGCGCTAAAACCAAAATCGGTTTTTTGAGCATTGATCAAACTGCGACACGCGGCAATTGTGCCAGCAGCAAAAATGGCAATTTGATGACAGCACTGGAACTGGCGGAAATGGCCGGAATGTCGACCGGCGTTGTCACCACTACTTCCATCACCCACGCAACGCCGGGGGCCACGTACGCGCATGTGCCGGAACGGGTTTGGGAAAACGACAGCGACATGAGCGCTGCCAACAAGTCCGAAGGCTGCCGTGATATAGCGCAGCAATTCATCGACTTTGATTTTGGTGATGGCATCGATGTCGCACTCGGCGGTGGCCGTCAGCATTTTCTGCCCGCCGGTGCCGATGATCCGGAGTACCAGGAATTCTTCGGGACGCGCCTGGATAGCCGAAACCTGATTTCAGAATGGCAAAACAAATTGCCTGGTAATCTGTACGTCTGGAACAAGCAGCAACTGGCTGCGCTGGATTTGAAAAAAACCCGGCACTTGCTTGGCCTGTTCGAACCCGGCCACATGAATTATGAAATTGAGAGAAGCAAGGATCGTGCTGGTGAACCCAGCCTTGCCGAAATGACACGCACCGCCATTACCGTTCTGAAAAACAATCCGAACGGTTTTTTTCTGATGGTTGAAGGCGGCCGCATCGATCACGCGCATCATTCCGGCAACGCCTTCCGTGCGTTGAGCGATACCGTTGCTTTTTCCGATGCCGTACGTACCGCGATGGAAATGACGTCGGACAACGACACCTTGATCATCGTCACTGCAGATCATTCGCATACGATGACTTTCGCCGGTTATCCGGTTCGCGGAAATCCGATTTTAGGAAAAGTCCAGGGCTCAAGCGGCGAAGGCCCGAGTAGTGGCCTGGGACTTGATTCCACTGGCCTGCCTTACACAACTTTGAGCTATGCAAATGGCCCAGGCTATTCCGGCGCGTCTGATCAACAAGCCGAGGGTCCAAAAAAATACCCACACCTGATGTCCGGTGTACAAACGACTGCCGAGCGACCCGATTTGCGAGATATTGACACGGAAGATCAGGATTTCCTGCAGGAAGCTGGCATCCCGATGAGCAGCGAAACCCATGGTGGCGAAGATGTCGGTATCTGGGCGCGCGGTCCGGGCGCCGATGCCGTGCGCGGCACGGTTGAACAAAACGTGATTTTCCACTATCTAACACAGGCCAACCCGCGGCTGCGGAAATTAATTTGCAAGTTAAGTGCGTGCGAGAAATTAGTGCCGACCAAACAGCCTTCGTCGCCTGCAAAAAAATAATCCCCGGCACGGTCGAAAATGCTCCTGCATTTGACCAGACATGCGTCTGTTAAATGCCGACACTTCCGCCATCCATGGCGGTCGCACTAGCGGCCGGGGAATGAAGACAGGTCAATTCGAAATTTGCACCCTGGCCTGCGGCGTAAAATTGAGGCGGCGTTTTTCCATGATCTTGCCATTGATGAAGCGGCCTTCGACCAATTCGTAACCCATCAAGGCATAGGCGCGGTCACCGATGAAGATTGGACGGGCGTTGCCATACCAATCGACACAACTTGCTTTGCAGGCATCATCGGTATCGCTGCGCGCTTTTGAGTTCAGCTTGCCCAATGAACTCAATTTCAGGTGATCGTTCTGCAAGAACATGACAGACGCAGTCGTATCACCGATGGCATAACCGGATATCACCGGCAACCCTACTACGCCGTGCTCGGCATCAATCTGGCGATAGAAGAAGCCGTGGGAACGGCTCTCGCTCTGTGCGGCGTTCATTTGTGTATAGGTCGAAACCCGCGTTGCGGTCTGGGTAAGTTTGATAGACGAGAATTGCAAACCACCGGTTTCATGGCCCACCACAATCGCATCCTTGCCCATCACTTCGATACGTTCGACATCATGTGAAAGATTCAACGGTATTGCCTTGCCTGATTGTGCATAACGAACGGCATAGGCGTGCTCCGGCGAATAAGGCAAGCCATAGATAAACCAATCGCCAACAAATCGGTTCTGCAGACCGTAGGAATGTTCGTAACCTGGAAGTTGTCTGTAATTCTTGAATTTTGCAGCTGTCGTACCGTCGCCGAATTCGTTCAAATTGATGCGCAGCATGGCGAGAGCGCCGGACTTGCCTTCTGCGCGCCACATCGCATCGCCGCCACCATCTGCGCTGACCAAAACGTTCAAATAGCCATCACGTTGCAGAAAGGAAAATTGATCGACAGGACCGCCACTGGCCTTGATAGCACCCGGTGCCGAGCCATCGAGCGGCATTCTGAATACCGAAGAACGATTGGCTATTTTCTCACTGCCACCCCACGGTGCGGCCCAAACATAGACGGCATCTTCCGACACATAAAAAACGCGACCGCTTGGTCCAAGTACGGCAGTTGAGCGACAACTCATCGATGCATGCAGCAAATCACAAACAGTGACCGTATGCAGACTCATGTCATGCATATCCAGATTTTGATCGGTGCGATAAATCCTTGTGGCCGGCAAAATGCGTTTGAATTCTTTTTTGCTTGCATCTTTGTGCCAGGCACGCATCGCCGGCATCGAATCGGCAAGATCACTGTAGGCATCGAAATGAAGCGGCGTATAGAAAATCAGTTTGTTGCCAATCAATCGGCTAGCGTAATTTCTTGACGAGTAGTAATCATTGCTTCTCAGGTGATAGGTAGCCTGATATTTCAGAACACCGCGGTCGTTGAGATTGAACAGGCCAACTTCGGTGCCACCGCGTTGATAGCTGTAACCAATGACAACGACAGTATTGCCACTGATCAACATTTCGTCGTACCAGGTGCCATTGGGGTCGACATCCGGCGCATAGGCATTCGCTGTCGAGACGGTCTGCAAATTATTTTCGGCGACTTTTACCGTGAACAAACGGCCGCGGCGCAGGATGATCAGATAATCGCCGCGCTTTTTGACGATATCGCCCTCGTCGACACCCTGGGTCTGGACATTGGTGATGCCATCATCGGCTTTATTGGCGTCGGCACTTAATTTTTTTTCTGCCACCGGGGCCGAACTGCCGGCGTACGCTGCATCTGCCGAGGCAGCAGGAGCTGGAGGCGGCGGAGGCGGCAGAGGCGCCTCCTTCGCACGGCGAATTTCCGCTTGCTTGATTTTTTCTATGTAAGCCAGGAAAGCCTGTTCACTGGCGAAAGCCTTCATGGTTTTTTTGGGTGCCGGCACAGCGGCATAGGCAGCCGATGAAAATGCGGCAAATAAAAGTGCAACAGACAGGGTTCTGAAAAACATGGCCTAGCTCCGTTTGGAATTCAAACCTTACAACGCGTAAACCCGGAAAACAGGGTTAGTGCCGACTCAAGCCCGATGATACGGATGATTCGACAATAGACTTTGCGCGCGATACAGCTGTTCGGCAAGCACCAGGCGCACCAGCATATGCGGCAATGTCAGCGGCCCGAGCGACCAGGTTTCACTGGCGGAGGACATGACTTCGGTCGAATGCCCTTCCGGCCCGCCGATCAGGAAAACCAGATCGCGGCCTTGCTGGCGCCAGAATTCCAGCCGTTGTGCGAGCTGTTCAGAGGAATGCATTTTGCCGCGGCCATCGAGAGCGATGATGTGGGCATTTTTTGGATAGGCCGCAATGACACGCTGGCCTTCTTCGAATGTGGCACGTGCGGCATCGCGACCTTTGCCGCGAATGCCGGGGGCGACTTCCACCAACTCCAGCGGCAAGCCATGCGATAGGCGTTTTTGATATTCGGCGAAACCCTCGGCAACCCAGTTGGGAGCACGTTCACCGACAGCGATAAGTTTGGCTTTCATTTAAACAAATCGCGATGATGCCGCTTTTAGATTTCGTCATCTGGCGGTTGATCGCCGACTGTCCACAAGCGCTCGAGCGCATAGAACTCGCGTACGCGTGGCAGCATGACATGGACGATCACATCGCCCAAATCGACCAGCACCCATTCGGCTTCGCGCTCGCCTTCAACGCCCAAAGGCATTACGCCGCATTTTTTCGCGAACTGCACGACTTCATCGGCAATCGATTTCACATGGCGGGTTGAGGTACCGGATGCCACAACGAGAAAATCGGCAATGGAAGTTTTTCCACGCACATCGATTTCGACGGAATCTTTGGCTTTCATTTCTTCAAGCGCTGCATGCACTTGTTTCAATATGTCTTGCGGCGATGGCGCCGGATTCGGCATTTTGGTTTTTATTACGTGGGCTTGTGAGCTCAAAGCACTATCTCGTGGCGGGTGAATGGTGGTGATTATAAGGCTTTCGTGTACAAGCCATGCTCTTGAATATACGCCTGAACCGCCGGATTCAGGCCAATTGGCGGCTTCCCATCGGCAAAAGCCTGCCGAATGGCGCTCGCAGACTCGCTTCGCATGGGGCATTGCAAGCTAAAAACCTTGCCGGACGGGGTCAGGTTTAGCTCGTTTGCTGTGTCACAAAGACGTTCTTTTATCGAGAAATGCGGCGATTGCATCGAATAGCCCGGCCTAAGCGCCACGATGAAATGCGCCAAATCGAACAATTCTTCCCAATCATGCCAGGTGTGCAATTGCGCAAAAGCATCGGCGCCGATCAGCCAGGCGACCGGAGTCTGATGGCCGATTTCTGCCCGTAATTCGCGCAAGGTATCGACCGTATACGAAGGCTTGTCGCGACTTAATTCGCGTAAATCCAGGAAAAACCGTGTTTGATCGGCTATCGCTATTTGCAACATCGCCGCACGTTGTTTCGCCGTCGCCATCGGTCTTTGTCGATGCGGTGGATCGGCCGATGGAATGAAATACACGTCGGCATCGAAGATCTTTTGGGCGAACACGGCAATCGCGATATGTCCGTCGTGAATCGGGTCAAACGTGCCGCCGTAACAAATTCGCAAACTCATTGGGTCGTCAGGCCACGCGCTTTGGGTTCTGCCACCGCAATCAACAAGCGTTCAAACAACAACCAGGCATCGCCGCTGTCGCGACCTTTCGCAACACGATCGATCTTGCCGCATTCGGCAACGAAAATTTCCCAACGCCCGGCTTTGTGCCGATCCATCGCGCGTTTGTAAAGCGCTTGCTTGCTATCCCAGATGCGCGCTTCCCGCATTGCGTTCATCACATTGCCGCCGGTCGCCTGCACGCGCGCGAGCTGGCAGATTTTCAGGACATCCATAGCGACCATCGGCATCAAACCGGGCACTTGCTCGCCTTCCGCTTTCAGGGCCGACAGGATTTTCGCGACACGTGCGGCATCGCCGGAGAGAGCGGTTTCCAGCAAGCGAAAAACATCGAAGCGTGAAGAATCGGCAACGAAACGATTCATTTCCTCTGCTTCGATTTTGGAATTCGGTGCGAGCAAGGCCAACTTGTCGATTTCCTGTGCGGCCGCCAGCAAATTGCCTTCGACACGATCGCTTAATACTTGAATCGCCGCCGTGCTTGCCTGCAGTCCACGGCTACGCAACCGGCGTTGCAACCAGTCTTCACGTTCGTGTTCTTTAATCGGCCAAATCGGCAATACATGACCAACGCGGGCAATCGCTTCGGTCCATTTTCCTGCGTGACTCTTACTCCAGTCCTGACTGGTGATCAGCAACACGGTGTCGTCCAGTGGACGATTGCAAAAGCTCTGGATTTCTTCGCTACCGTTTTTACCCGGCTTGCCGGTCGGCAAACGCAAATCGAATAAACGGCGTGTGGCGAACAAACTCAAATTCGCCATGCCGCCGGTTAATAATTGCCAATCAAAATTATTGTCCGCATCCAGCACTTCGCGTTCGCTATAGCCTTCGGCCTTGGCTTTCGCACGCACCGCGTCGGCGGCTTCCTGCACCAGTAGTGGTTCACTGCCCGCAATCAGATAGACCGGCTTCAGTGGCTCGGAAGCCAGCTGTTTTTCGAAGCGGTCGAATTTCAATTCCATTTACGGCGATTACTTTTTCTGGCGCAGCACGATGTCCATGCGGCGAATAATCGCGGCCTGCATGTCGCGGCGCAATTCGCGCTGGATTACTTCCTGCTCGGCCGGGTTACCGACTGCCACGTTGATGTCGTAGGTATATTCGCGCGACAGTTCAATCTGCTGTTTTTCAAGCAGGACCGTACCGTCGGCGGCTGTCAAATCAAAATCCACTTTGTAGCGGGTTATGTATTCGCGCACCTGCGCAAGCTTGTCGATGGCAAGCGGTGTCGTGCTCCATCTTTCCGAATGGATTTTCAAAATCGCCGAGCTGGCGCCGCCGCCTGTCTTGTTCGCATTCGCACGATCCACCGCGCTCTGCAATCCATCAGTCAGGGCACTGTACGTATCGGCGTTGGTGACTTGCACGGCTCCGATCGAATCGGGAATAGCGTAACTTCCACGCGGATGAAAGCCGCAGGCCGAAAGACTAATCAGCAAAACACCGGCAAGAATTATTCGCTTCATTTGGACGCTCCTTTTGACTTCGCCGAATGGCTCAGCCCACCACGATGTTGACGATTTTACCCGGGACGATGATGATTTTCTTCACGGCCAGGGCTTCGATATGTTTCTCGACATTGGGCTCGGCTTTTGCAAGTCGCTCAATCTCTTCTTTCGGCGTATTCACCGCCACTTCAATGGTGGCACGCAATTTGCCATTCACCTGCACCGCCAGTTTCACGCTGTCGCGCGTCAATGCGTCAGCGTCGACTATTGGAAACGGAATATCTTCCAGTGTCGTCTCCGGATGACCAAGCGCCTGCCACAAGGCATGCGAGGTATGCGGCGTAATCGGATTCAACAGCAGGGCTACTGTTTCGTAGGCTTCCTGTTTCAACGCACGGCCATTGGCGCTGTGGTCGTCGAATTTCGACAAGGCATTCATGCATTCCATCACGGCCGCAATCGCGGTATTGAAGGTATAGCGACGGCCATAGTCGTCGGCAACTTTATGGATCGTCTCGTGCAATTGGCGGCGCATGTTTTTCTGTTCCGCAGTTAATTGCGACAAATCCATCTTGTCGGTCTTGCCTTCGGCGACATGCTTTTGCACCTGCACCCAGACGCGACGCAGGAAGCGCGCCATGCCTTCGACGCCCTGTTCGTTCCAATCCAGGCTTTGCTCCGGCGGTGCGGCAAACATCGAGAATAAACGTACCGTATCGGCGCCGAATTTGTCGACCATGATTTGCGGATCGACGCCGTTGTTTTTCGACTTCGACATTTTTTCGGTGCCGCCGATATGCACCGGCTTACCGTCCGAGATTAATTTCGCGCCAATCACGCGACCTTTTTCATCGAGCGTAGTTTCGACATCGGCAGGATTGAACCAGTCTTTCGCACCATGCGCATCTTCGCGATAAAAAGTATCGGCAATCACCATGCCCTGGCACAGCAGATTGGTGGCAGGCTCATCGGTTTTTACCAGGCCGGCGTCACGCATCAGCTTGTGATAAAAACGGAAATACATCAGGTGCATGATCGCGTGTTCGATACCGCCAATGTATTGATCGACCGGCAACCAGTAATTGGCGCGTTCGTCGACCAGATCACTCGCACCCGGGGAGGTGTAGCGTGCGTAATACCAGCTCGATTCCATGAAGGTATCGAAGGTATCGGTTTCGCGCTCGGCCGCTCCACCACATTGCGGGCAGGTGGTTTTGCGCCAATCCGGATTCGATTTGATCGGTGAATTCGTTCCGGAGAATGCAACGTCTTCCGGCAATACGACCGGCAGCTGGTCTTCCGGTACCGGCACTGCCTGGCAGTTCGGGCAGTAAATCATCGGGATCGGGCAGCCCCAATAACGCTGGCGGCTGACACCCCAGTCATGCAGGCGGAAATTGACGCGGCGATTGCCTTTCGACATCGCTTCCAGAATTTCGGCAATCTTGTTGAAAGCATCCTTGAAATTCAGGCCGTCGATCACACCGGAATTTACTGCCTTCGTGTCGGTACGGGTTTTATCGGAATACCAATCTTGCCATTGGTTTTCATCATAGCTTTCGCCTGCAACCTCGATCACTTGTTTGACCGGCAACGAATACTTGTGCGCAAATTCGAAATCGCGTTCGTCATGGCCAGGCACGGCCATCACGGCACCGGTGCCGTAACCCATCAATACGAAATTGGCGACCCAGACCGGCACTTTTTCACCGGTGATCGGATGCATCGTAAACAGGCCGGTAGCACAACCTTTCTTGACCTGTGTTTCCAGATCGGCTTCGGCGACACCGCCATGCCGGCATTCATCAATGAATGCAGTCAACTCCGGATTATTTTTCGCGGCTTGCAATGCGAGCGGATGTTCGGCGGCAACCGCAACATAGGTAACGCCCATCAAGGTATCGGGACGCGTGGTGAACACGGTCAATGCATCGCCGCCTTCAACATCAAACTTGATTTCCAGACCTTCGCTGCGGCCAATCCAGTTGCGTTGCATGGTTTTGACCGAATCTGGCCAGCCATCCAGCGTATCCAGACCATCGAGCAATTCCTGCGCATAACTGGTGATTTTCAAAAACCATTGCGGAATTTCGCGTTTTTCCACCAGCGCGCCACTGCGCCAGCCGCGACCATCAATGACCTGCTCATTTGCCAACACGGTGTGGTCGACCGGATCCCAGTTCACTACCGAATTTTTGCGATAGACGATGCCTTTCTTGAACAAACGCGTGAACATCGCTTGTTCGTGTTTGTAGTAATCGGGTTTGCAGGTCGCGAATTCGCGGGTCCAGTCAATCGCATAACCGAGTGCTTTCAATTGATCACGCATGTGATCGATATTCTTGTAAGTCCACGACGCCGGCGCGGTATTGTTTTTGATCGCGGCATTTTCCGCCGGCAAACCAAATGCATCCCAACCCATCGGCTGCAGGACATTGAAACCGCACATGCGGCGATAACGGCTGATCACATCGCCAATCGTGTAGTTGCGGACATGACCCATGTGCAAGGCACCCGATGGATACGGCAACATCGACAGACAAAAATATTTCGGCTTGCCGGAATCTTCTTTCACTTCAAAAGCGCGGGTCTGCTGCCAATACTGTTGGGCAGCGGCTTCTAAAGCCTTGGGGGTATAGGCGTATGGGTCTTGTACGTCGGACATGGGGTTCTAGGAATCAATAATCAGGCGCTAAGGGTAACAAATTGCGGTGATTCAGGCTTGAAAGCCTTCTGCTAATATCGGCCCTTCACCCAGGAGTCCAACATGCGTATAACCCTGCTTGCCGTCTTGATTGCCGCTGCCTTGCCTGCCCAAGCCGCTGATTTGAAAGCGCTCCAGTGTGGCAACGTGTTTGATTCGAAAACCGCAAAACTTATCGGACCGCAAACCATCGTCATCGAAAAAGACACGATCAAGTCGCTGAGCCCGGGCAAGCAAGCGGTCGACGGTGCGCAGATTGTCGACCTCTCCCAAATGACCTGCATGCCGGGCTTCATTGATATGCACGTGCATTTGGGGCAACAGTCCAGTCCGCAAAGCTACACAGAAGGTTTCCGCCTTGACGATATCGACTTTGCGTTCCGCGCAGTTGGCTATGCCGATAAAACCCTGCAAGCGGGCTTCACTTCGGTGCGCGATCTGGGCGGCGAAATCAGTCTGCATCTGCGTGACGCGATCAACCAAGGCACCATCGAAGGCCCGCGAATTTATGCAGCTGGCAAATCGATTGCGACCACCGGCGGTCATGCCGACCCTACCAACGGCTTGAATAGCGAACTCTCCCATCTTGTTGGCCCGCCAGGTCCTACCGAAGGCGTGATCAACAGCATCGACGATGCCCGTCAGGCAGTGCGGCAGCGGTACAAGGACGGCTCCGACGTGATCAAGATCACCGCCACCGGCGGTGTATTGAGTTATGCAAAAAGCGGCGATGCACCGCAATTCACGGTCCAGGAAGTACGCGCGATCGTCGAGACCGCCAAAGATTACGGCTATAGCGTTGCCGCACATGCGCATGGCAAGGAAGGCATCCGGCGCGCCATTTTGGGCGGCGTTACCAGTATCGAGCACGGCACCTACATGGATGCCGAAATTTTCAGGCTGATGAAGGAACACGGCACCTGGTATGTGCCGACGATTACCGCCGGAAAATTTGTCGCCGAGAAAGCCAAAGTGGATGGCTACTATCCGGAAATCGTCCGCCCGAAAGCAGCCCGGATCGGATCGCAAATCCAGACCACTTTTTCCAATGCCTACAAGGCGGGCGTGAAAATCGCATTCGGTACCGATATGGGTGTGGGTCCGCATGGCGACAACGCCAGCGAATTTATCTATATGACCGAAGCCGGCATGCCAACCAATGTCGCGCTACAGACTGCCACCTACAACGCCGCACAAATTCTTGCGCCCGATGAGCTGGGACAAATACAGGCGGGCTTCAAGGCTGACGTTGTAGCCGTGGCCGGTAACCCGCTCACCGACATCAGCCTGACCCGGAAAATTGCGTTCGTGATGAAAGCCGGCGTGATCTACAAGGACCAGTCGAAGTAACTTGTATTCAAGCCATACGGCCATATTTACTGATCATCGACCTTAAAAAAACACCTCATGACTACCGCCGATTTCGTTTTTGACGCTGCCCTGTCCAGTTTTGAACAAGATGTGATTCTCAAGTCCAAGGAAGTGCCGATTCTGGTCGACTTCTGGGCCAGTTGGTGCGAGCCCTGCAAAGCGCTTGGACCGATCCTCGAAAAACTTGCCGCTGAATTCAACGGCGGCTTCTTGCTGGCCAAAGTCGATGTCGACACAGAGCAGCAACTGGCCGGTTATTTCCAGGTCAAATCGATTCCGACCGTGATACTGATGAAAAATGGCCAGATCGTCGATGGTTTTCCTGGCGCATTGCCTGAAGGCCAACTGCGCGAATTCCTGAAGCATCATGGCGTTGAAACGAAAGAGGCAACGACCGAAGCAGTGGAAGAAGTTACCCCCGAAGTGGTCGACCCGGAAACCGTCGTCATGAATTTGCGTGCCGCCATTCAAGCAGATCCGGACAAGCCCGAATTGAAGCTCGATTTGATGCTGGCCTTGCTCAAACCCGGCGGCTTTGTCGAAGCAGAAAAAATACTCGATGGCCTTCCCGCCAATTTGGCAACCGACGATCGCGCAATCAAGGCAAAAGCACTTCTGGCTTTCGCGGCTGTTCTAAAAGATGCGCCACCGGCTGCCGTACTGGAACAAGCTATCGCCAGCAATCCCGATGATTGCCGGGCGCGGCATTACCTCGGCGTACGTTGTCTGCTTGAAGGTAAATCCGAAGCCGGGCTGGAGCAATTCCTGGAAATGCTGAAACGCAATAAAACATTCGAAGAAGGCTTGCCGCGCAAGGCGCTGATTGATGCTTTCCGGATTATCGATGACGAAGATCTGGTCGGCCAATATCGCCGCAAGATGTCCTCATTGTTATTCTGAAAAAGAAATCAAAATGAAAGCTTCCCGCCTGCGCTGGCTGATGAACACCTGGTTTCCGTTCCTGTTCAGCGGAATTCGCATCACTAAATTCAGCGATGATTTTCGATACGTGAAAGTCGAACTGCGCAGTCGCTGGTACAACAAGAATTATGTCGGCACCCATTTCGGCGGCAGCCTGTTCGCGATGACCGATCCATTCTGGATGATCATGGTGTTGAAAAACCTGGGCAACGATTACATCGTCTGGGACAAATCGGCCGAAATCGAATTCGTTAAGCCAGGCCGTGGCTTGGTAAGCACCGAGTTCGTATTGGAGCCGGCGATCCTCGACGAGATTCGCGCCGCCGCTGCAGGCAATGAAAAAGTGTTGCGCTGGTTTGAAATGGAGATCAAAGACAGCCAGGACGATGTCGTGGCAAAGCTTCGGAAACTGATTTACGTCCGGCTGAAACCGCCCAAAAAAGCCGACTAAAACGGCTTAATAGTGTGAAATAGCTCACAATTCCACTTTTATTAGGTTTTCTTAACTTTTCTATTCACCTAAGTGCCGCAGCGCAGTATGCTGATGGACCCTGATACTTGATGCCCGTAGCCTTATGCAACAAGAAGAGCTTTCCCCGGAAGAACTCTCTGCATTACTCAGCAGCTATATGCCGGATATCCCCGGCTATCGGGTTTTGAGGCGCATTGGCAAAGGCGGCATGTCGCAGGTTTATCTGGGCGTACAGGAATCGCTGGATCGCCAGGTCGCAATCAAGGTCATGTCGCCGGAAGCTCTGGCCGACGAAGTCAGCAAGCAACGCTTCGAACAGGAAGCAAGAACGATCGCCAAACTTGAACATCCCTGCATCGTCGGTATCCACGAAGTGGGAAGAAGTCATCAAGGCTTGATGTACTACGTGCTGCCCTATCTCGCGAAAGGCCATTTGGGCCAGCGCGATTTCACCAATGACGAAGCCCGCACTTTCGAAGTGTTGCGCGCTTTGCTGTCGGCGCTCGAATATGCACACGCACGCGGCATCGTGCATCGCGATGTCAAAGCCGAAAACGTATTGTTCGATAACGCCGATCGTCCGCTGCTGACCGATTTCGGAATCGCATTATCGAAAAAAGATAATACCCGCATCACCACGGCCGGCCTGGCTGTCGGCAGCGGTGGATACATGGCGCCCGAACAGGCGCGCGGTGAAGCGGTCGATGGACGTGCCGATTTGTACAGCGTCGGTGTACTGGCTTATGAATTGGTCACCGGACGTTTGCCGTATCTGGCGAACGATCCGCTCGCGTTGGCTTTGATGCATGCGCAAGACCCGATTCCGCGTTTGTCCGCCGATAAAAAACATTGGCAGGGTTTCATCGACCGTGCGATGGCGAAAATTCCGGAAAACCGTTTCCGTAATGCACAGCAGATGTTGAGCGCATTGAATCAATTGGCCGATACAACTGCACGCCAGAAAACGTCGCAACCGGCGACAGACAAGAAACCGATCGCCGTTGGCGGGAAAAGCTGGATGGTTCCGGCTTTGCTTGCAATCGCGGGGATTGGCCTGATCGGTTTCGGATTGAACACATGGTTGAACAGCGATAAAACGGCTTCCGAAAAAAATGATTTCTTCGTCGGCGAACAACCCGAAGCCACAACAGTAACCCCTGCGGAAGTTGCAACGACAAACCCGACGGTCACGCCACCTGCCCCAGTCGTTGATACTTCGACGAAACCACCTGCTGCTGTTGAAACAAAACCGGTCGAAGCTCCACCTGCTCCGGTCGAATCAGCCAAGGTGTCCCCTTTTGCCGGCGTGAAAGCGAGCGTGGTCGTAACCACCCTGGACTATGACCCGACCGTTCCCGGCGCCAAGCAGATCGCCACCGCCAACAAGCAAATCAAACAGAATCGTTTGAGCACACCCGCCGGGGATAACGCCATGGACTCATTGTTGGCAGCACGCAAAGCTGCGCCGACAAATCCAGCCGTGATGGCGCTAAGCGATGTGGTGATCGATGGCATGGCAAAAAACCTGAGTGAAGCCATCAAGGCACGTCAGGATGAGTTGGCAAAAACCACTTACCAGCGGGTTGAAAAATTCGCTACCGATGCAGGTCGCAATAAATCGAAATCCTGGCTCGCCTTGCGCTACGCACTACCGGATTTGCTGATCACGCGTTTGCAAAAAGACACCACGGACATGAATCGCGACGGCATCGCCAACACCAAGGCGCTGGCTGCAAAATTTGCCATCGAGCAAAAACTTTTGGAACCGGCCTGGTCGAAAGCCAATGCGATGCCGCAAGTGCGTGTCGGTGATATTCTGAAGTCCGCCGGTCCAAGCATGGTGTTGAGCATTGTCCCGGGTCCGTCGCGCAACGGTCTGGCGATGATGCGCGAAGAAGTCTCCAAGGGCGAATATGCGTCATTTGCCGCGGCCACCAATCGTGCGGCCCCGGTATGTCGCAATGCATTCGCTTCGATGTTCTCCGGAAAAATTTCCTGGGATAAACCCGGTTTCAATCAAAGCAATGAACATCCGGTGGTCTGCGTCAGCCATGCCGATGCCGTGGCCTATGCACAATGGCTAAGCAAACGTACCGGCGTGAACTATCGTTTGCCAACCCAAAACGAATGGCGTGCGGCCGCCGCCTATCGTGCCGGAGATCCTTGCCGTGCCGGTGTCATCTCCTGCGGAAACAAAGGCACTTCTGCCGGCAGCGGAACGCCTGCAAGCCCACTAGGTATTTACGACCTGCAGGGCAATGCAAGTGAGTGGCTGAACGACGGCGCTGGCAGCGGAAAATATGTCGTGGCCGGCCTGAGTTGGCGTGATGCCGCTAGCGCATCGTCGACACGCACCAGTAACCAGAATGGCGATCGCGGCTACGACGATGTCGGCTTCAGGCTTGTTCGCGAAGTCAGCTTGAGCGATTTGGCGAAGTAAAAATCCAGAGCGCCTCTTGAGATAGTGCTTGGTGCGCCGCAGGCGCACCCTACAGCGCAGCCTATGGCTTACAATGCCGGCATGGGAAAATTACAAAGACTTTTTATTACCGGCCTGCTTACACTGACTCCAATCTGGTTGGTGTGGATCGTATTCAAATTTATCTTTGGCTTGCTCTCGGACATGAGCAAGCCAATAATCCAGCCAGTCACTACCAAGCTTGCGGCAGTATCGCCGGAACTGCTTGGATGGATGAGTGCGCCTTGGGTACAAACAGGCATCGCGCTGGGATTCACGCTCTTTTTCATTCTCAGTGTTGGCTGGCTGGCCAGGCGCGTGATTGGCCAGCGCATATTGGTGTGGTTCGAAGTATTGATTAATTCGATTCCACTGGTGAAAACGATTTATGGCAGTGCCCGACAATTACTCGATTTGCTGCAAACCAAGCCGGATGGCACGCAACGCGTGGTATTGATCGACTTCCCGCATCGCGACATGAAATCGATTGGCTTCGTGACTCGCACATTGCGCGACGAAATTTCCGGCAAAGAAATCGCTGCCGTTTATGTTCCGACCACACCCAACCCCACTTCAGGTTATCTTGAACTGGTGCCGATTGAATTAATCACGCCAACCGACTGGACGGTCGACCAGGCAATGGCATTCATTATCTCGGGCGGTGCAATGAGCCCCGAAAAAATCCCGTTCTCGCGTCCAGACGCAAAGGCATGAGGTCATGATCGGTGATCAACGCTCGCAAAAATTGTTCATCATTCTTGCGACGTTTTTTGTCGTCAATGCGGTACTGGCGGAGTTCATCGGCGTCAAGATTTTCGCGCTTGAAGACACGCTCGGCCTGAATGCATTCGAATGGAATCTGTTTGGCCAAAGCGGCTCCCTGAATTTCACTGCCGGTACGTTGCTGTGGCCGATCATTTTCATCATGACCGATACGATCAATGAATATTACGGTCGGCGCGGCGTGCGTTTCATCAGCTGGTTGGCGGTATTCCTGATCATCTACGGTTTCATTTTTGCCTACGCCGCAATCCACCTTGCACCGGCAAGTTGGTGGGTCGGCGCCAACTCGGCGCAAGGCGTTCCGGACCAACAAGCCGCGTTCGCCGTCATCTTCGGACAGGGTCTGTGGACGATCGCCGGCTCGGTTGTTGCCTTTCTGCTTGGCCAATTGATCGATGTCAGCGTTTTCCACAAGATTCGCCGCATGACCGGTGAGAAAAAAGCCTGGCTGCGCGCGACCGGTTCTACTGCCGTCTCGCAACTGGTCGACAGTTTTGTCGTGCTCTATATCGCCTTCGTACTCGGTCCGCAGAAATGGCCGATGGATTTGTTTTATGCGGTCGGCACGCTTAACTATATCTACAAGATGTGCGCTGCGATCGCACTGATTCCCCTGCTGTATATCGTCCGTGGCCTTATCCGCGGCTATCTTGGCGAAAGCCAGGCGCGCCATCTTCGCGAGCAAGCCGCTCACGCGTAATCACGGTTCGGGCAATCGTCCGAATTTATTGAGATGGCGTTATCATTTTGCCGGGCAGGGCAGACCTGCGCCATGACTTCTAGCCCACGTCAAACCGGACCGACTGGTCCATGCTCTCCAGACCCATCGGAGACCACGAATGAAACTTCAACACCTTACCCTCGCGATTGCACTCACTCTGCCCTTTAGCGCCACCACACTGCTTGCGGCGCCATCAGCGGCAAAATCCATGCAAGTCGCTCCCAGCAAAGCCGAACAACTGGAACAACTCTATGTCGATTACTGGGAAGCTTCGCTGAAACGCAGTCCGTTGCAAGCCACCTTCGTCGGCGACAACCGCTACAACGATCAACTCCCGAATTTCTTTTCGCCCGAGTTCCGCGATGAAAGCATCGCATTCACCCAGGAATGGCTGAAGAAACTCGAAGCGATCGACGCCAGTGATGTCACCGGCCAAACCCGGCTGTCTTACGACATCCTCGTGCGCAGCCTGAAACTCGATCTCGAAGGTAGCCAGCACCGCACCGACCTGATGCCGCTGAACCAGTTTTTCAACATCGTCGGCCTGTTCACGCAATTGGGTTCCGGCAGCAGCGCCCAACCTTTCAAGACGGTTGAGGATTACGACAACTGGCTGAAACGTGCAGGCAAGATGCCCGAGCTGATGGCGCAGATGCAGACCAATATGCGCGAAGGCATGAAGATCGGGATGGTCCAGCCCAAGGTGCTGATGATCAAGGTGTTGCCGCAACTCGACGGCATCGTGAAGGACAACATCGAGGAAAGTGTTTTCTGGCAACCAATCAAAAATATGCCGGCAACTTTTTCCGCCGCCGACAAGAAGCGACTGACCGCACAGTATCGCGATTTGATCAGCAAGCAAATCAACCCTTCGATCAAGACCCTGCGCACTTTCGTGAATGACGAATACCTACCTGCCTGCCGCGATACCGTTGGCATGCAAGCATTGCCGAATGGCCAGGCGATCTATGCCTACAACGCAAAAGTATCGACCACCACCGATCAGACACCGAAAGAATTACATGACATCGGCTTGTCCGAAGTTGCGCGAATCCAGGGCGAAATGCGCGGCATCATGGCTGCGACAAACTTCAAAGGCAGCCTGCAAGACTTCTTCCATTTCCTCGATACCGACAAGCAGTTCGAATTCAAGGATGAAAAAGCACTGCTCGATACCTATAACGCGCTGCGCGTGAAAGTCGACAAGAAAATCCCGGAATTTTTCTCGGTCACGCCGAAAGCCGCTTTTGAAATCCGTCCAACGGAAGATTTCCGTGCGGCTTCAGCAGCAGGTGGTGATTATCAGGGCCCAAGCGAAGACGGCACCCGTCCCGGTGTTTTCTACGTCAACACCCATGACTTGCCTACCCGCAAGACCTGGGATTCGGAAGATCTATATCTGCACGAAGCCATTCCCGGCCACCACTTCCAGATTGCCCTGCAGCAGGAATTAACCGGCATTCCGAAGTTCAGGCGCTTTGGCGGTGATACTGCGTATATCGAAGGCTGGGGCCTGTATGCGGAAACCATCGGCAAGGAACTCGGTGTGTTTACCGATCCGTACATGTATTTCGGCGGGCTGCAAGGCGAACTCTGGCGTGCCATTCGACTGGTCGTCGATACCGGCCTGCATGACAAAGGCTGGAGCCGCGAGCAGGTAATCAAATACATGCGCGAAAATTCCGCCGTCTCGGAAACCGACGCCATCGCAGAAGCAGAACGCTATATGGCGATTCCCGGCCAGGCATTGGCCTACAAAACCGGCCAATTGAAAATCACCGAATTACGTGCCCGCGCAAAGGCCGCATTGGGCGATAAATTCGACGTGCGCGAGTTCCATTATGAAATCCTGAAAGACGGTTCATTACCGCTTTCGGTACTCGACGCAAAAATCGACCGCTGGATTGCCGGCAAGAAAAAATAAAGTACTACTCGCTCAAAAAAACGCCCCGGTTCCGGGGCGTTTTTTTTAGACTTCGATTTCCATATCGGGCTTTGCCAAGCGCACCTTATTCCCGAACTTATCGTGCATCGCTTCCTGCAACGCTAGCCGCGCATCATCTTCGCCATGCACCAATACTACCGGCGGACGTTTTTCCAGGTGGCCGTACCAATTCATCAACCCTTCCTGGTCGGCATGCGCCGACAAGCCGCCGATGGTGTGGCGCTGTGCGTTGACGCTGTATTCCTCGTTGAAAATCCGCACAGTCTTTACTCCATCGACAAGGCGACGACCGAGGGTTCCCACAGCCTGATATCCGACAAAAATAATGTGATGCTTCTTGTTTCCAAGATGGTTCTGCAAATGGTGGCGAATGCGGCCACCCGTGCACATACCGGATCCGGCGATAATGATTGCTCCACGCTTGGTATCGGCAATTGCTTTTGATTGCGCGACTTCCGGCGTGAAATGCAGATTCGGCAAATTGAACGGCTGCACTTTTCCGCGCCATACTTTTTGCGCTTCTTCGTCGAAAAGATCGACGTGTCGGTCAACTACGTCGACAACTTTCACGGCCATCGGACTATCGAGGTAAATCTTCCAGTGGCTGAGGTTCCATTCGTCAAAATGTTTGGCGAACCAATACAGCAATTCCTGGCTTCGTCCCACGGCAAAGGCGGGTATCAATACGTTGCCTCCATCACGCCAGGCTTGTGCAAAGATATCACCCAACTCTGCTACCGTTGCTTCGCGTGATCGATGCAGACGTCCACCGTAGGTTGATTCGAGCAAGACCAGATCGGCTTTTGTATGTATCGCCGGATCACGCAAAATCGGCGTCCCCAAAGGCCCCAGATCACCGGAAAACAAGAGCGTTTTTCCTTGCGACTCGAGCGTGACCGAAGCCGAGCCCAGAATATGGCCGGCATCGCGCAAAGTCACTGTGACGCCGGGAAAAATATCCAGCGGCTCTTCGTAGTTCATGACTTTGACATGTTTCAAAACACTGGCAACATCCGCCTTCGTGAAAAGTGGCCGATGATTTTGATGGCCATCGCGACGATGCTTGTTGTCCCGTTCGGCATCCATCTGTGCAAGTGAGGCAGCATCCTCCAGCAATATTTTCAGCAAATCAGCCGTAGCGGTCTGTGTGTAAATAGGGCCGCGATAGCCACGATTTATCAGCAAAGGCAGACGACCGCAATGATCAATATGGGCATGGCTGAGCACGACGGCATCGATCGCATCGATTGCAAACGGGAACTCCAGTTCATTACGTTTTTCATCTTCGTCGCTGCCCTGAATCATGCCGCAATCGAGTAGCAGCATTTTTCCGTTCGCGTGTACTTCATGACAAGAACCGGTCACTTCACCGGCTGCGCCGTGGAATCTTACTCTCATGATCGACACCCACGTTTGGACTGAAAAACAGGGTAGTCCAATTACACTGAAATGTTTAGCCAAATCGCCTGAAAACCCTCGCACAAACGGTTTTCCCGACCCTGTTTAGAGAGTAAAATATGCCACTTTCCAGCAATACCGCTCTGCCAGCCGATAACGACATTCCCGGGGATTGACCGGGCGCGGCGCCGGCCTACGTATTGCGTGTATAAATCAGGCAGGCTTGTATTGCCGGCCAATCCGTTTTTCAGGGGAAAAATTCGATGCGTAAACTCTTATTCCTGGCGATTTCATGCGCCCCGGTAGCCGCGATGGCCGATAGCGGCAGTGGTTCACTCGGCGGTTCGATCAATGCCATCTGTGCGGCTACAACGCCGGGGACTGCCTTGTTTGATCGTTGCCAGGAGCTCGCCGCTTCTCCGAACTCCCAGGCCGAAAGCCTGCTTTCCGAGGGACAAGGCCTGGAAGAATTGCCCGGACAAGGCCGCGCCAGCACACGAGGCGAAAAAAACGAGCAAGCGGCAAGCGAAGATTTCGGTAACGGGTGGTCGATTTTTGCCAGTATCGATTTGGGCAGACTGGATCGCAGCGTCAGCGAAAATGAAGCGGCATTCGACGGGAGCGCGGATCGACTGACGGTTGGCGTGAACTATCAGGCCAACCCGAAATTATTGCTCGGACTGGCATTGAACACTGCCCGTGAAGATCTGGACTTCACCGGCTCGGGTAGCAGCAATGATTCGCGGATGCATGGCGCGGTATTCATGGCCAACTTCACTCCGACCGAACATCTGAATTTCGATGCTTACTGGGGCAGCTTCAACGGCAGCACCGAAAATGTGCGAAATATTGCGTATGCATTCGAGAAGGAACCCGGCGGCGCGCTGCTGTTTTTCTCAACGCAGGCATTCGGTTCCTCAGACATGAAGCGCGACGTGGCTGGAATCAGCGGTGGCTGGCAGTGGAACAAAGACGCATGGTCGGGCGGCATCGGCCTTGCTGTTGATCAATCAAAAACGACGCTCGATGAGTATACCGAAACCGGCGGCGACGGCTTCGCGTTGGAAATTCCGACACGGAAAATCAAATCGAGAACCGGCGCGTTAAGCTTCAGTGTTGCGAAAACATTCTCGCTAGACTGGGGCGTGTTGATACCGAATGCACGTGCCGGCATCCGCAAGGAATTCGACAACCCGGGCCGGCAACTTACCGTGCAGTTCGAGCAGGACACTACCAATACCGGCATCACTTTCGATACTTCGGACCCGGACACCCAATGGGGTGAAGTGGCTGTCGGGGTGAGTCTGGTCATGAAGAAAGGCCATCAGGCATTTTTCGAATACCGCCAGCGTTTCGCCCATGAATTCCTGCAGGAACGCAGCCTCTCACTCGGCTGGCGCATGGAATTCTAAAATGCCCATCGATACAGTTTGAACCACGCAGGATAGAATGCAGGCCTTGCATACGCTTTCCTGCGCGGTTCCCCGATGACTTACATCTTTGACCTGGACAAGCTGAACCAGACGGCAAAAGATTGCCGCGAGAACTATTCGAATGCGGCGCCCTACCCGCATGTGGTTATCGATAATTTCCTGACAGAAGAAAGCGCCCGGCAGGTCCTGGAAAACTTTCCCGGATCCAAGGACGGCATTCATTGGGATCAATACGGCTACGAAGGCTACGAAATAAAAATCGCCACATCGCGCGAAGAACAATTTCCTGCCCTGATTAAAAATGCACTGCATGATTTGAACAGCGGCCCGTTTATCCGCTTCCTGCAGGAGCTCACCGGCATCGAGCATTTGTTTGCCGATCCGCATATGCTCGGCGGCGGATTGCATCTGGTGGGTCGCGATGGCTTGCTCGGCATCCATGCCGACTTCAATTGGCATCCGGAACTACAGGCGCATCGCCGAATCAACCTGATGATCTATTTCAACGACAACTGGTTGCCTGAATACGACGGCGATCTGGAGCTCTGGTCGACCGACGCCAAGACCTGCGTGAAAAGCATCGAACCGGTTTTCAACCGCGCGGTGATATTCAGCACCACCAGCGATTCCTTCCATGGCCATCCAAGGCCGCTGAAGCTGCCTGAAGGCCAGTGGCGACGTTCGATCGCGATGTATTACTACACGACGCAGCGCCCGGAAAACGAGCTGCAGAACCCGCACAACACGCGCTACAAAGGCTTGCACCTCGAGTAAAGCAGGCGGGGTATAATATCTGCCTTGAAATTACGCACGGATTAAGCACCCATGACTGCAATGATGAAAGCGCTGGTCAAACGCCATGCCGAAAAAGGTATCTGGATGGAACAGGTACCGGTGCCTACTCCCGGTCCGAACGAAGTCCTGATCAAGCTCGAAAAAACCGCGATCTGCGGCACCGATTTGCATATCTACAAATGGGACGAATGGTCCCAGCGCACGATCAAGCCGGGCCTGGTGATCGGCCACGAATTCGTCGGTCGCATCGTGGATTTGGGTCCAGGCGTTACCGGCTACAAAATCGGCGACCGCGTTTCTGCCGAAGGTCATATCGTTTGCGGCCATTGCCGTAACTGCCGCGCGGGCCGCCAGCATTTGTGCCCGAATACGGTTGGCATCGGCGTGAACCGCACCGGTGCGTTTGCCGAATACATTGCGATGCCGGCTTCGAATCTATGGCCGATTCCCGATGGCATTTCTTCGGAACTGGCCTCGTTCTTTGATCCCTACGGCAATGCCGCGCACTGCGCACTCGAATTCGACGTGATCGGCGAAGATGTATTGATTACCGGTGCCGGCCCGATCGGCATCATCGCTGCCGGCATTTGCAAACACATTGGCGCACGCAATGTCGTGGTCACCGACGTCAATGATTACCGTTTGAAACTTGCCGCCGACATGGGTGCAACCCGCGTGGTGAATGTGTCGAAACAATCACTGAAAGACGTGATGAAAGATTTGCATATGGAAGGCTTCGACGTTGCGCTTGAAATGAGCGGCAACCCGCAAGCCTTCAACGACATGCTCGATTGCATGTATCACGGCGGCAAGGTCGCATTGCTTGGCATCCTGCCGAAAGGCGCCGGCATCGATTGGGATAAGGTGATTTTCAAGGGCCTGACCATGCACGGCATCTACGGCCGCAAGATGTACGAAACCTGGTACAAGATGACCCAAATGGTATTGAGCGGTTTCCCACTGCAAAAAGTGTTGACGCACCAAATCCATATCGACGATTTCCAGAAAGGTTTCGAACTGATGGAATCGGGTCAATGCGGAAAAGTGGTTTGCAGCTGGAATTAACCGCAAGTTTTTCGCAAATCGCACGCAATAAAAAACGGGGCCTCGGCCCCGTTTTTTATTGCCGCAAATATTGATTAACCGCCGATGGAGATGGCCAATACGACTTGGTCCGAAACCTTGCCGCTGATATCGGTATCGTAATAGTTCAGGCCGATATTAAATGGGCCGAAATCGCGGTTTACCCCGAGGGTCCAGTCGGTGTAATCGAAACCGCCTTCAAAATCGGTATGGCCAACGCCGGCCGTCAGATTGAAGCCGTTGCCGACTTCCCAGGAACCACCAACGCCAACGTAAAGCTGATCGATATCGGCATTGACGTAGTTGTTGGTATAACCGAGCGTCAAGGTCAGCATTTCGCTGTAGGTCAACACGGAGATGAATTCGTTGTAGTTATCATTGACGCCATCGTTGCTACCGAGATAGTTGTAGCGGGTCAGAGCCAGGTCGAGATTCCAGTCGTCGCTTAAATCAACGTTGTAACCGACGTACACATCCACTTCGAAGTCGGAACCATCGGCGGAACCGAAATCGACATTGGAACCCCAGGCACCGACATAAAAACCGGAATCGCCGAAACTGTAATCAACACCTGCCTGCAGGGCTGGCTCAAAATCGGTTTGGGAGATACCACGGAACACGTAATCACTTACCAATGCTGCGTTGAAGCTCAAATTCGATTCGCTTTCTTCTGCATCGGCAGCTTCTTCAGCGGCAGGTGCTTCTTCGGCGGCAGGAGCTTCTTCGGCGTCCTGGGCGAAGGCAAAGGTCGGTAACGCAAACAACGCAGCGGCGAGAGCCAGGGAAAGCTTGTTCGTCATGTTGATCTCCTGTTTTTATGAAATTTAAGTGATTCGGTTTTGAATCCATCCATCGCATCGGCAATGCCGACATTCCAAATGCTCAAGAACACGGCTAACGATATATTAACCGCTGTTTGTCATGTATATAGATACGGCAACGTATATTTGCTCTAAAAAACCGGTTAAAAGTCGTAAAAATGTGATTTCCTTGGGTAAATAAGGACCGATAATGTCCACCCCTCCTCATCCAACTGATTGAAGCCCTATGAACCAGCCTGCAATTGCGCACTATTCCGAAGAACTCAAACAAATTCGCGAGCAGGGGCTATTCAAATCCGAACGCATCATCACCAGCCCGCAGTCTTCGGAAATTGAACTGGCCGATGGTCGCAAAGTACTGAATTTCTGTGCCAACAACTATCTCGGCCTGGCCGATCATCCCGACATCATTCAAGCCGCCAAGGCGGCGCTGGATACCCATGGTTTCGGTATGGCATCGGTACGGTTCATTTGCGGCACCCAGGATTTGCACAAACAACTCGAAAAGAAAATCGCCGATTTCTTCGGTACCGAAGACACCATCCTGTATGCAGCCTGCTTCGATGCCAATGGCGGTTTGTTCGAACCGCTGTTGACCGAACAGGATGCGATTATTTCCGATTCGCTGAATCATGCTTCCATCATCGACGGCGTTCGTCTTTGCAAAGCGCAACGTTTCCGTTATGCCAATTGCGACATGAAGGACCTCGAAGCGCAATTGCAAGCGGCCGATGCCGCCGGTTGCCGAATCAAGATGATTACCACCGACGGCGTGTTCTCGATGGATGGCTTCATCGCGCCACTCGATGAAATTTGCGCGCTGGCAAAGAAATACAATGCACTCGTCCACATCGACGAATGCCACGCGACCGGGTTTCTCGGCGAGAACGGCAAAGGCTCGGCAGAAGTCAAAGGCGTGTTGAACCAGATCGACATCATTACCGGCACACTCGGCAAGGCAATGGGCGGCGCGCTTGGCGGATTCACCACGGCGAAAAAAGAAGTGATCGAATTATTGCGTCAGCGTTCGCGACCTTATCTGTTCTCGAACTCGCTGCCACCGCATGTCGTGGCCGCCGGCATCAAGGCGTTCGACATGCTGGCAACCGCAGGTGAACTGCGTACGCAGTTGCAGGAAAACACGAAATATTTCCGTGAAAAAATGACGGCCGCCGGTTTTGATTTAAAACCCGGCGTGCATCCTATCGTTCCGGTCATGCTGTACGACGCGCCACTGGCACAAAAGTTCGCTGCACAATTGCTGGAAGAAGGCGTTTACGTGATCGGCTTTTTCTTTCCGGTCGTCGCAAAAGGCCAGGCACGCATTCGCACGCAAATGAGTGCAGCGCATACCCGCGAACAGCTCGATCGCACGATTGCGGCGTTTATCAAAGTCGGCAAATCACTCGGCGTCATTTCATAACCCAACAGGGAAATATTCATGTCGGCCATTTGCCATTTCCGCTCATTACAGCTATCGGTTTTAGTTTCCGTTTTCCTGATGGCTGGCTGTACTCATGACAATGTCTCTGCAACAACGCCAACCGAGCCAGCTGCGAATACGCCAAGCGAACCAGCAGCACCGCCAACAGTGCCAGAGGCCAGTCCACCGACCGAACCGACTCCTGCCACACCAACCGAGCCTGTTGCCACGACACCTGCTGAACCGGTACCAGCTAAACCAACCGAACCGAAAGCCAATGACACCTTCACGCTAAAACCTGGACAATCCGCCACGGTCGGAGCGTCGACAAAACTGCACTATGCCCGCATGGTTAGTGACAGTCGTTGCCCAGCAAACGTGCAATGCATCTGGGCCGGAGAAGTCACCATCGAATTGATGCTGGAATCTGGCAAGGAAAAACAGACTTTCACGATGAAAGACGATGAGAAATCCGCCGGTGTTCTTGGGTATTCAATCGAATTGATTTCGGTTGATCAAAATCACCTGATTAATGTTCGGGTGAAAAGGAATTAGCATGGCACTCGATGCATTATTGCCGCTAATTGAAGAAATAAGACGAGAAGGCGCCCTGGTTTTGCTTAAATGGGACGGTGAACGCACTGAATCTGTTACTACCGTCTTAATCACAAGGAAAGACACGAATTACGTATTTCATAAAGATTCAAATGACGCGGCATCTGCCTTACACGAGGCAATTTTAGACTACAGAAAAGATCACCCCAGACCGGCCTGATTATTTAAGACTAGAAGCTTTGCATTTCCGCTTTATCCAGAAAACGCCAAGCACCTTTCGCCAAATCGCCCAATTTCAAATCACCGATTTGCACGCGGATCAATCGCAAAACCTCGAAATTCAATTCGGCCAGTATTTTCCGGATCTGCCGGTTCTTGCCTTCATCCAGGACAATTTCCAGCCAGGCATTCTTTTCACCGGTGCGTAAAACCGAGACTGACTTCATCGCGTGAAGCTCTCCGTCAATTTCGATGCCGCCCCGCATTTTTTTCAGATCGTCGGGATTCGGCAGACGATTTATTTGCACATGATAGGTTTTATCGAGGCCAGATTCCGGCGACGTTATCTTCGCCGCCCAGGTGGTATCGTTGCTAAACAACAACAAACCTTCGCTGGCTTTGTCCAGGCGCCCAACGGCCGCGAGCCAAGGCAATCCGGCGCCATCAAAAGAGCGATACACTGTGTCACGACCCTTCTCGTCATTGGTCGTCGTCACCAGGCCGCGCGGTTTGTTCAACATCAAATACACGCTTTCGACCTTGCTTTCCTGCAGGTCCGCGACAACGACCTTGTCTCGTTCCATCACGACCGGAAATTCCGGATCACGCACGACGCGGCCATTCACCGACACCCGCCCTTCCCGAACCCAGGCAGCCGCCTGCGTCCGCGATGCCAAACCTTGCTTGGACAAAACACGCGCGACACCAAAACGTTTGCCGGTACTTTCTTTCATTACCATAGGATGACGTATGGCCGGGAATTTCGCTACGCTTGGCGCATCGGGAAACCGGATATTTCGCAGTCAATTGTGTGCATCCAAGCATCGCAGAAATGACGTATGCACCATTACCTTGTAATTTCAAAATTTCTACATCGAATACTTCCACGTGAAATCAGGGTGAAGAACATCGCTACCAGTTCACCCACAAATCACCGCCCCTACCGCAAACTAAATCCATGAACTCGACAGCTGCAAACCCTGACCATACCTCCATTATTCGTCGAAGCCTGACAGCCTTCATCCGTTGGTTCGATACATCGGCGCAAATCATCGATGCGGACAGCGAGCAGGCCAATGCGATTGACTGGATTCGCGTCCTGCCTTTCATCGCCATGCACTTCGCTTGCCTTGCGGTGCTATGGGTTGGCTTTTCCTGGTTCGCGTTATGGACGGCAGTCGCCTTGTATGTGGTTCGCATGTTCGCGATTACCGGTTTTTACCATCGCTATTTCTCGCACAAGGCATTTCGCACTTCGCGTGCGGTGCAATTGCTGTTTGCGCTGATTGGCGCAGCCAGCGTGCAACGCGGGCCGTTGTGGTGGGCCGCACATCATCGGCATCATCATCGTCACGCCGACACCGAACAGGACATGCATTCGCCTCGCCACGGTTTTTTCCGCAGCCATATGGGATGGTTTTTGACCAAACGCGGTTTCGCAACCAATTTCGGCAATATTCCGGACCTGGCCAACTACCCGGAACTGCGTTATCTGGATCGGTTTGACATTGTCGTGCCAATCTTCTTGGCAGCCGGTTTGTACTTGCTGGGAAGTTTGCTCGAAACATCTGCACCGCAATTGCACACCAATGGCCCGCAACTACTGGCCTGGGGCTTTTTTGTATCGACTATCGTTTTATTCCACGCCACGGTAACGATTAATTCGCTGGCACATCGCTGGGGTACGCGCCGCTACAAAACCAATGACGACAGCCGCAATAATATTTTTCTTGCACTGATTACCTTTGGCGAGGGCTGGCACAACAATCACCACCACTTCCCGGGTTCGGCGAGCCAGGGCTTCAAGTGGTGGGAACTGGACATGACCTATCTCGCGCTGAAAACCATGTCATGGCTGGGCCTGGTCTGGGATTTGAAAGCGGTGCCACCGCAACTGAAACGCAACACAATGAAAACCGCATGAAAATCGCAATCATTGGAAGCGGCATTGCCGGCATGGGTTGCGCGTATTTGTTGTCGCGCCAACACGAAGTCCATCTCTACGAAAAAGAGAGCCGACTCGGCGGCCACACGCACACCCATGCGGTTCGCCAGGGTGGTCGGGACTACCAAATCGATACCGGATTCATCGTATTCAATCCGGAAAACTATCCGTTGCTGAGCAAGTTGTTCGGCGAATTGAATGTCGCTTCGCAGAAAACCGAAATGGGTTTCTCCGTACAAAATGCCGGCACTGGTCTTGAGTACAACGCGACCAATTTAAACGCGATGTTTTGCCAGCGACGCAACCTCGTCTCGCCTAAATTCATCCGGATGACGCGCGAGATCCTGCGCTTCTATCGCGAATGTCCGAGCTTGCTCGAACTGCGTGGCGATGGCCCGACCCTCGGTGAGTACCTGGTGAAAAACAATTATTCGAAATTGTTTATCGAAGACCATATCATTCCGATGGCTTGTGCGTTGTGGTCATCACCGTCGGAAACGATCTCTCAATTCCCGGCGAAGTACCTGGTGCAATTCATGCATAACCATCACATGCTTCAGGTGAACGAACGACCTGAATGGCGTGTCGTTCAAGGCGGCTCAAGCACATATATCCGCGCCCTTGAGAAAAAATGGTCTGTAAATATTCACATGAATGCAGCCGTTCAAACCGTTACCCGCAATGGTGGCCGGGTGCAGATAAAAACCGCAGACGGCGAAAACAGTTTTGACCAGGTCGTATTCGCCTGTCATAGCGAGCAGGCGCTGTCCTTGTTGGCCGATGCCAATCCGCATGAACGCGAAATTCTCGGCAATCTTCCGTATCAGGAAAACGAGACGGTGCTGCATACCGATGCATCCATCCTGCCGAAAAACAGGAAAGCCTGGGCTGCCTGGAACGCCTATATTCCGGCGAATAAATCGGAGGCCTGCACGGTCAGCTATTGCATGAACATCCTGCAATCGGTGCAGTCACCCGAACCATTCGTGGTCACCCTGAACCGCACTGCCGATATCGCACCGGACAAGATAATCGCGAAAATGCGTTATCAACATCCGATGTACACTCATGCCAGTGTGCAGGCGAAGGCGCGACGACATGAAATCAACGGTAAAAATAATACCTGGTTTGCCGGTGCCTATTGGGGGTTTGGTTTTCACGAAGACGGCCTGCGTAGCGGCGTTGAAGTGGCACGCGCCTTGGGTATCGACTGGTGAGTGAGCATTTCGCCAGCGCCATTTACGAAGGCCGTATCCGCCACCGGCGCTATGCGGTCAAGCTGCATGATTTCGAATATCGCATTTACCAGCTATATCTGGATCTGGCCGAACTCGACCGCGTTTTCAAACACCGCTGGTTCTGGTCTTTCAACAAATTGAATCTCGCCTGCATCCTGCGGCGCGACTATTATGGCGATGAAAAAATTTCGATTGAGCAGGCTGTTCGTGATCGCGTGCAAACCGAAACCGGAAAGCGCCCTGCCGGGCCGATTCGCCTGCTCACCCACGGCCGCTATTTCGGCTTCACGATGAATCCGGTCAGCTTTTATTACGGCTTCAAGGATGATGGCGAAACCCTGGACTGGATACTGGCGGAAATCACCAACACGCCCTGGGGCGAACGCCATGCGTATTTCCTGCCGATAAACGCTGCCACGATGAAATTGAAAACCTGGCACTGGGATTTCGAGAAAACATTCCATGTATCGCCGTTCCTGCCGATGGACCGGAAATATCATTGGGCATTTGAATCTCCCGGCAACAGTTTGCGCGTACACATGGATGTAATGCTGGAAGGCACGCGCGATTTTGACGCTACCTTGACACTCGAACGCAAACCATTAAACGCGAACACATTGGCTTCATGTCTTTTGCGTTATCCATTCGTCACATTCAAGACCGCGCTGGCTATTTACTGGCAGGCAATGAAATTGTGGATCAAGCGGGTTCCGTTCTATCCACATCCAAAAACTTTAACGCAACAATCTGGAGTTATTGATGAGCAGTCCAGTTGAGTCACTGACGAGTGAGATTAACGCGACCGAATCCTTCGGTCCCATGACTCGTTTTTTACGCCAGAAAATCCACCAGCAATTGTCCGGAATCAAGGGCGGTCGCATTCACCTGATTGATGCGCTGGGCAGCGTCATGCTTGGCCACGACGAAACGGCCAATGGAATCCATGTTCGATTGAGCATCCATAACCCGGAATTTTATCGCCAGCTGGCATTGAACGGTTCGGTCGGTGCGGGTGAATCGTACATGGATCATCAATGGCACTGCGACGATCTGGTCGCGCTGGTTCGCCTGCTTGTCATCAACCGCGATTTGCTGGACGGAATGGAATCGGGTACGGCAAAAATCGGCGGCTGGCTGATGAAAATGGCACACGCACTGACACGCAACACGCGTGCCGGCAGCAAGAAAAATATCGCCGCACATTACGATCTCGGCAACGACTTGTTCAAACTTTTCCTTTGCAAAAACATGATGTATTCGTCAGCGATATTTTCCGGAGGAAATGACACGCTCGAAACCGCATCCGATCGCAAGCTCGAACGCATTTGCCGAAAACTGGATCTGAAGCCAAGCGACCACTTGATTGAAATCGGTACCGGCTGGGGCGGCATGGCACTTTATGCAGCCAAGCATTACGGGTGCAAAGTCACCACTACGACCATTTCGAAAGAGCAGCACGCCCTCGCAAGCCAGCGCATTGCCGAAGCCGGCCTGAGTGATCGTGTCGCACTTCTGTTGCAGGATTACCGCGACCTCGAAGGTACTTACGACAAACTGGTCTCGATTGAAATGATCGAAGCCATCGGCCATCAGTATCTCGACACCTATATGGAAAAATGTACTGCACTACTGAAACCCGACGGTCTCGCATTGATCCAGGCGATTACCATCGAGGATCACCGCTACAAACAGGCACTGCATTCGGTGGATTTCATCAAGCGCTACATTTTCCCCGGTAGTTTTATTCCCTGCGTAAATGCGATGGTAAATGCGGCAGCGCAATCGGGACCATTGCGCCTGCTGAACCTGGAAGATATCGGCCCGAGCTATGCACGTACTCTGCATGAATGGCGCCGTCGCTTCATGGGCCAGCTTGAACAAGTACGTGCACTTGGTTACGACGATCGTTTCATCAAGATGTGGGAATTCTATCTGGCCTATTGCGAAGGCGCGTTTATCGAACGTGCGATCAGCGACGTGCATTTGTTGTTTGCCCGCCCGCTGAATCGCCGCGTTGAATTTCTGCCGCCGGTGATGCAGGCCTGATGAAATTTTCCTGGCCCAATATTGCGAACGCCCTGGGTTATCAAGTCGTCTGGCTTGTCACCCTGTTCAGCGCCAGCAAGGGATTTTTCTGGTTTGGTTTCTTCACCAGCCTTGCGTTTTCGGCATTGATGCTCGGTTTTGGCGGCAAGGCGAAACAGGACAGGCGCATTGTGCTTATCGGATTGATTCTCGGTGTTGCGAGCGACACCCTGTTTGCCGCCAGCGGGTGGATTGAATACAAACTGCAGTGGTCGATGATCAGAGTGGCGCCGCTGTGGATCATCGCGCTCTGGTTGTCCTTCTCGTTTACGCTAAATCATTCGTTGGCATTCCTTCGTAAAAATTATGCGTTCGCAATGTTGTTTGGGCTTGTTGGCGGCCCACTTGCCTACTGGTGTGCAGATCGATTGTTCAACGTGATCGAATACGGTGCCGATGTCGGCCTGGTGATGGCCGGACTGGGCATTTGCTGGAGTTTGCTGATTCCAGCGATTTTCTACATCGACGGGCGCATCTCGATGCCGACCGTCACCGACAAGGCGGCTGCCTGATGTGGATGGTTCTGCTGCATGTCTGGCTGATGTCCGCCGCCGTCATGGCCGCTGCCTGGTACTTCTCCATGCGCGTCAAAAACGTCGGATATGTCGATGTCGTATGGGCTGGCTTGATGGCCGCGACAGCCGTCCTGGTGAGCTGTGAAGGCGCTGGATCGGATCTGCCGCGTGCATTGGTAGCTTTCCTGGGCGGTATCTGGGGCGCGCGGCTGTGCATACACTTGTTGAAACGTGTGATGCACGAGCCGGAAGATGGTCGCTATCAAGCACTGCGCGCCGCGTGGAGCGGAAGTCCAGGCAAGTTCTTCGCATTTTTCCAGATGCAAGCCGTGATCGTGGTTTTGTTCTCGGTTCCGTTGTACGCAGCCGCTTCACGCCATGCCGGGGATTTTTGCGGATGGACGATTGCTGCAGTTCTTGTCTGGCTGATCAGTGTTTTTGGTGAATACGTTTCCGATCAACAACTGGCGACGTTCCGGAATAATCCAGGCAACAAGGGAAAAACCTGCCGCGCCGGCTTGTGGGCATATTCACGCCATCCGAATTATTTTTTCGAATGGCTGCACTGGTTCACCTATGTCTTGCTCGCGGTGAACAGCGATTATTTCTGGCATAGCCTGATCGGCCCGATCGTCATGCTCGCCTTCCTGTACCGCGTCAGTGGAATCCCCTGGACAGAGGCGCAGGCATTGCGTAGCCGCGGCGATGACTACCGGCTCTACCAAAATGAAGTGAGCGCATTTTTCCCCTGGCGGCCGAAAAAAACCGGCACAGCATTTACCACTTAATTTTTCAGCACGAGTAATTGAATGTCACTTATCGATCTATGTGAGAACGGCCTGCTTCCGGACGCTTTAACCCGTTATGGCATCCGGCAACTTTGCCGACAACGTTTGGTTGACGAAAATGCGCAAGACATCGAAAAAGCCGACCTGCGTTTCCGCAGGATGCTGGACGAGCTCAAGCAAAGCCCGATCGCGATTGAAACCACTGCTGCCAATGAACAGCACTACGAAGTCCCGACCCGTTTCTTCCAGCTGTGCCTGGGGAAAAGGCTGAAGTATTCGTCCTGCTTCTACAAAACCGGCAACGAAACACTCGATGAAGCCGAAGTTGCAATGCTCGGCCTGTATTCCGAACGCGCCGAATTGAAAGACGGCCAGCACATTCTGGAACTGGGCTGCGGCTGGGGCTCGCTAACCTTGTGGATGGCCGAACAGTATCCGAATGCACGCATCACTGCCGTTTCCAATTCAGCGACGCAACGCCAGCATATTGAAACCGCCTGCCGTGAACGTGGTTGGCAACACGTGAAAGTGATTACCTGCGACGTGAATACTCTCGAACTTGAAGCCGATCAATTTGATCGCGTGGTGTCTGTCGAAATGTTCGAGCACATGCGTAATTACCAGACCCTGCTTAATCGTATTTCAAAATGGATGAAGCACGACGCGAAATTATTCGTGCATATTTTCTGCCACCGCTACGTGATGTATCCGTTCGAAACCGTGGGTGACGACAACTGGATGGGCAAATATTTCTTTACCGGCGGCATCATGCCATCGTCCGACACCTTGTTGCATTTCCAGCAGGATTTGAGCATCGAGCAACGCTGGCTGGTATCGGGCGGGCATTACGAAAAGACCTCGAACCACTGGCTGGCAAACCAGGATGCGCATCGCGACGAGATCATGGCAATCATGAAGGCTACTTATGGCGAAGCGGATGCAAAGCGCTGGTTCAATCGCTGGCGAATGTTCTGGATGGCCTGCGCCGAATTATTCGGACTCGAAGACGGCAATGAATGGCTGGTCGCACATTATTTGTTCGAGAAGCGTTGATTCCGATCGTGCTGATTGCTAAATAAAAAGTCCGCGTTGCGGGCAACATACAATCATTAAAAAGCCCGCGTTGCGGGCGTCATACACTTATTAAAAAGCCCGCGTTGCGGGCTTTTTGGTGGCATCACTCAGCATTTGATATCTTTGCTCGGTTTGCACTCTATCGGTTTCTCTTCGCCCGGCTTGCCGGTTGCAACGCGGATACCCTTGGCTTTCATCCAGGCATCAAACTCTTCCGACGTCATTCGCTTGCCGTTCTGGCTCATATCAAAACGCCATGGTGAATTATCGTCTTTCGTCTTGGGGACATAGACGCCGTTTGAGGATGCCTGAGAACTTTGGACGCCCGTTCTCGCTTTATTGACGCGGGCAATGAAGTCCCGGATCTCAATGCATTTTTCCAGCGACTGGCTGCTGGATTGCTGCATTTCCGCAACGGGTGCATTGATCAATTCAAAGGTCGATTCCGTTCGTTCTTGCGAACATTTATTGGCAGCGAATAGATGCGGTGAAAACAATGCTGCGAACACAAAAGTGATTGGCAGCGAAAAATAATATTTTGAAATCATCATGCACACCGAAGTAATCAACCAAGCGAGCATAGGCGGCAATGTAATGATTGGCAACAAAAAAAAGAAGCCCGGACAAGTCCGGGCTTCGTTCAGCTTAAGCAGAGTTCAGATTAGTTCTGAACGTTCAGCTCGGTACGACGATTGCGTGCGCGACCTTCTGGATTGTCCGAACCATTTTCATTGGTGTTCGGAGCAATTGGACGGGTTTCGCCGTAACCGGTTGGACCAGCCATACGACTTGCGTCGATGCCTTTGCCGGTCAGATAGTTGTACACAACTTGTGCACGACGCTGCGACAGGTCTTGGTTGTAAGCTTCGGTACCGATCGAGTCAGTATGACCGGCAACTTCAACACGCAGTTGTGGGTACTTGTTCAGGATGTCGGCAGCTTCGTCGAGAATGACAACGGCGTCTGGACGCAGAGTGTCTTTATCGAAGTCGAAGTTCACGCCTTTCAGATCAATCGTCAAAGGCACTGGGCAGCCGTCTGGACCGATGGCTTGGCCAGCTTGTGAGTTAGGGCAACGATCGTTGCAGTTATTCACGCCGTCGCCGTCATCGTCCTTGGTGGAGCAATCTTCAGCTGGAGGAGCATCTGGAACCACTGGAGCTGGCAGGTTGCCGAGGGCAAACAGCACAGAAGCAGTAGCGTACAGGTCTTGATAGTGACCAGCGCCGAAATCATCGTTGAAATCCCAACGTGAGCCACCTTCGATGCGGATGTCTACATGTTCGCTAACATCGGCTTGCAAACCAGCGCCGAGTTTGACGAGCATGTTGGAACCTGGATCGAAACTGCCAAATGGTGTTTTGATCTTGTTCTTCGTGGCGCCGATACCAGCGGCCAGGTAAGGCCACCAATTACGGCCTTCCTTGATGAAATGGTAACGACCAGTCACGGCGAGGCTTGTGAGCTCCCAGTCAATGTCAGGAATGTTATCCAGTTGGGACGTGGCACGATCGACATCAACATCGATAGAAACGTGCGAGGTAACCATTTTGCCGACGCCAAAGCCGAAAAGAGGCGCATTGGATGCTTCGCCGGTCAGTGCGTTACGATCAGTATCGGTTCCGAGGATACCGATGGTACCGCTGATGTACCAACGGTCATCAAAGTCTTGAGCCATTGCAGATTGAGCCATGGACATGGCACCTAACAGGGCGCAACACAGGAGTTTCTTCTTCATAAATATGCTCCAAATTCACTAGTTAAGACAAAATAAAGTTTGCTTGCAGAACAGCTTAGAGCCCGCTCACAAATAAAAAAATCAACGTTCCTGTATCCGGCACGTTAACGCGAACATAACAAATTTAACAACAAAAGCCAAGCATTAACAGCTAAACCACAAATAAATCGAGGAAGCGATGGACCGGGGTACTTTCGAACTTCGAAGTGTCCTGCGTCAAGGCCAAAATTTGCTTGACCTGATGTGCTGAGAGGTGCCCGCCAATGGCGTCTTCGAACTTTTTGAGCAATACCGGGATACCCTCGCCGCGACGCTCGCGGTGGCCGATCGGATAGTCAATCGAGACCTTCTCGGTTTTGGTTCCGTCTTTGAAGAAAACCTGAATCGAGTTGCCGATATAGCGCTTGTCCACGTCGAAGTAATCAGCCGTGAATTGCGGGTTTTCCTTGACCACCATTTTTTCCCGCAGTGCATCAATTCGAGGATCGGCCGCAACGGCATCGACATAGTCGTCTGCAGTCAGTCGACCAAAGATCAAAGGCACCGCAACCATGTATTGCAGACAGTGATCGCGGTCGGCGTAGTTTGCCAACGGACCGGTCTTGTCGATGATACGAACACCGGCTTCCTGGGTTTCCATCTCGATACGATCAATTTGATCAAGCTTGCCGACAACTTGTGAATGCAATTGCATCGCGCATTCAACTGCGGTCTGGGCATGGAACTCGGCCGGGTAGCTGATTTTGAACAACACATTTTCCATCACGTAAGCGCCGAACGGACGCTCGAACTGGAATTGATTTCCCTTGAAGAGCACATCGGCAAAACCCCAGGTTTTGGCAGAGAGCGCACTCGGATAGCCAACGCAGCCTTTCACTGCATTGAAAGCATGCGTGACTGCACGGCGGCAGGCATCGCCTGCAGCCCAGCTCTTGCGCGGGCCGGCATTCGGCGCGTGACGATAGGTGCGCAGTGCGCCGCCATCGATCCAGCTATGGCTGACTGCATTGATGATTTCTTCCTTGCCGCCGCCCAACATATATGTAGTCACGGCTGTGGATGCCAGACGCACCAGAATCACGTGATCCAGGCCGACTCGATTGAAACTGTTTTTCAAGGCATAACCACCCTGGATTTCATGCGCCTTGATGGCGGCAGAAAGTACATCGCGGATCAATACAGGCTTGCCGCCTTCGCGCTCAGCTTTGCGGCTTTGATAATCGGCAACGGCGAGAATTGCACCGAGATTATCCGAAGGATGTCCCCACTCGGCAGCCAGCCAGGTGTCATTGAAGTCCAGCCAGCGGACTTGCACACCAATATTATAGGCGGCCTGCACCGGGTCTAATTCAAACGAAGTTCCTGGTACGCGAGAGCCGCCGGTCATAGTCGCGCCTGGCACGATTGGACCGAGGTGCTTGGTGCATTCGGGGTGCTTCATAGCCAACATTGAGCAGCCGAGGGAGTCCAGCAGCATGTAGCGCGCGGTAGTGAAAGCTTCCGGCGAATCAATGCGGTAGTCGGTAACGTAATTGGCGATGTCCACCATGCTTTGATCGGGATCGGGGCGTTTGGCGGAGCGAATATCGTGATGGCTCATGGGTAGGGTTCCGGCGCTGGGTCAAAGGAGGCTATTTTGCCAGATTTCATTCATGTGTACTTGAGCAAATGTCGCTTTCAGGGCATCGTGGTCACTTTCATTCTGCACATTTCCCATGAATTCCAAATACCCGCATTTGTTTGCACCGCTTGACCTTGGCCATTGCACGCTGCCCAACCGTATTTTGATGGGTTCGATGCATACCGGCCTGGAAGATAAAAGCCGCGATTTCCCGAAATTGGCAGCTTACTTCCGCGAACGTGCAGAAGGCGGTGTCGGCTTGATGGTGACCGGGGGCGTTTCGCCAAATCTGGTTGGCTGGTTGAAGCCATTTGCCGCGAAACTCAGCTGGCCCTGGGAAATACACAAGCACCGTATCGTGACCAAAGCCGTGCACGAGGCCAATGGAAAAATCTGCATGCAGATTTTGCATGCAGGTCGTTATGGCTATCACCCGCTCACGGTTTCCGCTTCCGGTATTCAAGCACCGATCAACCCCTTCAAGCCACGCGGCTTGAGCAACTGGGGCGTTGAACGGCAAATCAATGCATTCGTGAACTGTGCGAAATTGGCACGCGATGCCGGTTATGACGGCGTTGAAATCATGGGTTCCGAGGGTTATTTGATTAACCAGTTCCTGAGTCCGCGCACGAATAAACGCGAAGACCAATGGGGTGGCAGCGCCGAGAACCGCATGCGTTTTGCCGTTGAAATCGTGCGTCGCACGCGTGAAGCGGTCGGCAAGGATTTCATCATTATTTATCGTCTGTCGATGCTCGAATTGGTCGACGAGGGTTCGGCCTGGGACGAAATTATTGCGCAGGCAAAGGCGGTCGAAAATGCCGGTGCCACGATCATCAATACCGGCATTGGCTGGCATGAATCGCGCGTCCCCACCATTGCCACATCGGTACCGCGTGCCGCATTCGCCGGCGTAACCGCAAAATTAAAACCGCATGTGAAGCTGCCGTTGATTGCCACCAATCGCATCAACATGCCAGATGTCGCCGAATCGATCTTGGCCAATGGCCAGGCCGACATGGTGTCGATGGCACGCCCTTTGCTGGCGGATTCGCAATGGGCAGTGAAAGCGCGCGAAGGCCGCAGCGATGAAATCAACACCTGCATCGCATGCAATCAGGCCTGCCTGGACCATGCTTTCGAAAGCAAAATCGCCAGCTGCCTGGTGAACCCGCGCGCCTGCTCGGAAACCGAATTGAATTACACGAAGACCAGCATGCCAAAACGTATTGCCGTGGTCGGTGCAGGCCCCGCCGGCTTGGCC
>JBOHYG010000146.1:0-39255 GCA_050737875.1 Arenimonas sp. | reverse complement strand
GTGCAAGGCTGCGGTAAAAGCCTAGCGGCCAAGGCGGTGGCCGGCAGTTTCGGGGTGCCTTTGGTGCGCCTGGATTTTGGTGCGCTCTATAATAAATTCCATGGCGAAACCGAAAAAAATCTGCGCGATGCGCTGGCGTCGGCCGAACAATTGCAGCCTTGCGTGATCTGGATCGACGAGCTGGAAAAAGGCCTGGCCAGTTCCGGTTCCAGCGAAGACGGCGGCGTTTCGCGTCGCGTGCTCGGTTATTTCCTGACCTGGATGGCGGAACGCAAGAGCAAGGTGTTCCTGGTCGCTACCGCGAATGCGGTCAACGAATTGCCGCCGGAGCTGCTACGCAAAGGACGTTTCGATGAAATCTTTTTCGTCGATCTTCCGGATCATGCAGCAAGAGGCGAAATTTTCCGATTGCATCTGGACAAGCGCCGGATCGACTGGAGCAGTTTCTCGCTGACGCGCTTGGCAGAAAACAGCGAAGGTTTTTCCGGTGCCGAAATCGAACAGGCGATCGTTAGCGCCTTGTATGCTGCACACGCGGAAAAAATCGCGCTTAGCGAAAGTGTGTTGACGCAGGAATTGAAAAATACCAGGCCGCTTTCGGTACTGATGTCGGAAAAAGTGGAAGCGCTGAGAGCATGGGCACAGGAACGTACCGTTCCGGCCGATTGATTTTTGCGTGGGAGCTGCTTTAGCAGCGATTGGAATTTTCAGGACACCGCAATCTGAATCATTTGATCGCTGCTAAAGCAGCTCCCACACGTCATCTCAATAGCCAGCCGGTAATCGCCAGGCGGTCTTCTGTCACATACGGCGCCACCAGGCTGACCGTATGCGATTGCGGCACCTTGAAGATCGATATCGAATTCCAATGCGGCACGAAAGTCTGCGTGACATCGCCGTTTTCATCTTCAAATTGCAATAAACCGCCCCAGTCGGCACGCCAGTTTTTCGACAGGTTGATCACATACGCATAGGCGCGGTCCTGATGCAGGTCCTTGTCTTCGTGCCGCGTCAGGAAATGGCCGGCGCGATAACGGGTCGCCTGCGCGGTCGTACTCGTGATTCGTGAGTCTTTGACCAGCCAGGCGGCAAACGACAGAAAATCGATTGAATTCAGGAACTCGAGAATGGCATGCAGAATCAGGCCTGGATCGCGGCCTTCCTTGACTGCTTTCACCATCATGTAGCTTTCATAGACGAACTGGAATTGCGATCTTGCGCCTTCGTAAGCCCGTTTAAGATGCTCGGTGCGTGCCTGCTCGTCCATCGCGGCGTAATCCACGGGGGCAATGGTTTTTGAAACACCATCGCTGCGTTCGGCCAGGTGCCACGGCACTTCATGCTGCAGGCAGCTGCGCAGCCGTTCGGCTGCCGACAGCTGCAGAAAATTCGGAATCTGCACACGCGTATTTTTCGCGAGGGCAATCCGGTAGGCGTCGAAATCCAAATCGTTATTGATCATGTGTAGTCTTAATACCCTGCAGCCTGCCCGTCTTTGCGGCTTTCACTGGCACCAGTATAAACGCCCGTATCCGGATCACGCATGATCGCCTGGTAACCACCGTACGGACCGTCGGCAAATTCGACCTTGTGGCCTTTGCGCATCAATGCCTGGATAGCCGGATAGGAAAATTCCGATTCAAGATTCAACACGCCGCCATCGGTCATCGCGGTATTTTGCCCGGCCGGTTCGGTCGAACCATCGTGTTGGATACGCGGCGCATCGCCGGCTTCCTGCAGGTTCATGTGGAAGTCGATCAGGTTCATCACGATTTGCGCGTGGCCTTGCGGCTGCATTGCGCCGCCCATCAGGCCGAAGCTGATCCAGGGTTTGCCGTTCCTGGTGATGAACGCGGGAATGATCGTGTGGAAAGGCCGTTTGCCGGGTTCGAAACTATTCGGGTGGTCGGCTTTCAGCACGAATTGTTCGCCGCGATCCTGCAAAATAAAACCGAGTCCCGGTGGTGTCATGCCGCTGCCCATGCCGCGATAATTCGATTGGATCAGCGACACCATCATGCCGTCCTTGTCGGCCACCGTCATGTAAATGGTGTCGCCCTGGTTCAGTGCCACGCCGGGGTCGATACTTTGCATCGCACGATTTGGATTGATCAATTTGCGCCGTTCGGCGGCATAGTCTTTCGACAATAATTTTTCGACCGGTGTCTTGCTGAATTCCGGATCGGCATACAAAGCGGCACGATCGGCGAACGCGAGTTTTTTTGCTTCGGTAAACAGATGGATATGTTCGGCGCTGCCAAAAGGGATTTTCGAAAAATCGTAGGCTTCCAGAATATTCAGAATTTGCAGGGCCGCCAAACCCTGGCCGTTCGGCGGTAATTCCCAGACATCGACGCCACGGTAATTCGTCGAGATTGGTTGTACCCATTCACCTTTGTGTGCTGCCAGATCTTCGACACTCAGGAAGCCGCCCTGCGCCTGGATATAGTCGGCGATGGTTTTTGCGGTGCTGCCCTGGTAGAAACCATTGCGACCTTCATTGGCAATTTTTTCCAGCGTATTGGCGAGATTGGCGTTGTGCCATAGCTGGCCTTTTTTCGGCGCCTGACCGTCGATCGTCATTTGCTCTTTGAAACCAGGATATGCCGAAAGCCGCGGCACCGACAAATTCCAGTAATAGGCAATCGTTTCCGCAACCGGATGGCCATTGCGCGCATAGCGAATCACCGGCGCCAGGTTTTGCTTCATCGGCAGTTTTCCGAACCGGCCATGCAGTGCAAACCACGCATCAACTGCACCGGGAACAGTGACAGGCAGCGGGCCGTACGACGGAACATCCTTGTAGCCTTTATCGATAAACCATTGCAGGCTCAGATTTTTCGGCGATCGACCCGAGCCGTTGTAACCGTAAAGTTTTTTTGTTTTCGGATCCCAGACGATCGCGAATAAATCGCCGCCGACACCGTTGCCGGTCGGCTCCATCAAACCCAGTGCGGCGTTTGCGGCGATCGCGCCATCCATCGCGCTGCCGCCCTGTTTCATCACATCGAGTGCGATTTGCGTTGCCAACGGATGCGAGGTCGCTGCCATCGCCTGTGGCGCGATCACTTCGGAACGCGTCGCAAAATCGCGACCGGCGATGCGGTCACCGGCGCTGCAAGTGCCTGCGATGAAACTCAGCGCTGCAAAAAAGATGATATTCAGACTCGGCTGGTGGCCGATCTTCAGGTAATCTTGACGCTTCATAGTTTTCTCCGTGACCGCAGAATATGTTCCAGATTGTTCCACATTTCGCCGTGCCGTTTGCGTTCGAGCAACACCCGAACCCGACCGCATTGAATCAGGCATTGCGCGAATTATTCTTGAAGCGCGAAGCCGAAGGCGCCAAGTACGCCAATCCTAGTCCCTATACGGTGCGCAACAAAGATTTATTTGAAAGCCATTTCGATTTGTTCGACTGGCCCGAGCCGATCATCGCCGAGCTGCGCGAATTCTGCCTGTCGAATCTGATGCGCACGGTGGCGCAGTTGAACAATTACGACATGGCGTTTTTGAAGCGCATCAATATCGCGACCGATGCCTGGTTCCATATCACCCGCCGCAACGGTTTTTTCGGCATCCATAATCATCCGATGGCGAGCTGGTCCGGTGTTTACTGCGTGGCACCCGGCCGGCACGATGCCGACCAGGCAGATAGCGGAAAACTGACTTTCGTCTGCCCGAATATCGCCGGCAATATGTATGTCGATGCCGGAACCGCCGCTCTGCAGTTTCCGCACAGCATGTCGAATATGGGTTACTCGCTGGCACCCGGGCAATTGGTGTTGTTTCCGTCCTGGTTATCGCATTACGTGATGCCGTTTTACGGCGAAGGTGAACGGATTACCGTCGCGTTCAATTGCGCGTTTCAGGTCCGCTAGAGTTTCGGATAATTCGCATCGACGAATTGCCGCAGGCGTTCGGCACAGGTATGCACATCGGCGCACAGCGGCAGTAATTGCGGCCAGTCGGCCGATTTGGTCGCCAGTTCCAGTTCCATCGCCGCATGCGCCAATTCGGTCGCACCGACCAGTTTGGCGGCGCCTTTTATCTTGTGGGCTTCGCGCCCCAATTGAGCCAGGTCGCCTTGTTCGCGGGCACGTTGCATCGCGGCGGTATCGTTTTGAGTTGCCGCCAGGAAATCATCGAGCAAGGCACGATTTTCTTTTGCGTCGCCACCAGTGAGTTCATCCAGAACTTTTTTATCCAGCGGTGTCGGCGGCAGGTTTGCCTGCGGCAGGATAATCGGTGCAGGTGTCGATGAGGAACCTGGAGTGACTGCCCGCGCGATTGGTTTGGTATGCGGCATCCATTTCTGCAAACAGGCGACCAATTGCGAAATGCTGACCGGCTTCATCAGGTAATCATCCATGCCGGCCGCCATGCAGCGTTCGGATTCGCCTTTCAATGCGGCAGCGGTCAACGCGACGACCGGGATGCGCGTTTTTTGCTGCTTCTGTTCGAGTAAACGCAATTCGCGCGTCATTTGATAGCCATCCATGACCGGCATATGGATATCGGACAGGATCAGCGAATAGCGTCCACTTTCCCAGCGCTCGAGACCTTGTACGCCGTCTTCGGCGGTTTCGCACAGATAGCCGGCCAGCGCGAGTTGTCGCGATACCACCAGCCGGTTGGTCGGGTGATCGTCCACCAATAAAATCAGGCTGCGCTCCGCGAGCGCCTGATCGACGGTCGGCAATGCGCGCGCGGTAAAACTTTGCGGTGCGGTGATTGCGGCCTCGTCTTCGATATCGGCTTCATCGGCGATAGGGAAACTCACCGTCAATCGCATCGTGGTGCCAGCGCCCGGCGTACTTTCCAGAGTGACCTGGCCGCCCATCATCTCGGCGAGACGGCGGCTGATCACCAGACCCAAACCAGTACCGCCGAATTTACGGGTCGTGCTACCCTCGGCCTGCTGGAAGGCCTGGAATAACTTGGCTTGTTGTTCCGGCGTGATGCCGATGCCGGTATCGGTAATGCGGAACACAACTTTCTGTTGCTCGTTTCTGGTTTCCACCAGTTCGAGTGCGGCTTCGACGAAACCATCATCGGTGAACTTGATCGCGTTCGACAGGAAGTTCGAAAGAATCTGGCGCAATCGCAAACCATCGGCCAGATGTGCCGGCTTGATATTCGGATCGATGCGGACCGTAAGCACCAGCCCCTTGCTGGACGCCGAGCCGGTGAAATTCGCGACGGTCGATTGCATCAATCGTTGCAGGCTCATCGGGGTCGGCGACAATTCCATGCGGCCGGCTTCGACTTTAGAAAAGTCCAGGATGTCTCCGATGATTTGCAGCAACGATGCCGCCGATTGCTGGATCACATGCACGGTGCGGCGCTGTTCGGTATCGAGGTTGGAATGCGTCAATACTTCCAGCATGCCGGTCACGCCGATCATCGGTGTGCGGATTTCGTGGCTCATCGCGGCTAGGAAACTGCTCTTGGCGATATTGGCTTCGCGTGCGGTAATTTCGCTGGCGCGCAATTTTTTCTCGAGCTGCTTGATTTGACTCAGATCGGTCGCGATGCCGAGATAGCCAGTCGTCTTGCCGGAACCGTCGCGCACGGTCGATGCCGCCAGCAACACGGTGACATGGCTGCCGTCTTTTCTTACCAGCGTCCACTCCATCGGCTCGGCGCCGGATTCAATCAATAGCGGCAGTAAGCTGCTGTCCGGCTCCACTTTCTGGTCAAGCGCAGCGGTCAATTGGTCGGCGACTTTCTGTACTTCTTCCTGCAACATGATTTTGACCAGGCTGCGCTTGCCGATCATTTCCTCGGAGCGATAACCGGTCAGTTTTTCGGCGAATGGATTGAAACTGGTCAACCGTCCTTCCAGGTCCATGGACATCACGGCAACGCGCGCGGCGGCAAACAGCGAACGCTGGAACACTTCGCTTTGCTGCAAACTGTTGCGGACTTTTTCGTTATTGAGCAATTGTTCGTTGAGTTCGTTTTCGAAATGCTGCACGTCGTCGCGCATCAGCAAAAATGTATCGAGCACTTCGCCCAATTCACCTTCCGAACGAAAGCGCGGAACGGCGGTGTAATCGTGGCGTCGCATCTGCGTGGCCAGGTCCCGCAAACTTTCCACGCCCTTGTAGATGTTGCGAACGATCGCCTGGGCAATCACCACGATGATGATCAGGAACACCAGCACCATGGCGATCCGGAACCAGGCCGACTGCCGCGAACGTTCCGCTTCGGCGCGAACCCGCCTATCTGCCTGGATCAATTCGAGATCGCTGAGCAGTTTCAGTCGCGTAGTGACCGGGTCGATGGCCGGATACAGCCGGGTATCGGCAAATTGTCCGAGTGCGACGATGTCTTTCCTGGTCAAGATTTCCCGCAATTCCGAGCTGGCATGATCCGCACTGACCTTGGCATGGTTGATTTGCTCGATCAGCACCTGCTGTTCCGGGTTTTGTCTGGATTGCAAAAGGGCGGCCCAGTGTTCCTGGATGCGCAGATTTGCCGAATCCAGGATCTGCAGGCCTTCTTCCCAGCTAATCAGTGAATTGCGAACCCGGAAAGTGGTGTCGACTACATCGAGGCCGTAGGAATCGGAGACCGCCTTGATGCGACGCAGCGAACTCAGGGAATCGTTTTTCAGATGTTCGAGCGCGGCAGTATTTTTTTGCCGCTCCCATTCGTCCAGCAGCAGCAGGCCGGCGAATGCAAATACCATTAGCCCCAAAACGCCGAGTAGCTGTTTGCGGATGCTGAACTTTTTTTCGAGTTTCAGCATAGGTGCGTCTTAGTGGTGCGCTTTGCGCCAGTTCTGGATGGCGTCGTTGAGTTTGTCGCCCTCCACCGGCGGCGAAATCAAATAGCCTTGCGCGTAATGGCAACCGAGCTGCGCAAGTAGCTGCCACTCCTCCATCGATTCCACGCCTTCGGCGACGACGTGCAAATTCAGCTTGCGTGCCAGATCCAGGCTGGCTTCGATCACCGCACGTTTGCGCGGCTGGTTCGGAGCATCGTTGACGAAACCGTAGTCGATCTTCAATTCGGTGAACGGAATTTGCGAGAGTTGCGCCAGTGACGAGTAGCCGGTACCAAAATCGTCCACGCTCAAACCGAAGCCTTTCAGGCGGAGCCGCGCCAACATGCCCAGGCCGCGCGCGGTATCGCTCATCACCGAACTCTCGGTGATTTCCAGAATGATGTCTTCCGGTGACACGCCGTGCTCGCGCAGGATTTTTTCGTAACGATCGGCCACTTCCGGCCCGGTCAGGTTATGGGCCGAGACATTGACCGAGATGCGCAGGTTCAATCCATCCTGTTTCCAGCGACGGTGCCATTCGCAACTTTGCACCAGCATCAAATTGGTCAGCTCTTCGATCAGGCCGCCGTTTTCGATCATCGGAATAAACTGGTTTGCCGGCACCATCTGACCATCAGGCAGGCGCCAGCGGGCAAGGGCCTCGACGCCGACCACTTTGCCATTGCCAAATTCCACTTGTGGCTGGAATACCGGGTAAATCTCGCCATTGCGAAAGGCATCGCGCAATTGGTCCAGATTGACCGATACGAGGGCGACTTCACCGACCGGGGCCGGGCCGCCTTCGTACAAGGACAGGATATGGGTGAGCTTGCCTGGCGTTAGCGGCTTTTCGACCGCGCCAAGCACGCGCAAGCCGGAGGCCTTCGCCATCACTTGCACGGTATGCAGCAAGGCGGGATCCATCGCACTGACGACTGCAACCGATTTGGACAGGCGTTCCTGGGCAACGAAACCCATGAACTCGATGCCGTCCATTCCCGGCAGGTCGAGGTCGATCAGGATGACATCGGGTTTCTCGGAGGTGGCCCGCAGAATTTCCAGGGCTTGAAAGCCATCGGCGGCTTCGATCAGGTTAGTCAGGCCCAAATCGCCCAGGAGACGCAGGCCGAGGCGGCGCTGGAAGGCGTGATCTTCGACCAACATGACCCGCAATAGATGCATGCTCATTCATTAGCTCCCTGTCCCCTGTCGACACTGTAACGCGGCTTTGATGAAAGTTGCATCCTTTCGGGCAGCTTTCCCGAAAATATCGGTGTACGGTCACAAGCCGGTTTATCGTCAGGCGTGCTCGTCAACACGGGCGTCCGCAGCCCGCTCGGGTTATAATTCCGAGTCTTTGCTCTATGCCACCGCGGGTTTGCCATGTCTGTACCGATGATTGATAAAGAATATTCACTCGAACACAAATACACCCGCAGTGAAGGGCGTATTTATCTCTCGGGCGTACAAGCGCTGGTTCGTTTGCCGCTGATGCAGCAAATGCGTGACCGTGCCGCCGGCATCAATACCGCCGGTTTTATTTCCGGCTACCGCGGCAGTCCGCTCGGTGGTTTCGATCTGGAATTATGGAAAGCGAAAAAACATCTCGCCGCTTCCAGCATCGAATTCACTCCGGGCTTGAACGAAGATCTCGGCGCGACGATGGTTTGGGGTTCGCAGCAAACCAATTTGTTCGACGGCGCCAAATACGACGGCGTGTTTTCGATGTGGTACGGCAAAGGCCCCGGTGTCGACCGTTGCGGCGACGTGTTCAAGCACGGCAACGCTGCTGGTACTTCGAAATTCGGTGGTGTGCTCGCGCTCGCAGCCGATGATCACGCCTGCCGTTCTTCGACCTTGCCGCATGGCTCGGAACTGGAATTTGTTTCGGCGATGATGCCGGTGCTGAATCCTGCCGGCGTGCAGGACATTCTCGACATGGGCTTGCTTGGTTGGGCGATGAGTCGCTTTACCGGTCGCTGGGTTGGATTCAAAACCATTGCAGAAACCGTCGAGTCTTCCGCTTCGGTGAATGTAAACCCGCATCAACTCGACATCGTATTGCCCGGTGATTTTGAAATGCCATTTGGCGGCTTGAATATCCGCTGGCCGGATCCGCCGCTGGATCAGGAAATGCGTTTGCACCAATACGCGGTCAAGGCTGCCATTGCATTCGCACGCGCCAATAAAATCGACAAGACCATTTTCGATTCTCCGAAAGCCCGTCTCGGTATTGTGACCACCGGCAAGAGCTATCTCGATGTGCTGCAAGCGCTCGAATATCTCGGCATCGGCCATCAGGAAGCCGAAGACATCGGCATCCGCGTCTACAAGGTCGGCATGACCTGGCCGCTGGAACCGGTCGGTATCCGCGAATTCGCCCGCGGCCTCGAAGACATCATTGTGGTCGAGGAAAAACGTTCGTTCATCGAATCGCAGATGAAGGAATACATGTACAACTGGGATACTGCGACCCGCCCAAGCATCGTCGGTAAATACGACGAGAGCGACGAATGGATTCTGCCAAGTACCAATGAACTGACGCCGGCCCGTATCGCGCGCGTGATTGCAAAACGCCTGTCGCGTTTCTTCACCAGCGAGCACATCACCGATCGCCTGAACTTCCTGGCCGCGAAAGAAAAAGAATTGGCGATGCCGCGTCCGGTATTCCCGCGTCCTGCGCATTACTGCGCCGGTTGCCCGCATAACAGCTCGACCGTGGTGCCGGAAGGTTCGCGCGCACTCGGCGGCATCGGTTGCCATTACATGGTGACCTGGATGGATCGCAAGACCGATACCTTCACGCAAATGGGTGGCGAAGGTACGACCTGGTGTGGCCAGGCGCCGTTCACCAAAGAAAAACACGTATTCCAGAATCTCGGCGACGGTACTTATTTCCATTCCGGTTCGCTGGCGATTCGCCAGGCGATTGCCGCGAAAGTGAATATCACCTACAAGATTCTGTACAACGATGCGGTCGCGATGACCGGCGGCCAACCGGTCGACGGCACCTTGACCGTGCCGGATATCGCGCACCAGGTTCGCAGCGAAGGCGTGCAAACGATTGTCGTATTGAGTGATGACATCGAGAAATGGAGTCGTCCGGAAATTTTCCCGAACGGCGTCGAATTCCTGCATCGCGATGAACTCGACAATGTGCAAAAACGTCTGCGCGATGTGCCCGGGACGACCGTGATTATTTTCGATCAAACATGTGCGGCCGAAAAACGCCGTCGTCGCAAGCGCGGCAAGATGGTCGATCCGGCAAAACGCACTTTCATCAATCCGGCGGTTTGCGAAGGCTGCGGCGATTGCGGCGTGAAATCGAATTGCGTTGCTGTGTTGCCATTGGAAACCGAATTCGGCCGCAAGCGCGAAATCGATCAAAGCAATTGCAATAAGGATTTCTCCTGCGTGAAGGGTTTCTGCCCGAGCTTCGTCACGATCGAAGGTGGCGGTCTGAAAAAGAAAAAAGGCAGCGCAGCCGAAGTGAATTTCGACAGCTTGCCGATGCCGACTTTCAAAACCGATTTAAGCGAACCCTGGAACATCCTGATCACCGGCGTGGGCGGTACTGGCGTGGTCACGATTGGTGCCTTGCTCGGCATGGCGGCGCATCTGGAAAACAAGGGCGGCAGCGTGCTCGATCAAACCGGTCTGGCGCAGAAAGGCGGCGCGGTAACCACGCATGTGCGCATCGCGAAAACGCCGGCCGACATCAATGCGGTGCGTATCGCCGCTGGCGAAGCCGACCTGGTGCTGGGTTGCGATATGGTCGTGGTGAATGATTACTGGGCGCTGTCGAAAATCCGTGCCGATCGTTCCGAAGTCGTGTTGAACACCTACGAAGCGATGCCGGGTTCGTTTACCCGCAACACCGATATGCAATTCCCGGCCAGCGATATCGTTGCCGCGATCAAGACCGCACTCGGCGAGCGCGAACCGATGCTGGTCGATGCGAACGAATTGTCGATGGCCTTGATTGGCGATGCGATTGCGACCAACTTGTTCATGCTCGGCTATGCCTGGCAAAAAGGCCTGGTACCGATTTCGCATGAAGCGCTGATGCGTGCGATTGAACTCAACGGCGCTGCCGTTGAAATGAATCGCAAAGCCTTCAACTGGGGGCGCATGGCCGTGCACGACATCGACGTCGTCAAGCAAGCGGCTGGTATTGTGGCAGCTCCGACTGCAGCGACATTTGCTTTGGCGAATGAAATTGCCACCTCGGCGGCTTTCGTCGGCGAAGGCGGCATCGCCAAGTCGCTCGATGAAACGATCGCGCTGCGCGTGAAATTCCTGACCGAATATCAGGACTCCGCGTATGCCCAGCAGTATCAAACTTTTGTCGAAAAAGTTCGCAGTGCCGAAGCGCGTCATGCGCCTGGCAAATCGTCACTGAGTGAAGCGACCGCGAAATACCTGTTCAAGCTGATGGCGTACAAGGACGAATACGAAGTCGCGCGCCTGTACACGACCGGCGATTTCGAAAAACGCATCAAGGAAACTTTCGACGGCGATTTCAAAATCAAGTTCAACCTGGCGCCGCCAATGTTCAGCAAGAAGGACAGCAATGGCCATTTGGTGAAACAGGAATACGGTCCCTGGGTATTCAAGGCCTTCAAATTGCTGGCGAAGATGAAAGGCCTGCGCGGCGGTACATTTGATTTCTTCGGCAAAACCGAAGAGCGCAAGATGGAACGCCAGTTGATCGTCGATTACCGCAATACGCTGGATGAATTGATCGCCGGCCTGAATGCCACGAACTACGATTTGGCGATCGAGATTGCCCGCGTGCCGGAACGTATCCGCGGCTACGGACACGTCAAGGAAGCACATTTTGCCAAGGCCAAAGCGCAGTGTGATGAATTGCTGTTGCAATGGCGGCATCCGGAACCGGACCGTGCCGTTGCCTAAATCAAGATGACAAAATAACGCCGCAGCAATGCTGCGTTACATCTTGTAAACACGCATCAACGGTTGCAAATCTCGGCGTATGCTCGGATTCAGGGGGTTGTTATGTCGGGGACTGCTACGCGCGATCGGCTGGCGATTCAACAGTTGGTGTTGTTGAACCGAATTGCCTTGCTTGCCGTTCAGGATCTCGGTGCATTGCAACCAATGCTGCAACGCATCGTCGAAGAATTGCAGCAGGAATTCGGCTGGGAATTTGTCTCCTGCGCCAGCATCGATAAAGCCAGCAATGAATTTGTCTGCCAAGCGGTTTGCAGCAAGGTTCCCACCCAGATCCATGTCGGCTATCGACGCGCGCTGGGCTCGGGCATTGTCGGCGAATGTGCACAGACCGGCCGGACCATCGATATCGACGATACCCGCGGGCATCCGAATTTTGTCGAAACACTCGGCTGCACACTCTCGGAACTTTGCGTACCGGTGATTCACAACAACGAAGTACTGGCGATACTGAATGCCGAAAGCAAACATGTCGGTGCGTTTCGCGGACAAAGGCGTTTGCTGGAAACGATCGCCGCACAAATTGCCGGCGCGATTTACACCGCCAATTTGTACAGTCATCTGCAGGACACCCATCAACAACTGCAAACCGCCTACCGCACGCTGGAAAACATCTCGCATCAGGATGGCCTGACCGGTATCGCGAATCGCCGCTGTTTCGATACCTGGATAGAAGAATGCTACGACAGCGCTGCGAAAGCCAAAACTCCGGTATCGCTACTGTTGATCGATATCGACAACTTCAAGCCCTACAACGATGGCTATGGCCATTTGGGCGGCGATATCTGCCTGAAACAAGTCGCCGAATTACTGGCTTACGTGATCGCGGACGGCAATGCGCGCTTCGCGCGCTATGGTGGCGAAGAATTCGTGATCATCCTGCCCGGCATGAATTTACCGGAGGCCTATGCGTTTGCCGAGCGGGCACGGCTTTCGATTGAAGCACGTGCTTTCGAACACGATTATTGCCAGCGTAAAATCCTGACGCTGAGTATTGGTGTTGCTACCTGCCATCCGCTTGCAAATGAAAATCCGCAAGAACTGATTTCGCATGCCGACCAGGCCTTGTACGAGGCGAAACGCAAAGGCCGAAACCGGGTCGAGGTTTATCCGGCCTGAGCAACGAAAAAAATGCGCACCGAAGTGCGCATTTTTTCTTAAGCAAGCGCCGCTTCTTCGTGCGGCTGGTAATCCGAATAACCCTGCGGGCCCGGTGTGTAAAGCGCATCCGGATTGAATGCATTCAGCGCGATATTTTTCAGCAGGCGCGCCGGCAAATCCGGGTTGCCGATAAACGGTTTTCCGAATGCCACCACATCGGCGATACCAGAATTCAATGCGGCTTCGGCACGTTCGCGATTGAATTCGCCAGCCAGCATTAACGGACCGGGGAATGCATCGCGAATGGCTTGCACGCTGCTGTCGGGCACGGCGCCCGGCGTGGCAATCACGTGCAGATAAGCGATATTGCGTCTCGCCAGTTCAGCCGTTAATTCCAGATATTCGGCTTCTTCATTTTCGTAATTGGCCGCGAGATCATTGAACGGATTGAACGGAGAAATGCGCACGCCAACGCGACCGGCACCGATTTCAGCGGATACTGCATCGAGCACTTCCAGCAAATAACGGCGACGATTTTCTGCCGAACCGCCGTACTCATCATTGCGGACATTGCTGCGGGGATTCAGGAATTGCCCGAGTAAATAGCCATTGGCGGCATGTAGTTCAACACCATCGAGGCCGGCGCCAATCGCCAGTTTCGATGCATGTACAAAATCCTGCTTCACGCGTTCAAGATCATTTCTATCCATCGCCTTCGGTACCGGATGATTTTGCATGCCTTGTTGATCGGTCCACATTTGTCCGGCTGCTGCAACCGCCGAAGGGCCGATTAAGCTATGGCCGGCAGGAAGATTCAATTCATGCCCGATGCGACCGGTATGCATCAATTGCACGACCAATTTCGAGCCGCCGGCGTGCACCGCTTTGGCGATCTTGCCCCAGGCGTCGGCCTGTTGCTGATTGAAGATGCCGGGAATGCGGGCATAGCCCAGACCATTGGCAGACGGCGAGGTGCCTTCGGTGATCAGCAGTCCGGCGGTATTCCGTTGCTGGTAATAATCGCGCATGGTGTCGTTGGGAATATTATCGATCGCGCGCGAACGGGTCATGGGCGCCATCACGATGCGGTTTTGCAAAGCGAGCTGGCCGATGGTCTTGGGTGAAAAAAGCAGATTGTCTTGTGACATGAGGTTTCTCCGGGTGAGGCATCCAAGATGTTGCCAATGGAGATAACAGCCAAGGCTTGCGAGTGGCATGCAGCGTTGCGCTGCTGCAACGGATGCAAGCTTCGGTGTTCTGGCGCAATAAAATTTTCACATCGCTTCTTCTATAGTAGCCAGGCCATTCAAATCGAGGTGGGTTATGGACCAGCGCGTGATCGATCTCTATAACAACTACATCCACGGCAGCATGCCGCGCCGTGATTTCCTAAATCGCCTGGCAGGTATCGCCGGCAGTGTCGCCGCCGCCAGTCTGTTGCTGCCCCTGATTGAACCGAACGATGCGTACGCGCAGCAAATCGATCCGAAAGATCGAACGCTGAAAACCGAGTACGTTACCTATGCCGGGACCAAAGGACTGGTACGTGCCTATGTCGCCAAACCGGCGAAAGCAAAAAAACCATTGCCCGGAATATTGATCATTCACGAAAATCGCGGATTGAATGCACATATCGAAGATGTCGCACGCCGCGCAGCATTGGCTGGCTATATTGCCGTTGCACCGGATGGTTTAAGCGTGGCCGGCGGTGCGCCGGTCGATCAGGAAAAAGCTCGCGATTTGTTTAGCGCGACCGATCGCGCCACGATCGATAACGACATTATCGTCGGCATTCCGTATATCGCCAACCGCAGCGACGGCAACGGTAAAATCGGTGCAGTCGGTTTTTGTTATGGCGGCGGCATGGCCATGCGTTGCGCAGCCGAGCGCAGCGAAGTGAATGCAGCGGTATGTTTTTACGGCAGCGCATTGAACGCCGAACAAATCGCGAAAGTGAAAGCACCGCTGATGATGCATTACGCCGGCAAGGACGAACGCATCAATGCCAGCATCAACGAATTCCGTGCGGCATTGGATGTGCAGGGTATTTCCTACAGTTTGAATATGTATCCCGGCACGCAGCACGGATTTCATAATGACTCGAGTACCGCACGTTACGATGTCGCTGCGGCGAAATTAGCCTGGGCGAGAACGATTGCGTTTTTCGAAGGCGCCTTGAAATCCCCGTAGGGGCGATTCATGAATCGCCCCTACGGGTGTAATTTATCCAGGTGCCATTGCAGGGGATTGTTTGCAATGTATTCCCGCAACGCATTTAATTCCGTGTCATTGCGTATCACGCGCCCCCAATAATTGCGTTGCCATGCCGTCGCACCCGGCGTTTTCCGAAGTTGGTTGATACGCTTTGATGTGGTCATTTTGAATCGGCCAATTATTTTCGGTATCGCCATATTTCTGCGTTCAGTGACCGTCATGCGTAGGGGCGATTCATGAATCGCCCCTACGCATTCGTTCAGGATATTTATCCCGTGAAAATGATTCGGCATAATCACGAACTCGTCTATCTCGCTGCCGCAATAAAACGGGGGAAGTTCGTTCCAAAAGGATTGAACCATACGTCCGATATCATTCAATTGCATTTCACCATCGACGATATCTCCGAACAGACACTCGCGATTCTGCACGCAAATCGTGATGAAATAGGCGCCCGACCGGCTGTAGTCATAATGGCGCAAGCGGATTAATTTTCGACGGAGATTTTTTGCGTCCAAGGTCATGGCCAGATATGCTCGAGCGAGGCTGGCCAATTTATCGCGATAGAACTTCCATGGCTGTCAGGAAAAATGGGCGGCGGCGGTCAGGAATCCTGATGTAGCGTAGGAGCGATTCATGAATCGCCCCTACGCGGGAAAAACGCCGGATACATAAAGCCAGTGCCCATCTTCAAGAATAAAATCGCTGACTTCGTGCAAGCGCACGGCCGGCTGTCCGCCGATTTTGTAACGGGCGACAAACTCGACCTGTGCGTGCTGATCGTCATTGATCGTATGCCGCTTGATCTCTAGTCCCAGCCATTTGGTTTTAGTGGCATCGGAAAAATCCAGCGATGCCGGTCGCGTACTGGCATGCCAGCTTGCCAGTAAATAGTCTTCAAGCGCCAGCACGTAGGCGCTGTAACGCGAGCGCATCAGTGTGTCGGCAGTGCCGGCCAATTCACTGCCGTCGTGGAGCAGGCCGCAACAAACATCGTAGGTTTTTGAATTCCCGCAATAACAATCCATGCCCGCTATTTCCCGTTGACAGTGGCCGTGAATCTGTCACTTTGTACAAAGAATATTGGGGAATTATATGCGCTTATTTGTATGGGTTTTTGTTCTGTTATCGACGCTCAATCTGGCCTTCGCTGCCGAGAGTCAGCCACCGAAAGTAAAATCAATAAAGATTAAAGATACCGGCCTGAGCATCGAGTTCGACCGGCCGATGCAAACCTGGCTCGGAGTGACTGACGCGAACAGCATCAAAATCTCGCCGGCGGTCGATTGTCAGTGGAGCTGGGATGACGACACGGAGCTTGAATGCTCTACCGACAAAAAGCAAAGGCAATTCAGGGGAGCCAACCGCTATCAGGTCAGCATCGGCGAAGGTTTTTTGTCGCAGGAAGGTGTGGCACTCGCGCCGACAATGTTGAATGTCGAGAGTGACTTGCCTGAGATCGATGCGTACATCAATGAATGGAAAGATAATCTACCTTCAATTCGGATCAGGGCATATCAGCCTGCGAGCGCCGATGCGATCCAGAAAGTGCTGACGATAAATCTTAATTCAAAGCTTTTGGCTTATCGGCTTGAAAAAGTCGATAACCAGGAGCATGGCGGGGAAAACTATGTTGCCTACCAACTTTTGTACGATAGTGGCGGTGTTGTCGATGGCTTATTGGATGTGCGAGTTAAACCGGGCCTGCAAAGCGAATATGGCCCCATCAGAGGAAAGCAGGATAACCGGCTCCTGATTGCCAGGATCAACGAATCCTTTTTGCTGCGATCGATTACCTGCCAGAGCAAACATGGCTACCGCGACGTCACAGCGCCGAAAGACAAGCCAGGTACGCTCGTTTGCAATCCACTGTCTGACATTGATTTGGCGTTCTCCCGGAAAATAAGCGATGCCAGTCTCGAACAAATCAGGAAGAGCTTGCCGGACGGATTCACCATTGCTGTCAGCGAGATGCCTCGTTATGGACGCTACGACAACAACGATAAGGAACGTCCCAGTATCGCACCAGATCAGGTAATTTCACTGAGCAGCAAAAAAGCAGCGGTCCAATATTTGTTTTCTCCGGAAAATAGCTTCGTCAGTATGGATGGCTATCCACTGGTTAAAACCCAGCCGATCCTGTTCGACATCGAAGATCATATGAGCTCGGTTGAAGTCAAACCCGGGGTTATCGTGCAATTGCCCAGGGACGAGAATTTGCCGAAACTCGGTGTGATGAACCCGAAGATCAATACGACCCAGATTGTTCAATTGGGCATATCCGATCGCACGAGTGAAAAGCGCTCGTCTTTGAAACTAAAGAATCAGAAGAACCAGGAAGACAGCCCATTCTTGCCGAAACCGATCAAGCAAGTTCAGGACCGCGGGGGATTGTTGCTGGCCGGTTCCGAACAAATATTCGACCTGAATTACGGTATTGCCTATGTACCGTTCAATGTATTGAGCTATCAATCGGGCAACGAGATTTTGGTCTGGGCAACGCAATGGCAGGATGGCACTGCGGTAGCCGGGGCCGATGTTGAAATATTGAGACTCGATGCGAAACGAAAACTGCATGTGATCGGAACTGGCAAGACAGATGCTTCCGGTACGGCAAAACTGCAGATCGATGCCACTCGGTTCGGAAAAAATGATTCGATGAGTTTGGTCAGGGTAAAAGACAGGGATTCGGTCGTTGTCAGTCCGGCTTTCGATCAGGCGGATAATCAACTGCTATTGCAAGATCGGCAGAGGAATAGGCATAACGATCGATTCGAAGACGCGGAACAGCTGGTGTTCGGCGTGACCGAGTTGCCGCTGTATCGTCCTGGCGAAACGGTCAATTACCGGGTTTGGTTTAGGCAGCAAAAGGCCAACCGGCTATTGACAGTTGCGGCAAATTCCAAAGTCGAATTGCGCCTGGCTGATGCCAATCAGAATAAGTCTCTGCAAAACTGGAAAGTGGATCTGGACGCGAATGGCAGCATTGCAGGCAAGTTGCAACTTTCTCGCCTGTTGCTGGACGGTTATTACTGCGTCGATGTGGAAGACCACAATAAATATATGAACTATGGAAAAGGTGCCTGTTTCATGGTGGCGCGTTTTGATGCGCAGCCGCTCTGGGCGAAATTGAACGCGGATCGCGCGAATGTATTGGCAGGACAAAACCTGAATTTCGAGCTGGAAGCGGGCTATTTTTCCGGCGGCCCCGCAGCCGGGGTTGAACTGAAATATAGCGGTTTGACCACGATGCGTCGCATCGAGGACAGCTTTCCGGAATTTGGAAACTATACGTTCATCAATCCGTTTCCCGACGGCGATGAAAGTGAAAGGTTTGCCGGTTCACCGATCTGGAACAATACCTGGCCGAAAGTTGCCGATACTAAAGGCAGAGCCAGATTCAGCCTGTCGCTCACGCAGGCCTTGCAAAACGCCGAAGAGAATGCTGCGATCATCTTTGGCGTGATGGAGTTTTCCGCCGAAGCGAGAATTCCCGGCAAAGCGGCAACGAGCACAAATACGGTTGCGGTAAATTATTCGGCCTATCCGAAATTCGTTGGTCTCAAGACGAAAGACTGGTGGTTGCAGCAAGACAAAGATCCGGGCCTGGAAGCCATACTGGTCAGCCATGAGGGCAAGGCACTCCCTGGTGTCGTAGTGAATGTGAGTATTTTCCGGCAGCTTAAAAACAAGCAGCAGGCCCAGGTGGGAACCTGCCAGCTAATTTCCGGACAGGAATCCAAATGTGATTTCCGTGCCAGTGAGCCGGGACGTTATCTGTTCAAAGCGGACAGCAAGGACGCTGCGCCAACAGAATTCATTCGTTACGTCGGCCAGTCTTATAGACAGGATGACGACGAGGAAAAACCAAAGGCCGAATTGAGTCTTTTGAAAGCTAGCGATGACCAGAGCGCGACACGCGTAAAGCTTCAGCAACCTTATGGCAATGCAACGGCTTTGTTTACGCTGGAATACGACCACATTATTCACCATTGGGTGCAGACACTCAGCGACAATCAAACCGAAATTGATATTCCGGTGAAAGCCGAGTGGGCACCGGGCGTGACGCTGCGAGTACTGATTCGTCCGGCAGTCAATTCCAGCGCTTCGGCAGCGGTAAAAATTTCGACACTGGACGCTGTGCTCGATATCGATATCCCGAAATCGAAAGCCGATGCTGTTAGCGTAAAGATCGCGAAGCCGGACTATAAGCCAGGTGATGAGATCGAATTGCAGATCAGCAACCCGAGCCATGCAAAACGCTACGTCACGATCAGCGTGCTGGATGAATCGGTCTATCAGCAGGGTAGTTTTATCTGGGCAGACCAGGACCCGCAAACCGAGCACTGGCTTGGTGTTCTGAACTCCTGGAATGTCGGAACCTGGTACGGCTTTGAGCGCTGGGAGTCGCGTAGGTATAGCGACGAGAACTTGTTCTACATTCCCGGCAACGAAATCGAAACAGTGACAGTGACAGGCACCAAGATCAAACGCATCGTCGAGGAAGAGCGCGCACAGCCGGTGCAAATCCTTACGCGTGCAGATATCGGGGAAAACGGGCTGAATAATGTGTATGAAATCCTTAACACTATTACCAGTAGCGATGGGTCAGGCTTGAGTACAGTAACGACCAATGGCGAAGAACCAAAAGAGATCGACGAAGTAAATGTCACTGGCAGCAGAGTGAGAAGCGCAGATGAGGATTTCTTCCGTGCGCCGGTCACGAATCTGATGCAGGGCCGGGCAAAGAATAATCCGGGCAGGCCGATGCCGCGCGTGCGTAGCCAGTTTGTCGATGCGGCCTACTGGAACCCCGATATCGTACTGGAGCCAGGTGATACCAAAATAATCAAATTCAAATTGCCGGACAATCTGACGCAGTGGCGGGTGTTGCTGTGGAGCAACGACAACGGTGACGATTTTGCGTTGACGCAAACGACTTTCGAAACGAGCTTGCCGATCGAAGTGCGGGCCGGATTGCCTAGCCAGCTATTCGTCGGCGACAAAAGCAGTGCGCAGATTTCGGCCCGGAATCAAAGCGAACAAGCATTAACAATCACGCTCAGTTCGGCATTGACCGGCGCCGGCGTGGCTATCAATAAAACCGATGGCGGCAAAGTCGCCGCGTACGCAGCAGTCGAACAAAACTTGGCTTTTACGCCGACGCAAACCGGGGCCCTAGATGTGTTATCGATTGCCGATTCGGCGAGAGAAACCGATGGGCTTTCCAGCGGCACTACGGTACAAACACGTTTTGGCGAAGAAAAAATTCCGCAATCGGGTTGGCTCGATTTGAACCAGCTGAATTTGACGATGCCGAAGCTGCCGAGTAGCGCTTTAGAATCGAAAATCGATTTGCAGGTATCGCGCGGTTTCGACGAATGGAGCGAAGGCTGGCTGAAAGATTTGCAGGATTATCCGCATCGATGCTGGGAGCAAACCCTGAGCCGTGCCGTAGGTGGTGCTTACGCCCAGGCTTATGACAAGGAGTCTGCCTGGAGCGACCGACAGACGACTATTAACGACGCGCTGCAAGTGGCGCCAAGCTTCAAGGACAAACACGGCTATTACCGTTATTTCCAGAATGAAAACTACGAATGGAACCGCGATCCGAATTACGTGTTGTCGGCCTACACGCTGAAAAGTTTCCGTTATCTGGAGAGCTTGGGATATACGGTATCGAAAGACCTGGTGGAAGAACTGGAAACCAATCTGCCGAAACAGTTGACCGAAGGCAGGCAACTGGATGTAAGAGGCCAACCGGTTATTCCCTGGGAAACCCTGGCCACAATCGCCGGCGTGATCGAGGATCCGGATCAATTGGATTTCACGACACTCGATACGCTTTGGTTGCAGTGGGATAAATTGAGCTGGTTCGCGCGCAGCGAATTGGTGCAGGCCATGACGCGAGTGCCCGAGTTGGTAGAATTGAGCAAACAGGGTCTGCAACGTCTGCGCGAAGCCGGTGTGCAGCACGGTGTTCGACAAGTGATCGGCGACTCCCGCGATTTCAGCTACTACATGGGTTCGGATTTGCGCGACCAGTGTGCTGTCGTGAGTACATTGTTCAAACTCGACAAATCGGAAGACGGACGCGTGGCAAGAGAACGTTTGCTGCGCGGCGTATACGACTTGTATGCCGGCGGTACCGCCAGCCTGGACACGCAGTCGAGTGCGCAATGTTTGATGGCGCTGCATGATGTGACTGCGCAGAACGAAGTTGGCAAAGCCGATGCCAAAATCACGGTGGCTCTCGATGCAAAATCGCAAACGCTGAATCTTGGCGCCGACAAACAAGAAGTCAACTGGCAGTCGCCGCTGACAAGCAACGACAAAAAATTGTCGCTGGCAACCGACAACAATGCCGGCGGCACGATGAACTACAGTGCCGTGATCAGCTATCAATATGATTTGCAGCAGGCCGAAGCCCGCAGCGTCGGACTCGATCTGCAAAGGCATTACGACGTTTTACGTAACGGCAAATGGGTACCGCTGCTGCAAAACAGTTTGCGTGAAGGCGATTGGGTGCGCGTACGCCTGCTCGTCACTGCACCCGGGGAGCGTCATTTCGTGGCGGTCAGTGATTTCGCACCAGGCGGTCTGGTGACCAGGGACATCACGCTAAACAGTGTCGGCGGTGCGGACGTGAAAAAGATCGGCGGCAATGGCTCGTATTATTTCGATTCGCGCCAAACCGGTTCGAGTGTCGTACGGATTTATGCCGAGTATTTGCCGGCCGGCCGCCACGAGATTTATTACTACGCCCAGGCCGTGCATCCGGGGGATTATTTCGCACCACCAGCGATCGCCGAGCTGATGTATGGTCGCGCGAGCCGGGCCAATACCGGCGCCGACCGTGTTGTGGTCAAGGCATCCAAATGAGGGGTTGTTTGCCTGCGATGGAGGGCACGTTCGGTTTTTAACAGCCGGACGGGCCGGTCAAATGCTTGGTGTTTTCGGCCCCTGATTGTTACAACTGTTTATAAGTGGGATAACTGGTAGTGTCACGACATACCCTATAATTGCGACCATGAATCCGATTCAAAAACTGCTCGAAGATTGTTTTGCGATCATCAAGAACGACCCGGCATTGCTGGCGAAATCGGATTGGGTCGCACGTTTCGAGCAGGCACAAAAGCAATTGCAGGCAAGCGACGCTGCACGCGAACGGCAAGTGCAGGATGTCGAAGACGCCGAGCATGCGCGCGACGCCGCGAATTTGGCTCGCATGAAAACCATGGGCCAGCTCAATACGCTGCATAAAAGCCTGGCCGCCGCATTACCGGAAATCAGCCATCATGATCCGCAGGCAGAAGCCTTGCTGCGTATCGAGTGGCTTTTGAAACACGGCACCGGCGATCCGGCCGCGGCCGCGGCAGCGAAGGCAGCCGAGATGGAAGCACCCATGCCATCTCGGGAAGTGCTCGAGGCGGTGGTTGCGGGCAAGCGGAAATTCAATAAAGACCAGTTGGAGTTCACCATTGGCGAAGTGATGGTACTGACCTTCTGGGAAATGACGCCGGTCGAGTTGATGGAAAAAGGCGAGGCCTGGCTTGCACAGCAAGTGCTGGATAAGCAAAACGGCAAGCATTGATTCGTAGGTTGGGCTGCTGATCTTTCTCCCTGCGGGAGGAGGTGGCGCGTAACGCCGGATGAGGGTACAGAATCCGTACGAAAATCAGGCGTTATTTTACCCTCTCCCCAGCCCTCTCCCAGAGGGAGAGGGAGTCACAATTAGCGCCGCCCATTCATTCCGACAATTGTCAGGAATTCTTCGCGGGTCCGTGCGTCTTCGCGGAAGCTGCCGAGCATTTTCGAGGTCACCATGCTGACGCCGGTTTTGTGGATACCGCGCGTGGTCATGCATTGGTGGCTGGCATCGACGATCACGCCAACGCCCAACGGATTGAGCACTTCATCGATGCAGCGGGCAATTTGCGAAGTCATTTTTTCCTGCACTTGGAAGCGCCGGGCATAGGTTTCGACCACGCGTGCCAGTTTGCTGATGCCGACCACTTTGCCGCGCGGCAGATAACCGACATGGGCGCGCCCGATAATCGGCGCCATATGGTGTTCGCAATGCGATTCGAAGGTGATGTCGCGCAGGATGATCATTTCATCGTAGCCGGCGACTTCTTCGAATGTGCGGGTCAGGAACTCGTGCGGATCTTCCTTGTAGCCACTGAACCAATCGCCATAGGCATCGACGACGCGACGCGGCGTATCGAGCAAACCTTCGCGTTTCGGATTCTCTCCGGCCCAACGCAACAAAATGCGGACGGCGTCTTCGGCTTGTTCACGGCTGGGCTTGTCTTGGTCGCTCATGGGATTCTCCTTGCGTCTGTCATATTAAGACATATCTCGACGCAGAAATTGAAAACCGGGTGATGAAGCCATGCATAATCGCCGGCAAGAGGAGAGCCATGGCAATAATCAAAGCGAACGGACTGGATGTGTTTTATACCGAGCAAGGCGCGGGCGATGAAACCATCGTGTTTGCACATGGCTTGTTGATGGACACCAGTATGTGGGATGCAGTCGCGCCGGAATTCGCGAATCACTATCGCGTTATCTGTTTTGATTTTCGCGGCCAGGGGCAGACCAGCGACCCCGGCCACGGCCACGGCTACGACATAGACACCCTGGTGCGTGATACCGCCGCATTCATTCAAGCGATCAGTACCAAGCCGGTGCACTATGTCGGACTTTCGATGGGCGGCATGGTCGGTTTGCCGTTGGCAGCCCGACACGCATATTTGCTGAAATCATTGGTATTGCTCGATACCAGTGCCCAGGCCGAACCGTGGTCGAATAAAATCAAATACGCGATCATGACGGTCATCGTGAAGGTGTTCGGACCCAAGCCATTGGTGCCGGCCATGTTGCCGCTTATTTTCGGAAAATCCAGTCTGAAAAATCCCGCTGTCCGCGAAGTTATTTCCTACTGGAAACAAAAACTGCTGGCCTTGCCAAAAACCATTGTCGGCCCGGTATCGGGAGTGACCAAACGCCGCGACGTCACGAATGAACTATCGAAAATTACCTGCCCGACCTTGATGGTGGTCGGCGATGAAGACCGGACTACGCCGTTATCGAATGCGAACAATATTGCCGCGCATATTGCGAACACGGACTTGAAAATTATTCCGGAGTGCGGACACAGCAGCGCGCTGGAAAAGCCGGAACAAGTCGTTGCATTGATGAAGCAGTTTTATTCGCGTTTGTCGTAACGCTTAGCTCTCGCCGCGCGTTGAAACCCAGGCGATGACACCACCCAAAGCCACCAGGCCGCCGGCCATGAAGAACGTGGCGCCGGATGTCCAGCTCGGTGTCGCTGCGGCAGCGACGCTCGCAAAAACATGGGTGAACATGGTCGGGCCGATAATACCGGCGACGCTGTTCAAGCTACCGATCGCGCCTTGCAGCCGGCCTTGTTCGTTCGGCGGAATATGATGCGTCATGATCGCCTGTGCAGCCGGATTGGCGATGCCCCAGAAAGCGGCAATCGGAATGATGCACCAAAACAAGTACCCGGTTGGCGCAAGACCATACAAGATGAAAGCCAGCGAACCCATGACGCAGCCGGTCAACAACATGCGGCGTTCGCCCAATGCATTCTTGATCTTGCCGACCAGACCGCCTTGCACAACGGCACCGACCAGACCGACGATCGCCAGCGTGATACCGACCATTTTGCTGCCCCAGCCAAAACGGTAATCGGCGTACAGCACGAAGGTCATCGGGTAAACCAGATGCGCCAATGCCATCAGGAAGGTGACGCTGACCAGCGCCAGAATTTCCGGTTGCGTGCGCAACCACATCAGCGATGCAACCGGATTCGCGCGACGCCATGAAAACGGGCTGCGATGCTCTTTCGACAGCGACTCGGGAAGGATAAAAAAGCCGTAGCAAAAATTGCTCAGGCAAAGCGCGGCACCGAACCAGAATGGCCAGCGCGGATGGATTTCACCCAACATGCCGCCAATGCCCGGCGCCAATACAAAGCCAAGGCCGAACGCCATGCCCAGCATGCCAAAAGCCTGAGCGCGTTTTTCCGGCGGAGTTACATCGGCGATATACGCGTTGGCTGTCGAGAAACTGGCGGAAGTAATGCCGGATAAAACCCGACCAATGAATAACCACGGCAACGTAGGGGCCAGCGCCATCAAAATAAAATCCAGGCCCAGGCCGAGATTCGACATCAGAATGACCGGGCGGCGACCAAAATGATCCGACAACGCACCCTGGATCGGCGAGCAGAAAAATTGCATCACCATGAACGCAGTCGCAAACACGCCATGCCATTTCGCCGCTTCCGACAAATTGCCGCCGACGAAACTGGCGATCAAATGCGGAAATACCGGAATGATCAAACCGAACGCAAGAATGTCCAGAAAGACCGTGATAAAGATAAAGGCAACCGCAGCGCGGCGCGGGCCGGCAACAACATCCGAAGGGGAATTCATTCGTGTCCTTTATCTTTAATCTTTATCGGCAATCAAAACACGCGACAGAACACCGCTTTCAGATAACGGCTTTCCTGTACATGTGCCATGAACGGATGATCGCCGCCGGCGCCGGAGACTTTCAAAATCTGCACTGTGCGACCGGCAAAAAACGCGGCGCGGCGAATCATGTCGACGAATTGTTCTTCGCTGACCAGGCCGGTGCAGGAACAGCTCAATAAAATACCGCCGGGCTTGACCACGCTCATCGCGAGCTTGTTCATGTCGTTGTATTTTTTCAGCGCCGGGATCACTTGTTCGCGATCGCGGGTCATTTTCGCCGGATCCAGGATCACCACATCGTATTCGTCGCCGCGAGCCGCTGAGTCACGCAGGAACGGAAACAAATCGGCTTGCGTGAATTTGATTTGCGCCTTGTTCAGATGCGCATTTTTTTTCGCGATTTCGAGAATTTCTTCGTCCAGATCGATACCGGTCACTTCGGCCGCTTCACCGCGGGTTTTTGCGTAGATCGCAAAGCCGCCGGAGTTGCAGCAAATATCCAGCACCGATTTGTCCTTGGTAAAGCGCGCCAGGTATTCGCGGTTTTCGCGTTGGTCGGCGAAGAAACCGGTCTTGTGGCCGGTACCCGGACTGGCGCGAAACTTCACGCCGAATTCGGTAATCACGGCAGGTTGTGGTGCGTCTGGCGAACGGAAATCGAAGCTTTCTTGTTTTTGCACATGGTCTTCGGCGAAAGCATAGAAACGGCAGCCGGGGAATTCTTCACGTAGCGCGGTGTAAATCCACTCGCGATAACGAAACGCGCCGGCCGAGAAAAATTCGACGACCAACAAGTCATCGTAACGATCGACCACCAGACCGGACAAACCATCACCTTCGGAATGAACCACACGCCAGGCATTGGAAATTTCGTCCACTTTCAATACATCGCGGCGCAACTCGACGGCCTGGCGAATCTTGCGGCGGAAGAAATCTTCATCGATGGCTTCATCCGGATCTTCGGTCAGTACCCGCAAGGCGATTCGTGAATGGCCATTGTAGAAACCACGGGCGCACCAGGTGCCGGTCGCATCGACGATATCGACAATCGAGCCGGGTTTCGGCTTTTGCTCGGGTTTTTCGACCATCTTCTGGAAAATCCAAGGATGGGTCGAACGGCGCTCGATTTTCAGGTAAACCGTGGGGATGATGTTGTTATTCATAGTATTCATGGGCGCTATTGTACCCGCCCGGTGGCCGCCTTGACGCCAACTTAACCGCAGTTTGCTACTATTGGCCCTGAAGGGGAGTAGCTCCCGCCTCCGATGTCGTCAATACGGGTAGTTTCACGCCCCGGCACGGTAGACAGGCCAGTCCTGTGAGCAAGACCTTCGCCGCAAGGGCGAAGTCGTATCTGTAAATCCATCTCAGAACTTCACGTCCAGCATCTTTCACTATCAAGGAGATGACATGGAAAGCATTGGCACCCCGATCATGTGGTCGGTTTTTATCGCGTTGGTAATTGCAGCGCTCGTAATTGATTTACTGGTATTGAAACAAAGTGGTCCGCACAAAGTCGGCATGCGTGAAGCCGGCTTGTGGTCGGTCTGCTGGATTGGTCTGGCGTTGTTGTTCAATGCCGGGCTTTGGTGGTATCTGAAAGGCAGCATCGGCGATGCTGAAGCCAATCGCATCGGCTTGGAATTCCTGACCGGTTACCTGGTCGAGAAAGCCCTGGCGGTCGATAATATTTTCGTGTTCCTGATGATCTTTGGTTATTTCGCGGTGCCGGCGCAGTACCAGCAGCGTGCCTTGATCTGGGGCGTGGTTGGTGCAATCGCCTTGCGTGCCGTGATGATTTTCATCGGCGCCGCATTGATCGCGCAATTCCACTGGATCCTGTATTTCTTCGGAGCGTTCCTGGTATTGACCGGCATTAAAATGCTGTGGGCAGCCGGCCAGCAAGCCGATTTGAACGACAACCCGATATTGAAATGGTTGCGCGGGCATCTGCGTGTTACCGAAAAACACCATGACGAAAAATTGTCGGTATTCGAAAACGGCAAACGGTTTTTCACGCCGATGTTTCTGGTGCTGGTGATGATCGCGTTCACCGATGTGATTTTTGCGGTCGATTCGATACCGGCGATTTTCGCGATTACCACCGATCCGTTTATCGTGCTGACCTCGAATGTGTTTGCCGTACTCGGATTGCGTGCGCTGTATTTCCTGTTGGCCGGCATGGCCGATAGATTCCATTTGCTGGCTTATGGCTTGGCCTTGGTGCTGGTTTTTATCGGCACGAAAATGCTGATAGTGGATTTCCAGAAGATTCCGATCGGCATTTCACTCGGCGTGGTTGCGGTCTTGATTGCGTCTGCGATGCTGTTGAGTTTGTGGATCAAGCCGCGCACCGATGACGGTGAACTGGGCGAAGTTAAATAGTAAACGCCGTCCCGGCGCAGGCTGGGGCGGTCGATATTCATTTCAAGGTCTTGTGTTCGGCAAGACCTTCCCCATTTCGTATAAATGAGCCCGTCCGATCCCAATTACGTGTCACCGATTCCGCAACGGTTTCGCCGTGCGCTGAATATCAGCCTTGGCGTTATCGCGCTGCTGTTCGGTTTTTATTATCTGCAACAGCAGATGCCGTATCAGGCACTGAGCCTGCAGCCGGGCGTGTTGCAAGGATTGGTTGGCGTAATCACCGCACCATTGCTGCATGGCTCCTTCGAGCACCTTTTTTCAAACAGTTTCTCGATTCTGGTGCTGGGTACCCTGGTTGGAACCGTGTATCCGAAAGCCGGTTTGCGTGCCGTGCCGCTGATCTGGCTGTTGTCCGGTATCGGCACCTGGTTTCTGGCCATTTACGGGTTTCATATTGGCGCCAGCGGCGTCACCCACGGGCTGATGTTTTTCCTGATGACGATGGGTGTGTTGCGCCGCGACCGTCCCGCAATAGCGGCGGCGTTTATCGGTATTTTGTTGTTCGGCGGCATGTTCCTGGGCGTGTTGCCGCAGAAGGAAGAAATTTCCTGGGAATACCACTTGAGCGGCGCGATAGCCGGGGTCTTGTCGGCGATCATCTGGCGCAAGATCGACCCGGCACCGCCGCGTCCGGTCTATAGCTGGGAAGCCGACGATGCCGAAGCTGAACAAGATCCCGATCTTGAAAGCTTGGAACTGCCACGCCCGCAGGAAGTGCCGGTCTTGTGGCATCGACCTAGCCAGACTGAACCGGTGATATTGCCGTTTCGCCGAACCAAACTGAACGAGTCGCCAGAGGTCAAAGAACCCTGACGAACGGCTCGGCGCTTTGCTGAACTGAGCCGCCTTTAGGAGTAGCCTAAGCCTGCCTGGGGCCCTGGGGGATTCGGCTTGCGATTCGTTTTCGACATTCGATCGGCGATCATGATTGGTGCGTTTCTGAACGTGCTCATAGCAATCATGTTGCTGATTGTTCGCAACGCATTGCCCAAGGATTATCAATACAGCATGCGCTGGTGGTGGCTGGGTTTGATTTTGCAGCCTAGCGGTTTCGTCTTGATTGCGTTGCGGGGTTATGCGCCGCCGATTGTTTCGATCGTGCTGGCCAACATGATGATTGCCAGTGCGCTGGCCTGTTTTGCGATTGCAATGCGAATGTTTACCGGCGTTCGGCAACGGCGTTGGTATGCATTTTCGCTGGTGATGACTGCAGGCGCGGTCGCTTTCGTCTTTTCCATTTTATATGAAGACTTGCTGATCCGCTCGACGCTGCTGTCGCTGGTACACGCAATGATACTGGGCTTCGCGGCGCGCGCGATTTACCGGCAGGAACTCAAGATTACCCGGGTCTCGCATGTGTTGGCGAGCTTGTTCGTGATCGGGGGCGTCAGCATGCTGGCGCGCGCGTTTTATCATGTCATTACGCAGGATCCGATCGCCGAATTTTTCAGCATGCGCTGGCCGACGATTTTGACCTACGGCGTCGGTGGTTTGCTGCCGATTGTCGGCACGATCGGTTTCTTGCTGATGTGCACCGAGCGCAGCCAGAAAGATCTGGCACGCATGGCCAGCGAAGATCCACTGACCGGCGCCTACAACCGGCGTGCATTGGCGGAATTTGGCGTGCGTGAAATGGCCAGGGCGCGCCGGCACGGCACGCCATTGTCAGTCATCCTGGTCGACATCGATTTCTTCAAGAAAATTAATGATGAGCTCGGTCACGCCGCAGGTGATTTGGCATTGATCGAAACCGTGCGGCGGCTGCGAAAAAACCTGCGCAGCGAAGATTATCTCGGCCGCATGGGCGGCGAAGAATTCCTGATATTGCTGCCCGACAGCAATATCCAGCAGGCGCAGGTGTTGGCACAACGAATTCTCGATGAGTTCGCCAGCCATCCGATGTCTTTGCTCGACCAGAATCGTTCGATCACTTTGTCCGGCGGCATTACCCTGCTATCGGCGAGCGATCATTTTTTCGACGACATGCTGCGGCGCGCCGACGACGCGATGTACACCGCAAAAGTGTTGGGCCGAAATCGCATGCAGCTGGATAAATCGATTAGTACGCTCTAGTTTTTACTCAAGCCCAATTGCCGGTCGTGCAGGCGCGACAACAGCAATTGCGACAGGATCGCACCGCACAAGGCGAGAAACATATCCCATTGGGTATCCCAGACATCGCCCTGCGTTGCCAGGAATGCGTCGGCCGCACCGCCCCAGATCAAAGCCGCCCACCATTCGATCATTTCGAAAAAAGCACTGAAGGCCAGGCAACCACAGGTAACCAGTACGGCAAGCCAAACGCCGCGCGTCAGAGGGCTGGTGCGCAGCAATAATTCGCGCACCAGAATTGCCGGTACAAAACCCTGCATCAAATGGCCGAAGCGATCATAGTGATTGCGACTCAAATCGAAGGCGTCGCGCGCCCATAAGCCAAGCGGGGTCTCGGCATAGGTGTAATGACCGCCGTACATCAACACCAGTGCATGGAATGCCAGCAGGCAACTCAACAACTTGGTGAGCGGAAAATTTTTCCAGCGCCAGATGACCAGCGGTACACCGATAAAGACCCACACCACTTCCATAAACCAGGTGAGTGGATCGAGCGCTCCGATTGCCGACACCAACAGTGCCAGGCAAACGAAAATCAATAATCCATACGACATCGTTTGACCGGGTTTGTCGATTTGCATGCGTTGCTCCGATTGTTGTAACGCGCTGCCAGTGATAATGTCGCGGCGAAGGAGAATCCCCCATGCGCCTAGCTTATTCCAGTTTATTGTTATGCGGTTTATTGATTGCCTGCAAACAAGAGGCCCCCGTTGCAGAAACTTCTGCCTATGCACCAAGTGCACAAGCCTTGAATGAAGGCGCCCAACGCATCCAGGCCGATGTCGGCTATCTGGCGGCGGATGCCCGCGAAGGCCGTACAACCGGTTCTCCGGGTTTTGATCAGGCGGCCGAATACGTGGCGACCCGCTATAAAAATCTCGGCCTTGAACCTGCAGGCGACAACGGCACGTATTTCCAGCGTGTTCCATTGATCGAAGCGGTTCGTCAGCAAAACGGCGCCAGCCTGAAATTGCACAAGGAAAACTTTGTGTTGGAATTTATTTTCGAAAAAGAATTCTTGCCGGGTGCAAATTTTAATCAGGCAAGTCACGACATTGCCGCTGGCATGGTGTTCGTCGGACAAGGCATATTCGCGCCCGAGTTGAACCATAACGATTTCGCCGGCGTTAGCGTGCGCGACAAAATCGCCGTGGTTTTCGGCGGCGCACCGGAAAGTTTTCCGGTCACCCAGCGTGCGTTTTACAGTTCGAGTCTGGAAAAACTCCGGCAATTGAGCGAACGCGGTGCGGTCGGCGTTTTATATCTGAGCGATCCCGAAAGCGAAGGCAGGAATCCCTGGGCCAAGGGTGTTACCAACTGGATGCGTCCGGGCATGCGCCTGCTCGACAAGAACGGCATGCCGATCGACAGTTTTCCGCTGTTGCAGGCGACCGCCAATATCAATCTGGATGCGACCCGCAAGATTCTGGATGGCGAAAAATTTTCCGCCGATTTGTTGTTTGATCAACTGAAAAACGGCAAGCTGCAGGCCTTCGACATGACCGGCACCATGAGCATGACCGGCAATACGCAATTGCGCACATTGGAAAGCCGCAATGTGGTCGGCAAGCTGCCCGGTAGCGATGCAAAACTGGCCGCTGAACACATCGTTTATTCCGCGCATCTGGACCATCTTGGGATCGGCATGCCGGTCAATGGCGATACCGTCTATAACGGCGCAGTCGATAACGCGCTTGGCATCGGCATCATGCTGGAGGCTGCCCGCAGCGCGAGCTTGCTGAGCAACAAACCGAAACGCTCGATGTTGTTTATTGCACTGACCGGCGAAGAAAAAGGCTTGCTCGGTGCCAATTATTACGCGCAAAACCCGACCGTCCCGAAAAACTCGATCGTGGCCAATATCAATATCGATATGCCGGTACTGCTGACCGAACTGCTCGATGTGGTCACCATCGGCGTGGAACATAGTTCGCTGCAAAACCAGGTGCAGCAGGCCGCCACCGACATCGGGTTCCTGTTGTCGCCGGACCCGTCGCCGGAGCAGGTGGTGTTCGTGCGTTCCGATCAATATGCATTCATTCGCCAGGGCATTCCGGCGGTCTATCTGGATGGCGGCGTGGTAGCGAAAGATTCGAAAATCGACGGCAAGAAATTGATGGATAATTTTTTGAAAGCGCATTATCACCAGCCAAGCGACGATTTGAAGCAACCGATTCATTATCCGACGGCGGCAAAAATGGCGGCCTTGAATGCGCGCATTGGACAACTGGTCGCCGATGATCCGTATCGGCCGCGCTGGAATCTGGGAGATTTCTTCGGCAAGAAATTTGCCGGACAACCCTGAAACAAACCCGGGCTAGCTACTCGTCCGGGTCGTGCAAAGCCAGGGAAGGCAATGCACACTTTAATGCAGGCTAAATCATGGCCTGCATTTTTGTTTTGGACTTGCCAAAGCGTTAAACTACGGCCATGAGCACGCCCAACAAAATCGAACACCAACTAACCGACAAAGGTTATGTGCCGGTCTACACCACGGCGGTCGTCGATCAGCCCTGGGATTCGTATTCCAAAACCGACCATGAAGTCTGGGCTACTTTGTTCAAGCGCCAGCGTGAATTGTTGCCGGGCCGCGCCAGCACCGAATTTTTGCAAACCCAGGATGCGATGGGCATGGGCGAGCACGGCATTCCGAAGTTTGCCGATTTGAATGTTCAACTCAAGGCGAAAACCGGTTGGGAAATTATTGCGGTCGAAGGCTTGTTGCCGGAACTGACTTTTTTCGATCATCTGGCCAATCGCCGTTTCCCGGTGACCTGGTGGATTCGCAAACCGGAGCAACTCGATTATTTATCGGAGCCGGATTTGTTCCACGACTTGTTTGGCCATGTGCCCTTGTTGATGGATCCGATTTTTGCCGATTACATGCAGGCCTACGGAAAAGGTGGCGTCAAGGCGCATGCACTTGGTCCGGAAGCACTCGCACAACTCACACGCCTGTATTGGTACACGGTCGAATTCGGTTTGATCAATACCAGCGAAGGCCTGCGAATTTACGGCGCCGGGATTCTGAGTTCGAAAGGCGAAAGCATCCACTGCCTCGAATCGAAAGCACCCAACCGGATCGGTTTTGATTTGCTGCGGGTGATGAACACGCGCTACCGGATCGACACCTATCAGAAAACCTATTTCGTGATCGAAAGCTATCAGCAACTTTTCGACGCGACGCTGCCGGACTTTATTCCGTATTACAAACAGCTTGCCGGCAAGGAAAGCACGCCGGCAGGTCAGGTTCTCGATACCGACAAGGTATTCAATCGCGGCACCGGCGAAGGCTGGTTGCAAGACGGCGACGTTTGATTTGATTTGATTTCGATTTTATTGCGTGGCGGGCATTGCCCGCCCGACAGATACCTGCCATGAAACTCATCGCACAAAAACGCGGCAAAAACGAAAAATACGATCTGTTGCGTTATCTCAGGCCGGACGGTTCGGAAACGAAATCGGAGATGCCCAGACAAGGCGTATTGCCACATGATCTCGTGCACTTCGTCGTTGAATCCCGATTGGGATTGCAGCACGGCTTTCTAAGTCTGGTGGCACGTGGTGCGGACGCGAGCTTCATCATGGATGTCATCCACGACAAGGCCAATCCTTCGGTCGAACTCGAAGCGGTGCTAGCCGAAGCCGTCGTGGAAGCCCTGCAAACACAATTATGGGCCGGCAGTTTCGATGACGGAGATTTTCTCGAGGGCGTAAGAGGCGCGTGTGCCGCCCGCGACAAGCCGGCGTTTTCATTCGAAAAAATCGAGCCGGAATCGCTTTATCACGCCGCCATCGAATTGAATCAGCAATGGTCGGCGCTGGCAAATTTCCAGAGTATCGAGCTGGATTTCGCTTTTGCGAAATCTAGTTAATTTCGATTGGCGTGATGTTATCCAATTCGATATTGGCGTTTTCGGAATTGGCCGGCAGCCGCGGACCAAAACCGACAATCGCGATCGCGCCTTCTTTCAATGTCTGCAAACCGAGCGCTTGTTCGATGGTGTGATCGTTGATGGCGGCGGTGACGAATGCACCCAGGCCCAGATCGGCGGCCGATAGATACATGGTCTGCGACAGATGTCCGACGTCCAGATGCGCCACACGCCAGGCTTTTGCATGTCGACGGTATTTCCAGAACAGGCGATCAAACCTCGTCGCCATGACGACCATCACCGGCACATCCTGAAACCAGTCTTGTCCGGCAACGCAGCGATACATCAGATCGCGCATGGCTTCCTGCGTGGATTTTTGCATGGGTTCGAGTGCATGACGCATCGGCAAATAATGATAGATGCCCGACTCCAGTCCTTCGGCACGCTGCACCAGAACATAGGCTTCGGTGCCATGCAGTCCGCCGCCCCCTGGCGACGTTTTTTTCACGGCGACCGCCCCCTGCGCCAACTCCAGCGTGCCGATAACCCCCCAGACCCGACGCAACATCGTGGCCAAATCCTGAGCGGAAATCGACTGTGCCGGATCGAAGTTTCGGCAGGTTTTCCGCTTCGCCAGCAGTTCGTCAAATTGGCTGCTTGCCGGCTTGGACAAGGCGACCGGATCCAGGTGTTCAGCGCGACGATATTCGGCTTCCGGTGCATGGCCGAAAGCCTCAACCATGTTCTGGCTTGATAAAGTCATGCCGCGTTTGTTCGCTGCATCGGTATCGACTTCTTTCCAGCGGCCCGCGGCCATGGCGATGGCGGCGGGTGGCCACCAGGCAACATCACGCAGTACCTGGTCGCGCTCACGCCATGCCGCATGGGCTTGTTCATCGTGCAAGAGCAGGCCTTTTTGCAAGAGGCCGCCTATCAAAGCCTCGTTATATATGGCCGCCAGTTCAGCATGCTCATGCGCTTTCCCCGAAACCAAGTTTTGCAGTATTTGCATCTCCGCCAAACTGACTTCCACCGCACTATCAAGATGGGCGGCATAGGCCATCCAGCGTGGCGTGGCATCGATGCCATCGCCACCCGACAGCAGACTGGCGAAGGCGAAGCGGGGCTCGGCATCAAGTTCAATCATCAATTGGGCGCAGCGCTGGATCAGCATGTTGTTCCTTGTTCTGTAAGTGTAGATAGCCAGCCAGGCTGGAGACCGAGATCGAATGCGAATCTGCGAAATACCGCCTCTAGCGGATATGGTTGGCAGGCACAAGAAGCCCATTGAAGCAGATTGGCGGCGGATGATAAACCGGAACATTCAGCGAAATGCAGAAGAGCAGTGCCTACGGATCGCGGCTGAGCCTGTACTCGTGGACTGACAATGCCGGGGATTGTAGTTAGACTGTCATGTGCTCGATAAGTCCGCGCTACTTTTAATCTACACGAAGGAATGAATATGACATTTGAACATTCGGAACACGTTCTAGATAAGACGGCGTCAGTTTTGGAAGATGCCGTAAACCCGGCGTTTCATATTTCTGAAGAAATAACAGACATGTTGCTTGATAAATTGAGTAGCGACGAGGAGTTTCGCGCTGTGTTCCTGAGAAGTCCGCGTATTGCATTGGCTTATCTGGGTCATGAGGCAGCCACCAATGCGAGCCCGAGTGATGAAGGCGCATGGCGCTGTCTGCAATGCACTCAACTGGCAAGCGCTGAGACCATAAAAAACAGCCATAAAGAATTACGTATGCAACTACTTTCAGCAAGAGCGGCTTACAACCCGGTCAATTTACAGCGATAGGCCTTCACTGGAAATGTCCGGGGGCGATTTCTTGCGGCCGTGCGAGTATTGCTTCGGATCATCCTTGATTCGATCATGCAGAGTATTAGCAGAGTGAGCCGACCTCAAGCCTATGCTTGAGGTCAAATTTAGCGGACCTAGGTTATCCAGATTCTCGGATGTCGAATATGTCGTGTACCGTTTCCAGATGTCACAGCCTGTCACATTAAGCTTGCCAAAAATCGGCCTGAACCCATCATGAAAACTAATAAATAGCGATGCATGCTCCGTCTATTTCAGGGGACAGTTATTCAACTCGACGATGGCTCCTGATGGGTCAATCATCGCCTGACACGAACCCAATTAATATGTAGACTTCAAGCGTTCAACGTGAACGAGGCGTCAATATCAACAGGGGGATATGATCATGCCATTTCAACTTTCAGAAGATCTAGTAGACAAGCTGTTGGATAAATTAAGCAGTGACAATGAATTTCGCGCCGTGTTTCAAAAAAGTCCACGCATTGCTTTGGCATACCTCGGGCATGATGCAGCTGCGTATGCAGGTGATAACGACAAAGGAGCTTGGGCTTGTTTGCACTGTGTTGAACTTGCGAGTCCTGAGGCGATCCAGAATAGCCGAGCAGCTTTACGCAAACAGCTACTGACATCCTCGGCAGCACAAAGTCCGGTAACGCTCGATATGTCCAAGAAAGCTTAGTCAAGTTCGCTTAGACGGCGAGAGACTTGAGTGAGTCGATCGCCTTCTGGCCATGCCGCTTTAAACGCTTTGAGGCGAGACGCAGACTCGTCGGCATGGCCAGTCTTTTCGGCATAATGAGCAGCAGCCAAAAGCGCCATATTGCTTTCAGCCACATTGACCGGCTGCCACATGCTCAAGCTGTTGAATTCTGCGTAGGCCAGTCCACGATGCCCAGCCAGCCAATCAGCTTGTTCTTTTGCTTTTTTATAATTATGGCTGGCAGCATAGGCCCGCATCAGAACTGCATGCAAAAAGTACAGTTCATCGCCACGAGCCGAGCGAGGCAATAATTTTTCAATCGCCGCTTTCGGTTGATTGGCATGCAGGTCTAATTCAGCCTGTACAACAAGGCGCATATCCGAATTTGCCGTATAGCCATCATTCAGCGCGAATGTATCGACACTTGCGAGTGCAGCATTGGCTGTTTTCATGTCACCCGAGTTAGCAGCCATCCAGCCGCCGGCAAGAATTTCAAATACCAGATGGCGGCGTGCAATCGGATCGGAATTGACAAGCAAGGACTGTTGTTTGGCCACATAAGCCCGAAGATCTTGTGCAAACGCGGTATCTGGCGAATAGCTCCTCAGTGACAGACGCAGTCCATCGTACGTCCATCTTACGAGTGGGGATTCTTGCTGCACCTTAGGTGCCAGCTTATCCAATGCGGAAAAAGCTTTCGACCAATCACCCTGATCTATCGGGTAGGTAATTTCAGGCATGCTTTCTTCGAGAACAACGCCGCTTAAAACGTCCGGAATCTGTGTCGCTAGAATCTTCTCGGCAGAATTGAATTGCCGTAGTGCGGCGAATGCGTCTGCATAATCCCGTTTGTAGCCGCTTGATCCGGGTGAGTCTGACTGGCGGAAAGCCTCGATGGCTTTATGGTAGTCACCGAGCGCCAAATTCGACATTCCGAAGCGATAGAAAGCCGAGCCTCGTGCAGGATTGCGAATGGTCAAAGCCGGGCCTAGAAAATCCTTGGCTACCCGATACTGCTGTGTATCGTTGTGGGCAAAATAGGCGTAGTTGTAATAAGCACGATATTCATCAGGATAGATGGACGCCAAGACTTTCCATTTTTTCAACATCTCTGATGGATTTCCGAAAACGGCCTGGGAGGCATCAAGCAACATGCTTTCACGGTTGCTCAAGTGCTGACGCTTGTTTTGTGCTTGTGCCAAGTAAGCTTGCGCCTGCTCGTTTTTGTTCTCGCTATACATAATGAAGCCCATACGCAAATAGGCCATTGCAAAGTCCGGGTCAAACTTGACTGCCTGTTCGAGCAAGGCAAGGGCTTCTGCATTTTTCCCGGCGCGTCGTGCGTCTAATGCCACGGAAAATGCGCGTAGTGCTTCAATACTTGGTGTCGTGACTTCTTCAAGTGGTCTGCTCTTGTCCACCAAAGCGACCGACTCACCTAAACGTGTACGCAATTTCTCCAGCACCGAATCAAGTGCCGGTAAAACCGCATCGGCATTTTTAGCATCGGCGGATTCGGTATAAACAGTGACGCCGGTATTGGGGTCGATCACTTCGGCGGTAATGCGCAGGTGGCCGCCGACTTCGGTAAGCGTTGGAAGAATGAGTGCCTTGGCACCTTCACGCAACGCCAGCTCGGCACCGGTTTGACGATCAATATCCTGGCCTTCGCGTTGCATGCGCTTGAGCGCTTCGGCTTCCTGGCCATCGGAAATCACGTTGACGTAGGCTGATTGCTCCAGGCCTACCCGCATCGCTGTATCGAGCGAGTCGTTGAACAATTTTTCGCGGCTCAGGTTTTGCACATCGCCCATCACGACCCAGTCGCGTTCATAGAAAGCGATCGCTGGCGTACTTTGGAACGTACTCCAGATGAAACCGCCGATCAGGCCGGTGGTCAGCAAAAATTCCAGTACCAGAACCGGAGGCCGGCGCCAGAGTGGAATTTCCCTCCAGGCTTTTTGCGTCGATGGCGGCGCGCGTAGCGGCGAGAATTCGGCGTCGCCGACCTCGTGCACCAGCATCGGTGCCGGTACGCCTTTGAAGGTATAGCGACCGTGCAAAATCCAGCGTAATCTTTGTCCGCGTTCGCCGAGTTCCAGTTGCGCACGTTGCGCCAGACTTTGCGCCATACCCGATAACAGGATTTGTCCAGGCATCGCCAAACTCATCAGGCGAGCGGCGACCGGTTTGGCGAAGCCTTCGACTTCCAGAGGTTTGGCGCCGGCGGCAATTTGATCGGGCAGGTTTTCCCAGGTCATCACGTCGCCGACGTGGATGCCGATGCGGGCCTGGATCGGTTGCTGGTATTCCGCTCCCCAAACCCGCATTTGGACTTGATAGCGCAGCGCAAAATCCAGCGCCTGGATTGGACGTTCGAACAGAGCCAGGATGCCATCGGCCTTGTCGATCAGCCGGCCATTGGTCATCAATAAAGTATCGCGGACGAATTGATCGTGTTTTTGCATCAATCCGACCGCCCGGGCATCGCCGAGAGTGTCGATTAAATGGGTCGAATCAGCCCAATCGCAGAGCAATACCGTACGCAGCACCGACGATACCGTCGGATTTTCGGCAGATGTTGGCGGTAATTGGGGATTAGTAGCCATTGGCCTGATTCAAAGACGCTTGTATTTGTAACGTCTAAAATGACCGCTGACGGCCACTATTCAGCAATGCGCCAGGTACCGCCGCCACGTTTTTTGGCTTCATACAATGCAGTATCGGCGAGGCTGTAC
>JBOHYG010000145.1:0-1706 GCA_050737875.1 Arenimonas sp. | reverse complement strand
TAGATCTAACTAATCGGTCAAGGGGACCGGCGTGAAGACACTACATTCAAATTTTATGGTCGGCGTCTTCACGCCGGTCCCTTACCTCAGGCGTTAGACGGGTTAGAGCTTTTTAGTCGGCATCTTCAACACCTCGTTCGCTTTTCGATTTTTATTTTTCCAGGCTCTACGCCGTCAACTGCTCGCCGCCTGTGCCGGTTTAGCATCCGGCGATGAAGGTCTCCGTCTCAAAATCCGCGTTTCGTATACGCGGCCTTTGGTTCCGGTGCCTACTAATATCTTTATGGCCGCCAACTTCGTTCGTCAGTCGCGGCACAGGCACTACCTGAGTTATGCTTTCCGGCAAGAAGCATCAAGGCCGCTCACTGGTTTGCTTCGTACAAACACTCCGGCAATTTTCTAACTATTCAGTCAAGGGGACCGCCGAATGAATACTGGTTTCAAATCAACATCCGCCGCGGCGGTCCCTTACTTCAGGCGTTAGGCACCATGAGCAAATACACGAACGATTTTGCACCATTTAAATTCTGGAATCGCTTTGGCATTGCAGTATTCGTTTTTGCGCTACCTGCAATACTCTTAGTCAGCTTTCTGACAGAAGGGACATCACTCGCAAACATCTTTGTACCAATTGCATTTGCTGTATTTGTCATTGCTTTCTTGATTTCATACTTCCGCATCAGGGCTTTTCGGTGCCCCCGTTGCGGCAATAACTTCACTCTGAAGCATGTGTTGGGAACAAATAGCGCCGGCCGCAAGTGCGTTCACTGCGGTCTTCCGGCGCATAGTGCCTAACTAATCAATCAAGGTGACGGCCGAATGACTACTGCGTTCAAATCATTATCCGGTGCCGCCGCACCTTATTTCAGGCGTTAGGCACGTTAATGTTCGATTTGTCATTTGTTATCGGTCCTAATCGAGTAGTGCAGTTTGCAAATTGGGTTGCCGCTCCCTTGGGCCTCTTTTTGATTCTGTATAGTCAAGTTTCAGAAGAATATTCTTATAATAGAAACTCACCAGTTGGTGTTGTGCTTTTTGTAATTGGTGCAATCGCATATTTTCGTAGGTTTATGCGAAAAAGAAGAAATCGCAATTTAGTTAAAAACGGCTTAATTCTTTACCCTGAATTTCACGAAATTGGGCAGAATACTTCAGTCTCTATCAACGGCGTCAATCCTTTCACAGTTATTGCAAAATGGTACGATGAGAGCGGCTACAAAACATATTACTTTGCAAGTCACAATTTTTGGTTTGATCCAAAACCTCATGTTACTCAAAAAGAGATTACTGTGTACGTTGACTCATCAAACCCATTGCGTTATTTCGTTGATCTTTCCTTCTCAAAAAAACTACGCGATTAGCCTAACTACGCAATCAAGGTGACCTCCGTGAAAATACTGGTTTCAAGTTTCATATCCGGTGCGTCGGCACCTTATTTTGGTTGTTAGCCGGGTAAAAGCTATTACATCAAGCAACACAAAAATCACTCCCGCTTTTCGTGCTTTGTTTTTGCCAGCTTTTCGTTTAGTCATCGCCGCCTGTGCCGGTTTCGCATCCGGTGCTTAAGGTTTCCATCACAGAGTCCGCGTTTGTCTGGTTGGGCGGCCTTGGGTTCCAGCGTTTCTTCTGCTTCAACATGGCCGCAGCCTTCGCTCGGCAGTCGCGGCACAGGCACTGCCTGCGTTATCCTTCCAATCCAAGCCAGT
>JBOHYG010000144.1:0-23636 GCA_050737875.1 Arenimonas sp. | reverse complement strand
CAGCAGCAGCTTCGGCAGCAGCGGCTTCGGCGGCGGCAGCTTCGGCAGCGGCAGCTTCGGCGGCAGCAGCTTCGGCGGCAGCAGCTTCGGCGGCAGCAGCTTCGGCGGCAGCAGCTTCGGCGGCGGCAGCTTCGGCGGCGGCAGCTTCGGCGGCGGCAGCTTCGGCAGCAGCAGCTTCGGCAGCAGCAGCTTCGGCGGCGGCGGCTTCGGCGGCGGCAGCTTCGGCAGCAGCGCTTGCACTAGGCGCTGTATCACGCGAGCCAAAATCGGGAATCATTGAAACATCAGGAGTTTCAAGCAAGCTCACCGACGGCATGATGTCGTCGTGTTCCAAATGTTCCGGAATCGTCGTCGTCGTCGACTCTGGCAATGCATCGCGCAAGCCCTGGATGCGAGCGGCCAAATCTTCGAAACGCGGCAACACAGGCTTTGGACGATCCAGAGCGGTAATTGTTTGACGAATAGCGTCTGCTGCTTCGGATACCAACGCGATGGTGCTTGTATCCAGATGTACCGAGTGCGCCATTGCGCGTTTCAGGTAACCCTCGAGTGGCGCAGTGACATCGGTAATTGTAGTGACTTCGGTCATGCCGAAAGCACCGTTCATTGTATGCACGGAACGCAAGAGCACTTCGGTGACAGCTGCTGTGCCCTGCACTTTCGATACTGCTGTCCAGTTGTCGACTATTTCCAGATGGCCGGCAACTTCCGGTTTGAGAATTTCGAACAGGACAGGATCAATCGAGAATTCAACGCCATCACCGACCTCTGCTTCCGGCTCTGCTTCAGCAACTTCCAGCGATTCAACGGAAGCTTCGACTGGCTGTTCGACAACTGCCGGTACTTCAACATGGCCACCGACAGGAATATTTGCAGACACAGCGGCAAGCGGTGCCGCTTTATAAAATACTTCTTCGCCCGCAGCTACTTTTTCGGCAACCGCTTCTATACCGTGGAGGTCTGCATAGACAGTTTCTCCCTGCAAGGCCGCACGTAACAATGGCAAGGTGTTGAATGCCTGATCGAGCAATGCCACTACCGCAGGTGTCGCCGGGCGACTTCCGTCGAGCACACGGTTCAACAAACTTTCCACTTTCCAGCTGAATTCACCGAGTGTTTTTGCACCGACCAGACGACCACTACCTTTCAAGGTATGGAAAACGCGGCGAATCGGACGCAGCAATTCCGGATTGTCCGGAGCCGAGCGCCAAGGTGGCAACAGCTGTTCGAGGTTACCGATTTCTTCTTCAAACTCTTCCGAAAATACTTCTCGGATCTCGTCATCGATTTCATCGCTGGCACCATCAAAGCTGCCAATCAATTGACCGGCAACCGGAGCAGACGATGCAGGTGCGGGGGCAGCTGCCACTGCAGCAGCGGCAATTGCAGCACCCGAAGCAGCTACGGCTGCAGCAGGAACTTCAAAGCCAGATTTATCATCAAGCGAAGTTGAAGATTCTGCTTCTTTCAGAATATCGGCAAAGCTTGGCTCGTCGTCGGTGGTATCTTCTGCGACGACAATAGGAGTAATCGCTGCCGGTGCAATTTCTTCGATAACCTTGGGCGGCTCTGCAACAGGAACGATCGGTTGCAGAGGTGCTTGCTCTGCCGCAGCAGGTTTAACAGCAGGTGCTGGCTTGGCAGAGGGTACAAACGCAGCTTCCTGTGCCGGAAGCGGCCAGTAGCCAAGTGCTTCAAGGCTGTTTTGTGCAACCTCGAGAATGTGTTCGCGATTCGGGCGACGGTCACGAACCGCTTCAAGAAAATATTCCAGACTGGCCAACGCATCTGCCAATCGATCCATTTGCTGGCCGTTTGGTACGCGCTGGCGCCTGAGCAATTCGCTCTCGGTGAAACGGCGAATGCCTGTTAAATAATCCGGTGCTTTTTCAACGTTCAAAACCCGTAACGCACCCGATACTTCATCGAGCAGACGAGGGACGTCGTTTAATTGTGTATGGTCCCAATGGGTTTCGACGAAAGCTACGAAACATTGACGAGCCTGGGTGAAGTTGGTGGCAGCTTCTTTCAGCAAGACATCTAGCACCTTGCGTGCTTCCGAGCTCGGCAACGAGGTTGCCACCGGGCCGTCTTGCTTGTCTGCACTTTCGTCCTGGCCAAGTCGTGAAACCTGGTCGTCCAGCGACGCTTCGACATAGAGCAAGGCGCCTGCAATATCGAGCATGGTGGCCTCATCGGCGGCGCGTTGGCCGGCAACGATATCGTTGATTGCGGTACGTTGTTCCTGCACCACGCGACGCGCAACACCCAGACCCAACATGCCCAGCGTATCGCCAACGCGATCAAGTGCTTCGACTTGCGAATTCAGGTCTGAGGAGGCCGCGTTTGGAGTACGGAGATGTAAATCCAGCGAATCTTTTACGCGCATCAAATCTTCTTTGATCGCGACGGCTACCGTCGCCAGCAAGGCACGGTTATGTCCGGTCAAACTACCTTGCGCATGCGCGAGTTCGGCTGCATCCGGCGCATTGTCATTCAAGCCGAACACTTCGCGAATTTCGCCGATACGTCCGGCATCGGTGGCTTCATGTGCGACGAAATAAAGTAGCTGGCGGGTCAGTTCAATGGGTGGATCATTGCGGAATGCATCATCGCCGCCTTCGGCCAGACGCTTGATTTCGCGTTCGACTTTCGCGAGCGATTGCTTTAGTGCGGTACTGGCCTGAAACGCGCCCTTGCTTAATGCATCCAGGGTGCCTGCAGCGACCCAAAACAAACGGCGAGCCGGTTCGGAAAAAGTAATCGGGACCAATTGTTCGCAAACATCGGTCATGTCCTTGATGTTGCTGGCGCTGTTATCGTCTTTCAGCCAACGCAACAATGCGCCTTGAAATAGATTCCGCAGCGTATCGGCACGGCGACGCAATTCGTCTGCCGCCAACGGATAGGTCGGGCCTTTGGCAGAATCGGGCAAGGGTCTCGACAAGTCCGGCGAGAACAACACGCTTTCCGACAAACCTTGTTCACCACGACTTGCACGCAATTGATTCAACAAAGGCAACAACACGATCGGAATATCGCGATGGCCTGTTTGCAGGCGTTCGAGATAATCCGGCAGCTGCACGATGCCCTGCATCAGCACACCATATGCATTGTCCCTATTCTCGACTTTACCGTCGACCAAGGCCTTGCTCAGTTGCTCCATTTCTTCGGCAACCATCGCGGCGCCGTAGAGCTCGACCATGCGGAGCGTGCCCTGCACTTGATGCAAAAATGAAGCGCAGTCTTTCAGCTGCGTGATGTCTTCACCTTCTTCGACATAAATCTGCAAAGCGTTTCTTGCTTGACGCAGTGTTTCGTCAAGTTCCGGCTTTACCCAGGTGAGTGTGGTGAAATCGTTACTATCTTGCAGCCTCATGCCGAGGTCCTCATGCTGAGATGCTCGGAGAACCAAGCACCTCGTTTAAACCAGCATTCAAAAAATCCATCCCCGAATCGCCAGGTCTTATCCCGGCAATTTAAAGTCGGCTACCGAACGACGCAGATCTGCAGCGAGTTGCGCCAAGTTACCAATCGAATCGGCAGTTTGGCTGGCACCTTGCGAGGTCTGTGTCGTAATTTCCTGAATCACGGACATCGTTGCGGTGATATTCGTAGCAGCGGTGGATTGCTGACGGGCAGCGGTCGAAATGTTTTGAATCAGATCTGCAAGGTCGTTAGACACCTTTTCAATCTCACCCAGTGCCAAGCCGGCGTCTTCTGCCAGTCGGGCACCGGACACCACTTCGGCCGTTGTTTGTTCCATCGAGCTCACCGCTTCGTTGGTATCGGCCTGAATCGTTTGAACCAGGGTTTCAATTCGTTTTGTCGCATTCGATGCACGTTCTGCGAGTCGTTGCACTTCGTCGGCCACGACCGCGAAGCCCCGGCCTGCTTCACCGGCGGATGCCGCCTGAATAGCGGCGTTAAGAGCAAGAATGTTGGTTTGTTCCGAGATGTCGTTAATCAGTTCCACGATCGAACCAATTTCCTGCGAGCTTTCACCCAGTCGTTTAATACGTTTCGAGGTTTCCTGAATCTGGTCACGGATGTTGTCCATACCTTGAATCGTCTGACGTACAACGTCGGCGCCTTTTGCAGCAATTTGCACGGAGCGCGATGCCACGTCTGCCGACTCGGCGGAGTTTTTCGACACCTGGTCGATGGAGCTCGCGATCGAATTAATTTGTTGTGAAGCGGAGGTAATCTGTTGCGCCTGGTGTTCCGCAGCTTCGGCAAGATGCATCGCGGTTGCCTGGGTTTCCTGTGCAGCGGCAGCCACCTGCACGGCGGTTTCATTAATGGTAGACACCAGGGATCGCAGCTGATCCACGGCGAAGTTGATGGAGTCCGCGATCGCACCGGTAATGTCTTCGGTCACCGTCGCTTTTACCGTCAAGTCACCTTCACCGAGTGAACCGATTTCGTCCAGCAGTCGCAAAATAGCTTCCTGGTTACGTTGGTTGATTTGCTTGGTTTCACTCAACTGTTGGCGTTGCGCTTTCGAGGTGGTGTTCAACAAACCGACCAGAGCGATCAAGGCAATCAGACCTGAACCGACTGCCCAGTAGTTATTAGGGACAAAACGCTTGAGATTGATGGTGTCGAATGACTCCAGAAGCGCCTTGGAGGTTTCTTCCAGGGTATTGGAATCAGCCGAAATCTGGGCGTTCGATTGCTGAACTTCGAAGAGGTCGGTCGAAGCTTGCAGAATAGCGTCCATTTCTTTTTGCGAATCGGCATACAGCTTTTCTACGGCAGCTACTGCAGTTGCGGCAGCGGTTGAGGTGACCGCGCTGACGCCCATTTCGGTGTTGCCTTTCTTCAAGCCTTGCAACACCTGGTTGAACACCGAGGAGTCACGTGCGAGCGCGTCGGCAGCCGTGATGGCGCCATCACCACCGGCCCGGATTTCCGTTACACGGCGCGACATACGGTCGGCGAGAACGACTTGTCGGTTGGCAATATTGATCTGGAATGAGTTCGAGCCCGAATCCGACATGCTACGTACCACTTCGTCGAGTCGTGCTGAAATTTGCGGAATACGGGCGGTGAAACTATCGGCGTTATCGGAGAATTCCAGAATTTGTTTCTGGCTTTGCGAGATTCGGTCAGCGTCTTTCGACATGCGGGCCCAGGTGTCGGTCACCTTGACCAGTGCCAGGCTGACACCAATGGCATTTTTGCTGCCCTTGTAGGCATCGACAGCTTCGGCGCTACTGCCGTCATTCAGGGCTTTCACAATGGTTGCGATTCGGGCCTTGGTTGCCTGAAACTCGTCGAAAGCTTCAGCCTCACCTTCCACCGATTGCTGCGAGTATTTCGCGAGCTTGTATGACAACACCTGTAGCTCTGCGCTTAATGCGCGGGCGTTGTTTTCACGACTATTCAGCGTCGTCTGCCATGCGAAGTTACCGGCGAAAACAATAAGAGCAACCACCAGAATAATGGCCCAGATTCGGGTACCGAAACCCGATACTTTATTCGATAACGAGCTGAATTTGCTGCTCATAATTAAACCTCACCCCATAAAAAAACATTAGAAGCTGACTTCATAGGACAGCCTGCCGAAATTCTGGTGTGCGTGTCAGCAAAGACATGTTGAACACACCCCATTGTGAATCATTCAATAAATAAGTCTGACCGACGAAATAGCCGTATCGACCTTCGTATTGCTCTTCAAGCTCGATACGATGCGTATCGTTGAAAGTACGTTGACCGTATAGCTCGTCAATCAAAACGGCCACGTTGCCGCCTGCTTGCCTGATTACCAGGACACGCTGGCCATCATGAACGACGGTGCGGTCGCCTTCGAGAAATTGCTTCAAATCGACAACTGGAATCAAGTTACCGCGAACGTTGGCGACACCCAGCATCCAGGGATTTGCGCCCGGAACCGGCGTTACGCCAGGCAAGGTGATAATTTCGACAATTTCATCAAACGAGGAAACAAAACGGCGCTTGCCCAGACGATAACCTACACCTCGCCAATGTCCGGCCGCTTCGATCATTTCAGGACGGCCCGGCGCATGCACCAAGGAGCGTTGTTCGTAGTCCTGCAGCAAATCGAATGAACTCAAACGCGGGGTGGGATTTTTTGCCATGCCAGCCTCAGTTTGCTTTCACGAATTTACGAATGGCAGCAAGCAATTCGTCGCGAGTGAACGGTTTGGTCAAATATTCATCGGAGCCGACGATCCGTCCGCGCGCCTTGTCGAACAATCCGTCTTTCGAGGAAAGCATGATGACCGGGATGGCTTTGAACATCTGATTATTTTTGATCAGAGCGCAAGTTTGATAACCATCCAAACGCGGCATCATGATATCGACGAATATGACTTGCGGCTGCTGGTCGGCAATTTTTGAAAGTGCCTCAAAACCGTCTGTCGCGGTAACGACATTGCAGCCTTCTTTTTTCAACAAAGTTTCTGCGGTACGACGAATCGTCTTCGAATCGTCGATGACCATGACACGCAAGCCGGCCAGGTTGTTGTCTTCCATCTCAATCCCCATTCCCTGTTTCATGGCGCCATGTATGGCATTTACACACTGACTTATATCTCAATCACCCGTTAAGGTGTCAAGCCTTATAAGCACATTTTTAACAAAACGTGACAGTCTGCACCTCGTCGCTTAGCCCTGTTAGGCTACACCTTCTTGAAGCCGGAGTCTTGGGATGTCGATTGCTTGTGCCGTAGTGATGGATCCGATTAACACGATCAACACTGCTAAGGATTCAACTTTTGCCATGCTGCTGGAAGCTCAGCGGCGGAGCTATGCCCTCCATTACATCAAGCCGCAGAGTTTGAGCGTGAGAAATGGTCAGGCATGGGCACAAATGGCAAGCTTGAAAGTCACCGACCGCTCGGAAAATTGGTTCGAACTTGGCGCATTCGAGGCCAAACCACTCAGCGAGATGCACCTTATATTGATGCGAACCGACCCACCGGTGGATTCGCACTATCTGCACGACAGTCAAATTCTCGGTTTGGCACAAAAAGACGGCGTATTGATCGTCAACGACCCGCAAGGCTTGCGAGATCTGAATGAAAAACTGGCGGCCCTGCTGTTTCCACAATGTTGCCCGGAAACCCTGGTCAGCCGGGACAAAGCCGAGCTTAAAGCCTTCGTAGAGACACATGGCCAAGTGGTTTTGAAGCCTTTGGACGGCATGGGCGGGCGCTCGATATTCCGTTCCAGGCATGGCGACCCCAACCTAAACGTCATTCTCGAAACACTGACCGAGAACGGCCGTGCCCTGGCGATGGCGCAGCGGTTTATTCCTGAAATCATCAATGGCGACAAGCGGATTTTGCTGATCGACGGGGAACCTGTGCCCTACTGTCTGGCACGAATACCGCAAGGGACTGAATTCCGAGGCAATTTGGCAGCCGGCGGACGTGGCGAGGGCCGTCCGCTGAGTGATCGTGATCGCTGGATTGCCGCCCAAGTCGGCCCGGAACTTAAGCGCCGCGGGATGATCTTTGTGGGATTGGACGTCATTGGCGACTACCTCACCGAGGTCAATGTCACCAGCCCCACTTGTATACGAGAATTGGATAAGCAATTCGGATTGAATATTGCTGGCCAGATGTTTGACGCCATTGAGGTACGACTTGAGCGGCACACCTGATTTAACCACTGCAGCACCACCCGTTGCCCCAAAGATAGGCCCAAACGAGCGCCTCACGGCGACCTTGGCGCTGGCTGCGATCGTGCACGGCATCGTGATTCTCGGGGTCGGGTTTAGCCTGGATGACGCCGCACCGGTCATGCCGACCCTGGACGTTATCCTGACCGAGACCCAGACCACCGAAGCACCGAAAGATGCCGACTTTATTGCCCAGGCCAATAACAAGGGCGGCGGCGACAAGGACAAGGCACTTCGGCCGCGTGATTCGCAATTAGCCAATGTTCCGAAGCCTGATCCGGGAATTGCACCAATCAAAATGACAAAACAGGCTCCGGCAATCGAGCCAGACGCCAAGCAGCGGCTACTAAGCACGATTGCCGACAGCCCGGACAAAGTCATCAAGCCCGAAGAACACCCTGTCACGACCCCGCAAAAACTGCCATCGGGCCACGAACTGATTCAACAGACACTCGATGAAGCCAAGCTGGCGGCCGAATTGGATCGCAAGCAACAGCTTTACGCGAAACGCCCGAAGAAAAAGTTTATCAATGCCAGCACACAGGCCTATGAGTACGCTTCCTATATGCGTGATTGGGTGCGAAAGGTCGAACGGGTCGGCAATGCCAATTATCCGGAACAGGCACGCATAAAAAACATGTCTGGCCAATTAGTGATGACTGTTGCCATCCGTAGTGATGGCAGTGTCGAAGATATCGTGCTCACCAAACCAAGCGGCATAGTCGTTCTCGATCAGGCAGCGATGAAAATCGTCCGGTTGGCGCAGCCTTTCGCACCGATTCCCGAGACTTCGGAAAAGGTCGATATTCTGTACATAACACGCACCTGGGATTTCGGCGGTGGCGACTTGGAAACGTTTTAGACCGACATTCGGCTACCGCAACAGTATCCAATTTCGGCAGTAAGAATTACAAAACTTCCTGACTGATCAAATTCCGCAAATCAACCCAACAATGCTTTCAAAACAGCCATCCGCACGGCCACGCCATTGCTGACTTGCGGAAGAATTATCGATTGTGGGCCATCGGCCACTTCATCGGCGATTTCGACGCCGCGGTTCATCGGGCCCGGATGCATGACGATCGCATTCGCATTGGCCAATGCAAGACGCTCTTGCGTCAGGCCGTAATCCCGGAAATAACCGTCAAGCGAAGACACCAAGCCTTCTTCCATGCGCTCGCGTTGCAGGCGCAACATCATCACTACATCGACATCCTTGATTGCCTGGTCGAAATCTTCAAAGCGCTCGCAGCCATCGATCGTGCCATCGGTCGGTAATAGGCTGGCAGGCCCGCAAACGCGGATCTCGCCGGTGTTCAAGGTTCTCAGTGCATTTAGATCGGAACGGGCAACACGCGAGTGTTTGATATCGCCGGCAATCACGATTTTCAATTTCGAAAAATCATTTCCTTTTGCTTGCCGGATACTCAGCATATCCAGCAATCCCTGGGTAGGATGTTGATGACGGCCATCGCCGGCGTTGATCACACTGGTGCCCGGATTTGCGGCTTGTGCGAGTTTCTCCACTGCGCCGTTTTCGGAATGGCGAATCACGAACGTATTCACGCCCATCGCCTCGAGGTTTTTCAGGGTATCGATATCGGTTTCGCCTTTCTTGCCGGACGAAGTGGAAGCATCGAAAGTGAAGACGTCGGCACCCAGGCGCTGTGCAGCCAGCAAAAACGAGCTTCGTGTGCGCGTGGAATTTTCGAAAAACAAGTTGCAGACCGCCTTGCCTTGCAGGTGATGGCGAAGCGTCGTGCCGCCCATCGCATTGGCGCGCAGCTCCTGTGCGGATTCGAGCAAATTTTCCAGCGCAGTTGCCGGCACATCTTCAAGACTTAAAAAATGCCTGAAGCGGCCATCGGGAAAAAATTGCAGGCTCATGTTGGCTCCACGCTATTGGTTGAATTTGAAGAAGTATCGATTGAGGTGCGGGCGCCCGGTTCATTCAACCAGCGCTCGACGATAATCACGGCTGCCAGTGCATCCAGGTTGGCGGCTTGATGGCGTTTTTTGGTGCCTGCTCGGCGCGCCTCGGCAAAACGCTGCGCAGCTTCGATGGAAGAATTGCGCTCGTCGATTTGTTCGACCGGAAGCTGGTAGCGCTTGCCGATTTCGATCGCGAATTTGCGGGCGCGCTGACGCGACGCCTGATCTCCGCTATCAAGTGTTTGCGGGTCGCCTACCACCAGCGCTTGCGGCATCCATTCTTTCATCCAGCGATTCAGGCTGGCCCAATCAACCTGGTTGTCGAATACATCCAGCACGCCGACTTCTCGCGCGCTCATCGAAATGCAATTTCCAACTGCAATTCCGATTCGTCTTGCGCCCACGTCGAAGCCGAGCACTGTCACAACACTCATCAGGCCCTTCCGGAGTAATCGGTAATCTGCGACAAATTGATGCCAAGGCTTTTGGCGGCTGCCTGCCAACGTGCGCTGATCGGTGTGCGAAATAAGATAGCTTGATCGGCTTCGACGGTTAACCAGGCATTGGCGGCAATTTCCGCTTCCAGTTGTCCGGCCGACCAACCAGCGTAACCGAGGGCAATTACCGCGTTTTTCGGCCCCTCGCCTTTGGCCATGGCTTCGAGAATATCCCTCGATGTACTGACCGCCAAGCCATTGCCGAAGCGCAAAGTTGAACTCCATTCGCGTGGATCGTCATGCAGGATAAAACCACGATCCGGTTGCACCGGGCCGCCAAGCATTACGGGGATGTCCGACAATTCCTGCGAGTCGGTAGCAATCTGCATTTGCTCGAATACTTCGCCGAGTGTGAAATCGGAAACCCGATTGATCATCAGCCCCATCGCACCATCGTCGTTATGTTGGCAGAGCAAAGTGACGCCTTGGGCAAAATTCGGGTCATCCATCGCCGGCATGGCAATCAGGAAGTGCGCGGTAAGCGATGAATTTGACGACATTCGGCTATTTTAGCCCCCGCCGCCGATTTCCACAAAAAAGCCGGGCATTGCCCGGCTTTTCCAATTCATGAAACTTGCCGAAACCCTGATTTACTTGGCTTCCGACAATTCCACGCCGTCCATACCCTGCGCCAGCGAGCGGGCATCGCCGCCTTGGGCAAGTTTGATTTTCAGGCGGACTTCGTTGGTCGAGTCGGCGTAACGCAGGGCGTCTTCATAGGAAATTTCACCGGCCTGGTACAACTCGAACAAGGCCTGGTCGAAGGTTTTCATGCCGAGGTTGGTCGACTCCTTCATCACTTCCTTGATCTTGTGGATTTCACCGTCGCGGATGTAATCCTGCACCAATGGTGTTCCGAGCAGGATTTCCATCGCAACACGGCGACTCTTGCCGTCCGGCGTCGGGATCAATTGCTGCGCGACGATGCCTTTCAGGTTCATCGACAAATCCATCAACAACTGGCTGCGCCGGTCTTCCGGGAAGAAGTTGATCATCCGATCCAGCGCCTGGTTGGCGTTGTTGGCATGCAGCGTACACAGCACCAAGTGACCGGTTTCAGCGAACGCAATCGCATGGTCCATGCCTTCGCGGGTACGGATTTCGCCGATCATGATCACGTCGGGAGCCTGACGTAGAGTGTTTTTCAGTGCGGCTTCCCAGCTGTCGGTATCGATGCCGACTTCGCGCTGGGTGATGATGCAGCCTTCGTGCTTGTGGACGAATTCGATCGGGTCTTCGATCGTGATGATGTGGCCGGATGAATTCATGTTGCGATAACCGATCATCGCAGCCAGTGAGGTCGATTTACCGGTACCGGTCGCGCCGACAAACAGGATGATGCCGCGCTTGGTCATCGCCAAAGTCTTGATGACAGCCGGCAGGCTTAATTCTTCGATGGTCGGAATACGGGTTTCGATGCGGCGCAACACCATGCCGACCTGGTTGCGCTGGTAGAAACAGCTAACGCGGAAACGACCGACGCCGGAAACGCCGATCGCGAAGTTACATTCGTGGGTTTTTTCAAACTCTTCGCGCTGCGACGGGCTCATCACGTTCAGCACCAGGTCACGGCTTTGTTGCGGCGTGAGCGGATTTTGCGTGATGGGCGAAAGTTTGCCGTTCACTTTCATTGAAGGCGGCACGCCCGCGGTAATAAAAAGATCGGACGCTTTTTTATGCGCCATCAATTTTAGAAACGAGGTGAAATCAATGCTGCTCATGGCGAACTCCGTGAGTGATGAAGCGTGCGCTCCGGCGCCCGCTTCTTTCGGGTCTGTCTAAGATACCGCAACTCGGGCAAAACATCTGCCCATCGAGACAGTCGGGCCTGGCCAGTATCGATTCGTTCACCTTAACGTGAACGAATCGAAGCTTGATGGCGGTTATCGGCACTAAACTGAAACCTTGGCTTAATCGAAGATACGCTTGTCTTTGGCGTATTCCTGGGCCTGGTTTTTGGTGATCAAACCGCGCTTGACGAAATCAAGCAGGTTTTGGTCCAAAGTCTGCATACCGACATTTTGGCCGGTTTGAATGGCTGAATACATTTGCGCTACTTTGTCTTCACGAATCAGGTTACGAATCGCCGGCACCGCCACCATGATTTCGTGAACGGCGATTCGACCGCCGCCGACTTTCTTCAAGAGTGATTGGGATACCACCGCACGCAGTGATTCCGACAACATCGAACGCACCATCGGTTTTTCACCGGCCGGGAACACGTCGATAATCCGGTCCACGGTTTTCGCGGCAGAACTGGTATGCAGGGTGCCGAACACCAAGTGGCCGGTTTCCGCTGCGGTCAATGCCAGACGGATGGTTTCCAGGTCGCGCAACTCGCCGACCAGAATATAGTCGGGATCTTCACGCAATGCCGAACGCAGGGCTTCGTTAAATCCGTGCGTGTCACGATGGACTTCGCGCTGGTTCAACAGGCATTTTTGCGAGGTGTGCACGAATTCGATCGGATCTTCAACCGTCAGGATATGGCCGAACTCGTTCTTGTTGATATGGTCGACCATGGCCGCCAAGGTCGTGGACTTGCCTGAACCGGTAGGGCCGGTCACCAGGATCAAACCCTGCGGCTGATTGATCAACTCCTGGAAAATTTTCGGGCAGGCCAATTCTTCCAACGTCAGAATCTGGCTTGGAATCGTTCTGAACACTGCACCGGCGCCGCGGTTCTGATTGAAGGCGTTTACCCGGAAACGTGCCAGACCGGGAATTTCAAAGCTGAAGTCGACCTCCAGAAATTCTTCGTAGTCGCGACGCTGTTTGTCCGACATGATGTCGTAAACCAGCGAATGCACCTGCTTATGGTCAAGTGCCGGAATATTGATGCGGCGGACGTCGCCATCGACTCGGATCATCGGCGGCAAACCCGCGGAAAGATGCAAGTCAGAAGCTTTGTTTTTTACCGAAAAGGCCAGTAATTCTGCGATATCCATTGCCGTTCTCCCCAAAAGTGCAAAACCAGATGTATGCACAACCATGTTCTCGGGGCAGTATAACCTTCCCATCGAACTCAACAATCCCCCACCACAATCCCGGCATGAGCAACTCACTACACCAGGCTTTTAACAACATCTTGCAGAAGATAACTAACGCAAACAGGGCCTCTGGTCGGCCACAGGCGGCAAGATTGCTGGCGGTTTCCAAAACACAGCCTGCTGCTGCGATCAGGGAACTGGCCGCGCTTGGTCAAAACGCCTTCGGCGAGAATTACGTGCAGGAAGCACTGGCGAAACGCGATGAACTAAAAGATCTCGCACTGGAATGGCATCTGATTGGCCCATTGCAGTCGAACAAATGTCCCGAAGCGGCAAGCAACTTTGATTGGATACATAGCCTGGGTCGCATCAAGCTGATCGAGCCGTTGAACCGTTTTCGGCCGGAACACGCCGGACCGCTGAATGTCCTGATCCAGGTCAATATCGATGCCGAGGACAGCAAATCCGGTTGCAGCCCGAGCGAGATTGACGCACTTGCCGATGCCATCGCCAAGGCTCCTCGATTGAAACTGCGTGGCTTGATGGCGATTCCCGAGCCATCACCCGACATCGAGGCGCGTCGTTCGAGCTTTCGACAATTGAATGCCTTGTTTGAACGACTGAAAACCAGACACCCAAGTTGCGACACCCTTTCGATCGGTATGAGTGACGACTTCGAACTTGCAATCCAGGAAGGTTCCACGCTGGTTCGCATCGGCTCGGCGATATTCGGCGCGCGAAAATCCTAGCGCCCGGCTTGGTCGGCGGCCCATAATGATTTATCACCTTCACGATCATTTCTCATGTCTTCCAACTCGAGCATAAAAATTACGTTTATCGGTGGCGGCAATATGGCACGCAGCCTGATCGGCGGTTTGATTCAAAAAGGTTTGTCCGCCGATCAAATCAAGGTTTCCGAACCCGTCGAAGTTTTGGCCGAAGGTTTGGCGAAAGATTTTTCGGTCGCCACGTTTGCCGACAATAGCCAGGCAGTCGTCGGCTCGAACATCTGGGTGTTCGCGGTGAAACCGCAGGTGATGAAAACGGTGTGTCAGCAATTGGCCTCTACGGCGCAGGCAAACAAGCCGCTGATTGTTTCGATTGCAGCCGGTATTACTTCGCAGCAACTCGATGCCTGGCTGGGCGGCAATATGCCGGTGGTTCGGATCATGCCGAATACGCCTGCCTTATTGGGCGCAGGCGCCAGTGGCTTATTCGCCAATGCAAATGTCAGTGCAGAGCAAAAACAACATTCGCAGGATTTGATGCAGGCGACCGGCATTACAGTCTGGATTGAAAGCGAAAGCCTGATGGATGCTGTCACGGCCGTTTCAGGAAGTGGCCCGGCTTATGTCTTCCTGCTGGCGGAGTCAATGCAGGCGGCAGGCATCGCGCAAGGCCTTTCGGCTGAAGCGGCACGCGCACTGACTAACCAGACATTACTGGGAGCGTCCCGCATGCTGAGCGAAACAAACGAGCCCGCCGATGTCTTGCGCCAACGCGTTACATCGCCCGGCGGCACCACGCAAGCGGCGATTGAAAGTTTCGAAGCGCAGGGTTTTCGTGACATCGTCAACACTGCGATCGATGCCGCTACCAAGCGCGGGCGCGCCTTGTCTGCAGCGAACGATTAATAACCGAAAGAGAACCCATAATGAAAACTTCGCTGCTGGTCTGCACATTGCTAGCCTTACTGGTTACCGGCGGCGCAAGCGCGCAGGAACCGGAAAAAACCATTAACACGGTCGAGGAAGCGAAAGAAGCGATGTGCAAGGACGATCTTTGCCAGAGAGATCTTCGTATCCTGCTAAAACTCAAAGACGGCAAAAGCTACGATAAAACTTTCGATGTATTTCCGCCGGTCGTGCAAGACATCGGGCTGATGGTTGCCGCAGGCCAGAAGCTCAATATCGAGGCCGAGGTCAGTGGCGATACCCTGATCAACTTCAAAGTGGTCAAGGAAGTTGTCGACCCCAAGAAAACAATCGTTGTTTCTTTCACGCAGGAAGACGATGGCGGAATGATGCTGTCGGTTTCCAATCCCTTTGAAAGAACACTTAAATTCAACATGGCGATCATGCCGATCGACAAGGAAGCTTTGTACAAGACTTCCAGTTGTCCAATCCTCGCAGGCGGCCGTGTCTTTGAAATGTGGCCCGAACCGATATTCCAGATATTGCTGACCAACCCGAAACTCCTGGATGACAAAGACCAGACAATGGTTTGCATATATTAATTACTCCCTGATTGAAGGCCGTTCGCTGATGCGAAAAATACTAACCAGCTTTGCCGTTTTTGCGCTGCTTCTGGTTTCGCATGCTGCCGGTGCGCAATTCCAGAAATTCGGCGATATCCGAGTTTATGCAAACGCCATGCTGAGCTCGCAGCTAAATGCCGAAATGGCAAGGCAATATGGCATCACGCGTTCGGCATCACGTGTATTGGTACATGTTGTCGTGCGTGAAGGCACGCCTGGTAAAGATAAAACCCTCCCGGCAACGATTACGGCCGTTGCGATCAGGAAAAACGGCGAACGTACCAATATCAATATGCAGCTCACGAAAGAGAATCAAGATGTTTATTACCTGGGCGAGCTGAGCATTTCCGGCAACGAAGCGGTCAATTTCGAAATCGTCACGCTCGTGAAAAACCACAAACCGATGCGCATGACTTTTTTCCAGGAGTTCTTCAGCCCGTGAGCTTGTTGATGGTCCGCCACGGCCAAGCCAGTTTCGGCAAGGTCAATTACGATGAACTGTCCGAGCGCGGCCACGCGCAGGCATATCACCTGGGTTTATGGCTTGCCGATCACAAACACCAGTTCTCGCATGTGCGCATTGGCGGCATGCATCGCCATAAGCAGACGCTGGACGGCATTGCCAAAGCCTACCGGGAACGCGGCCTGTCTTTGCCCGACCATGACGTCGATGCGGATTTAAACGAATTCGATCACGGCCGCGTGTTCACTGCCTATATCCAGCAAAACGCCGACAACCCCATCGTGAAAGCGGCGGCGGCCGGTGAAACCCGGGCAACCGGCGCAATGGTCTACGCGGCATTGCTGGCCTGGTTGAATGACAGCCTCGGCGAGCTTCCGGAAAGTTGGCATGGTTTTGGCGTTCGTGCGCGCGAAGCGGCCAACCGTTTGCACGATGTCCCGGAAGGTGAAACCTTGGTCATCAGTTCCGGCGGCCTGATTTCCCGGATCGCCCAGGCGGCGCTGGAAGTGCCGGATCAACGCGCGGTCGACTTGAATATTTCCCTGCGCAATTCGGCCTTGAGCGAGTTTCACGCACGCGACCGGCAATGGCGTCTGGGCATGTGGAATGCATTGCCGCATTTACACAACGCAAAAGACATGTGGACCTATTTTTAATCGGCGATTAGCGGATACTACGGCCAGCGTTTTCGACTCGGGAAGCATCAGATGAACTCACTTTTCAATTTCTCGCCGCGCGCCTTGGAACTGCAGCAGGCGCTTGCCGCATTTATGGCGACGCATGTATATCCGGCGGAAAAAACCGTGGCTGCCTGGGACGCCGATCCTGCGAAACGCTGGACGACGGCGCCGGTAATCGAAAGTCTGAAAAGCGAGGCCAAGAAAGCCGGACTATGGAATTTATTCCTGCCTGACAAAACGCACGGCGCAGGTTTGTCGAATCTCGATTACGCGCCGCTGGCCGAACAGATGGGCCGGGTGCTTTGGGCTTCGGAAGTATTCAACTGCAATGCGCCCGATACCGGCAATATGGAATTGCTGGCACATTTTGCCAGCGCCGAACAAAAAACCGCCTGGCTGACTCCGTTGTTGAATGGCGAAATCCGTTCGGCATTCGCGATGACCGAGCCCGGCGTGGCCTCGTCGGATGCCACCAATATTGCCTTGCGCATCCATGGCGATGGCAATGATTACGTATTGAATGGCCGCAAATGGTGGATTACCGGCGCCGGCGATCCCCGTTGCAAAATCCTGATCGTGATGGGCGTTACCAATCCCGAATCCGACAAACACTCGCAACATTCGATGATTCTGGTGCCGATAGACACACCCGGATTGCAGGTCGTGCACGCACTGGAAGCTTTTGGTTTCGACGATGCGCCCAGCGGCCATGTCGAACTCAATTTCAATAACGTGCGGGTGCCGAAACAGAATTTGATCCAGACCGAAGGCAGTGGCTTTGCGCTGGCGCAAGCCAGACTCGGTCCGGGCCGTATCCATCACTGCATGCGATTGATCGGACTGGCACAGCGCGCGCTCGAGATGATGGTCCATCGTGCGCAATCCCGGGTTGCGTTCGGCAAACCGCTTGGCTCGCAAGGCATGGCACAGGAAGCCATCGCGTTGTCGCGCTGCGAAATCGAACAGGCCCGACTGCTGACCTTGAATGCCGCTGCCGCGCTTGACCAGGGCAATAATAAAACCGCGAAAGACGAAATCGGCATGATTAAAATCATCGCGCCGCGGATGGCCTGCAACGTGATTGACCGTGCGATTCAAATGCATGGCGCCGGCGGACTGCAGGATCCGTTCCTTGCGCATGCCTTCGTCGGTGCGCGCTGCTTGCGTTTGGCCGACGGCCCTGATGAAGTCCACATAGCCGCACTCGCTCGTTCGATGTTGAAACCCTGACGCTCACTCTGGAAAACTCACCCGCGCGAACAAAATATCGGACCCCCAATGAACTCCACCACCCTCGATCTCGACGACGAAATACTCGCTATCTATCTCAAGAAACATCTTGATGGTTTTTGCGGTCCGCTGACTTCGAAAAAATTCAAGGGCGGCCAAAGCAATCCGACGTATCTGCTGGAAGCCAAGAGTGGCAATTACGTATTGCGCCGCAAACCACCCGGCCATCTGCTGGCTTCGGCTCATGCGGTCGATCGCGAATTTCGCGTACTCACCGCATTACATGGCAGCTCTGTTCCAGTCGCCACGCCCTACCATCTTTGCAAAGACGACAGCGTCATTGGCTCGATGTTCTATGTGATGGAATACGTCGATGGCGATATTTTCTGGGATCCGTCGTTTCCCGATTGCACGCCGGCACAACGTACCGATTACTACGATGCCATTTTGAAAACGATGGCGGCCCTGCATTCGATCGACCTCGAAGCGGCCGGACTTTCCGATTACGGAAAACCCGGTAATTATTTTTCCAGGCAAATCGCGCGTTGGTCGGAACAATACCGTGCCGCCGAAACCGACGATATCGATGCGATGAATAGTTTGATCGAGATGCTGCCGCTGCGCTGCCCCGATGATGACGGCAGTGTTGCACTCGTGCACGGCGATTTCCGGCTCGACAATCTGATGTTCACGAAAGGCAAACCGCAAATCAGCGCGATTGTTGATTGGGAATTATCGACGCTCGGCCACCCGCTCGCCGACCTCGGTTATTTCTGCATGGCATTGCGGTTGCCGCGTAACCCGGCCCTGCCTGGTTTGGCAGGATTAAACCGCAAGGAACTCGGCATACCGAGCGAAGAAAAAATGTTGAAGCGCTATGCCGAACTTACCGGATGCGAAATTCCGGAAGACTGGACCTTCGTATTGGCTTTCTGCTTTTTCCGCTTGGCTGCGATCGCGCAGGGCGTTGCCAAACGTGCACAACAAGGCAATGCGTCGAGCGAACAGGCGACGCAGGCCGGACAAATGACGGCGCTACTCGCGGACATGGGATTGAAAGTACTCGACTAAGTGCCGGCTCAAGATGAGCTTCTGCACCCCGCTGCCCGCTTGAGCATCAACTCGCGGTCGCGGTCATTACGCGTGAGTGATGCGGCACGCTCGAACTCGGCATGCGCCTCTTCGAAGCGTTCAAGCTTCTGCAGAAAATCGCCGCGTACCGCCGGCAACAAATGGTAGTTCTGCAAAAGCGGCTCCGCATTTAGCGCGTCGGCCAACTTCAGTCCTGCTTCGGCTCCGGCTGCCATGCCGACCGCCACCGCGCGATTCAATTCGATCACCGGTGATGGTGTTACTGCGGCAAGAACACCGTACAAGGATGCAATACGCAGCCAATCGGTTTGATCGGCAGCCAAGGCACGTGCATGGCAAGCTGCAATAGCGGCTTGCAGGGCATAAGGTTTGTTCGCACCGCCGAGTTTTTCAGCGCGCTCAAGCGCAACCAGGCCACGACGAATCAACAGTCGATCCCAGCGCGCGCGATTTTGTTCGAGTAAAAGAATCGGTTCGCCTGAAGCATTCACGCGGGCATTGGCACGCGAGGCCTGTATTTCCATCAAGGCAACCAAACCATGTACTTCCGATTCCAGCGGCATGAGCTCGGCAATCACGCGTCCCAACCGCAAAGCCTCTTCGCAAAGCGCAGGACGCATCAGGTCGGCGCCTGCCGTGGCCGAATATCCTTCATTGAAAATCAGATAAAGCACGCCAAGTACGCCATCCAATCGCTCTTTCAATTCCTGTTTTCGCGGCACCTCGAACGGAATCTGCGCGTTACTCAAGCTCCGTTTCGCCCGTACGATGCGCTGCGCAATTGTCGCTTCGGGCACCAGAAAGGCTCGGGCGATTTCGTCGGTGCTCAATCCACCAAGCAAACGCAATGTCAGCGCAACCTGCGCTTCGCTTGATAACACCGGATGACAGGCGGCAAATACCAGGCGCAGCAAATCGTCGCCGATATCGTCATCGAGTCTTGCAGTATCCGATTCGCCCATCTGTTGAACCTCGAGCTCGTAGCCGAGTTCCTCGTGTTTATTTTGCAGCAGCGTGTTGCGACGCAGATAATCGATTGCCTTGTGCTTGGCGGTGGTCATCAACCACGCAGCCGGCTTGTCCGGAATTCCCGATCCAGGCCATTTTTCGAGTGCCGTCACCAGTGCGTCCTGCGCGAGTTCTTCGGCCAATCCGACATCGCGCACCATGCGTGCGACCGTGGCAATAATCCTGGCCGATTCCATTCGCCACAGGGTGTCTATTGTTCGATGGATGGCTTGTTCGCTCATGAGAGCGAATCAAGCCATTATCGGACCATGATTGCAACACCTGCTCGTCAGGCTTGAATCAACTTTCCGCGATCGTTTTCAGTGAAGCCAGGCCTTCTTCGTACTTGTCGCCGATCATTTTGTCCCTGTTGAAAAAAAGGCACATCAACTTGGCAATGTAAGGCGTCGGGCCGAACATCGCCTGCGTCAGCGTCGTGGTATCGCCATGATTGGCCAGCGTGAATTCAATCTTGTTTTTGCCGGCAAACGGTTTGATGAATTCAATATCCAGCAAGACCTTGGACGACGGTATCGATTCCACGATCGTCATGCGGCCTTCGCCAATGTCTTTATTTCCTTCCCAGCCATAGGTTGCGCCGACGCCCTGCTCGGCGCCGCCGTAGGTTCTTTTGACGGCAGGATCGACTTTTTCCCAGGGCGACCAGGCATCCCACAGATGAAAATCGTTGACATGCGGGAAGATCTTTTCCGTTGACGCCCTGATGTCGATTGAACGTTGCACGCGAAAGCTGCCTGGCTGCATTGCGGCATAAATCAGGATTGCGAAAACCACAAGTGCGAAAACAATAGCGATAATCATCAACATGATATTTGTCCTTGAATTATTCAGGCTTGGTCGTAGGCATGTTGCAGTTTGGCGACATCGATCTTGCCCATGGTCATCATCGCCTGCATCACCCGCGATGCCTTGACCGGGTCCGGGTCTTTCAGCATGTTCACAAGCGCCCTGGGAACGATCTGCCAGGACAAGCCGAACTTGTCTTTCAACCAGCCGCATTGCGATGGGCTGCCGCCTTCGCATAAGCGCTCCCACAAGAGATCGACTTCCACCTGATCGACACAATCCACGCTCAGCGAAATGGCTTCGGTGAACGGGAACTGCGGCCCGGCATTGAGCGCCAGAAATTGCCGGCCTTCGATTTCAAAACGCAGGGTCAGCACAACATCTTTCAGATCCGGCATTGCATCGCCATAACGGGACACTTCCAGAATTTTGCTGTGCGGGAAAATCGCCATGTAATGGTTCACGGCTTCTTCGGCATTGAAGTTGAACCAGAGGCAGGGCGTGATTTTTTCGTTGGCCGTCATGATTGTGACTCCGCTGTGACAGGGTCCATATAGACAACTTCCCAAGTATGACCATCAATATCCTCGAAACCGTGCTGGTACATGAAGCCATGGTCTTGCGATGGCCGAGGAGCTTTGCCACCGGCGGACAGGGCGTTTTTCACGATAACGTCAACATCGGCCCGGCTCTCGCGTGACAGGCAAATAATCACTTCGGTGCTTTTCGAGGTGTCGCAGATTTCCTTTGCCGTAAAAGACTCGAAAAAACTTTCGACCAGCAGCATCGCGAAAATATTTTCACCGATAATCATGCAGGTTGCATTTTCATTGGTAAATTTCGGATTGAAAGTAAACCCGAGTGCAGTGAAAAATTTGACGGTTTTATCCAGGTTCTTGACCGGCAAGTTGACGAAGATTTGGGTGCTCATGGTTTTTCCTTGAGTAGGCTTATTGATTGCCGATCTGGTTGCGTAGCCGCTCTTCCTGCTCGCGCAATTCCGGCGTGAACTCGGCGCCGAAGTCTTCGGCTTCGAATACCGGGCGGATTTCGATTACCGAATCACTTACGTGCGGATTGGGGCAACGCTTGACCCATTCGATCGCTTCGTCCATCGACCGCACCTGCCACAACCAGAACCCGGCAATCAATTCCTTGGTTTCGGTAAAAGGTCCGTCGACCACTACCCGTTTATTGCAGGAAAATTCGACCCGGGCACCTTTCGAGCTGGCTTGCAGCCCTTCCCCGGCCAGCATGACTCCGGCTTTGACCAACTCTTCATTGAAATTGCCCATATCGGTAAGCAATTGTTCGCTCGGCATGATGCCGGCTTCGCTTTCTTTGCTGGCTTTTACGATAACCATAACGCGCATGATGTTTCTCCTTGATTAGTGTTCTGATTCAGGGCCAGCAACACTGTTTTATTGGCTCTTATGGGTACGACGAACCAGAAGGCCCAAAATCGACATGCCGGGGAAAATTATTTTCAGCCACTGTCAGGGGCAATATTGCCGGACCGGGTCCGAGCCTATATTGTTGCCCAATTGCCCGTCTGTTCGATCTAGCACACTGATAACAGCCACTCCGGGAGCACTATGAAATACATGGTTCTGATCTATATCGACGACGAACTGATGCAAGCGCTGCCAGAAGGCAAGTTTGACCAGATGATGCGCGGCTGCCTGCAACATGCCGACGAGCTTCGCGCCAAAGGGGATGTGCTTGACTCGCAACAACTCGAATCACCGACCGGTGCGAAAACCCTGAGAGTACGCCATGGCATAACTAGCGTGGTCGATGGGCCCTTCGCCGAAACCAAGGAATACCTCGGCGGCTTCAACCTGATCGAAGCCGACAATTTCGATGAAGCCGTCAGGATCGCGAAGGAATTTCCCTGGGCAAGCGTCGGCAGCATTGAAGTCCGTGAAGTCCGCGACATGGAAGCCGTGCGTCGCCGGGTTGGTGGCTAGCGCCCATTGCCTCACACAAAAACAAAAAGCGGAGTGTTGCGATGGAAAATAATGCTGAAATAAAACCGGAAACCTTCACCTTCAAAATGCGCGGTGAAGCGGTTACCCGGCTGGAAACGTTCGTCGATGCCGCGTTTGCATTTGCCGTTACGCTCTTGGTCGTTTCGTTCAACGACATGCCGAACTCGATGCCTGAGCTGTACGAGGCGATGCGGCGCGCGCCGGGTTTTCTTGCCAGCTTCGCGGTACTGGCGATGTTCTGGATATCGCATAACCGCTTTAGCCGACACTTCGCACTCGAAGACGCCTGGTCGATGCTCCTGAGCTTTTCATTTGTCGCGCTATGCCTGCTGTATGTGTATCCGTTGCGGATGATCATGGCGTTGGCCATGCATTACATGACCGGCGGCTGGGCGCCGCAACAACTGGAAATAGAGTCTGCTGACGATATTCGCGGTGTCTATCTGCTCTATGGCCTGGGCTTTGCCGGCATGGCCAGCATTCTGGGTTTGTTGAATCTGCACGCGTTACGAAAAAAAGCGGAACTGGATCTGAATCCACTCGAAATTTTTTCCGCCAAGGCAGAAATTGCCAGCAGCGTCTTACTCTGCATTCCTGCGATTATTTCAATCGTGCTGGCATTGACCTTGACGAAAGGCGCGATGCAGGGATTCGCCCAGGGATTGCCGGGAATGATCTATGCCATGCTGGGTATCGTCATGCCCTTTTTCGGCATGTGGGTTGGCCGCAACATTAATCGGCTCTCGAGCCCGGCGGCCTGAGTTACGGCTATCCTGTCACCATGCCAAAAGCCGCCAAGACCGCATCGACCGTCACGATTGCCGAGCAAACACAGGCAGCACTCGATTGGCTGAAACGCAGAGGCACAAAAAGCATTCGCGACAATATGGGCCCGAAATTCGGCATACATGTCGAGCAAGCGTTCGGTGTTTCGATGGTCAATATGAAATTGCTGGCAAAGCAACTGGGCAAAAACCACGAATTGGCCGCAGCGCTTTGGGAGACCGGCTGGTACGAAGTTCAGATGCTGGCTTCAAT
>JBOHYG010000143.1:0-4783 GCA_050737875.1 Arenimonas sp. | reverse complement strand
CCTCACAGGTTGCATTGCACTTCCCGAAGGCATGATGGTTTTTATCGCGGCTAAAGCCGCTCCCACAAAAGCCGCTCCCACAAAAGCCGTTGCACGACTTACGACACATGCGACTTGTGCTGATCTGACAGACACTGGGCCCTCTTTACCGCCCGGGGCCACCATGAATATCAAGACGAATCTTTTTCTGGCAATTATCATCATTGCCGGTTTTGCGGCCGCGCAGGAACTGCGGGCGGAAGAGAAAAAGCCGACTTACAACAAAGTGGAATGCGAAGTCTGGAATCGCGAAAAAAGTTTTGCGATGTCGGTGGAAAACCATGATGCCAAGGCATTCGCCGAACATCTCGAAGCGAATGCAGTCTTCGTGAACGGTGACGGTTCGTTTAGCCGCGGTCGCGATGCAGTGACCAAAGACTGGTCCGGCATCATCGAAGGTAAAAATATCATCGTGCGTTGGAATCCCGATTTTGTCAGTGTCAGCAGCGACGGAAAATCCGCCATTTCACGCGGACCATTCTGGATGGAAAACCCCAACCCGCAAGCGAAGGAAAAATATCGGACCGGCACATTCCAATCGACCTGGGTGAAAAACAAGAAAGGCCAATGGCATGTGTTCATCGATGGCGGCACCCCGCCACCGAAGCCTGCGACTGCCCAGCAAGTGCAGGCATTGCAGCTGACTTTCAGCCAAACGTGCCCTCAATCTGAACAATAATTTTCACGTTGTGTTTCGTTTTGATTTGCTATGGTCTACCCATGGCACAGAGAAGGATTCCCGCAATGTTTAAACTAATTCTAGGTGCCGCCATTTTCAGTATGGCTACGTTAGCAACCGCGCAAAATGTCGATGTCAAAGTCACTGCAACAACGAAAGAAGCTGTGGCGACGGAAAACATTAACATTCGAGCAAATATGTCTGGCGTAGCCTCTTTCTACAAACCCCGTTGCATTACCGACACCGGTACTCGAATCAAGCACCGAGCCAAGGACAAGAATGGATGCAACGGGCTGGCAGGGAACTCGTACGACAGGGACGATCTTGACCGCACAGGCGCATTGACCGTCGGTGAAGCGCTAATGCATCTGGATCCATCGATCAGCATCCGCTACTAATTTTGATTCAGGGTAAGACATGGGGCCGTTCGCGGCCCTTTTTTTGTCTGTCAATTGCGCCGCAGATTAAAAAGTAACGTCTTCACGACAGAAGCCGGGACCCAGAAACATCTACGTAGCGGGGTCTAGACGGCACTTCGAACTTAACTTCTGGGCCCCGTTTCCCGGACGCGGTCCTGGGCGGGGAGACGAAAGGCCGCTATCTCAAATTCACCCGCTGGGCGATAATTACCTTAACAGGAGAGCCCAATGTCCAACCCACGCATCGACAAGTCCCGCAGCATCCGCGCCCCTCGTGGCACTACCCTGAACTGCAAAAGCTGGCTGACCGAAGCCGCCTACCGCATGATTCAAAACAATCTCGACGACGAAGTCGCGGAAAACCCGCAGGAACTCGTGGTCTATGGCGGCATTGGTCGGGCAGCACGCGATTGGGCCAGCTACGACAAGATTCTCGAAAAGCTGCGCACGCTGGAAGACGATCAAACCTTATTGATTCAATCGGGCAAACCGGTAGGCGTGTTTCCTTCACATCCCGATGCACCGCGCGTGCTGCTCGCCAATTCCAATCTAGTCCCGCATTGGGCGACCTGGGAACATTTCCACGAGCTCGATAAAAAAGGCCTGATGATGTACGGCCAGATGACCGCCGGTTCCTGGATATACATCGGTAGCCAGGGCATCGTACAGGGCACTTACGAAACCTTTGTTGAAATGGGTCGCCAGCATTATCAAGGCAGCTTGAAAGGTCGCTGGATTCTCACCGCCGGTCTCGGTGGCATGGGTGGCGCGCAACCTCTCGCCGCATCGCTGGCAGGTGCGTGTTCTTTGAATATCGAATGCCAGCAATCGCGTATCGATATGCGCATCAAAACCCGTTACGTCGATGAGCAAGCAAAGGATCTTGATGATGCGCTCGCTCGCATCGAAAAGTATTGCGCCGAAGGCCAAGCCAAGTCGATTGCCTTGCTCGGCAACGCCGCCGAAATTCTGCCGGAGTTGGTACGTCGTGGCGTCAGGCCCGATGCCGTGACCGATCAAACTTCCGCCCACGACCCGTTGCACGGTTATCTGCCGATGGGCTGGACGCTGGAACAGTGGTGGGACGAGCAAAAACACAATCCGGAAAAAGTCGTCGATGCCGCCAAGCACTCCATGCGCGTGCATGTCGAAGCCATGCTGCATTTCGAAGATCAGGGCATTCCGGTATTCGACTACGGCAACAACATCCGCCAGATGGCGAAAGACGTTGGCTGCAAAGACGCATTCGATTTCCCTGGCTTCGTGCCGGCCTATGTGCGTCCGTTATTTTGCAAAGGCATTGGTCCGTTCCGTTGGGTCGCACTCAGCGGCGACCCGGAAGACATCTACAAAACCGATGCAAAAGTGAAGGAATTAATCCCGGACAATCCGCATCTGCACAACTGGCTCGACATGGCGAAAGAGCGCATTGCCTTCCAGGGCCTGCCGGCACGCATTTGCTGGGTCGGTCTGGGTGATCGTCATCGTCTTGCACTGGCCTTCAATGAAATGGTCCGCAACGGTGAAGTCAGCGCGCCAATTGTCATCGGTCGCGACCATCTCGATTCCGGCTCGGTGGCCTCACCGAACCGCGAAACCGAAGCCATGATGGATGGCAGCGATGCCGTGTCCGATTGGCCATTACTCAACGCCATGTTGAACGTGGCCGGTGGCGCCACCTGGGTATCGCTGCATCATGGTGGTGGTGTTGGGATGGGGTACTCGCAACACAGCGGTGTCGTCATTGTCGCCGACGGTACCGATGCCGCCGCCAAACGTCTTGGCCGCGTATTGTGGAATGACCCGGGCACTGGCGTGATGCGCCATGCCGATGCGGGGTATGAGATTGCGAAGCAGTGTGCGAAAGAGCAGGGGTTGGATTTGCCGATGGTGTAAGGGTCACTAAGCGATTGTCGATATGTAGGGTGGAACCACCAATAGCGGCACGCCGTTGGTGATTCCACTGAAGTTTGAGAAGATGTTTGAGATGGTGGAAAGCGCTGCGTGGGTTCCACCCCGTGTCAATGTAATTTTTGAATACGACTTACGGTCTTTGAATTTCTAAATTTAATATAAGGAATGCACGTGTCTGCAGAAAATTGCTTTTGGGGGATTTGCTTTGTCCCAATAGATGCAGGAAGTGAAACGTTCTTTGGATTTTCTGAGTACTTAACTGGTTTGGCGCTCTTAGTGTTGGCATGGACAATTGCTGATGTTCGATACCATTTTCGAGTCAGGACTGCACCTCTACCGCTTGAGGGGCTGACATTTGGCGTTGTTGGTGTTGTTGGTATTTTGACGTTGATATCTGATTGGTGGCGCGCAGAACATTGGCATGTACCTGAAGGTAACCTATTAACTGTTTATGGTTGGCAGGCTTTGTTGGGCGGCCTATTTCTCGCAACTTTTTTAACTTGGGTCTGGGTTGCGTTCATTTTTCCACCTGTTTATACAAAAAGAAATGCTAAGCGCTACGCGCATGCTCTTTATAGGTACATCCTGAAAGGGTCGTCATCAGAGCTTTCAGTTATTGCAGACGAGTTTACTCGTTCTGTTAAACCGATTGTTCACTTTGCCACGGATGTAGGGCAAAAAAGACGTTTTCGAAATGGCAATGAAGATCGTTCGACAGAGCATAAAATTGCAGATGTAACGGCTTATGCAAATGACATTCTTTTGTTGATTGCAGATAAACGGTTCTGTCGTGCCATTGTTGAGTCGTCTTCTAACACTGCATTAGCGTTTTTTCAGGAAATCAGTAACTGTAAAAAATATGGCATTCAATTCGGAGTATTTTCTAAAAATATTTCTAATGAGGCTTTGTCAAATAAAAACTCGTTCTTATTCCATGAAGCGGAAGGTTATGAGTCTGGGCTGATGGGATATCACAAGCCGCTCAGTAAGGCTATGTATGGAAATTACACGCTTGTAGAGACGGTAGGTACGTTACTTGATCCCGACATTTCCGGAAAATATAAGTGGGATGCTGAGCAGTGGGAGGCATACTGCAGAGTGGTGCTTACGACGTTACGTAGCTATGTTAATGAGGGGCGAGGAGAGCATTCTTTTGTCTTATATCGTGCAATCGGAAATCTTGAGCATGCATCCTTTGATGTTTATAAGGTTAATGGATTGTTGAGCGGCGCATGGGATGATGATGTATGTAAGCGCTTACGTGTCATCGTAGAATTTATAAGGGATGTGGTTGAAGTTCTTAATGAGAGGGGCGTTCCAGAGTATTTGGATCTCAGAATCCGAGAAAAGAATCGAGGCCATGAAAGCTTTTATGATCACTTTGCTAAATTAATTTTTGAGGTTATTTTTTCTGCGTCGGCAGTCAGATCTCCAGTCGAATTGTGCTGGTTTATTCAATACAATACCGTTTGGGGTCGACTTATGAATTTTAGAGCGCTAGAAGGGCCTGCCGGCAAGATCTTGCAGTTCAAATTGCGCCGTCTTTTGTATAACGAAGTCGTTGAAATGAAGACGTTCCCTAACTTTAAGGGAGCCAAGATTCTCGGCTACTGTTTAAATGTAATGGGACTTCAGGAAAGAGAGCAGCAATCATTTCGAGATTCAATGGCATTGCATAAGGTAATTTTGTCTTGGACTAAAAAAAATTATGTATGGCTTCATTCTTATAATC
>JBOHYG010000142.1:0-3882 GCA_050737875.1 Arenimonas sp. | reverse complement strand
AGGTCGGGGCCAGTTCGATAATCACGCGACCGGAAGCCAGCTCCATATAAATCGTATTGTTCGGATCCAGTTGGCGCCAATCACTCGGCTGTGTTGCTTCCAGAATTTGCGGCATGGTTTTCGGTTTCACCGTACCTGCAGTTTGCGAAACCTCCGCTACTTTCGGTTCAGCCGTACCTTCCGTGGTTCCAGTACTTTCTGTTTTTCCCTGCATCGATGCGCATGACGTCATCAGCAGCAAAGAAATGGCGATGGAAAGATGTTTTGGTTGCATGGTCCTGAGTCCTATGATGCGCATGGGTTATTCTCGATAATGCTAATGCATTTATAACTAGATTACTTCCAGTGAAGCGGCGGCCGACTGCAAATGGGTGCTTAAATAACTGTGGCTGCCGCAGGATATGAAGCCAGCCTTCGCAAATTGTTTGCGGTACCAGGCGGCCGGTCGTTCGATGAAGCCGATCTTGTCGCCGACTATATCGTCTTCTTTGGTCCAGAGTTCCAGAAAGGCGAGACCGCCGCAGAGTTCGGAAAAACCTTTGAGGCCGCGTTTCAATTCGGCATCCGGCACATAGTGCATGACATCGGAACAGACGAGCAGATCAACGGGGGCGCCGAAGCGCAGTTGTTCCAGTTGGCCGAATTCCGCGAATGCAATGTTCCGGGAGCGCCCGAATCTGGTTACTGCATACTCGCTGGAATCAGCGCCGCGATATTCGATTTTTGGACGTAGCTTCATCAAAGGTGCGCGCCAGACTGCTTCGCCGCACCCCACATCCAGAACCGAACGAATCGGGCGTTCCAGATAATACTCGGCCAGTGAAACCGCCAAATGCACTTTGCGTTCCAGCAAGGCCCGACTATCGCGTTCGTGTTTTGAATTGCGATACCAGCGATCGAAATATTCGCGGTCATACTGTTTGGTCATGGGGATTCTTTGCGTTTTTAAGTAGCCAGAAAGCGAATGCCGCGGCTGTTACATACATTATCAATGAATAAATTGCCGGTGCGATAGCCACTGCAGACATTTTCAACACATGCAGGGCAACGAAAATCGACAAGGTGGCATTGTGTACGCCTATTTCGAATGCAATTGCTGTTGCTTGTGGCTTGGCGAGTTTTATTGAAAGGGCAGACCAGTAACCGGTAGCTAGACTGAGCAGGTTAAACGTCAAACATGCCAAGCCAATGATCGGGGCGTAAGTTACCAGCAATTCCCACTCACTGACGATGGCGAGCAGTGTCAGGATCGCCAGCACCAAGGTTGACAAGAGTCGCACCGGTTTTTCAGCGGCATCTGCAAGTGCGGGCTTGAAACGTCGAACACTCATGCCGATAAGTACCGGCACGATCACCAGCAAGGCCACTTCGATAACTTTGCTGGTAGGCGGCGGCACATTGTTTTCGGCGGCAAGAAAATGCGCCATGCCGGTAACGACCCAGAACGGCAAGCTAATCAGCGCAAGCAGGCTATTGATCGCAGTCAACGTGATATTCAGTGCGACATCGCCGCGTGCCAGATGGCTGAATAAATTCGCCGTGATGCCTCCCGGCGAAGCGGCGAGTAATAACAAGCCGAGCCCGAGTTCGGCGGGCAGATTGAATACTCGGGCAATAAGAAAACAGGTCGGCGGCAAAACGATTAATTGCACAAACAACGCTACTGCAACGGCCTTGGGTTGCGTCAAAACACGGCGGAAATCCGCGACGGTCAAGTGAAGTCCGAGCCCAATCATGATAATGCCCAGACAGATAGGCAAAAACAGCATGATTAGCGGGTTGTCTGCCACGGATTTCCCTCGGGTAATACTTGTGTGAATCAACGTGAGCCGTCATGCTTTATACCATCCGGGGAGGATGACATGCCAAAAGATCTGGCTTTTCTGGCGCATCTGAATGAGCTGCTCGAACCGCTCGGTAAAATTTCGACAAAAATAATGTTTGGCGGTCACGGTGTTTATTGCAATGGCGTGATCATGGGACTGGTAATCAATCAGGCCCTGTATCTGAAGGTCGACGGTCAAACCAGGGATTTTTTCAGCAAGGCTGGTTGCGAACCTTTTGTCTATGAAATGAAAGCCAAGACAGTGGCGATGAGTTATTGGTCGGTACCTGACGATGCCATGGAATCGGCCGAAGATATGTTGCCATGGGCAAAGTACGCCTATGCAGCGGCCTTGCGAAAAGCGGAAGCGGCACCGATCAGAAAAAAAGCCAAAAAATAATTAGCCGATCTGCAGCGAGCGCATGCTGATCGAACTCATCACGGTTTCATTGAAGAACTTCAACTCATCATCGTCTTGTTGTTGCGCCAGCACATATAGCAATGGCAGGTAGTGTTCTGCAGTAGGAACACTCAGGGTAGCCATCTGGCCGAAGTTTTGATAATTGCAAAGTGCTGCATGGTCTTTCTGCGTGATGCAGTTTTTCACCATCAAGTCGAAGACCGCCGCCCAATCGAATGGCTGGGTTTGTTGATAATCGAAAACCCGCAAGTTGTGCACGATATTGCCGCTGCCGATGATTAATACGCCTTCTTCACGTAGAGGTTTCAGCTTTTTGGCGAGCTCATAATGTGAGGCCGCATTGCGGGTTCGGTCGAGACTCAATTGCAGCACCGGAATATCGGCTGCAGGATACATCGGCTGCAAAACACTCCAAGCCCCATGATCCAGGCCACGATCGCGGTCCAGATGTACGGTTTGGTGACCCAACAGCCCGACGATCTGCTTCGCCAGCTCAGGGTGGCCCGGGGCTGGGTATTGGACATCGAACAGTGCATCCGGGAAGCCGTAAAAATCATGAATCGTGTCCGGTCGGGCGCTATATGTGACTGCAGCTCCCATGGTTTCCCAGTGGGCGGATATGCAAAGAATCGCTTTTGCCCTTGGCAGGACGCTACCTAATGCCTGCCAGGAGCGCCTGAATTCGTTGTCTTCAATGGTATTCATCGGCGAACCGTGGCCTATGAACAGGGCTGGCATTCTCATGGTCATCACTGATTCCTGGGCTAGCTGCCGGGAATAGTGACAAAAATCAGGGGTCGTGACTTATGGCAGGTTCACTATACTTAACTTAACACTATAGTGCAGTCATGGATAAGCAATGGAGGGTGCCATGACCGACACCGAGATTCATCTAAAGAAATTTCAAAAGGAATTAAGCGCAGGTATGGTGTCTTTAGTTCTTTTGAGCGTACTGGGGCAGGCGACTGAACCAATGTACGGTTACCAGATTGCCAAACGGTTTGAAGGCGCAGGCGAAGCAGTCCTGACCGGCAAACAAAGCGCGCTTTATCCGGTGCTTCGAAATCTGAGCGCCTCCGGCTTGCTCGACAGCTTCGTCGAACCATCGGTCTCGGGGCCACCACGCCGCTATTACCAAATTACCGAAAACGGTCGTGAAGTACTTAGCGAATGGGCCAACACCTGGGATGCAACGCGCAGCTTCGTAGATTCAATTTTGAAAGGGGACAGTCATGAGTAACATCGCAAACACACCGAAAACGATTCCCGAGTATCTGGAATTATTACGCGCTGCACTGAAAGGGAAAGATCCGGCTTTAGTACAGGACGCACTTTACGATGCCGAAGAATACCTTCGCGCCGAATTGGCCGAGCATCCCGACCAGGACGAAGCCAGCGTACTGGAAAAAGTCGCGACCAGTTATGGCGCACCGGAAGAAGTCGCTGAAATTTACAATGAACGCGAAGTCGCCGTGAGTGAAGCGTTTCGTTCACCGCTTGCAAGTATTCCGCAGACAAAAAGTAGCGCAGGTGTTGCCAGCGTTGGCGTCAGTGTGAATAAAACGCCGCAGAACCCGATTTCCTGGTTCTTTGGTGTCGCCGCAGACCCACGCGCCTACGCAGCCTTGTTCTACAT
>JBOHYG010000141.1:0-43164 GCA_050737875.1 Arenimonas sp. | reverse complement strand
ACGACCGTGCACTCGACGATTTCAATCTGCTGTTCACCGGCGCCACCGAATTGGCCGCCGACTTCTGGGAAAAACACGAAGGCAATCTTCGCTCCTGGACTGAAAAAGGCCGAACTTTCTATGAAGTAAAACGCACCGCGGATGACGGCTGGTACCCGAATCAATTCCTGTACCTGCCTGGCGACGACGAAGTCGAGATGAAGGTCGCACGATTGGAAGAAGACCGCGTCGTCCTGCAAATCGTCGATGACTTCCGTTCAACGCAGCATCAAGTCTGGGGCATCAACGCCCGAAACCGCGAACAGAATTTCGCCTTCAATGCCTTGATGGACCCGGATATCGATTTCGTCACCCTGCTCGGCACCGCCGGTACCGGCAAAACATTGCTTGCACTTGCGGCCGGCCTGGCACAGACGATGGACAGCCAGCGCTACCGCGAAATCATCATGACGCGTGCAACGGTCAGTGTCGGCGAAGACATTGGTTTCCTGCCGGGAACCGAGGAAGAAAAAATGACGCCTTGGATGGGCGCATTGACCGACAACCTGGAAGTGCTGACGCACACCGCCGATCACGGCACCTGGGGCCGTGGCGCGACTAATGACCTGCTCGCAAGCCGGATCAAGATTCGCTCGATGAACTTCATGCGCGGCCGTACCTTCCTTAATCGCTGGGTGATTGTCGACGAGGCGCAAAACCTCACGCCAAAACAGATGAAGACTTTGATTACCCGTGCCGGCCCCGGCACGAAAATCATCTGCATGGGCAACGTCGAACAAATCGATACACCGTATCTGACCGAAACCACATCGGGTTTGACCTACGCGGTTGATCGCTTCAAAAACTGGGCACATAGTGCACACATCACGCTGCGTCGCGGCGAACGTTCACGTCTCGCGGACTATGCCTCCGAAGTGTTGTAAACATGCCCTCCCCTCTCCCACTCGGGGAGGGGACATCCGCCTGGATTCCGAAATATGAAAACACCTTCATGTGCACTCACCATCGCCGGTTCCGATTCCGGCGGTGGCGCCGGCATTCAAGCCGATCTAAAAACTTTTGCAGCCCATGGCGTTCATGGCTTGTCTGCAATCGCGGCGTTGACGGCACAAAACACCCGGAAAGTTTCCGCCGTCGAAGTCCCTTCGATAAAATTCCTTCACGCGCAACTTGATGCCTGCTTTGGCGATTTCAAAATCGGCTCGGTCAAAATCGGCATGCTGGCAAATGCCCGCGTTATCAAAGCAGTGGCCGAAGCGTTGATTCGGCACAAGGCAAAAAATGTCGTACTGGATCCGGTCATGGTGGCAAGTAGTGGCGCGTCCCTGCTGGAAGCTTCAGCACTGAAGGCACTTCGGGAAAATTTGCTTCCGCTTGCCGCGATCATTACGCCAAATATTCCCGAGGCGGAATTATTGCTCGGTCATAAAATAAAAAATGCCGATGCTGCCGATGCCGCAACAGTCGAATTACTGGCGATGGGCGCACGTGCGGTGCTGCTGAAAGGCGGACATTTGCCGGATAAAACCATGACCGACCGTTACGACGACGGCGAATTATTCGCGGAATTCATCCACAAGAAACTAAAACTGGAAGGACATGGCACCGGCTGCACTCTGGCTTCGGCGATTGCGGCCAATATTTGCCTCGGGAAAAACCTGCCACAGGCATGCGCCGCTGCAACCGACTACGTACACGGCGCACTCGTCCACGCCTATCGGCCCGGCAAGGGAAAAGTGGCCGTGCTAGACCATTTCTGGCATCTGCAAAGCCCGTGATTACCGATCCGTTTTGCCGAATTTTTACGGCACTCACAGCCTATATCGCTTAATATTCACTATCTGTCACAGGAGTTTCCCATGCGTTCCGGTAATCCCGCTTTAAATCAAAACACTTTCGAAGGCTTGCGCAGCGATAGCTCCGAAGTCATGACCATCAACGGTACCGTCAATAAGACCGCCATGATGCTGGCGATCGTGGTCTTGACCGCGCTCTACACCTGGAGTCAGGCCCAGGGTATCGACGGCATTACCTCTGCAATGCCACTGACAATCGGCGGCGCAATCGGCGGTTTCATCGTCGCCATGATCACCATTTTCAAAAAAACCTGGTCGCCGGTCACCGCACCGCTTTACGCCGGTCTTGAAGGTCTGTTTCTCGGCGGCATTTCAGCTATTTACGAAGCCCAGTATCCCGGCATCATCTTGCAAGCAGTGGTCCTGACTTTCGGAACGCTCGGCGCTTTGCTGATGGCTTACCGTTCGGGTTTGATCAAAGCTACCGAGAACTTCAAGCTTGGCGTGGTTGCCGCGACTGGCGGTATTTTCATCCTGTACATGATCAACATGGTGATGGGTTTCTTTGGTAAATCGATGGGTTTTATCCACGACAGCGGCTTGCTGGGCATTGGCTTTAGCGCAGTGGTCGTCGTGATCGCCGCACTGAACCTCGTGCTGGATTTCGACTTTATCGAAGAAGGTGCAGAACAAGGCGCACCGAAATATATGGAGTGGTATGCCAGTTTCGGTCTGATCGTCACACTGGTCTGGCTGTATCTGGAACTGTTGCGCTTGTTGTCGAAACTGCGCGATTAAGCATTTATCGCCACAATAAAAAACGGAGCCATCGGCTCCGTTTTTTATGCAACTGAATTAAAGTTATCGCGACTTCCGTCGCTCCTACCTACTTCCGTCGCACCTACGCGGTAACGCGCGCCGCAATCGCTTTCGCGAAGCTCATCGTGTTGCCTTCGCCGCCAAGATCCGGCGTCAATGAATCCTTGGCGTCCATCGCATCGCGAATGGCTTTTCGAAGCGCATTGCCGCGTTCCGGCATACCCAGATGATCAAGCATTTGCGCAGCGCCCAACAACAAGGCGCAAGGATTGGCGATGCCTTTTCCGGCGATGTCTGGAGCAGATCCGTGCACGGCTTCGAAAATCGCCGCTTCGGTACCAATATTGGCACCTGGTGCCAGGCCCAAACCGCCAACCAGGCCGGCACACAAATCGGAAACGATGTCGCCGAACAAGTTGGTCGTTACCAGTACATCAAACTGTTCTGGCTTCATCACCAGCTGCATGCAGGCGTTGTCGATGATCATCTCATTGCATTGGATATCGGGGTATTGCAATGCCACTTCGCGGGCCGTTTTCAGAAACAGGCCGGAAGTCGATTTCAGGATGTTGGCTTTGTGCAACACGGTAACTTTTTTGCGGCCGACTTTGCGTGCAAGATCAAAAGCGTAGCGAACGATGCGCTCGGAACCCTTGCGGGTTACCCGTTGTGTCAGCGTGGCGGTTTCACCATCGGCAGTGACTGCCTGGCCTTCACCGATATAGGCGCCTTCGGTGTTTTCACGGACCGTAATAAGGTCAATATTCTGATAGCGCGATTTGGTATTCGGGAAACTGATCGCCGGACGCACGTTTGCATATAGATCGAAGCGCTTGCGCAATTCGACATTGATCGAGGAAAACCCTTCGCCGACCGGTGTCGTCAGCGGGCTTTTCAACGCAATGCGATGGCGATGGATGGCATCGAGCGTAGCGGCCGGCAGTAACTCGCCGTGTTTCTCGAGGGCAGCCATGCCGGCGTCGACGAATTCATAGCTCAAGCCCAGGTTCATGGCATCGAGCACATGAAGCGTGGCATCCATAATTTCCGGGCCGATGCCGTCGCCGCGGATGACTGCGATTGTCTGGGTCATAAAAATCTTCAAAAACAGCGCGTTAGAGGCGCGCGAGGGGTCATATTATGCCACAAAGCCCTATCTATATGGCTGTGACCGCCCGCACAGCCGGGCATATCAAAGGTCGTGCTGATGCTCTGGTTTTGCCTTGGCGTGAATACCCTCGCCTTCGAGCTGATCCAGAAAATCGACTGCGCGTCGCAGATGGGGTATCACGATTGAGCCGCCAACTACCAATGCAACGCTGAATGTCTCGAAGAATTCATCCCGATTCACGCCAGCTTCCTTGCATTGGGCAATGTGGTAACTGATGCAGTCATCGCAACGCAACACCATCGAAGCCACCAGACCCAGCAATTCCTTGGTTTTCAGGTCCAGCGCGCCACCTTTGTAAGTCTGGGTATCCAGTGCAAAAAAACGTCGTACCACCTGGTTATCATGTCCCAGGATGCGCTCGTTCATGCGTTGGCGAAATTCGGTGAACTCCGCAACGCGGTCTTTTTCTGCACCAGCTTTTTCTATGTCACTCACGTTGCACTCTCCAGTAAGGGTTTCAGTCCTCCGGCGCGATCAAGCGCCACCATGTCTTCGTAACCTCCGACATGTGTGCCATTGATGAAAATTTGCGGAACGGATGTACGTCTCGTTTTTTCCATCATTTCGGCGCGGGCGACCGGATCGGTGTCGATACGGACTTCCGAATAACTGGCACCACGCGATTTCAGGAAATTCTTTGCCGCCACGCAATAAGGGCAGATAGCAGTACTGTAGATAATGACATTGGACACAATATTTCTCCTTGAAGCGGAACTATGGGGGCGGCCGCCGGTCTTTTCCAGTCAGTAAATGAATTAATTTAACCCGCGATTCACTCTCCGGACATGCATTTGGTGCATGCTTCACATATCTGAAAATTGGAATTCCAAGTGCCCCGTTTACTGCCTCTTACCGCTGCACTCGTCGTTAGTCTGGGTCTGCTGACCAGCGCCCAAGCCCAAAACACCAGCTTGCCCGACATGGGCTCATCCGCAGCAGAATTGCTCAGCCCGGAACAAGAAGCCGAATATGGCGCCTATACGCTTTATCAACTGCGAAATTATGGCTATATCCTGGATGACCCATTGCTGGATTCATGGCTGCAGGTGATGGGACATCGCCTTGGCGCCGCTTCGGATCGCCCCGAACAACCATTTACCTTCTTCCTGCTGAAAGAACGACAAATCAATGCTTTCGCTACATTCGGTGGCTATATCGGCGTCAATGCGGGTTTGATTCTGACTGCACAGACTGAAGACGAAGTCGCCGGCGTTCTGGCACATGAAATTTCGCACGTAACCCAGCGCCACATCCTGCGCTCGGTCGAACAGGCCCGTAAAGATCAATTGCCTATTCTGCTCGGGATGCTGGCAGTCATCGTGGCCGCACAAACTAGTGACAGCAATAGTACCGACGATGCCGTTCAGGCGGTTGTCGTAGGCGGACGTGCATTGATGGCACAAAGACAAATCAACCACACGCGTGCAAGCGAAGCGGAAGCCGATCGTATCGGTATTCAAACTCTGCACCGTGCCGACTATCGCGCCGGTGCGATGGCGGATTTCTTTGACCGCATGGCGACTACCGGTCGCGGCAACTCGGGTGGTTACCAGATGCCGGATTATCTTAGTTCGCATCCGGTCACTACTCTGCGTATCAGTGAAGCGCGTGAACGTGCCGCGCGGATAGATCGCGAAGCCAAACCGATGCTGACCAATTCGAACACGCAATTCAATCCGTTGATTCCGAGCCAATTCAATCTGAATAGTCAAACCGGTTCTACACCGCCAGTCCGGCAGTTCGACTGGGCGCGTGAGCGATTACGCGCACTAACCGCTCCGAGCCCGCAGCATGCGATCAACGAATTCAAGGCGCTGAGCAGCGGCATTTCGGGCAACAAGCTTACCGACCCGCAAAACTATGGTTATGCACTCGCGTTGATGCAAGGTGGTTCACCGGGCGCTGCAGAAGTGATTTTGGAAAAACTGAAATCCAGCCATCCCGATAACATCTGGGTCGAATTGGCTTATGCGGAAAACGCGCATTACGCAAAGCGTCCGCAGGAAAGCCAGCAACGATTCGAAACCTTGCTGAAGAAATATCCCCAACATCATGCGATCAGCCTTACCTATGCCCGCACTTTGGGCGAAACCGGTACTGCAGCTGCCGGACGTCGTGCACAAAGCATATTGCGACCTCTGCTGGCAGAAAGTGCCGACGATCCGGGTTTCCAAAAAAGTTTCGGTCGTGCCAGTGAATTGGCAGGCGACACCAATCGCGCCATCGAAGCGTATGCAGAAGCCGCTTATCTCAACGGCCGTCCAGAAGATGCATTGAAACAACTCGACAGCTTGCTGAAGAAAGAAAATATCGACTACGTGCAACGTGCACGCGTGGAAGCACGCATGGCCGCCATCACGCCGGAAGTATTGGAAATGCGTCGCCAGGGTGTCAAGCCTTCGCAACAGCCGCCCGATAGAAGTTGAGATAGAAGTTGAGTTTTATAGGTGCGCGTATCGCGCACCATCAATGCCTTTCGAAAGTTGCGTTTGGTGCGCGGCTTGCGCACCCACGTCTATTATTTTTCTTGCTTGGGTAGAAACAGCAAGGGATCGACAGGTTTGCCGTTGCGCCTGATTTCGAAATGAAGCATGTCGCGCATCGTGCCCGAACGCCCCATCTCGGCGATAACGTCACCCGCTTTCACTTTGGTGCCTTCGGCAACCAGTCGACGGCGATTATGCGCGTAGGCGGACAGCCACTCGTTGTTGTGTTTGATGATGATTAATTCACCATAACCCACCAATCCAGCCCCGGAATACACGACGGTACCGTCGCTTGAAGCTTTTACAGCCTGCCCGCTTTTGCCGCCGATATTGATACCCTGCTGGGTAGGATCGCCTTGAACATAACGCGATATGACCACGCCTTCACTCGGCCAGCGCCAGTTCATCGCACCACTGCTAGCAATCGGCTTGTTGTCGACATTTGGAACAGGTTTTTCGGCAGTCTCGATAACCGGTGTGATCGGTGCACTCACAGCCGGTTTCGTGACAGGTGTTGTAACAGCAGGCGCTGCATTCACAGGCGTCGTAGTCACAACGGCAACTGGTGGTTTTACTTCTACCGGTTTTGATTCAACCGGTTTTGTTACCGTTGCAGCGTCTGGGGTCGTATTCGCACTGACATCTGTCACGATCAGGGTATTTGTTGGCGCCTGCAAGGTAATGCGCTGGCCAATTCTTACCGTATACGGCTCGCCGATGTTGTTCCAGGCAGCCACTTCGCGATAGCTCAAACCGGCCCGGAATGAAATGCCGTACAGCGTATCTCCGGCCTGGACCACATAGGTTTCATCACGCGAAATCGGCGTGTATTGTTTTTGCGAAGTTGAGGCAGGCTTGCTTGCCGTTCTTTCTTCTGTCGAATACGTTGGTCGCACGCTGACCGATGTCTGCGCGCAGGCACTCAATACGACGATTGAAGCCAGTACCGAGCATGTAAATAGCGAAATGTTTTTCATGATGTCATGCACCCTGGGATTTCATCATCCAAGCAATTAACCCGATCAATGCAATTCAGCCGATCGGTTCGATATATTTTCTTAAACTCGCTTTCGCTTTTTCGCGATTCGGCGCTGGTGACTGTAAGTGGGAGCTTCATGCAAGTCCCCCGTTCAACCATAGCCAGATCCCACCGCCGGCGAGCAAGACGAGCGCGATCCAGCCGATCGGCTCGATGTACTTCTGGATCGCATTCGCAGCGCGCTCGCCACCGATGCGGATCGCGACCGCGACGAGGTACAGGCGCTTCCCGCGTCCCACCAGCATGCACATGATGTATTCGAGCATCGGCACACCGGCGATACCGGCGCCCCAGGTAATGAACTTCATTGGAATCACCGGCTGGATCGCGGCCATGAGCAGAGCGCCCATCAACGCGCCTGGGTGCTCCTTCATCATCTGCTGCAGCTTCGCCACCCATTCGGCGATGCCTGCCTGCATGCTATCGGATAGTAGCGGCCTCACGAGCTCGTAGGCATAAACGCCCAGTTCATAGCCGACAATCGAGCCGACCAGGCCGGCAACCAGACTGAGGGTGGCATACCACAACGCGCGCTTCGGCCGCGCGATCGACATCGGTGCCAGCATCAATTCCGGCATCACCGGGAAAATGAAAGCTTCGAAAAAACTCAATATGACCAAAATGCCGGTAGCGTTTTTATGCTGGGCCCATTGCATGGCTTTGACATACAAGGGCTGGAAAATCTTCATCAAATAATTCCCGTTACCAGGGGCACAAAAACGACATTGCCAAGATCGTCCTGGACGATGCCTTCAGAAGTTTTTCGCAAACGCAAAAGTTTCTGCACGCTTGAGCCACCTACCGGTGCAATCAAGGTGCCGCCTTCGGATAATTGTTCCAGCAATTCCGGAACGATCGCAGCAGCGCCGGCCGTCACGATCACGGCATCGAAAGGTGCGTATTCGGACCAGCCGATATGGCCATCAACATGCTTGCTGCGGATATTCAAACCCAGATTTCTGAAACGGCGGCGCGCCTGGCGCAATAATTCCTCGATGCGTTCAACCGTGAACACTTCCATGCCGAGCGTGGCCAATACCGAACCCTGATAACCGGAACCGGTTCCGATTTCCAGCACTTTTTTCGGCATGCCGTGCTCGATCAATGCTTCGGTCATGCGTGCGACAACCCAGGGCTGGGAAATTGTCTGGCCTTTTCCGATCGGCAACGCAGTGTCTTCATAAGCGCGCGAAGCCAGCGCTTCTTCGATAAACAAGTGACGCGGCAACACACGCAACGCATTTAAAACGCGTTCGTCGCGAATACCGCCTTCGCTGCGCAGACGATCGACCATGCGATCACGTGCTCGCTGCGAAGTCATTCCCAAACCTTTGGCTTCGGGCTTGATGAGATAAGGCGACATCATGCGGTCTGTTTTTTTCCTGCGCTCAAACCGGAAATCCACTGACCTACGGATTCAAGTGCGTGATAACGGGTCAAGTCGACGTGAATCGGCGTGATCGAAATAAAACCGTTTCTGACGGCATGAAAATCGGTGCCCGCACCGGCATCCTGCTCGGGGCCCGGTGGCCCGATCCACCACACGGTACGACCACGAGGATCGGTTTGTGCAATACACGGTTCTGCGCGATGACGATGCCCGCAACGCGTGACTTCGAATCCCTGGATATTGTCCCAAGGCATATCCGGCACGTTAACGTTCAAGATGGTGTCGGCAGGCAACGGATCGGACAATAAGCGCTCCGTGATTAATACCGCCGCTTTCACTGCAGATTCGTAATGTTTGGCTTTGTGGTCCTGCGTCGCCAGCGACATCGCAATCGCCGGAAAACCAAGGCAACGACCTTCCATAGCTGCTGCGACCGTGCCGGAATAAATCACGTCATCGCCCATATTCGAGGTGTTGTTGATACCGGAAATCACGATATCGGGATCCGGTTTCAAGAAACCGGCCAGGGCCAGATGCACGCAATCGGTCGGCGTGCCGGCAACGCTCCAGGTGTTTTCATTCAGCGATTTGGCACGGATTGGCATATCGAGCGTCAGTGAGTTACTCGCGCCGGAACGGTCCCGGTCCGGAGCCACTACGAAGACATCGTGTCCTGCTTCCTGCATGCCCTGCGCCAGCAGCTTGATACCCGGTGCATCGACGCCATCATCGTTACTAATCAATATTCGCATTGCAACCTCAATTCAATATGCTCATGATAACGGATGCCAGCTGGCTTGTGTTTTGAAATACCCGGCAATAATGAAAACCAAACATCCCGACGACGAGCCCGACGAAGACGATGCCGCACTATTCCGTGAGGCGATTGGTGAAGTGCGCCGCATTGAAATCAAGGAACAGGGTGTTCCGCGTTCGAAACCGGTCGCTGACTCGAAAATGTTCCGTCGCGATGAAGCCGAAGCCCTACGCGATTCACGTTCGGTAACGGCAACCGAGGCCTATCTGAATTCAGTCGACGAACTGAGTTATCGCCGCCCGGAAGTTCCGGAAAAATGGTTCAAGCAATTGAAACGCGGACAAATCAGCATTCAAGATGAATTGGATTTGCATCATTGCCGCGCCGCCGATGCCGAACTTTTCCTGAAACAATTTTTGAACCAGGCGCGCGAAGAAGCGCACTACTGCGTGCGCATCGTTCACGGAAAAGGTTTGCGCTCGGATAGTGCGCCGGTGCTCAAGGCGCTGGTGGATCGCGTGCTTCGCCATCGCGGCGATGTGTTGGCGTTCAACTCGGCGCCGCAGGCGCAGGGCGGCACCGGCGCAGTTCTGGTGTTACTGGCGCGCCAGTGAAAAAGCAAAAAAATTCAGCGCTTACTTGCCGTCTTTTTTAGTGCCGTCTTTTTTAGCTTTTGGTGCCTTAGGCGGGTTGATCCATTTGACGATCACACCGTGCTGACCAGCTATTTTCTCGACTTTAGCCATATAGGCTTCGTCATAACCGCTGGCATTGAGCTGGCGTTGCGACACGTGCTTGGATCTCAAGTTAGCGCTGTCAGTAGTTGCACAGGAACTCAGGGCGCACATCAGGCAAATTGCTATTACTCGTTTCATGGGATTTCTCCTAGTCATGGACGAGGTTTCAGATTACTCCTGCCATAGCCGCTTGCAAGTGCCTCACACGTGCCGTTAAGCGGGTTCCGTCAACTCACCCAGCTCAGCCAATAATTCCGTGGCATAAGCACCCGGTGGCAGGGAAAAACGGCACTGTAAGTGGTCGTCCGACTGCCATTCCCAATTCAAGTCCTGGACCTGAATGCGCAAAGCCCGGCGCTCCTGCTTCAGGTCGGCAGCTTCCAGGCCACGGCACAATTCCGGGTGTGTCTCGGCCACTGCCGTTTCGCAGGCAAAGACGAACGATCCGGATCGTAATTCGCCCTTCCCCCACATTGGTCCGGTGGGGTGGATTTCCAGTTTTTCGGCTCTCGCAATTAATTCGTCATTTAGCGGTTCGGGCCCGAAAATGCTGTGGGAACCGTTGATCATCCAGACCTCGCCATCCAGTGCGCTTAGCCAGTTCTTGTTCTGTATACGCGATGCGAGGACCGCATTGAAAATTTCGGAGCGCGCGGCCGACAGGTAAATCGATCTTTGTTCGCGTTTCACGCGGTCTCCGGCAAACATTTTCAGCGCCATGCCGACGTTTGCGCGTTCACGTCCGAAACGTTGCTCGCCAAAATAATTCGGCAATCCGAAATCACGGATATTTTCGAGGCGTTTATTGATGGCGTTCTTATCACCTGCTATTTCACGAAGCGACAAGGTGAATCGATTGCCGGCAAGCGCGCCGCGCGGCAGTTTGCGGTGATGCCATTGCCATTCGAGCAATTTCACTCCTTCAATATTGAGTGCCGCAAAATCCGGCGCAATCTTTTTCGGAAGATGCACTGAAAACCGCTGGGTCGTGACGGCATGCCGATCTTTCAAACCGGCATAACCGATACCCATCTCGTTGATGCCTGCCCATTTGGACAATTCCTTCGCGACGAAAGCCGTGTTGAGGCTGCGCTTCTCGATTGTCAGCAATAAATGTTCGCCTTCGCCATGAGCTTCAAACGCATCTATTTCTTCAACGATGAAATCTTCCGGGCTGCTGCGAAACTTTCCCTTCAATACGGCTTCGCCGTAGGCACGCGGCAATATCATGCCTTCACCAGCAACACTACCGCCTGCGCTGCAATACCCTCACCTCTGCCGGTAAACCCGAGTTTTTCGGTGGTGGTCGCCTTGATTGAAATCTGGTCCGCCCGCACCTGGCAATCTTCGGCGATATTTTTTTGCATCTGTTCGCCATGTGGAGTGATTTTTGGACGCTCGCAAATGATCGTGATGTCGGCGTTATTGAGCGAATAGCCACGTGCCTGAATCAACGATACGCAATGACGCAATAAATCTCGGCTGTTTGCACCGCGCCAACGTTCATCAGTCGGTGGAAAGTGCTTGCCGATGTCGCCAAGCGCCAAGGCACCGAGAATGGCATCGCACAATGCATGCAGTGCGACGTCGCCATCAGAATGGGCTATCAAACCTTTGTCATGTGGTACACGGACACCGCCGAGCATTACGTGGTCGCCATCACCGAATGTATGCACATCAAAGCCGCTGCCTATCCGCATAAGAGTCCTTCATTCAACCTTCTCTCGATAAGAAGGAAATCAATCATGTCTTGCTTAAAATAAATTCAGCCAACGCCAGATCCGAAGGCGTAGTCACTTTGATATTGTCTTCCGAACCTTCAACCAGCAGCGGCTTGAATCCCAACCGCTCCATCGCCATCGCTTCATCGGTAACATTCAAACCGGCACGCATGGCCGATTCAATGGCACGAGTCAAACCTCCGCGCCTGAACATTTGTGGCGTCAACGCGCGCCAAAGTTTTTCGCGTCGCTCGGTGCCGAAAATATGCTGGCCATCTTCACTGCGCTTGATGGTATCGCGTACCGGTGCCGCCAAAATCGCGCCGATCGAATGGGCTTCACCCATTGCCAGCAATCGCGACAAATCCACTGCACGCAAACAAGGCCTGGCGGCATCGTGCACGAGTACAAAACGATCTTCGTGCACCACTGCCGGCAATGCCTGCAACGCGGAAAGGACGGAATCCGCACGTTCGGCACCACCGCGGCAGGTATAAATCGGCTTGCCTTCCATTTCACGCCAACCACCCCAATAGGGATCGTCGGGTGATATTGCCACCATCACGCCATCCACCAGAGGATGCGCCAACAAGGACCGCAGACTGTGTTCAATCAGGGGCCGGCCGGCAATATTCAAATATTGTTTTGGCGTTTCGCTGCCGAAACGGGTACCGCGTCCCGCTGCCGGCACGACTGCCCAGGTCATTTTGAATCCTCTTCGACCGGCGCCGTGTCTTCGGGAATTTGGGCCGCATGCGGATCCACCACGCGATAAAAAGTCTCGCCCGGTTTCACCATGCCCAATTCGTTGCGCGCCCGTTCTTCGGCAGCCGCTTCACCGGATTTCAGGTCTTCCACTTCGGCAGCCAGCGCGTCATTGCGTTGCTGCAAATTCGTATTGGTTGCCGCCTGGCTACGAACCTTGTCCTCGAGCTTGCCCGCCTGCGTCCAGCCTGTACTGCCAAGCCAAAGCTTGGACTGCAGCAATAGCAGAACAATGCCGAGCAGCAGAAAAGGCCAGAGGCGTTTCAATACGGTCATGGGGACTTAGTGCTTCAGACTCACGAATGCATTGCGTCCGGCGTAACGCGCCTTGTCGCCCAGCGCTTGTTCGATGCGCAGCAGCTGGTTGTATTTTGCGACGCGGTCGCTGCGGCACAGGGAGCCGGTTTTGATTTGCGTTGCGGTCGTCGCCACCGAAATATCGGCGATGGTCGTATCTTCGGTTTCACCGGAACGATGCGACACGATCGCGGCATAACGACTTGCGTCTGCCATCGCGATTGCTTTCAGGGTTTCGCTCAAGGTACCGATTTGATTGACCTTGATAAGGATGGCGTTGGCGATTTTCCTGTCAATGCCTTCCTGGAAGATTTTCGGATTGGTCACGAACAAATCGTCGCCGACCAATTGCACGGTGTTGCCGAGACGGTCCGACAATAATTTCCAGCCATCCCAATCGTCTTCGGCCATGCCGTCTTCGATCGTGATGATCGGGTACTTTTTCGCCCAGCCATCCATGAAATCGACAAATTGCTCCGACGACAAACGCTTGCCCTCGCCGACCAGATTGTATTTGCCATTTTCGTAGAATTCGGTGCTGGCGACATCGAGGCCGAGCAGAATATCGTCACCGGCTTTGTAGCCGGCTTTGCCGATCGCTTCCAGAATGGTTTCCAGCGCTTCTTCGTTCGAACGCAAATCCGGCGCGAAACCGCCTTCGTCACCGACCGAAGTGGAAAGTCCGCGTGATTTCAGAACCGATTTCAGGGAGTGAAAAATTTCGGTGCCGGCGCGCAGTGCTTCGCTGAAAGAATCGAAACCGACCGGCAACACCATGAATTCCTGCATGTCGACGTTGTTGTCGGCATGCGCACCGCCGTTGATGATGTTCATCATCGGCACTGGCAATGTCACTTCCTTGCCATCAGCCAGATGCGCCCACAAAGGCATTTTTTTCGAAGCGGCCAGCGCATGCGCATTCGCCATCGAAACACCGAGCAAGGCATTGGCACCCAGGCGGCCCTTGTTATCGGTACCGTCGAGATTGATCAATTTGAGATCCAGACCTTTTTGATCGGCTGCATCGAAACCTTTCAGCGCATCGGCAATCGTCGTGTTGACGTTGGCAACCGCTTTCTTCACTCCCTTGCCGAGGTAACGTGATTTGTCACCATCACGAAGTTCGACTGCTTCTTTCGAACCGGTCGAGGCACCCGATGGTACGGCGGCGCGACCGACATGGCCTGAGCTCAAGGTTACTTCGGCTTCAAGGGTTGGGTTGCCGCGGGAATCGAGGATTTCGCGGGCGATTATTTTGGCTATCTGGGTCATGGCTGTTTGTTAATTCGTTGGAGAAGTTTGGGATCCGGAGAACACTTGCCTTGTGATGCGCGGTCGAGGAACCAGGCCATCCAGGAATTCAATTCCACCTCACGCTCAGGCGAGTTGAACTCGGAATCCTGCGCCAGCGTCAATGCAGTGAAGTCGAAGTCGAAGGATTCGGTCGCGCTCCCAGTCTGGATTAGATCGACCAGAACATGTTCATGCGGGGCCAGTCGCGTCGACACCTGATGGAATTCCTTGACGAGTTCCGCCTCGACGAAATAGCGGTAGAGGCCATCAGTTTTCAAGTTGTTCTGCTGCGCCCAGGCATAGGAGCATTCCAGGCTCGCTCTTGCCTTGGCCAACAATTCCTCATGCTCGCCCTCGGATAGGGACGGCCCAACAGGAGGGGGCGAATCCGTGGGAAACGAACTCATTCGATCAGGAGGAAGATTGGAACAACCAAGCAGACCCAGCAGGACTACGAGGATCGCCGTACGTCCAATGCGACTTCTCATAGTTGCTCCAGAAAACCGCTGGCCTTTGTAACGCGGTCGAGATCGAGCAGCGTGGTCAGTAGCGCCTCCATCTTCGGCAGCGGCCACGCATTGGGCCCGTCGCTCAGCGCCTTGTCCGGATCCGGATGGGTTTCCATAAAGATGCCGGCGATGCCGACAGCCATTGCAGCACGCGATAACACCGGTACAAACTCGCGTTGACCACCGGATTTGCCGTCCATGCCACCGGGTAATTGCACCGAATGCGTTGCATCAAATACAACAGGACAACCGGTATCGCGCATTACTGAAAGCGAGCGCATATCCGAGACAAGATTATTGTAGCCAAAACTCGCACCGCGTTCGCAGACCATGATTTGCTGGTTGCCGGTCGCCTGCGCCTTCGCGGAAACATGTTTCATTTCCCATGGAGAAAGGAATTGCCCTTTCTTGATATTGACCGGCTTGCCGGTTGCCGCGACGCGCTGGATGAAATCGGTTTGACGGCACAGGAATGCCGGCGTTTGCAGTACATCGACAACGCTGGCCACTTCGTCCATCGGTGTGTATTCATGCACGTCGGTCAAGACCGGCACGCCGATTTGTTTTTTAACTTCGGCCAAAACTTTCAAGCCTTCTTCCAGACCCGGGCCGCGAAAACTGGTGCCGGAAGTGCGGTTGGCCTTGTCGAAACTGGATTTGAAAATAAAGGGTATACCCAATTGGCCGGTAATTTCTTTCAACTTGCCGGCCACGTCCATTTGCAATTGCATGGACTCGATTACACATGGACCCGCAATCAGAAAAAATGGTTTGTCCAAACCGACTTCAAAACCGCAGAGCTTCATGCGCTCACCTCTTTCAATAAGCTACCGCCAGCTTTATGTTCGCGTGCCGCGCGAATAAAGCCGATAAACAATGGATGCCCGTCGCGCGGTGTCGATAAAAATTCCGGATGCGCCTGGCAGGCGACAAACCATGGGTGGTTTGGCAGCTCGATCATTTCGACCAATAAATCATCCATCGATTTTGCCGAAATCACCAAGCCTGCTTCTTCGAGTTGATTGCGATAACGATTGTTGAATTCGTAACGGTGACGATGACGTTCCGCCACGACATCCTTGCCGTACATGGCGCGAGCTTTGGTGCCCGGCTTCAAACGGCATTCCTGCAAGCCCAGTCGCATGGTGCCGCCGAGATCGGAATCTTCGCCGCGTTTTTCGATATCGCCGCTGGCGGTACGCCATTCGGTGATTAACCCAATGACCGGATCAATGCAGTTTTTGTCGTTTTCGGTGGTATTCGCATGCGGCAAGCCAGCCAGATGACGAGCCACATCGACTACTGCAGCTTGCATGCCATAGCAAATACCGAAATACGGCACATTGTTTTCACGTGCGTATTTCGAGGTCAAAATCTTGCCTTCGAATCCTCGATCGCCGAATCCGCCCGGCACTAAAATCGCGTCGACATCGCTCAAACATTTACCGTTATCAGCTTCGACCTGTTCGGACTCCAGCCATTTCAGACGTACTTTGGTACGTTGACGCAAACCGCCGTGACGCAAAGCTTCCGACAAGGATTTGTAGGCATCTTGATGGTCGACATATTTACCAACCACGGCGACAGTCACTTCATCAATCGGATTATCGGCAGCATCGACAGCAGCAGCCCATTCGGACAGATCGGCAGGTTTGGCCATAGCTTCCAGACGCAGGCGCTCGATCACGATTTGGTCGAGCTTCTGGTCATGCAACCAGAACGGAAGTTTGTAAACGTTATCGACGTCGACGCAGCTAATAACTGCGCGCTCGTCGACATTGGTGAACAGCGCAATTTTCTTGCGCTCGCCTTCCGGCAACGGACGTTCGCTGCGGCACAGCAAGATATCCGGCTGAATACCAATCGTGCGCAATTCTTTTACCGAGTGCTGGGTCGGCTTGGTTTTCAATTCACCGGCCGCCGCAATGTAGGGCACCAGGGTCAAATGCATGAAGATCGCATTTTCGCGACCACGGTCACTGCGGATTTGACGAATGGCTTCCAGGAACGGCAGCGATTCGATATCGCCGACGGTACCGCCGATTTCCACCAAGGCAACATCGAAACCGTCGGTGGCTTCGAAAATGCAGCGTTTGATTTCATCGGTGATATGCGGAATGACCTGCACGGTGGCACCGAGATAATCACCACGGCGTTCCTTGCGAATCACGTTTTCGTAGATACGACCGGTGGTAATCGAATTTTTCCGGGTCAAACGGGTGCGCACATAGCGCTCGTAATGCCCAAGATCGAGATCGGTTTCGGCGCCGTCGTCGGTGACGTAAACCTCGCCGTGCTGGAATGGACTCATGGTGCCCGGATCCACATTGATATAGGGATCGAGCTTCATCATGGTGATTTTAAGGCCGCGAGCCTCAAGTATGGCTGCGAGAGAAGCGGCCGCAATGCCCTTGCCTAGCGAGGACACCACACCACCGGTAACAAAAATTAAACGCGTCATTGCTGAACCTGGCGCTGGAAAGCTTCATTTTACAGACTTGGGGCCATGTCCGCGACCGATAATTTCACTTGAAACGAAAAAACCCCGGAGAAATTCCTCCGGGGTTTGTGCCTGAAGCCAGTAAATACTTAGTCTTGCTCGCTATCCTTGTCATCGGCTTGCTGATTGTTATTTTTTGCCTGGTCCTTGCTTGATCCGGCTTTTTTCTTGTCGCTTGCCGTTGGTTTATCGGTTTCCGAGGCTTGATCAGCAGATTTGTCCATATTTTCAGCCTTGGCATCGCCTTGGACATTGGCGGCGACCGCCAAACCAGAGCCATTCGCTTGTGCTGAAGCATTGCCGCTACCAGCCGCCTGAGCCGAAGTTTGCGTACCATCTGTAGCTACCGCCGATTGGCCGGAAGCGCTTGCACCGCCCTGGGCACTGGCATTTGCGCTGCCTTGGGCATTTGCAGCAGTTTGCTGGGCAGTATCAGTCGTTGCGGCAGCAATTGCCTTGGCGGATTCAGCGGTTTGTTCAGCCTTTGCTTTTGCAGCTTTGGCTTCGGCCTTCGCTGCTTTCTTGGCAGCTCGCGCTTCTGCTCTCGCTTTCTGCTCAGCAGTGTCGACACGATCAGTTACCGCATCGGTACGAACTGTAGAGCCTACATTGCCGGTAACACCACCGCCCACGCCAATGGTCGGACTGGGAACACCCACGCCACCGGTAAGGCCGCCTCCCACTCCGGAACCAAGACCGAGAGCCATAGCGGCGGGAGCGACGAAAACAGCGGCAATCAATGTTGTGAGAATAAGTTTACGCATAATGTTTCTCCTGAATATCTGATGGTCCATTGAGCAGTTGCATCAGCAACGGAACCACCATAAAACCGAAAAAATAAACTTCTTGTGAACCTCGGTTTTGTGATTCAGTAAACAGACAGAAGCAGCATAGGGAAAAACCACCAGGCATGAATGGAAAAATCATTCATGCAAATTCCAAATCCTTTGTATTTCAAGGCTTTCAAGACGAACATAACGGAAACATGAACGCGAGATTTTATTTCGAAAAAAAGCGGTTTTTCATAGCCGTCTTGTGAAAATTTTCCCGCATTGCGCGGCCATGCGACTGAAAATCACGCTGACTTCTTGACCATTTCTCAATGCAAGGCCATCCTGCTCGCCTTTGTTCAACTATAATCAACCGATGAATTCACGCTATAACGCCGCCGACATTGAAGTCTTATCCGGTCTCGACCCGGTCAAACGCCGCCCAGGCATGTATACCGACACAACCCGCCCGAATCACCTGGCGCAGGAAGTGGTGGATAACTCGATCGACGAGGCCCTCGCCGGCCACGCGAAAACGGTAGAAGTCACGCTATATGCCGATGGCAGTTGCGAAGTCAGCGACGATGGCCGCGGCATGCCGGTCGATATCCATCCGGAAGAAAAAATTCCGGGCGTCGAATTGATTTTGACCCGATTGCACGCAGGTGGAAAATTCTCCAATAAAAACTACACGTTTTCCGGCGGCTTGCACGGCGTCGGTGTCAGCGTGGTGAATGCGTTGTCGAAAAAGGTCGAAGTGTTCATCAAACGCGACGGCAACGAGTACCGCATGGAATTCCAGAACGGCGATCGTACTTCGCCACTGGAAATCATCAACGCGGTCGGCAAACGCAACACCGGTACCCGCGTACGGTTCTGGGCCGATGCAAAATATTTCGATACGCCGAAATATGCAGTGAAGGCATTGCGACATTTATTGCGTGCCAAAGCCGTGCTTTGCCCGGGACTGACCGTGAAATTGTTCGATGAAGCCACCGGCGAGCGCAATGAATGGTTTTACGAAGACGGTCTGAGTGATTATTTGCGTGGCGAATTGGCGAACCGCGAATACATCCCAAACGAATTATTTGTCGGCAACCTGAGCAAAGATACCGAAGTGGTGGATTGGGCCGTCGCATGGTTGCCTGAAGGCGAATTGGTACAGGAAAGCTACGTCAACCTGATTCCAACCGCACAAGGCGGTACGCACGTGAACGGCCTGCGTAGCGGCTTTACCGATGCGCTGCGTGAATTCTGTGATTTCCGTAACCTGTTGCCACGCGGAGTGAAGTTGGCGCCGGAAGACGTTTGGGACCGCGTGAGTTATGTGCTGTCGGTGAAAATGACCGACCCGCAATTCTCGGGTCAAACCAAAGAACGGCTTTCTTCGCGGCAGGCCGCCGGTTTTGTCGAGGGCGCATCGCACGATGCTTTCTCGCTTTGGTTGAATACCCATACTGAACTTGGTGAACGAATCGCCCAAATCGCCATCGAGCGCGCGACTACGCGTTTGAAAACCGAAAAACAAATTGTCCGCAAGAAAATCACCCAGGGCCCCGCCCTGCCCGGAAAACTGGCCGACTGTATTTCTCAGGATTTGTCACGTACCGAATTATTTCTGGTCGAAGGCGATTCGGCGGGCGGTTCGGCAAAACAGGCACGAGACAAAGACTTCCAGGCGATTCTTCCGTTGCGCGGAAAAATCCTGAATACCTGGGAAGTGGAAAGCGGTGGTGTGCTTGCATCCAACGAAGTACACGACCTCGCGGTTGCAATTGGCTGCGATCCTGGCGTCGATAAAATCGATGGCCTGCGTTACGGCAAGGTCGTGATTCTGGCCGACGCCGACTCCGATGGTTTGCATATCGCGACCTTGCTCTGCGCCTTGTTCCTCAGGCATTTCCCGGCCCTGGTAAAGGCCGGCAATATTTTTGTCGCGATGCCGCCTCTATTCCGCGTCGACGTGGGCAAGCAGGTTTTCTATGCGCTGGACGAAGAAGAAAAACGCATACTTCTGGAACGCATCGAGAAGGAAAAAATGCGCGGCGCAGTCAATGTCACCCGTTTCAAAGGACTGGGTGAAATGAATCCTTCGCAATTGCGCGAGTCCACCATTCATCCCGATACCCGCCGCCTGGTCCAACTCACGGTTGACGATGCCGCCGAAACGAAATCGCTGATGGATATGCTGCTGTCGAAAAAGCGTGCCAGCGACCGCAAAGCCTGGCTTGAATTGAAGGGCGATATGGCGTCGCTGGAAATTTGATTTCTTTCGTTTTGTAGGAGGGGTTTAAACCCCGACAATCTCGCAGAACATTCGGGACTGAAGTCCCTCCTACAAATCAGCTGAATAGCCGCTTTAACCATGCGGCAAACTTGTTAACCTCGGCATCAAGATTGCCATTCAGCGCCAGATAAACCAGGTACAGAAAAAACACGAGAATGCCGATCGACAGAACGCGATCCCAGAAGCCGCCAAATTTCATGCTATGTGATTTCGGGTCGGAATTTTTCATGACAATGCGGCCTCCAGCATGGTTAGAATTTGCTGCTGCGTGTTGCCTGCAAGCGCCTCATCGTAGCGCAAGCTGTTTTCATCCATGTAGGTACATTGTGCAAGCTCCAGCTGCACAGTTTCAATATTTGTTCCGAGATCGTGATAATGGCGCGTGATATGGCCACCCTTGAAGCGACCATTGGTGACCCAGCTGAAGTTCGACTGACTGGCGAGCGTCTGCTCAATGGCTTTCTGCGTATCTGGTTTGCAGCTCGCACCTGCGACCGTGCCGACGTTGAAATCAGGCAGTCGGCCTTCGAATAAAAACGGCACTTGCGACTTGATCGAATGCCCCTCCCACAACAAAACGCGGCCATGCAGCGAGTGCAGGCGTTCAATCTGTACTTTCAGGGCATCGTGATAAGGCCGCCAATACTGTTCGATACGCGAATCAATTTCGTCCGCGCCAGGCTCTTGCCCGTCGAGGTAGACATCTTCGCCAGTGAATTGCCGGGTCGGGCACAGGCCAGTGATGTTCTGCCCCGGATACAAACTGACATCGTCAGGCGGGCGATTCAGATCGATCACATAACGCGAGTATTTCGGCTGCAAAATGGTGGCACCCAATGACTTCGCGAAAGAATACAAACGGCTCACATACCAATCGGTGTCGGGAGCTGTTCGGGCGGAAGGCAACATGCGTTCCTGCAAGGGTTCGGGAATCGCGCTACCGTCGTGCGGCAAGCTGATCAGCAGTGGTCCTACGCCTTGGTGAATTTGCAAGATATCGTTTTTCATCAGGCGACAAACCTTTGGATGGAATATGGTGCCGGATTGAATATCGGAGCACGCCGACAGATCAAATCCGTCATTAAACGACCGGTGGCCGTCGACATACTGACACCCAGCATGCCGTGACCGGTAGCGAGCCAGGCATTTTTATAATTCGGCGTAACACCGAGAATCGGCAAATCGTCCCAGGTCATCGGTCGCCAGCCAAACCATTCTTCTATTTTCAACGGGCCCACCGCTTCCCGCAAATATTCGTCGGCACCGCGCTCCAACGCATCCAGGCGACGGCGGTTCAGGCGATCGTCGTAACCGGAAAATTCCATCGTGCTGCCCAGGCGATAGCCACTACCCCAGGTGGTCACGCACACGCTGCGTTCTTTCAAGACGATCGGGCGCTTCGGCGCAATACTCGGGCGTGAATAGGTAATCGAATAACCTTTGCCCGGCTGCACCGGCAAATTGATGCCAATGGCCTTCAGTACTTTCGGCGACCAGGGGCCGAGCGCGAATAAATATTCCTGCGCCCGATATTCGCCGCGCGAGGTAGTTATTTTCTGCACGGAATCGTGATCTGTTTCGATGCCGATCACTTCGCATTGTTCGATGATCTCGCCGCCAAGTTGCCTGATGACTCTTGCCAATTCCGCCGTGTAGTAATCCGGTCGCAAATGGGCATCACCCGGATAATGCACGGCACCTGCCATTCCCGATTTCAGAGCAGGCTCGTCTGCGGCAAGTGCTTCGGCTGATAAAATTTTCGGCTCCAAACCAAATTCGCGCACTCTTTCGGCTTCAATCGCCGCTTTTTCAAACCCGGCCTGCGTTTTGTAAATATTGTGCATGCCGGTTGCGGAAAATTCGCAATCGAAATTCTCTTGTTTGACCAGACTCTCGAGCAAACGACGTGAATTGTGCAGCAAGTCCATTTTCGCAAGCGAGCTCGCGCGCCAATCTTGTTCGTTGCAGCGGCTCGCGAATTTCAACAACCAGAAAACCAGATTCGGATCCAGCGTCGGTTTGACATAGAACGGCGCATCCGGAGTCAGCATCCATTTCATGGCTTTCAAAACCATGCCCGGCGCAGCCAGTGGCGGAATATGGCTGGGTGTAATCGTGCCGCAATTACCGAATGATGTGGCTGCACCAATGCTGTCGCGCTCGAGAATGCAGACAGTCCTGCCCGCTTTCAACAGGTAATAGGCTGTAGCCAGGCCGATGACGCCACCACCCAAAATCAAGACATCCGGCATATTTTTCTGCATAACCGGATTTTAGCTTCTGCGCCGTTTTTTTGCTCGAATTAACGGCGAATCGCTGGCAAAGTCCAATAAGTCAATGCGCGCCACAACCATTCCATCGGACCATAGCGGAAATATCGCAACCAGATATGGCTGAAAATAATTTGCACGATAAATACCGACACCACGAATACTGCAAGCTCGGCTCGTCCCAAATGCTTCCAGAAACCGAGTCCATAACCATAAAAAACCAGACTGCCGATCAGCGATTGCGTCAGGTAATTGGTCAAGGCCATTTTCCCCGCTGGTGCGAACACACCCAATATTTTGCTGCCTGAGCCGTACGACATCGCATATGCAATGGTGGAAAGGTAGAACAGACTGAGCGGCAAATTGCCGATCATCATCAAGCCCTGTTCAATCATTCCTTTGGGTTCCATTGCACCATGGCCATAAAATAGGTTCGCCAGGCCAATAAAAGCTATCGCCAACACACCGCAACAAGCCATCGCTTTAAGAAAAAAAGCACGATTGGTTTTCAGATCGAGCAGACGTCCCGAGCGCATGATTGCCGCGCCAATAAGAAAAACGCCGAAGGCGCTGATGAACACGAAGGGTTCGAATGCAAGCAAGTGCAGGAAATCCTGCCCACGCTGTTGCACGACTTCGGCGTAACTTCCTTCGGAATAAATTTTGGCGACCGCGGCAACTATCCGGGTATTCTCAGCTGATCGCGCGCTCATTTCTTCCATTGCATCCCCTGGGGCAAAACTCATCAGGATGCCGAAGCACAGGGAAAGAAACGCCGGCGCGGTGTACATAACCGCGCCAATCCAGCTTGAGGCGCGAACCGAAACCAGTGGAATCCACATCAAGACAAAAGCGACCAAAGCGTAGGAATGCAAAATATCGCCAGACCATAGCAAGGCGATATGAAGTAATCCGAAAACCATCAGGGCACCGGTCCTGCGCAGATAAATTGCTACGAATGGCCGGCCATCGATTCGGGCCTGGTTCTGCATCACGACGAAGCCCATGCCGAACAACATCGAAAACAACACCCAAAATTTACCCGTCACGAAAATTTCAGTGAGCCTGGCGACCAGATAATCCAACCCAACGGTTCCACCAGGAATTCCATGGCCGAACTCCTGGAAAGGTCGATTGAAGTACTCGATATTCATCAAAAAAATGCCGAGTAACGCAAAGCCGCGTAATACATCGAGTATTTCGATGCGGGCCATTTTTTGGGGAGGGGCTACGGCAGGTGCTTCCGTGGTAATCGCAATGCTATCCATGCCGTAATCTCCTGCTGGTGCTAATCGTTAGTGCTGGACGCCGCCATCACCGTGTACATGGCCGTGCTCGAGTTCTTCGGTTGTTGCTTCGCGAACAGAAACTATATCGGTTTCGAAATTCAAGGTCATGCCAGCCATCGGGTGGTTCAAATCCACGTCCACAACACTGATGCCCACTTTCAATACGGTCATCGGGCGTGGACCCATTTCCGTCGGCAATACCACTTGCATGCCAGGTGCAAGCTTGGCGCCTTTGAACAATTTGCGTGGGATGCGTTGATTCAATCCATCGCGACGTTCGCCATAGGCCTGGTCTGGCGTGATGGTAATCGAGAACTTTTCGCCGGCTTCGCGACCGATCATCGCTTCTTCCAGACCGGGAATAATATTGCCGTGTCCGATCAGGATCGCCATGGCATCGCGATCATGCGAACTTTCCATTTGCGGCATGCCCGGCTGGGACACGGAATAATGGAAATGCACGACGGAATTTTTGTCAATTTTCATTTTTAACCCTAATTTATCAACGTGATGGGCCCAGTTAAGGCAAACTGCGGCCATGAATTCGGACGCGCATTATCCCCAGCCTATGACTTTATTGCCAGCAAAATCGCGGTTTTTAGCACTCTCTTCAAGCTTTTTAATGTGTTTATTGACCGCCTGCGCCACCACCCAATCCCCGCAAAAAGCCTATGAAAGCTCGCAAACCCACCGTCTTGAAGATGCCGATAGCATTGAAGCGCGCGATTTAAGCCAGGTCAGCAATGAAGTCATTTTTCGCGCCATTAGCCTGGTCGGCACTCCCTATCATTACGGAGGCACCCAGCCAGATACCGGCTTCGATTGCAGCGGACTGATCGGCTTTGTCTTTAATGAAGCTGCCGGTTTGAAGCTGCCGCGCACCACCCGCGAGCTTATCGACATCGATGCCAAGGCAATCGATCGTGACGATTTGCAAGCCGGCGACCTGGTCTATTTCAATTCCCGCGGCGGCCGCGTCAGCCATATCGGAATTTATGTCGGTGAAAACCGTTTCGTTCATGCGCCAAGCTCAGGCGGCGTAGTCCGTATCGACAAGCTTGATACGCCCTACTGGACCAAATTCTATGTAGGTGCCAAACGCCTGCTGATGTAGGTACAGTGCCGTATCAACTCTTGTTTTCAGCCCCGATTCCCATCCCAGATGCCTGTATCCAAGCGCCAGCGCAGCCACAAAAAATTACCGATCCTGCTATTGGTATTTTTACTGTGCGTGCAAAGCATCGGTTACGCGGCACACGGGTTGAACGTAAAAATGCCGGATCAAACGCAAGTTGCCGAACAGGAAATGCCTCCCTGCCACGATATGCCGGACATGCGAGTATCTGATACATCGGACCTGGAGCACGGCATGCCATCAATGCCATGCTGCGACGATGGCGATTGTGCAGATTCCGATTGCATGATGCCTCCCGGCACCCATTTTCAGGTTCGCGTACAAACATTTTTCATACCGGTTTCCCGCCACGTGTTTATTGCCAACATGCGCGGCATTGACTCGATCAAACCTTCTCCGCCTATCCGGCCACCGATTGCCTGAACTCCGAACACGCACTTATTCAAGTGCGGATTAATGTTTTCAATCGGAGAATCACAATGAACAAAATCAAGCAGGCTCTTGTCTGCGGATTATTATTTGCAATGGCCTGGCACGCGGCCGAAGCCAAACCCATTTCCTTCGCCAAAGGCAGCACGGTGATGGTGGAATATGGCGGCGGCACCATGACCGAAGCACAGGCTTTCTATGCACCGAAATACTGGTGGTCAGCGGGAATTGGCGGCGTGCGATTCAATCTCGAAGAAAGCGACACACGGGATCGCGTCACCTACCTGCGTTTGAACGGCTTGGCCAAGCGCTGGAACATGCCTGCGGCGCAAGCCAATGTGTTCGTCTGGGGCGGTGTCGGACAGGCCCGCAGCAATGCTTTTGCGGGCTCGGAAACAGCCTGGAATTATGGTGCGCAATTCGACTATGAAACTCGTCGAATTTACGGCTCATTGCGTACCGACTGGCAGGATGCAGACAGCTTCAAACATCACACCAACACGCTACAACTGGGTGTCGCGCCATATCAGCACGACTACGACACCATGGCGACCTGGGTTGTATTCCAGGCTAGAACCTATGACCGACCTTTGTACGATGGAGTTGAAACCGCTTTACTGCTGCGTTTTTTCAAGAATGGCACCTGGATTGAAGCCGGTGTGACCAACGAGAGAAAACTGCAAGCAATGGCGATGTTCAATTTCTGAAATTCACTCTATCAGGACTTATTTATGAAAACTTTTTCAAAGATTGTTTTAGCAATATCGATTTTTTTAATGCCGATTTTTGCCCAGGCAAAAACCATTGAAATGGAAGTCAACGGACTGGTCTGCGCTTTTTGCGCGCAGGGCATCGAAAAAACCATGCGTAAATTCCCGGCTACCGAAGACGTGGTGGTTAGTCTGGAAAACAAGCTGGTCGCAATTTCCTTGAAAAACGGCCAGGACATTAGCGACGCCCAACTCAAGAAAGCTATTACCGATGCGGGTTACACCATGCTAGGTATCAAGCGCACTGACAAAACCATCAACGACATCCGTACGAAGGTGAAATCGTGAACGATGAAATCCGCGCGCTAAAGCGCGGAACCGGGCTGGCGTTTTTATCGCTGTTTACCAGCACCGGCACCCTGGTGTGCTGCGCATTACCGGCGTTATTCGTTGCATTGGGCGCCGGTGCGACTCTGGCAGGCATTGTCGGCAATGTGCCAGGTCTGATCTGGCTGTCGGAAAACAAGGCCCAGGTCTTCGGCGTGGCGGCTGTTTTGCTGTTATTGGCAGGATATGGCCAATGGCATGCCCGCAGCCTGCCTTGCCCGACAGACCCTGAACTTGCCCGCGCCTGCAATCGCATCCGGAAAATCGGCGTCTGGGTCTATGGCTTCGCCGTGATCTGTTTTGCCATCGGCGCGTTCTTTGCCTTTTTGCTGCCTTTATTTGCATGACTTATGAAGGGGTGGTTCAGAAACCACCCCTTTCATCACAAAAAATCCTTTAAATAATCAATATTTAGCTGGCGTATGCCCAGTTTGTCGTGCATAATTCGCCCCGTTTGCTGCTCCGGGTTCGTTGTCCCCTTGGCTGGCCGGCGGTCCAAGGACCGAACAAGCCACCTCTCCCGTACGTTTCGTCGCGCAAACCGCCTAGTCTGATTTCATTCCAAGGCGACATATCAAACTCCGAGCACGGTTTCAGGGAAAGCTCCGGGTACAACGGAGCTACACATGTCTTTTGAAACGCTTGGGCTATCGCCCGCGCTGCTGCGCGCGCTGTCCGAAAGTAATTACACCACTGCCACGCCGATTCAGGCCGAAGCCATTCCCCTTATTCTTGCTGGCCGTGATTTACTCGGCGGCGCACAAACCGGTACCGGTAAAACGGCCGCGTTTGCATTGCCTATGCTTCAACGCATCAGCGAATTGACCACACCACGTCAATCACGTCGTCCGCGCGCATTGATTCTTACCCCTACCCGCGAACTGGCCGTGCAAGTGCACGACAGCATTCGCAAGTACGGTAAATATCTGCGCATGCCTTCGACCGTCGTTTACGGTGGCGCCGGCATGAGTCCGCAAATCGATGCATTGCGTCGTGGCGTTGATATTTTGGTCGCAACGCCGGGTCGTTTGATCGATCACATCGAACAAGGCACGCTGCAATTGGGCGACGTCCAAATGCTGGTACTCGATGAAGCCGATCGCATGCTGGACATGGGCGTCCTGCCTGCTATCCGCCGCGTACTGACCTATCTGCCGAAAGTGCGTCAAACACTGCTGTTCTCGGCAACCTTTGAAGAACAAATCAAGAAACTCGCAATCGATTTCCTGAAAAATCCGACCCAGGTTCAAGTCTCGGCACAAAACGCCGTTGCTGCTTCGGTTAGCCATCGTGCACATCCGGTTGATACCGGTCGCAAGCGTGACTTGCTGACGCAAATGCTGGCCGAACGTTATCAGGAACAAATTCTGGTATTCGGTAAAACCAAGCACGGTTGCAATCGTTTGGCCGAACATCTGGAAAAAGCCGGCATTCGTTCCGTGGCAATTCACGGCAACAAATCGCAGGCCCAACGTTTGAAAGCATTGAATGATTTCAAATCCGGCAAAGCCCGCGTTCTCGTTGCTACCGACGTCGCCGCACGCGGTCTGGATATTCCACAACTGCCAGTCGTGATCAATTACGACTTGCCGATGGTCGCCGAAGATTACATCCACCGCATTGGTCGTACCGGCCGCGCCGGTGCAACCGGTGAAGCGATTTCTTTGGTCGCTCCGGAAGAAGCACAATTGCTGCGCGCGATTCATCGCGTGTTGAAAGCCGATATTGAAATGATTACCGTGCCTGGCTTTGAAGCCAGCCGTGCGATTCGCATGGGCAATGACAGTGGCCGTCCTGCAAGCAATCCGCGTCCAAGCGGTGATCGTGCTCCGCAAAAACGCGGTCGCCGTCCGCATGCTGCACCAGGCAAAACCGGACAGCCGGCATCGCATGCCCATGCTGGTCCGAAAAAGCATGGCAACAGCAATGGTCCGAAGCGTCGTGATCCAGCCGCACAACGCGGTTAATAAATTAGTTTAGTGCTCTTTGCACTCGGGGCCAGCTTGTAAAAGCTGGCCTTTTTTATTTGCCGAGATACCGCGATTCAAAACGGCTTTGCAATCACCAGATAAATCGCACCGAGCGCGAGCAAAATCGGCAATTCGTTATACCAACGCAATGCTTTCGTCGACATCAGTTTTCCGCCTGCCGCAGCGCGCTTCAACATTTTGCCTGTCATGATGAAATACACGAGCAACAATGCGACCAATAAAAGCTTCACATGCAACCAGCCGCCTTTCATTCCAAAATGCAGCCACAGCGTCACACCGAAAACCATCGCGATGCCAAACATTGTATGGCCGAACCGATATAGGCGCATGCCCATCAGTACCAAACGCTCCTGTACTGTCGGCTGACCTGCGCATTCGTTGATATTTAGCAATATGCGGGGCAGGTAAAACACTGATGCCAGCCATGCAATCACAAACAACAAATGCAGCGATTTAACCCAGAAATACGCCATCTAAAGCTCTCCGAAGCGTTTAAGTACCTTGTCACATGATGCCACAAGCGCAAATGGAGCCGCGGCTCCACCCATAAGAGAGTAAACTATGCGCCGCGTTCTATCGCATTGGGCGACTCGAACGAAACTGTGAGTACACCATGTCTGAAGCGCCAATTTCCCTATTTTCCGATTTGAATTTGAGTGAGCCGCTAATGCGGATTCTCAAGGAAATCGGCTACGAATCTCCATCCCCTATCCAGTCATCCTGCATACCCTTGATTCTTGCGGGTGGCGACATCATCGGCCAGGCGCAAACAGGTACCGGCAAGACCGCCGCCTTTGCACTGCCGCTGTTGAACAAGATCAAGATTGAACAAACCAAACCGCAGGCTCTGGTGTTGGCACCTACCCGCGAACTGGCGATCCAGGTTGCCGAAGCATTCCAGAAATATGCCACCTACATGCCGGGCTTCCACGTGCTGCCGATTTACGGCGGTCAAAGCTATGGTCCGCAATTGTCGGCTCTGCGTCGCGGCGTCCACGTCGTTGTCGGCACGCCTGGCCGCGTGATCGACCATCTGGAGAAGAACACGCTGGATTTGTCGAACATCAAGACTTTGGTGCTCGACGAAGCCGACGAAATGTTACGCATGGGCTTTATCGACGACGTCGAAAGCATCCTGAAAAAAATGCCGGCCGTGCGTCAAACAGCATTGTTCTCGGCCACCATGCCGCCGCAGATCAAGCGCATTGCACAAACCTACCTGAAATCGCCGTCGGAAATTACCGTCGAAGCGAAAACCCGTACCGCCGACAATATCCGCCAGCGTTACTGGATGGTCAGCGGTCTGCACAAACTTGATGCACTCACCCGCATCCTGGAAGCTGAAACTTTCGACGGCATGATTGTTTTCGCACGCACGAAATTGGGCACCGAAGAATTGGCCGAAAAATTGTCGGCGCGTGGTTTCTCCGCTGCCGCGATCAACGGCGATATCCAACAAGCCCAGCGTGAACGCACCATTCAAAACCTGAAAGACGGCAAGATCGATATCCTGGTCGCGACCGACGTTGCAGCCCGTGGTCTCGACGTGGACCGTATTAGTCACGTGATCAACTTCGACGTGCCATACGACACCGAAAGCTACGTGCACCGTATCGGTCGCACTGGCCGTGCCGGCCGCAGCGGCGATGCGATTTTGTTCATCACGCCGCGCGAACAAAGCCTGTTGCGCACGATCGAACGCCATACCAAACAGCCGGTCACGCAGATGGAATTGCCGACGCTGGAAGACGTCAACACCGTTCGCATTACCAAATTCAAAAACCAGATCGCCGAAACATTGGCGACCGGCGGCCTGAGTTTGTTCCAATCGGTGGTTGAAGATTTCGAACGCGAGAAAAATATTCCCGCGATTGAAATTGCAGCAGCTCTGGCAAAAATGGCGCGCGGCAAAGTGCCGCTGGTCATGGAAAAACCAAAACGCGAACCAAAACCGGAAGTGTCGCCACGTGACCGTCCTTCACGCGCTGATCGATTTGCCCATGAAGAAAAACGTCCGCGCAGCGAACGCTTTGAACGCAGCGATCGCCCAGCCATGCCGAAGAAAGAACGCGTCGCCCGCGATGCCGATGTCGGCAAGGAAACCTATCGTATCGAAGTCGGCCACGACCACGGCGTGAAGCCAGGCAATATCGTTGGCGCGATTGCCAATGAAGCCGGCCTGGATGCCAAACACATCGGCCGCATCGAAATTTTCGAAGACCACACCATCCTGGATCTGCCGGAAGGCATGCCAGCCGATGTTTTGGGTCACCTGAAAACCGTGTGGTGTGCTGGTCAGCAATTGCGCATTACCAAGGACAGCGAAAAACCGGATACCGAAGGCAAGAAATTCGGTGGCAAGAAATCTTTCGGTTCGGAACGTCCGGGTGGCGGCAAATCTTTCAAGCCAAAACGTGATTTCGGCGATAGCCCATTCAAGTCGGGCAAGCCGGGCGCACACCGCAAAGGCCCTCGCTCCTAATCTGCTATGGCAAGAATCCTCATGCCACTGCCGTCGACGGATTTCGATCCGACCGAAAGTGCAGTGCCATGGCGTTTTTTGAAACAACACGGACATGAGTTTGTGTTTGCCACGCCGGATGCAAAACCGGCGACTGCAGACCAGCGAATGATCGATGGAAACGGTCTCGGAATACTGAGGCCGTTTTTTATTGCCGACAAGAACGGCCGTTCGGCCTATGCCGAGATGCAGCAGTCGACGGAATTTCAATCGCCGATTGGCTACGACGACATTACGACAAAATCATTCGATGCCATCTTGTTACCAGGCGGACATGCCCAGGGCATGAAGCCTTATCTCGAATCCAAGCAATTACAAAAATACATCGCCCAGCATTTCGGCGCGAAAAAACCGCTTGTGGCGATTTGTCATGGTGTGCTGTTGGCAGCGCGAAGTCTTCGCGAAGACGGAAAATCCATTTTGCATGGATTCAAATCGACTGCCCTGCTGCAAAAACAGGAAATGCTGGCCTGGCAGATTACACGCGCGTGGCTGGAAAACTATTACCGTACCTACGATCAAAGCGTGCAAACCGAAGTCACATCCGTGCTGGAGAATGCCAGTGACTTTATCGAAGGTCCGATGCCGCTGACCCGCGATAGCGAGAAAAACCTCAAGCCGGGTTTTGCACTGCGTGATCGTCATTATTTATCGGCACGATGGCCTGGCGATGCACATAATCTGGCGCATGAACTGCAAAAGATGCTGAGTTAATAAAATTATTGAGTCGTCATCCCCGCGCAGGCGGGGACCCAGTGACATTGCACGGATGCCTAAGTCGCTAGATCCCCGACAAGAGCATTCGGGGATGATGAGGTTTTTTATTTTTCACGAATGAATAACTTGTAAGTCCCATCCAGGTTTAGAATCAGCTCATCATCTCATCTCCAAACTTGGGAATTCATTATGAGCAATCAACACAAAGCCCTTCACCTCGCCGCCCGCCCGCAGGACGAACCGAAAGACAGCGACTTTGAACTACGGGTGCAAGACCACGCCCCACTGAGCGATGGACAGATCCGGATTGATGTTCGTTACATCTCCATAGATCCTGCGATGCGCATCTGGATGACCGAACAAAAATCCTATTGGCCGCCGGTTGATATGGGCGCCGTGATGCGGGCATCGGCCATTGGCGTAGTCTCGGAATCGAAGAACGAAAAATACGCCGTCGGCGCCTGGGTGACCGGCATGATGGGCGTGCAAAACAATCTGGTCAGCGACGGCAAGGGAATGCGTGTATTCGATGCAGCCCAGCTACCCGACCCAGCTTGGGCTTTAAGCGTATTCGGCGGTACCGGCCTGACTGCCTGGTTCGGCTTGACCGAAATCGGCAAGCCGGTAGCCGGTGAAGTCGTCGTGATATCGGCAGCTGCTGGCGCCGTCGGTTCTACCGCTGTACAGATAGCAAAGAATCTGGGCTGCCGCGTTATCGGCGTTGCAGGCGGCCCTGAAAAATGCGCATTCGTGAAAAACGAACTCGGCGCAGATGCAGTGATCGATTACAAAAACGACAATATTGCCGACGCATTGAAAGAGCATTGCCCCGATGGCATCGATGTCTACTTCGACAATGTCGGCGGCGAAACGCTGGATGCCGTATTGAAACGCTTGAAACTCAAGGCACGCATCGTTTTGTGCGGCGGCATTTCGCAATACAACGCCGGCAAAGACGCTCGTGGCCCGGCGAATTACCTATCGCTGATCTCGGCACGCGGCAGAATGGAAGGCTTCGTGATTATCGATTATCTCGATCGCGCCCAGGAAGGCATTGCTGCGCTTGGCGCGATGACAGCAAAAGGCAAAATGAAAAGCAAGCTGGATATTGTTGAAGGCCTGGAAAATTTCCCTGAAGCCCTGCGTCGAGTCTTAACTGGAAAAAATTACGGCAAGCAGTTGGTGAAGATTTAAAATAAAAAATTAAAATAAAAAAGATTTAAAATAAAAAAGGTGCGCATCATGCGCACCTTTTTAATTTCAATTACATATTCGATTACATAGTGGTGCGCGATGGGTGCACCCTATATTTACAGCCCCATCCAGGCGGCCGTCAGTGTCTTCAGCAACAGTTCTTTATGGGGGCGCAGCAACTCGACATTCGCCCGAACCGCTTCGCTGTCCGGGCCATTCATGATGTCCTGTACTTGCTGTCCGCCGGGAATGTTTTGCTTGAGGGCTTCTTCTGCCTCGGCTTTTGCCTTCGCGACCGCTTCATCTACCGCAGCAGATTCGGCGTCACCGGCTTCTGCCTTGTTGTTTTCATGAGAAGGCTCACTCGAAACTTCCGGCTCATTGCCGGCAACCGGGGCAGGAAATGGTACGTCGACTGATAAATAAGGCAATGCCGCACTGACCTGATCACGGATCCAGTGATATTCATCCATCGACATATTTTGTACGTTCAATCCCTCCACCTGAGCCTGCTTGGCTTTTGCCATCAGCTTGGTGAGGTCGGCAACACCACCCATAACATCTTTCAGGCTTGGATCCGAGTTGTTATCCATCTGATCCATTTTCTTATATTTTTCTTCCATCAATGCAAAATCGTTGCCCATTTTGTCGGAGATGGTTTGCTGGATGGCGATAAAAGCGCTGACTTGTGCCGGGGATAATTTTCCGTCGGCAGGTGCCGTATAGGACGATTTGTTTTTAATCGCTTGTTCGGCCTCACCGAGTTTTTTCAGATCGTCAACCTGCCCCATGATATCGCCGCCGGCAGCCTCGGATAACGGGCGCCAGACAAACCAATACGCCGCTCCGCAAACGACCACCACCAGCAATAAACCGGTAACCAGACAACCTATCAGCCACTTTTTCATCAGAATTCTCCCGAGAACAGCCGCCACTATACGAAAAAAAACGCGATACGGCATCGGGAGCCGTTAAAATGGCGGCATGAAATCGACACCGCTTGCTCATGGCTGACAACTCACTCTTCGATGCCGTGATTATCGGTGGCGGCGCGGCCGGTTTGATGTGCGCGATCGTCGCTGGCCAACGCGGTAAAAAGGTGTTGCTGATCGAACACGCCAACCGCTGTGGCAAGAAAATCCTGATGTCCGGTGGCGGCCGCTGCAATTTCACCAATACCGGCACGACACCAGCCAACTACCTTTCCAATAATCCGCATTTTTGCAAATCCGCATTGGCGCGTTATACCCCACAGCACTTCATCGACATGGTGGAACGCCACGGCATCGCCTATCACGAAAAAGAACTGGGGCAATTATTCTGCGATGACTCGTCGAAGCAGATTGTCAAAATGCTGCTGGATGAATGCGAATGGGCCGGAGTTCGCGTCAATATTTCCTGCTCGGTGGACAGCATCGAGAAGAAAAACGATTCTTTCCTGCTGCGAACATCGCAAGGCAATATCCAGGCCGGCAAATGCGTGATTGCCAGCGGCGGCTTGTCGATTCCCAGCATGGGTGCCAGCGGTTTCGGTTATGAAATCGCGAAACAATTTGGCCACAAAGTATTGCCGACACGTGCCGGACTGGTGCCATTAACCCTGACCGGTAAACCCCAGGAGCAATTGGCCGACTTGAGTGGTTTGTCGGTACCGGTCGAAGTGACTTGCGGAAAAACGAAATTCAAGAACGCAATGCTGATAACCCATCGCGGTTTGAGCGGGCCTTCAATTTTGCAAATTTCGTCGTACTGGCAACCTGGCCAGGCGTTGCATGCCAATTTACTGCCGGATATCAATGCATTGGAATTCTTGAAGGCGCAGCTGGCAAAACATCCTGCTGCCGAATTGAAAAACTGTCTTTCGGATGTCCTGCCTAAACGTTTGGCGCATCGACTTTGCGAGATAGAGTTCGAAAACAAACCAATGAAGCAATACAACGAAAAACAATTGAAGGCCATTGCCGGCGTGCTGGGCCATTGGCCGATCATTGCAAGCGGCACCGAAGGTTATCGCACTGCCGAGGTCACGCTCGGTGGCGTCGACACGCATCAATTATCGTCCAGTACGATGGAATCCAGCCTGGTGCCGAATCTTTATTTCATCGGCGAAGTGGTCGATGTCACCGGCCATCTGGGCGGCTACAACTTCCAGTGGGCTTGGGCCTGCGGACATGCTGCCGGGCTGGCAATCTGACAAATTATTAACCGGCTGAATGCTATTTTCGATCCAGTTTTTTAACTTGGAAACCTTATGCCTTCCTATCGCGCGCCTTTACGCGACATGCGCTTCGTCATGTTTGAGTTGCTGGATGCACAGACCGTACTAAATCAGATGCCAGCGTATGTTGATCTGGATGCGGATACGATCAATGCAGTGCTCGAAGAAGGCGCCAAGTTTGCCGAGAACATTGCCTTTCCGTTGAATCAATCAGGCGATCTCGAAGGCTGCACATATCATGGCGACGGCGTTGTGACTGCCCCAAAGGGCTTCAAACAAGCCTACCAACAATTTTCAGAAGCCGGTTGGCCCGGGTTGAGTTGCGATGTCGGCTATGGCGGCCAGGGCTTGCCACGCCTGATGAATAATCGTCTCTACGAAATGATGAATTCGGCGAATCAGGCCTGGCTGATGTATTCCGGTCTTTCGCACAGTGCCTATGAATGTTTGATCGCGCACGGCACTGAAGAACAAAAAGATTTGTATCTGCCGAAAATTATTACCGGCCAATGGAGCGGCACCATGTGCCTGACCGAGCCGCATTCCGGCACCGACCTCGGGCTTTTGAAAACCAAGGCCGAACCACTTGGCGACAGCAGTTACAGCATCAGCGGCACGAAAATATTTATCACATCGGGCGAACACGATGTCGCCGAGAATATCCTGCATCTCGTACTTGCCCGCCTTCCAGACGCTCCAACCGGCAGCAAGGGCATTTCCCTGTTTCTGGTTCCCAAATTTATCCCGAATGCTGCCGGCGAAATCGGTGAACGCAATGCTATTTTTGCAGGTTCCATTGAACACAAGATGGGAATCCACGGCAATGCTACTTGCGTGATGAATATGGACTCGGCGCGCGGCTGGTTGATCGGCGAGCCACACAAGGGGCTGGCGGCAATGTTCGTGATGATGAACTCGGCTCGTTTGGGCGTCGGCATGCAAAGTCTCGGCCTGGCCGAAACCGCACATCAAAATGCCACGGCGTACGCGAAAGACCGCTTGCAGGGCCGATCGCTTAGCGGAATAAAAAATCCTGACAAGGTGGCCGACACCATCCTGGTTCATCCGGATGTGCGTCGCATGTTGCTCACTTCACGTGCTTACACCGAAGCAGGCCGTGCTTTAACGACCTGGATCGCACTCTTGCTGGATCAGGAAGAATCCGGGGTCGATGCCGAAATCAAGAAACATTCGGAAGATATCGTCACCCTGCTGACGCCGGTAGTGAAAGCCTTCATCACCGATAACGCCTTTGAAACCACCAATTTATGCATGCAGGTCTACGGTGGCCATGGCTACATCCAGGAAACCGGCATCGAGCAATATGTACGCGATGCCCGTATCAACATGATTTACGAAGGTACCAACGGTATCCAGGCGCTGGATTTACTGGGCCGGAAAGTTCTGGCCGACAAAGGCGAGAAATTATCCGTCTTCATCAAGTTAATCGACGATTTCATGGCGGAACAGAAATCAAATCCGGCAATACAGGAATTTATCGGGCCATTGGCCGCATGCGTGCAATCCGTGCAGTCGGTCACAAAAGCAATCGCGATTAAAGCGCACGGCAATCCGGACGAGATCGGGGCAACATCGGTGCCCTATCTGCGTTTGATTGGCCATCTAAGTTATGCGTGGTTGTGGGCACGCATGGCGGCAATTTCGATTGCTGCGATCGAGAAAAAAAGCGGTGACCATGACTTCTATCACGCGAAATTGGCTACCGCCCGGTTTTACTATGCCAAGCTGCTTCCGGAGACGATTTCTCTGGTCGCCGTAATCAAGAGTGGTGCAGCCCCCATCATGGATTTGGAGGCCGATCTCTTCTAAACAACAGCCAATCACTACAGGGAAGTAATGACTCAATGATTTTTCGTCCATGTGCATTTTTATTCGTCGTTGCTTCCCTCGCCAGTCAAACCACTCACGCAAATCCCGATACCATCATCGAGGTCCCGACGCTTTCCGGTGAAATTGTCCTTGATGGCGTACCCGACGAAGCATTCTGGTCGCAAGCGCGCAGTGTCGAACTTATTTATGAAACACAGCCGAACGACAATGCACCGGCGTCGGTAAAAACCACGGCACTTATTGCCGACAATGGTCGCGAGGTACTCCTGGCGTTCCGTGCCGAAGATCCGGACCCGAAACAAATACGCGCTTTCCTGCGTGATCGCGACACGCTTTGGAACGATGACTTTATCGGTTTCACAATCGATACCTTCAATGACCAACGCCGCGGCTACGAGTTTTACGTAAATCCGCTGGGTGCACAGGGCGACATCGTGATCGATGGCGCAACTGGCAATGAAGACACTTCCTGGGACGGCCTGTGGGATAGCGCAACAAAAATAAACGCTAGCGGCTATACGGTTGAAATACGTATTCCCTACTCGACCCTGCGTTTCCAGAAAACCAATGGCGTCGCTCAAAAATGGGGCGTCGATTTTCTGCGTTTTCGCCCGAGAGACAATCGTTATCGCATTTCCAACAACAAATTGATTCGCGGCGACAATTGCTATTTATGCGGCCTTAGCAAGCTTCAGGGTTTTGCGAATGCCAACCCCGGGCGCGACCTCGAAGTAACGCCAACTTTCACCGCTGGTTACGCGCAAACGAGGGACACTCCCAATTCCGCCTGGCAAAGTGATGGTGGCCAATACGAATTGGGCGTAGACGTTAAATGGGGCGTCGGCACGAACCTCACCTTGAATGGCACGATCAATCCGGATTTCTCGCAGGTCGAAAGCGACCAGGCGCAACTGGATTTGAACACCACGTTTGCCTTGTTCTTTCCGGAAAAACGGCCGTTCTTTCTTGAGGGCGCCGACTATTTCACCACTCCGTTCAATGTGGTCTACACACGCTCGGTCGCCGACCCTGATTATGGCGTGCGCGCCACGGGCCGCGATGGCAAGCATCTGTATGGTTTTTTTGCCGCTCAGGATTCAGTGACACAAGTCCTTATTCCCGGCGCACTGGGTTCCGGCTTTGAAAGTCTCGATCAAGAATCATTGGTTGCTGCAGGGCGTTATCGTTACGATATCAACAGCCAAACCAGTGTTGGTTTGATTTCGACATTGCGAAGCGGTGATGACTACTCGAATACTGTCATCGGAATCGATGGTCGCTGGCAAACCAAAGGCCACACAGTAACTGCGCAATGGCTGACATCGGAATCCGAAAATCCGGCGTCATTTGGCCTGCCTGCAAACCAGGAAGGTGATGCATTCTCGGTAGGTTATGAATTCAGCAACCGCAACTGGGGTGCCTATGCATCGCACACTAGTTATGATGAGGGCTTCCGTGCAGATCTTGGTTTTATCACTCAAGTCGATACTGCCAAATCCGTGATTGGTGGCTCGCATACCTGGCACGGCGAAGATGGGGCCAAAATCACCAGGATGCGCTTGAATGGTGATTGGGATATTACCCATCGATCCGATGGCCAATTGCTTGAACGCGAAGTGGAAGCCCATTTTTCGATTAACGGACCGATGCAAAGCTTTTTGCAAATCGGTGCATTGTCGCGTGATCGTTTTTGGGCAGGCCAGCTATTTGGTGAACATTGGGGATCGGTGTATGGCGAAATCATTCCTACGTCAAGATTGAGCCTGGGCGCCTTTTTTCGAAAAGGCGAACAAATTGACTACACCAATGCCCGGCTTGCCGACATCACCAATATCGAGCCTTTCGTCAGTCTCAATATCGGCAAAGGGGTGAACTTCCGTGTCGATCATACTTACGTGGCCCTTTCGCGCGACGGTGGCGATGTATTCGTTGCCAACCTGAGTGATATTCGTCTTGGCTGGCAGATGAACCAACGTCAGCGTTTGCGGCTTGCACTGCAGTACGGCAATACGCTCCGTGATCTGTTTCTTTACAATCTCCCGGCCGATTACAACTCTGAAAGCAGTGATCTCGGCGCGCAACTTTTGTATTCCTATAAAATCAATCCACGCACGGCATTTTATGCAGGCTACTCGGAAGGCCAGTATTCCGACGATGATTTCCCGGAGCTTTTTGCAACCAGCCGGGCCTTATTCATGAAATTGAGTTACGCCTGGCAGCCGGATTGATTGTATTTATGCAGGAGCGATGGAAGTCGCGACTTCCGTCGCTCCTACAGCCACAATTTCTTCCAGCCTTCCGCGCCCAGTGATTTGAGCGTATCGATATTCTTCTGGTAGATTTTTTCCGCTTCCGGAAATGCGGCAACCGCCCTTTCTACGCTACTCTCCCGCAATAGATGCAAGCACGGATATGGCGCGCGGTTGCTATAGTTCTCGACGTCTTCATAGCGGGTTTCGGCAAATTGATAATCCGGGTGAAAACTGGCGACTTGAATTTCGCCATCGAGTGCCAATTCCGACACTGCGGCATCCGCCACTTCGAGAAAATCGTTGTAGTCGAGAAAGTCGGTCAGCACATAGGGATGTATCAACAAGGTTGTTTCGAACTTCTCGACATCGGCATCGTAAAGCAGCTGCAATTCTTCCAGTAAATCCGCCAGCAATTCTTCTTCATTTTGCGCATTGGAAACCACATAGCGAATCTGTTCCTTCACATGCACCGCTTTAGCAAACGGACACAAATTCAAGCCGATAACGGCTTTTTCAAGCCAGTTTTTCAGCTCGGCAATCATGGTGTCCGGGTTTTTGTCATTCATGGCGGATCTGACTCTTGGCTTGTTGCTAGCTGACGCTTAGAGTACTCCACACGCCACTCCGGCGCATTAGGGAACTTGATATGCATCTGCAAGCTGCTTTGATCACCGCTTTGACTGTCGTCGTTATTTCAGTCGCCATGTTTTTTGTCGGCCGCGCCCGTGGCAAATTCCAAATTCATGCGCCTGCCATCACCGGTCATCCGGATTTTGAACGCGCATTTCGCGCACATCAAAACACCCTGGAACAAACCGTGATGTTCCTGCCGCTTCTGTGGCTGGCAACGGTTTACTCAAACGAACAATATGCCGCCTATCTCGGCTATGCCTGGTTGGTCGGCCGTCTTTGGTATGTATTCGGCTATATCGCCGACGCCAAAAAACGCAGCATGGGTTTTCTGGTAAGCGCGCTTGCACAGATAATTCTGCTGGTAATGAGCTTCTGGGGCATCATCAGCCAAATGATGTAATGCTTAAGTACGTCGGGCCTCAAGGGCCCGACGTTTTTTTGAAGTGCTTACAAGGCTTGCTCGTGCACCCCTTTCACTGCGCGACCGGATGGATCGGCGGCATTCGCGAAACTCGCGTCCCAGGCAATCGCGGCCGGTGATGAGCAGGCGATCGATTTCCCGCCCGGTACCGTTTTAGCGCAGGTTTCTTTCGGAAATTGCGCATCGAAAATGCGTCGATACATCAGGGCTTCCTTGCTCTGCGGCGGGTTGGTTTCGTAAGTCGATTTAGCCGATTCGAGTTCGGCATCTGTGATACTCGATTCCGCCAAGGCTTTCAGTGAATCGATCCAGCCATAACCGACGCCATCACTGAACTGTTCTTTCTGGCGCCACAAAATCGAATCCGGTAGTGCACCGTCGAATGCTTCGCGTAATACGCGTTTTTCCATGCCGCCCGGCTTGACCATTTTTTCGGCGGCGTCGAATGACATCGCGACATCGATGAATTGCAGATCCAGAAACGGCACACGGGCTTCAACGCCCCAGGCCGCCATCGCCTTGTTGGCGCGCGCACAATCGAATAAATGCAGGGAATCGATTTTCCGAACGGTCTCCTGATGGAATTCAAATGCCGACGGTGCTTTGTGGAAATACAGGTAGCCTCCGAAAATTTCATCGGAGCCTTCACCCGACAGCACCATTTTCACGCCCATCGCCTTGATGCGGCGTGCCAGTAAATACATCGGCGTAGATGCACGAATGGTGGTGACATCGTAGGTTTCGATATGACGGATCACTTCGGGAATCGCGTCCAGTCCTTCCTGCACGGTGTACTTGAAGCCGTGATGGATGGTACCAAGTGCGTCGGCAGCCACCTTCGCAGCAGCAAGGTCGGGCGAGCCTTCCAATCCAATCGCAAATGAGTGCAGGCGTGGCCACCAAGCTTCGGTCTTGTCGTCTTCTTCCACGCGCTGGCGTGCAAAACGCATCGCACAGGCGGCAACCAACGAAGAATCCAGTCCACCGGATAACAAAACACCGTACGGCACGTCGGTCATCATCTGGCGATGCACGGCTTGTTCAAAACTGCTGCGCAAGGTTTCGTGCGAAATTTTTACGTCTCTGGTTTTTTCATAATCCCGCCATTGCGGTTGCCAGAACGGTTTGATTTCACCTTCTGTGCTATCGAGGTAATGGCCGGGCGGAAACACTTCGATTTCATCGCAAACATCGACCAGTGCTTTCATTTCAGAAGCAATCCACAAACGACCCTGCGAATCACGACCTTGATACAAAGGGCAAACGCCGAGCGGATCGCGTGCAACCAGATAGGATTTTTTGTCGGCATCCCAGAGACAAAAAGCGTAAATGCCGTTGAGTTTGGATAAAAACGATGCCCCCTCTTGTGCATAAAGGGCATTGATCACTTCGCAATCGGAACCGGTCTGAAATTCGTAAGGTGTTTTCAATTCGCGTTCGAGATCGCGGTGGTTGTAAATTTCGCCATTCACCGCCAAAGCTAGGCGCCCATCGGCCGAGCGCAATGGTTGCGCACCACCAGCCGGGTCGACGATCGCCAGTCTTTCATGGACCAGTACGGCATCCGGATCGGTATAAACACCGCTCCAGTCCGGTCCGCGATGCCTTTGCTTGGCCGACTGCGCCAAGGCCAGACTTCGCAATGCCGGTAAATCGGTACCGACCGTTAAATCAAAAACCCCCAGAATTGAACACATGGCTTTCTCTCTTGTTTGACGTAGATTTTGAAATGGCGAAAATAAAAACGGCCCGCTTTGTGGGCGGGCCGTCGTATGAAAACTAGGAACAAAAAGCAGCTAGTCGCCGACCCGCAATGTGGGCAGTCGATTATTATTTATGCTGGTGTTGATGTTCATCATGGCTCGAACATAACCCAGCTTTCTGGAGCGGTCAACACAAGTCGGGACGAAAATCACAAAATCGTTTATTGTCATGCACTTAAGGTATCTCACTTGCAGGGGCTCGCGATGTTCAAGTGGCTGAAACGCGGTTTGGTCTTGATCCTGGCATTACTGTTATTGGCAATGGCCTTCGTATGGTTTTTGCTGCGCGGCAGCCTGGCCAAACTGGATGGCGAGATTTCCATTCCGAATTTGTCGGCGCCAGTCGAAATCGAACGCGATGCCCTCGGCACAGTCACCATACATGCCGAGAACGAAGCCGACATGGCTCGCACGCTTGGTTACATCCACGCACAAGAACGTTTCTTTGAAATGGATTTATTGCGGCGTTCGGCAGCGGGCGAGCTTTCCGAACTGTTCGGCGAAAAAGCACTCGAAAAAGACAAGTCCGCCCGCGTGCATCGTTTGCGTGCACGCGTCGAACAAGACATGTCGGCATTTGCCGGCGACAAACTCGCAATCGTCAACGCCTATACCGATGGTGTGAATCAGGGCTTGACTGATCTGAGTGTAAGACCCTGGCCATATTTGCTTCTGCAATCCAAACCGAAAGCCTGGACAGCGTCGGACTCGGCGATGGTCGGATATGCAATGTTTTTCGATTTACAGGATGAAAGCAACTCACGCGAATTGGCATTATGGAAAATAAAACAATCTGTGCCGGATGCGCTTTATCAATTGCTTGCAGCCGATGGAACCGAATGGGATGCGCCCTTGATGGGCGAGCCGCGCGGCAATGTTTCATTACCAAGTGCCGATGTTCTCGACCTGCGAAAGCTGCCCACTCCAGCTGCCGGCACAAGTTATGGCGACACCGAACCTGCCGCACCCGGCAGCAATAATTTCGCAGTTGCTGGTGCTTTGACCAAGGATGGCCGTGCGATCGTTGCCGATGACATGCATCTGGG
>JBOHYG010000140.1:0-8689 GCA_050737875.1 Arenimonas sp. | reverse complement strand
AAACCGTACTGGCCATATTGCACTGTTGTGCTATGCCGACGGTGAGCGTCGCTACATCATTGCTCCGAAAGGCCTTCAAGCCGGTGATCAACTAATCGCAGGTAAAGATGCGCCAATCAAAGCCGGCAATGCATTGCCACTTCGCAATATGCCACTCGGCTCAACGGTGCATTGCATCGAAATGAAGCCTGGCAAAGGTGCCCAATTAGCTCGCGCCGCTGGTGCAGGTGCTCAATTGGTTACCCGTGAAGGCGGCTACGCAACCTTGCGTTTACGCTCCGGCGAAATGCGCAAAGTGCCCGTCGATTGCTACGCCACCATTGGTGAAGTAGGCAACGTCGAACACAGCCTGGAAAAATTGGGCAAAGCCGGTGCAAAACGCTGGCGCGGTATCAAACCAACCGTTCGCGGTGCAGCCATGAATCCTGTGGACCATCCACATGGTGGTGGTGAAGCGCGTGCCGGCCAAGGTAATCCACATCCTGTTTCACCGTGGGGCACTCCGGCCAAGGGTTACAAGACGCGCCATAACAAGCGCACTCAGAAATTCATCGTGCGCGATCGCAGGGGTTGATAGGCTATGGCACGTTCACTTAAAAAAGGTCCATTCGTTGACCACCATCTCATCAAGAAGGTGGAAGCGCAGGGTTCCAGCAAGAAGCCGATCAAAACTTGGTCGCGCCGTTCAATGATTTTGCCTGAGATGGTGGGTTTCACCATTGCAGTCCATAACGGCAAGGTCCATGTGCCCGTTCTTGTGAACGAAAACATGGTGGGTCACAAACTCGGCGAATTTGCCGTCACACGTACCTTCAAAGGTCACGGCGGCGACAAGAAGTCGGGCGGAAAATAAGGACTGACTCATGCAAGCTATTCTCCGCTCTACACGTATTTCGCCGCAAAAAGCCCGCTTGGTCGCTGACCAGGTCCGTGGTTTGCCGGTGGCTAAAGCGCTTGATCTGCTGAAATTCAGCGACAAGAAAGCAGCTCATATCATTTACAAGGTGGTTTACTCCGCCGTCGCCAATGCTGAAAACAACAATGGCGCCGATGTTGATGAATTGAAAATTGCAAGCATCATGATCGACGAAGGTCCGATCCTGAAACGTTTCATGGCCCGCGCCAAAGGCCGCGGAACCCAAATCTTCAAGCGCACCAGCCACATTTCCGTGGTCGTGGGCTCCGGCAAGAAAGGTTAAGAACGATGGGTCATAAAGTTCATCCAACCGGTATTCGTCTTGGTATCTCCAAAGACTGGAATTCCAAGTGGTTCGCCAATAAGCGTGACTTCAGTGAGTATCTCGTCGCCGACCTCAAGGTCCGCGAAATGCTCCGCAAGAAGCTCGCGCAAGCTGGTATCTCCAAAATTCTGATCGAGCGTCCGAACAAGACTGCACGCGTCACCATTCACTCGGCCCGTCCTGGCGTGGTGATCGGCAAACGTGGTGAAGACATCGAAAAGCTGAAAGCGGATGTATCGAAATTGATGGGCGTTCCTGCGCACATCAACGTCGCTGAAGTTCGCAAGCCTGAACTCGACGCGCAACTGGTTGCTGAGTCTATTGCTCAACAACTGGAACGCCGCATCATGTTCCGTCGCGCAATGAAGCGTTCGGTCGGTAATGCAATGCGTTTAGGCGCATTGGGCATCAAGGTCAATGTGGGTGGCCGTTTGAATGGTGCAGAAATTGCACGTTCGGAATGGTATCGCGAAGGACGCGTTCCACTTCATACCCTGCGTGCCGATATCGATTACGGCACCGCCGAAGCATTGACCACCTACGGCATCATCGGTGTCAAGGTGTGGATCTACAAAGGCGAAATCTTTGATTTCAGTCAAGTTGGCCAGGAAAAAGTGGAAGAGCGCACTGAATCGCGTCCTGCCCGTCCTGCCCGCGATCGTGACGCGAGGTAATTAACCATGTTGCAGCCAAAACGTACTAAATATCGCAAACAGTTTAAGGGTCGTAATGACGGCTTAAGCTGGAGCGGTGCAGCTGTCAGCTTCGGCGAGTTCGGCCTCAAAGCCACGGAACACGGCATGCTGACCGCGCGTCAAATCGAAGCCGCACGTCGTACCGTAACTCGTTACGTGAAACGTGGCGGCAAATTGTGGATTCGCATTTTCCCCGACAAACCGGTCTCCAAAAAGCCTATCGAAGTTCGTATGGGTAGTGGTAAGGGTAACGTCGAATACTGGGTCGCACCTATTCAACCAGGTCGCGTCTTGTATGAAGTGGAAGGCATTTCCGAAGAAATCGCACGCGAAGCTTTCCGCCTCGCCGCTGCCAAACTTTCTGTGAAGACCACCTTTGTGGTTCGGACGGTGCGCTAATGGAACTTAAAGAATTAATTTCGAAGTCTGCGGCTGATTTACAAGCCCACCTGCTGGACCTGCAAAAAGAGCAATTCTCGCTCCGCATGCAGAAAGCCACGGGTCAAATGACCAAGACTCACGATATCCGCCGTGTGCGCCGCGAAATTGCTCGCTGCAACATGCTGCTGACTGCAAAGAAGTAAGGGCGAGCTATGAGCGAAACTGCCAAAACGCTACGCACGGTCGAAGGCCGCGTCGTTAGCAATAAAATGAACAAAACGGTGACGATTCTTGTCGAGCGCCAGGTCAAGCACGCCCTGTACGGTAAGTACATGCGTCGTTCGACCAAGTTGCACGCGCATGACGAAGATAATGTCTGTAACGAAGGTGATGTTGTTCGCATCAGCGAATGCCGTCCACTTTCGAAAACCAAGAACTGGCGCGTGGTGGAAGTCATCACCCGTGCAGCTCAATAACCTAGGAGACCGATCATGATCCAGACCCAAAGTTATTTGCTGGCTGCCGACAATTCTGGCGCGAAAGAAGTGATGTGCATCAAGGTGCTCGGCGGTTCAAAACGTCGTTATGCCCATATCGGTGACGTAATCAAAGTCTCGGTAAAAGCTGCTATCCCTCGTGGCAAAGTGAAGAAAGGCGAAGTCTATGACGCCGTGGTTGTACGTACCCGTTCGGGCGTGCGCCGTGCTGATGGCTCGTTGATCCGCTTTGATACCAACGCCGCCGTTTTATTGAACAACAAACAAGAGCCGATCGGCACACGTATTTTCGGGCCAGTAACCCGCGAACTGCGTACCGAGAAGTTCATGAAGATCGTCTCGCTGGCACCTGAAGTGCTTTGAGCTGAGGAATTGATATGAACCGTATCCGTAAAGGCGACCAGATCATTGTGATCGCAGGTGCCGACAAAGGTAAGAAAGGTGAAGTGGTACGTGTAGCCGGCGACAAAATCGTCGTGCAAAACGTCAACATCATCAAGCGCCACACCAAACCGAATCCGCAAGCTGGTCAAGCCGGCGGTATCGTTGAACGTGAAGCGCCTATCCATATTTCCAACGTAATGTTGTTCAACTCTGCCGCTGGCAAAGGTGATCGCGTTGGTTTCAAAGTGCTTGAGGATGGACGCAAAGTACGCGTGTTCCGCTCGAGCGATGAGGCGATTGACGCCTAAGGAATGATGTAATGACTACTCGCTTAGAAAAATTTTATAAAGACGAAGTTGTGCCGAAGCTGATGAAGCAATTCGGTTACGCCAACGTGATGGAAGTGCCGCGTTTGACCAAAATCACCCTGAACATGGGTGTGGGCGAAGCGGTCGGCAACAAGAAAATTCTTGAAAATGCCGTAGCTGACATGACCAAGATTGCCGGTCAGAAACCAGTTACCACCAAAGCCCGCGTTTCGGTCGCCAGCTTCAAGATTCGTGACGGTTGGCCTATCGGCTGCAAAGTAACCTTGCGCCGTGCCCGCATGTACGAATTCTTTGATCGTTTTGTCAGCATCTCGCTGCCTCGCGTTCGCGATTTCCGTGGTGTTTCTGCCCGTTCGTTCGACGGTCGTGGCAACTACAACATGGGTATCAAAGAGCAAATCATTTTCCCTGAAATTGATTACGATGCAGTTGATGCAATGCGTGGTATGGATATCGCCATCACCACAACCGCCAAAACCAACGAAGAAGCAAAGGCATTGTTAGAAGCCTTCCGTTTCCCGTTCCGCAACTGATACACAGGACCTGACCCATGGCTAAGACCTCAATGGTGAACCGTGATGTGAAGCGCATCAAGCTGGCGAAGAAATACGCCGCCAAGCGCGCAGAACTGAAAAAGGTTATCAGCAGCATTTCTGCTTCTTACGAAGACAAGATCGAAGCTGCTACCAAGTTGCAAAAGCTTCCCCGCGATTCCTCGCCGTGCCGCACACGTAATCGTTGCGCACTGACGGGTCGCTCACGTGGCGTCTACCAGAAGTTTGGTTTGGGCCGCAACAAGTTACGCGAAGCCACCATGCGTGGCGACGTCCCAGGCCTGCGTAAGGCCAGTTGGTAATCGTTAGGTTCCCGTTCGCGGGAACCCGGCGGATATCGGTGCACATAAAAAGGTAATGAAACAATGAGCATGACTGATCCAATCGCCGACATGTTGGTGCGTATCAAAAACGCACTCGCCGTCGGTAAAACGCAGGTTTCGATGCCTGCTTCGAAAATGAAACTCGCCATCGCCACCGTCCTGAAGGACGAGGGTTACGTTGGCGAATTCCGCGTGATCGGCGAAGGCGCAAAAGCCACGCTCGAAATCGCGCTGAAATATTACGAAGGCAAGCCTGTGATCGAGCGCATCGAGCGCGTATCACGTTCAGGCCTGCGTAGCTATCGTGGCAAAGACGATCTGCCGAAAATTCTCGGTGGCTTGGGCGTTGCTATCATTTCCACATCCAAAGGTTTAATGACCGATCGCCAGGCCCGCACTGCGGGTGTGGGCGGCGAAGTCATTTGCCTCGTGGCCTAAGGAGAACGCCCATGTCACGCGTTGCCAAAAAGCCAATTAATTTGCCGAAAGGTGTTGAAGTTTCCGTTGCCGCCAGCAATCTGAGCGTCAAGGGCAGCAAAGGCACTCTGCACCTGACCATGCCAGCCAACGTCGAAATCAAGAACGACAACGGTATCATCACGATGGTACCTGCGACTGACGACGATATGGGTATGGCCGGTACTGTTCGCGCGATTCTGGCGAACATGATTATCGGTGTTACCGATGGTTTCACTCGTAAACTTGAATTGGTCGGCGTGGGTTACCGCGCTTCCATGACTGGTAAAGATCTGAATCTGAGCCTGGGTTATTCGCATCCGGTTGTTTTTGCATGCCCAGAAGGCATCACCATCACCACGCCAACCCAAACTGAAATCCTCGTTACCGGTGCTGATAAACAGCGCGTCGGTGAAGTGGCCGCCAAGATCCGTGCTTACCGTAAGCCAGAGCCATATAAAGGCAAGGGCATTCGTTATTCCGGCGAGAAGATCATCATGAAGGAAGCCAAGAAAGCCTAATTAAGGCCTTCAGCTTACTCAAGGAAATTACCATGTTAAAGAAAATTGCCCGCATTCGTCGCGCCAAAACAACTCGCTGCCACATCCGCGATTTGGGCGTTGCTCGTTTGTCAGTCCTGCGTTCCGGCCAACACATTTACGCCCAGGTTTTCACCTCCGATGGCGCAACGGTTCTGGCTTCCGCATCGACGCTTGAAGCCGGCATCAAAGACGGCCTGAAAAACACCAAGAACATAGACGCTGCTGCCAAAGTCGGCAAAGCCGTTGCTGAAAAAGCCCAGGCTGCCGGCATCGTCAAAGTTGCGTTCGATCGTTCGGGTTACCGTTTCCACGGCCGCATCAAGGCGCTTGCCGATGCTGCCCGCGAAGCCGGTCTGCAGTTCTAATCAGTCCCGCCCTCGAATCCTCTGGGTTCGAGGGCATGTTGTTAAACCATAACTATAAGCGGCAAAGCCGCAAAATTAAATTTAGGAAATTACATCATGAGTAGCAATGAACGTGATCGTGGTCGCGGTGAAAGCGACGATGGTTTTATCGAAAAATTGGTCGCAGTCAATCGCGTTTCCAAGACAGTAAAAGGTGGTCGTCAATTTACCTTCACCGCATTGACGGTAGTTGGTGACGGCGCAGGCAAAATCGGTTTCGGTTACGGCAAAGCACGCGAAGTGCCGGTCGCCATCCAGAAGTCGATGGAATATGCCCGTAAGGCGATGGTCAACATCGATTTGAACGATGGTACTTTGTGGCATGCCGTTAAATCGGGCCACGGCGCGGCGCGTGTATTCATGCAGCCTGCCTCCGAAGGTACCGGTGTAATCGCTGGCGGTGCCATGCGCGCCGTGATGGAAGCAGTTGGCGTGAAAAACGTTCTCGCTAAAGCAGTTGGTTCACGCAATCCAATCAATTTGGTTCGCGCAACCATCAAGGGCTTGAGTTCGATGCAATCGCCTAAATTTATTGCTGCCAAGCGCGGCAAGAAAGTAGAGGAAATTACTCATGTCTGATAAAACCATCACCGTCCGTTTGGTCAAAGGCCTGCGTGGCAGCCAATCGCGTCATCGTTTGTCGGTCAAGGCTCTTGGCCTGAACAAAATCAACGACGTTCGCGTATTGAAAGATAGCCCGCAAGTGCGCGGCCTGATCAACACAGTTCATTACCTGGTTCGTGTCGAAGCCTGAACGAGTCAAGGAGAATTATTATGCGTTTAAATACATTGAAGCCTGCCGAAGGCGCCCGTAAAGACAGCGTTCGCGTTGGTCGCGGTATCGGTTCAGGCATGGGCAAAACTTGCGGCCGTGGCCACAAGGGTTCGTTCGCACGCGCCGGTAAGGGCAAAATCAAGGCTGGCTTCGAAGGCGGTCAAATGCCTTTGCGCAAGCGTATGCCTAAAGTCGGTTTCCGTTCCAAGTTGAAAGACGATACTGCAGAAGTATTGCTGTATCAGTTGGAAAATCTGGAAGCAGGTGAAATTGACATCGCAAAACTGCGTGAAGCAGGTTTGGTGCCAGCGAAAGCCAAGCAAGTCAAGATCGTCAAGAAAGGCGAACTCACCAAGAAGTTTGCATTGAAAGGCGTGATGTTCACCCCAGGCGCCAAGGCTGCAATCGAAGCTGCCGGCGGCAGCATTTCGGAGTAAGACTTTGTCGCAAGCTAATTCAGCAGCAGGTGCATTAGGCGGGCTCGGTAAATTTACCGAGCTTCGCAGCCGTTTGTTATTCGTATTATTTGCCTTGATTGTTTACCGTATCGGTAGCCATATTCCGGTGCCGGGTATCAACCCTGACGAATTAGTCAAGCTGATGAAAAGCCAGGAAGGCACCATCGTCGACATGTTCAATATGTTTTCCGGTGGCGCACTGAGTCGTTTTAGCTTGTTTGCGTTGAATGTGGTGCCGTATATCTCGGCTTCGATTATCGTGCAGCTCATGGGCCAGATTTATGGTCCATGGAAGGCAATGAAGAACGAAGGCGAGAGCGGTCGCCGCAAGCTCACACAGTATTCGCGTTACGGCGCTCTTTTCCTTGCTGTCGTACAGGCCTATTTCCTTGCATCGCAACTTCAGCAAAACGCTGCAGTTGTCTATGCGCCAGGCCCGGGCTTTGTATTTACAGCTGTCGTTTGCCTGTCTGCCGGTACCATGTTCCTGATGTGGCTCGGCGAGCAAATCACCGAGCGCGGTATTGGTAACGGTATTTCCCTGATTATCTTTGCCGGTATCGTTGCGGGCCTTCCTGCGGCCGTATTGACCGTATTGGGTCAAGTTCGTGACGGTAGCATGCAGCCGTTCGTTCTGATCGTGATCGCGGCATTGGTTCTGGCAGTTATCTTCTTCGTGGTGTTTATGGAGCGCGGCCAGCGCCGTATCACTGTGAACTACGCTCGCCGTCAGGGTGGTCGTCAGGCTTACATGAACCAGAACTCGCACCTGCCGCTGAAGCTGAACATGGCAGGCGTTATTCCACCTATTTTCGCATCGAGCCTGATTCTGTTTCCGGCGACGATTTCGACCTGGATGAGCAGCGGATCAACGCTTGCGACCGACGAAACCTGGCGTGGAATTTCGTATCGCGGCCTGCAAACGGTTGCGGAAGCCCTGGGTCCAAACCAGCCTCTGCACATGTTGCTCTACGGCGGCATGATTATCGGTTTCGCGTTCTTCTACACCGCCTTGGTGTTCAATTCGCAGGAAACCGCTGACAATCTTAAAAAGTCGGGCGCTTTGATCCCGGGCATTCGCCCTGGTAAAGCGACTGGCGAGTACATCGATAATGTACTGACCCGTTTAACGCTGATCGGCGGCCTGTATCTGGTCCTGGTCTGCTTGATGCCGGAGTTCCTCCGTGCAGGTTTCAATGTACCGTTTTATTTCGGCGGTACATCCTTGTTGATTGTGGTCGTAGTGGTAATGGACTTTACCGCTCAGATTCAGGCTCATATGACGTCACACCAATATGAAGGCTTGATGAAGAAGGCCAACTTGAAGGGCGGCTCGCGCGGCGGCTTCGCGCGCGGGTAAGCGTTTGTCGGTCCCTGCGCAAGAGTAGCGCGGGGGGATGGGTTGGGCGGCTTCGGCTGCGCAGTTTCATCAGCAAACACTTGTCGCCGGAGCATGGGCACACTCCCCATGCCAGGTTTTCCGCGCTTTTAGGCGCGGGGGACTTCTATGTAACACGAAGCTTTGTTATACTTTTCGATTCACTACGCTCAATCAGTTTGGAGATAACGTAATGGCACGCATTGCGGGCGTCAATTTACCCGTGCAAAAGCACGCTGTAATTGGCTTACAAAGTATTTATGGCATCGGAC
>JBOHYG010000139.1:0-60529 GCA_050737875.1 Arenimonas sp. | reverse complement strand
CCGGCTTATCCGTCGGTGAAGTGGTATTCAATACCGCGCTGACCGGCTATCAAGAAATCATTACTGATCCATCCTATGCCCGGCAGCTGATTACGCTGACCTATCCCCATATCGGCAACACCGGTTTTACTTCGCAAGACGATGAAGCTGGCGAAGTGTTCGCGTCCGGCCTGATTGTTCGCGATGTGCCGCGTCGCCCCAGCAACTGGCGTCACCAAGTGGCATTGCCGGAATGGTGTGTCGCACGTGGCGTGGTCGCCATTGCCGATATCGATACCCGCAAATTGACCCGCTTATTGCGTGATCGCGGTTCCCAAAACGGCGCGTTGATGGCCGGTGACATTGATGTTGATAAAGCGATTGAAGCCGCCCGCAAATTTCCTGGTCTGAAGGGTATGGATTTGGCCAAGGAAGTTTGTACCCGCGAGCGTTATGTTTGGACCGAAGGCGAGCTGGATCTGGATAAAAACCAGTTCAAGCGCATCGATGCGAAATTCCATGTGGTGGCTTATGACTTCGGCGTGAAGCGCAATATCCTGCGCATGCTCGCCGATCGCGGTTGCAAAATTACTGTTGTGCCGGCGCAAACTTCTGCAGAACAAGTTCTGGCAGAAAAGCCGGATGGTATTTTCCTGTCGAATGGTCCCGGTGATCCGGCACCATGCGATTACGCCATCGCTGCCATCAAGCAATTCATTGCAGCCAAAATTCCAATGTTCGGCATTTGTCTTGGCCACCAGCTACTCGGTTTGGCTTCTGGTGCGCAGACATTGAAAATGAAGTTCGGCCATCACGGTGCGAATCATCCAGTGATTGATCTGGACACCGGACGCGTAATGATCACGAGTCAGAACCACGGTTTTGCTGTCGATGAAACAACATTGCCTGCCAATGTTCGCGTTACCCATCGCTCCTTGTTCGACAAATCCAATCAAGGCATCGCCTTGATCGATGCACCGGCCTTCAGTTTCCAAGGCCATCCAGAAGCAAGCCCGGGGCCCCATGATGTCGCAGGTTTGTTTGATCAATTCGTTGCCATGATGGAAGCCCGCTAATGCCAAAACGTACCGACATAAAATCCATTCTCATCATCGGCGCAGGTCCGATCGTGATTGGTCAGGCTTGCGAGTTCGATTACTCCGGCGCACAAGCATGCAAAGCATTACGCGATGAGGGCTATCGAATTATTCTGGTGAATTCAAATCCGGCGACGATCATGACCGATCCGGAAATGGCCGATGCGGTGTATATCGAGCCGATTAATCCCGATACCGTAGAGCGCATTATCGCGAAAGAAAGACCCGATGCCTTGTTACCGACGATGGGCGGTCAAACGGCATTGAATTGCGCGCTCGATATGGCCGATGCCGGCACGCTGGACAAGTATGGCGTTGAATTGATCGGTGCATCACGCGAAGCCATTCGCATGGCGGAAGATCGTGAATTATTTCGTGTTGCCATGAAAGAAATCGGTCTGGAATGCCCGAAGGCAGAAGTCGCCAGAACATTGGAACAAGCCATTGAAATTCAGGCCACTGTCGGCTACCCGACTATTATCCGTCCAAGTTTCACACTCGGTGGTAGTGGTGGTGGCATTGCTTACAATCGTGAAGAATTGATCGAGATCGTCAAACGTGGCCTGGATCTTTCTCCAACCAGCGAAGTATTAGTCGAAGAATCGGTGCTTGGCTGGAAAGAATTCGAAATGGAAGTGGTCCGCGACAAAGCCGACAATTGCATCATCGTGTGCTCGATTGAAAATCTCGATCCGATGGGTGTGCACACCGGTGACTCGATTACCGTAGCCCCGGCGCAAACCTTGACCGACAAGGAATACCAGCGTCTGCGCGATGCCTCGATTGCAGTGCTGCGTAAAATCGGTGTTGACACCGGCGGCTCCAATGTGCAGTTTGGCGTGAATGCCCAAGACGGTCGCGTTGTCGTGATTGAAATGAATCCGCGGGTATCGCGTTCATCGGCATTGGCATCGAAAGCGACCGGTTTTCCGATTGCAAAAATCGCAGCGAAATTATCGGTCGGGTATACGCTGGATGAATTGCGTAACGACATTACGGGTGGAGCGACGCCCGCTTCGTTTGAACCCAGTATCGATTATGTCGTTACGAAGATTCCGCGCTTTGCTTTCGAGAAATTCCCCACGGCCGATGCGCGATTGACGACACAAATGAAATCGGTTGGTGAGGTGATGGCAATGGGCCGCACCTTCCAGGAATCTCTGCAAAAAGCGCTACGCGGTCTGGAAATCGGCAAGGTCGGTCTCGACCCCACCGAGGATGCAGAGCAAGGTGAAGAAGGCCTGTTTAAAATTCGTCGTGAATTAAAAGAACCCGGTCCGGAACGTTTATTCCAGGTGGCCGAGGCTTTCCGCGCCGGTATGAGCGTGGACGATGTGTTCAAGCTAAGCTTCATTGACCCTTGGTTTCTCGATCAAATTGAAGATCTGGTGGCGATGGAAAAAGTCACCGCCAAAGCAGGTTTGCCGAGTCTGAACAAGAAGCGTATGCGTGAACTCAAGCGTGCCGGTTTTTCTGATGCGCGCATTTCACAGCTTACCGGTACCGACGAAACAGCCATTCGCACTTTGCGTCGCGCACTGGGTCTTCGCCCGGTTTACAAGCGCGTTGATAGTTGTGGCGCCGAATTTTCGACCGATACTGCGTACATGTATTCGACTTATGAAGACGAATGCGAAGCCGCCCCGACCGACAAGAAAAAAATCATCGTATTGGGCGGTGGCCCGAACAGAATCGGGCAGGGTATCGAGTTTGATTACTGTTGCGTGCATGCTTCTTTGGCATTGCGCGAAGATGGTTACGAAACCATCATGGTCAATTGCAATCCGGAAACCGTTTCGACCGACTACGATACTTCTGATCGCCTGTATTTCGAGCCGGTAACATTGGAAGATGTTTTGGAAATCGTCGATCTGGAAAAGCCAATCGGCGTGATCGTGCAATACGGTGGCCAAACGCCGTTGAAATTGTCGCGCGCACTGGAAGCCAATGGCGTGCCGATTGTCGGCACTTCACCGGATTCCATCGACTTGGCCGAAGATCGCGAACGCTTCCAGCAATTGATCGAAAAACTCGGTTTGATCCAACCGGCCAACCGAACTGCGAGAACCCAAGAACAAGCGATCGCGCTGGCCGGTGAAATCGGTTATCCGCTGGTCGTGCGCCCGAGTTATGTGCTCGGCGGCCGTGCAATGGAAATCGTTTACAACGAACACGATTTGTCGCGCTATATGCGTGAAGCCGTGAAGGTCTCGAACGATTCGCCAGTGTTGCTGGATCGTTTCCTAGATAACGCGGTGGAAGTCGACGTAGACATCATTGCCGACTCGGAAGGCAACGTGTTGATTGGCGGCATCATGGAACATATCGAAGAAGCCGGTGTGCATTCGGGCGATTCATCCTGCTCGTTGCCACCTTACACGTTGAGTGCCGAGATGCAGGATCGCCTGCGTGTGCAGGCCGCGGCGATGGCACGTGAATTGAAAGTCATTGGGTTGATGAATACGCAGTTTGCGATTCAAGGCGAGACCATTTTCGTGCTGGAAGTCAATCCGCGCGCTTCGCGTACAGTACCGTTCGTTTCGAAAGCGATCGGAATCCCGCTTGCCAAGATTGCCGCACGTTGCATGGTCGGCCAATCACTTGCTTCGCAGGGCGCAACAAAAGAAATCGTACCGGATTACTTCTCGGTGAAAGAAGCGATTTTCCCGTTTGCGAAATTCCAGGGTGTCGACCCCATTCTCGGTCCGGAAATGCGCTCAACCGGTGAAGTAATGGGTGTCGGCCGTACGTTCCCGGAAGCGTTTGCACGAGCCGAAGAAGCGGCCAATATCAAGGCGCCGAAAGTCGGCAAGGCATTTATTTCCGTACGCGACGTTGATAAACCGCGTGTGCTTGATGTCGCCAAGGAATTGATCAATCAGGGCTTCTCTTTGGTTGCTACCGAAGGCACCGTGAAATACCTTCGTGCGCAAGGCGTCGAATGTGTTCGTATCAACAAGGTGCTTGAAGGTCGTCCGCATATCGTTGACTTGATCAAGAATGGCGAAATAGCCTACATCATCAATACGACCGAAGGTAAGCAGGCAATCCAGGATTCATTCTCGATTCGCCGTGAAGCCTTGCAGCATCGTCTGACGTATTCAACGACCATCCCTGGAGCACGTGCGCTGGTGCAAGCAATCGAATTCCGTAATAATCCCCGTGTATGGTCACTACAAGAATTGCATAAGGAACTTCACGGATGATGGCTCCACTTACCGTGGCTGGCGCAGCCAGACTGCGCGAAGAGTTAGAAAATTTAAAGTCGGTCAAGCGGCCGGCTGTTATCAATGCGATCGCCGAAGCGCGCGCGCATGGTGATTTGAAAGAAAACGCCGAATATCATGCGGCTCGCGAGCAGCAGGGTTTTATTGAAGGCCGTATCCAGGAGCTCGAGTATGCTTTATCGCATGCTCAGCTGATCGACGTAGCGACGATCAATGCCGGTACTCGCGTGGTATTTGGTGCGACCGTCGATCTGGCCGATTCGGATAGTGGTGACGAAGTCACCTATAAAATTGTTGGCGATCTGGAATCGGATATTAAACAACGCCTGATTTCGATTTCCTCGCCGATGGCACGCGCGATGATCGGCAAGCACGAAGGCGACAGCATCACGATCGAAGCGCCTGGCGGCAATCGCGAATTCGATATCATCGCGGTACGTTACGTCGTCTAAGGCCATGGCAAACTCAACGCTGACTTTTCTTTTGACAGAACGTCGGCGTTTTTCTGGCCAAAAAGTGGATGCCGATGTCGCCAAGGTTTTGGGGCGGGCCGATCAGCTGCCGATTTTAAGTGAAGGCTCGCAGGCACAGCTTGAGCGCCATGTTTCGCTATTGCCACGCAACAACTGGCCGTTGGCTGCATTGACGCGCCAGCTGGATGAAAAAGATGCCCAACTAAATTCCTGGTTGCGAGCTGACCCGGCTCACGTGCGTGCAGAAATGGGCGTTGTTCGTTTATTGGCTTGCGGTGATTTGGGTTTGACGCAGCAAGAAGCCGATGAACTTATCAAGCCACTGAAAATATTATTCGGCGATATCGGATTCCCGCTATCTGCGCCGCACCCGGCACGCTGGTATTTGGCACTTCCGAAAGAATCAAAAATACCGGCTTTCCAATCGCCCGATAAAGCGATCGGAGCGGATATTTTTTCGATGCTTCCCGCTGATGATTCGGCCAAGCGTTGGCGTAGTTTGCTCAATGAGGCCCAGATTACTCTGCACAATCACCCACTGAATGCCGAACGCATGCAGAAAGGCTTGTTGCCGGTGAATTCGCTGTATTTCTGGGGTGGTGGGGCATTGCCTGCGCAAGTGAAGTTCCACGAAGACAGAGTGATCAGTGACGATTTTATTGTTAAATCATTGATGTTACATGCTGGCCTGGATAACGACGTCAAAAATGACGATTCGGTTTTGCATGATCTGCGTATGTTGCGCGACTGGCCTTCATTTGAACGCGAGCATTTAGTGCCTGCGCTCGCAGAATTGAATAATAAAAAATATGCATCCATCGTTCTGGATTTCGCAGATGGTTCCATGCTTGAAATAAAACCATCGCAGAAATGGCGTTTCTGGCGTAGTCCGTTGCGTGAGCTGGCGTGAAGATAAATCGCCGTATCATTCCAGCCAATGGACCTTGGCCGGAAAATGTATCTCCGGTACTGCAACGCATATTTGCCAGCCGCGGCGTCAACAATCCCGAGCAAGCCGAACTGAAATTGGCGAACCTGTTATTGCCAGATCAAATGAGCGGTATGGATAGCGCAGTTGATCTGCTGTTGAAGGCGATTCAATCGCAAAAGCATATCGTGATCGTGGGCGATTTCGATTGTGACGGTGCAACCGGCACGGCCGTAGCAATGCGTGGTTTGAGGATGCTGGGTGCCGAGCAATTGAGCTACCAGGTGCCGCATCGAATTCTGCATGGTTATGGTTTGTCGCAGGCCCTGGTCGAACATATTGTCGAGATGAGGCCAGAGCTGATTATCACGGTTGATAACGGCATCGCCTGCCATGCTGGTGTTGAGGCTGCAAAAGCGCATGGTTGGCAAGTATTGATTACTGATCATCATTTGCCAGGCGATGTCTTGCCGCCAGCTGATGCCATCGTCAATCCGAACCTGCAGGGCGATAATTTTCCGAGCAAAGCATTGTCCGGTGTCGGCGTAATGTTTTATCTGCTGCTTGCGCTCAGAAAAAAAATGCGCGATCTCGATATCTTGATGCAACCAGAACCGGATTTATCCACATTGCTGGATTTGGTGGCGGTCGGTACCGTGGCTGATTTGGTGAGTCTGGATTACAACAATCGCTTGCTGGTTTCGGCAGGTATCAAACGCTTCCGGAAAAAACAGTGTCAAGTTGGCTTGAAAGCGCTGGCAGAAATATCCGGTCGTGACCTTGAAAAACTGGTGGCATCGGATATCGGGTTTGCCATCGGGCCAAGATTGAATGCCGCAGGACGCCTGGAAGATATGTCGCTCGGTATCGAATGTCTGCTGACCGATGATGAAAGCCGTGCTTACCAATTGGCCGAAATATTGAATGGCATCAATGCCGAGCGTCGCGGCCTGCAACAACAAATGGTCGATGATGCCGATGCACTGGTCGATATCGTTTCGCTGGAGCACCAAAGCCAGTCGTCAGCCTGGTGTTTTTATGATCAAAACTGGCACCCGGGTGTTGTTGGTCTGGTAGCGTCCAAATTAAAAGAGCGTTTGCATCGTCCGGTTATCGCGTTCGCGCCAGCCGATGATGGAAGCGAAATCCTGCGTGGGTCTGCCAGGTCCATACCCGGCTTCCATATCCGCGATGCACTTGCCGAAGTGGATTCAAAACATCCAGGCATGATCGAACGGTTTGGTGGCCATGCGATGGCTGCCGGCCTGAGTCTCCAGAAAGATTCCCTGGACGCTTTTCGTGCCGCATTCAATGCTGTCGCTGAACTGCGTTTATCTGCAGAACTATTGCAAGCCGAATGCCTGAGTGATGGCGAACTCCAGATACATGAATTCAGCCGAGAACTGGCCGAAGATCTCCGGCTTGCCGGGCCATGGGGGCAGGGCTTTCCCGAGCCGGTGTTTGACAATATTTTTGAAGTAAAGGAATGGAAAGTTCTGTCTGAGCGTCACCTCAAATATAGTCTTCGTCTGGAAGGTACCGATTTCACACTTTCGGCCATCCATTTCGGCGGCTATGCCGGGGTCGAGCCACCTCGGCGACTGCATGCCGCTTATCAACTTGAGCTGGATGATTTCCGTGGCCGACGGGACATCCAGTTGCTGATCCGACACAGCCTGCCGGCCTGACGTAGGATCGACGGAAGTCGGGATGTCGCCTGTATCGGCACGATGCCGATGCTATTTTGTTACAATAACGCTTTGTAATTTCAATAAGTGACACCATGGAACTCAATCTTGTGCGCCAGCGAATCAATGACCTGAAATCACGTCTCGATTCGCTCCGGGGGTATCTTTGACTTCGATCTAAAGGTCGAACGTCTGGAAGAAGTTAGCCGCGAACTTGAAAATCCGGCAATTTGGAATGAACCCGAACGTGCACAAGCTCTGGGTAAAGAGCGCTCAACGCTCGAAAAAACCGTCAATACCATTCGCGAAAATACCGATGGTCTGGTCGATGCCGCCGATTTGCTCGATATGGCAGAAGCCGACAATGACGAAGAAACCGTGAATGCGGTGATTGCCGATATCGAAAAAATCGCCGAACGCGTCGACAAGCTGGAATTCCGTCGAATGTTTAGTGGCGAACTCGATTCGGCCAATTGCTTCGTCGATATCCAGGCTGGTGCCGGTGGTACCGAAGCGCAGGACTGGTCGGAAATCCTGCTGCGCATGTATTTGCGCTGGTGCGATTCGCGAGGCTGGAAGACCGAAATCATGGAAGCCAGCGATGGCGACGTTGCCGGTATCAAAGGCGCAACGATCCGCGTCGAAGGCGAATATGCATTTGGGTGGTTCAAAACCGAAATCGGCGTGCATCGACTGGTGCGGAAATCACCGTTCGATTCCGACAACAAGCGTCATACCTCTTTTGCTTCGGTATTCGTGAGTCCGGAAGTCGATGACACTATCGAAATCGATATCAACCCGGCCGATTTGCGAACCGACGTCTATCGCTCGTCCGGTGCCGGTGGTCAGCACGTTAATAAAACCGAATCGGCCGTGCGTATCACGCATATCCCTACCAATACCGTCGTGGCGTGCCAGACCGGTCGCAGCCAACACCAGAATCGCGACAACGCGATGAAGATGCTGAAGGCAAAACTGTTCGAACTGGAAATGCAAAAGCGCAATGCCGAGAAAAATGCACTGGAAGCCACCAAGTCCGATATCGGTTGGGGCAGCCAGATCCGCAGTTACGTGCTGGACCAAAGCCGCATCAAGGATTTGCGTACCGGTGTCGAACGTACCGATACGCAGAAAGTATTGGATGGCGATTTGGACGGGTTTGTCGAAGCAAGCCTGAAATCGGGTTTGCAAGCCGGCGCAGGCCGAATCAATTAATTTTTGTTTTTTGTTAGGAAGTCACCATGACGGATGAAGCGACGCCACCAGTTGATGAAAACCAGTTAATTGCCGAACGTCGTGGCAAGTTGAAGTCTTTGCGCGAGCAGGGCGTGGCTTTCCCGAATGATTTCCGCCGTGCGCATTATGCCGGCGATTTGCAGGACGAATTTGCCGACAAGGATCAATGGACTTCCGAGGCGCTCGACGCTACCGGCCGTGTTATTCAAATGGCAGGCCGCATGGTGCTCAAGCGCGTTATGGGTAAAGCAAGCTTCGCGCAGATTCAGGATATGACTGGCCGCATTCAACTCTATCTGCAAGCCAGTACGCTGGAAGATAGTTACGAAGCATTCAAAGCTTGGGATATCGGCGACATTCTTGCCGTTGAAGGCAGCTTGACTCGAACGAAAACCGGCGAGCTTTCGATCAAAGCGACAAAAATCAAACTGCTGACGAAATCATTGCGTCCATTGCCTGATAAATTCCATGGCTTGTCGGATGTCGAGCAACGCTATCGCCAGCGTTACGTCGATTTGATCGTTAATCCGGAAGCTCGCGATGTTTTCATCAAGCGCTCGAAAATTATTTCGGCTATGCGCAGCTGGCTTGATGCACGCCGTTTCCTGGAAGTGGAAACGCCGATGATGCATTACATACCCGGCGGTGCGGCTGCCAAGCCATTCATGACGCATCACAATGCGCTCGGTCTGGATCTGTATCTGCGCGTCGCACCCGAGCTTTACCTGAAGCGCCTGACTGTTGGCGGCATGGAACGCATTTACGAGATCAACCGCAACTTCCGTAATGAAGGTGTCAGTACGCGCCACAACCCCGAATTCACCATGCTGGAGTTGTACGAAGCGTATGCGACTTACACGGAAATCATGGATCTTACCGAAGGTGTAATTCGCGATACCGCGAAGCAAGTGCTTGGCACCACCGAGCTGATGTGGGAAGAAAATAAAATCGACGTTGGCCCGGCATTCCGCCGCTGGTCGATGATCGATGCAGTGCTGGAACACAACCCGGAAATCAAGCGCGAAGATCTTCGCAATATCGAAGTGATGACCCAGCATTGCCAGCGCCTCGGTATCAAGCTGAAAAAAGGTTATGGCTGGGGCAAGATTTTGCTCGAAGTTTTCGAAAAAACTGTCGAGCACACCTTGGTTCAACCAACTTTCATTACCGATCACCCGGTCGAGGTCAGTCCCCTGGCACGCGCCAACGACCACGATGCAGAGCTGACCGACCGCTTCGAGTTATTCATCAATGGCAAGGAAATCGCCAACGGTTTCTCGGAGCTAAATGATGCCGAAGACCAGGCAGCCCGCTTCCAGGCGCAGGTCGAACAAAAAGAGGGCGGCGACGATGAAGCCATGCATTACGATGCCGATTACATCCGCGCCCTTGAAATCGGTTTGCCTCCTACCGGTGGTCTCGGTATCGGCATTGACCGTTTGGTCATGCTGCTGACCGATTCGGCCTCGATTCGTGATGTCCTGCTTTTCCCGTATATGAGGCCTCAGGCGCATTAAAAGTCCTATATGCATCAAAAGCTTACAAAGGGCTTTTCATGTGTGCCATGACCAGCGTATGCTGGTCAAAAGTAGTTGGTAGCGAACAACAAATGGAGTTGTCATGCATGTCATGATCGTGGATGACCAAGCGTCGCAAAGGACTTTGGTTCGCAGCATCGTCAAAGATATTAATGAGTCTATTAAGGTTTCCGATGTTGCCGACCCTGTGCAAGCCTTGTTGCTTTCGCAAAAAGATCCTCCGGACATGCTCATCCTGGATTTCCGGATGCCGAAAATGGACGGTCTCGAGTTCGTTCGCCGGTTTCGCCGTCCGTTGTCACAACGTGATATTCCGGTAATTTTCATATCCGTTGTCAGTGATGCCGAGGTCCGTGAAGCGGCGATGAGTGCCGGCGTCATCGACTACATCGTCAAACCAATCCAGCCGATGGACTTCAAGGCCAAACTCAAGAACCTGATCGAAATGCGTCAACATCAGGTGTCGCAAAAAAACCGGAGCTATTTACTCGAACACCAGCTAAATACTGCATTGCGAGATATCGAATACCGTGAACGCGAGCTTTTTTTGCGCATGGCCAAACTGATCGAAATGCGGGAAACCAAATCGGCGGCGCATACAGAACTCTTGTCCGCTTATGCGGTGCTTTTGGCTGAAGCGGTTGGCCTGGAGGAAGACGATGTCCGCAACATCGCGAATGCAATCATGTTGCACGATATCGGAAATGTCGGGATTCCCGATGCCATTCTCAATAAACCGGAACCCTTGTCCAAACACGAAAGAAGCATAATGCAATCGCATACCGTGCATGGCCATAGTGTATTGAATGGAAGCCGGAACCCGCTTTTCCAGATGGCGGCCGAGATATCGCTGAGCCACCACGAGCATTGGGACGGTAGCGGATATCCCCAGGGCCTGACGGGCATTGAAATCCCAGTTTCAGCTCGTATTGCAGCAATAGCGGATATGCTCGATGCATTGACGAGTCCGCGTAGTTATCGGCCAGCCTTCGAATTTGAAGAAGCGATCGCAATCGTGCAGGTTGAAGCCGGTGTGAAGCTGGATCCGGAAATGGTCAATCTGATGCTTGCTCGCAAGGCAGATGTTCTGGCTATGTACAACGCAGCACAATATTTGAAACCCAAGGCTAATTAAGCCGAGACGCTTGTATGTCAGGTCTTGTCCACTACCTGAAAAAAAAGTTCGCCAACAGGGTGGACAGTGAGCACGAGCAAGCTATTGTCCGCTTGGTGATTGCAGCACTGATATTGACGTATTTGCTCGTCCTGTACTTTCAAAGCACCAGTACTGATGCAAAAAGTATTTTTGTCATTACGGTGATATTGACGGAAAGTCTGGTCGGATTCTTTCTGCTTTTTGCAATCGCGCTGCAGCCCGGAATCTCGCATGTAAGGCGCGTCATCGGAATGCTGGCCGATTATACAACGCTGGCGATATTCCTCAGTCTTGAAGGCGAAATGCTGTCGCCGCTATATGTCGTTTTACTCTGGGTGACCATCGGCAATGGTTTGCGCTATGGCGAGCGTTATCTACTGGGAGCTATCGGGCTTTCACTGGTTTCATTCTTGTATGCGGTCGCCGTTGAACCGTTCTGGCTGACGATTCCGCATCTTACTATCGGGTTGGTTGTTGGGTTGATCGCAATACCGACATACCTGATTCCCTTGTTAAGACATTTGCATTCTGCAATCGATGCGGCAGTGCGTGCGAATGAAGCGAAAAGTCGCTTCCTTGCTACAATGAGCCATGAGTTCAGATCTCCGCTCAACGGCATTATCGGCATGGCCGATTTGATGAATCGAAGCAAACTGACCAATGAACAAAAAGAATCTGCCGAAATAATCTTGGTTTCTGCCCAAAGTCTCCTGCTGCTGGTGGATGATGTGCTGGATATATCCGCTATCGAAGCCGGCAAGCTTAATCGGAATGACGTCGATTTCAGTCTGAGAGACTTGTTGTCGAGACTTCGTTCGCTGGTACAGCCGCATGTGGCCGACAAGAAACTGGAGCTGGTTATCCAGTCTGCCGATGACATACCCGACAACCTGCATGGCGACCTGAATCATCTCACGCAAATATTGCTCAATTTGATGCATAACGCCGTCAAGTTTACGACGCAAGGTGAAGTGCGCTTGCAGGTAATCCGTACTGCGAAAGGTATTGGTCCGATTCCTTTGCGCTTCTCGGTGCGTGATACCGGTATTGGAATCCCGGACACAGATAAAAAACGGATTTTCGGAGCATTCGAGCAAGTCGAATCTGGTCCGGCAAGGCGTTACGGAGGCACCGGGCTGGGCACGACCATTGCCAAGACACTGACGGAATTATTGGGCGGAAAAATAGGGCTGGAAGAAAACATTGGCGGTGGTTGTCACTTCTATGTGGACATTGAACTGAATGAATCCAGCCATGTTGCCGATGCACCGTCGTTGGGTCAATCTGCCAATGTAATTTCGCTTGAAGATCCTTTCGTCAGACACAAGGCGCGTGTACGGCCATTGCATGTTTTATTGGCTGATGACCAAGCGACCAACCGTATCGTTCTGACACGCATGATGGAGCGTGGCGGACACAAGGTTATTTCGGTTACCAATGGAGAAGAGGCTCTTGATGCAATCGCCGTGGGCGATATAGACATGGTCATTCTCGACATGCATATGCCGGAAATGAGCGGGTTGGATGTTTTGAAACAAGCCAGAGTAATGCAGGCAGGCCGTACACCCATTCCATTCATTATTATCAGTGCCGATGCCACTCCGGCTTCAATTCAGCTGGCACTTGAAGCCGGCGCCCATTCGTATTTGACCAAGCCGGTAGTGGCCAATCGTTTATTGGATGCAATCGCCGATACTCAAAAAGTCGAAGCCACCGATACTGTGCGGTTGCCTGCGCCGATACTGCCAAAATATCGTGCATCGGTGTTGAGTGATTTGGCTTCAATGCAATTGGGAAGCGAGTTTTTGTCGGATTTCGTCGAGCAATGTTTGCGGGATATCGGCCAGTGCCTGACTGATTTCCAGGAAAAATGCCGGGCATCCGACTGGGATGGGGCCCGCGATGCTGCGCATGCAATGAAGGGTATTGCAGCCAATCTGGGCGCCGAGTCCCTGTCGGAACAATGCGTAAATATCATGCGCGCCAGTAACGAAATGTGTAAACGTGACTGGCGTAAACAAAGCGCTAGCCTGGAGACGTTAATCATCCCCGCAGCCAGCTTTGCTCGTGCTGAGGTCAAACGGTTAGCGGAATCAGCTACTAAAACCGGACAACCCAGCGACGAGTAATGCTGTTTGTTATTGCTCGCTTACAGCGAGGCCCGACGCGTCTGTGCATTGATAATACGCTCCATGGTTTTCAATCCACGATCATCAAGGCGCATCGCAGCGTCAACCCATTCCGTAGTAACGGCGAGCAGTTGTTCAAGACTGACAGGCGCGCAAGCATCGCGAACGGTGTTCAAGGAACGCATCGCGTTGCCCATGCGGTTATGTTTCTTGATTTGCTCGTTGGCAGCCTGAATGCCGTCGCCTTTTTCTACGAGGATATCCACGATTCCCATCTGGTATAGCTCTTCGGTGTCGTAAATTTTCGCATCCAGCATCATGCGTTCGGCACGTGCAGGCGGAACGCGTCGTGTCAGGAAGGTGTATGCACCCATGCCCGGGAATAAATCAAACAATACTTCCGGGAAACCCATGCCGCAGCCTTTTTCGGCGATGATGGTATGGCAGCAAAGCGCCGCTTCAAAGCCACCGCCGAGCGCATCGCCTTGAATGACGGCGATACTGTGCACACGGTCTTCGTAAAGTCGTGAAAAGTTGTAGGCGACTTCGACGCAAAGTTTTGCGTAACTCAATAATTGTCCGCGATTTCCTTGCTTGATCAATTTATGGAACAAGCGCAAATCGCCACCAAGATTAAATACGTTCGTATCAGAGGCAAGCACAATATGGTGAATCCGTGCTTTTGGATCAGTGTCGGAAGCCAAACGCTGACGGATATGGTCCTGGCTTTGTTTCAGCCCGTTCAATAAATCAATTGAAAAACAGGGGTGATATTGCGCAGTTGGTGCCGCATGCATGAAGCACCAATCGGCACTCTGGAGTTTATTGTTTTCGTGGCGAACGAAAGAGGGATGGTCATTGAGTTGTAAGCGTTCTAAAAGGGACATGGTCGACTCCGATATAGAGTGAAAAAACAGGGGATAGATACCCATTTCTGAGGGCAAGAAGACTATACACCCGCTTTTTTTAGGCTGCACAAGACGGACAAAAAGAAGCCCGGCGTACCGGGCATTCTGTGACAGGGCTTTGATTTAGCTCACTTTTGGAGCATCCCTCAGTTCTCGTCTGAGGATTTTCCCGACGTTGGTTTTGGGCAGTTCAGCGCGAAATTCGACGAAACGTGGAAGCTTGTAGCCGGTAAGGTTTTCCTTGCAGAAAGCTTTCACTTGCTCGGCAGTAAGAGACTCGTCTTTTCTGACTATGACAACTTTTACCGCCTCGCCTGATTTGTCGTCGGGCACGCCGACTGCAGCAACTTCGAGAACCTGCGGCATCGTGGCGATGACGTCTTCGATTTCATTCGGATACACGTTGAAGCCAGAAACCAGAATCATGTCTTTCTTGCGATCGACAATGTAGAAATAGCCTTGGGCATCCATTTTTGCGATATCGCCGGTATGCAGCCAACCTTCGGCGTCGATTACCTTGGCGGTTTCTTCCGGACGCTGCCAATAACCATCCATGACCTGCGGTCCGCGAATGCAAAGTTCGCCAGGTTCACCCAGCGGGACCAACTTGCCGTCATCGTCCATCAGGCAGGCATCGGTCGAAGGAATCGGCAAGCCGATTGCTCCGTTATATTCCGCCATGTTGAGCGGATTCATGCAGGCTGCCGGAGAGGTTTCGGTCAAGCCGTAGGCTTCGACGAGGGTTACGCCGGTTACTTTTTTCCAGCGCTCTGCAACCGCACGTTGTACCGCCATGCCGCCGCCCAGTGAGAGATGCATGCTGGAGAAGTCAACTTCATCAAAACCTTTGGTGTTCAATAGCCCATTGAACAAAGTGTTGACGCCGGTGATGGCGGTGAAACGGATTTTTTTCAGTTCCTTGACGAAGTTGGGCATATTTCGCGGGTCGGTAATCAGGTAATTCAAACCACCGAATTTCATGAAGACCAGGCAATTCGAGGTCAAAGCAAAAATGTGGTAAAGCGGCAAGGCAGTAATGATGACTTCCTTGCCCGGTTTTACATTCGTTCCGATCCAGGCCGAAGCCTGTTGCATATTCGCGACCAGATTACGATGCGTCAGCATGGCGCCTTTCGCCACACCCGTGGTGCCGCCGGTGTATTGCAGAAACGCAATGTCGCCAGGGCGTATATCGATGGTTGGTAGCTGGTATTTTTTGCCGATAGAGAGCGCGTGGTTGAATTTGATTGCACCCGGCAAGTTGTAGTCGGGGATTTCGTCCTTTTTGATGTACTTGACGACAAAGTTGAAAAACAGGCTTTTTGGAAAGCCCAGCATGTCGCCAACACATGTCGTGATGACTTGCTGGACGCTTGTTTCTTTAACAACCTCTGCAACGGTGTGCGCAAATTTCTCCATTACCACGATGACTTTTGCACCGGAATCGATCAGCTGGTGCTTCAGTTCACGCGCGGTGTACATCGGATTGGTGTTGACTACCGTCAAGCCGGCACGCAGAACGCCGAAAATGGCAATCGGGTATTGCAGCATGTTCGGCATCATCAAGGCGACACGGTCGCCTTTCTTCAATTTCAAATCATGCAGCAGGTAATTGGCGAATTGCGTACTCAGTCGATCGACATCGGCATAGGAAATCGACGTACCGAAATTCGAGAAAGCGGGATTGTCACTATACTTATCGCAGGCATTCTTCAATACTGCGACGATAGACGGGAATTCATCGACATTAATAGTGGCCGGAATATTTTGCGGATAACTCGACAACCACGGACGATCTTGACTCATGCGATATCTCTCCCAGATTTTCACGCGCACAACACTGCCTGCGACAGGCATGTCTTCTAACCCGATTGGAGCATACCCCCGATGTGCTGGCAAGCGAGCTGGGTATTGGCTCGGGGGTTTGTTGTTGCTCCTTTGTTTAGGTTTGAGCGGGTGCTCAAAACCGGCGCCGGAGCAGGCTTTACGGGATAGTATCCAGAAAATGGAACAGGCCGCGGTCAAGAAGGATGCGGACGAATTTTTCGAGTATTTCGCGGAAGATTTTTCAGGTTCCGATGGAATGGACCGTGAAAATTTCAGGCGCTATGTTCAATTGATCTGGCTTCGAAACAAGGATATCGGCGTGCAGATTGGGCCGCTGGATGTGAAGATGATGGATGACAGGGCCACCGTTAATTTCACCGTCGCGCTGACTGGTGGCCAGGGTCTGCTGCCGGACCGGGGGCAGATTTACCAGGTGCAGACCGGTTGGCGTCAGCAAGGCGATGAATGGCGACTTATATCTGCAACCTGGAAGCCGGCTTTGTAGCCAGAAAATAAACCAGACAATAAAAAAGCGGCCGAAGCCGCTTTTTTATTGAAGCCGGATAACTGAAATCAAGCAGCTTTCTTTGTAGCAAGTTGACGCAACACGTAATGCAGGATACCGCCATGGCGGAAGTATTCGATTTCTTTCGGTGTCAGCAACAAGACTTGTGCCGTGAAGTCGATTGAACTGCCATCGGCACGCTTGGCCGAGACGTTCGCTACCTTGCCTGCGCCATCTTGCAAACCGGTAATCGAGATCACTTCATCGCCGTTCAAGCCCAGCGATTTTGCGTTTTCGCCGGCGTTGAATTGCAAGGGCAGCACGCCCATGCCGACCAGGTTCGAGCGATGGATGCGTTCAAAGCTTTCCGCAATGACCGCTTTCACGCCCAGCAACATGGTGCCTTTCGCTGCCCAGTCACGCGAGGAACCGGTACCGTATTCTTTGCCGGCCATGACGACCAGCGGCACTTTGTCGGCTTGATATTTCACGGCGGCATCGTAAATCGCCAGTTTTTCGGCATTTGGATAATGAAGCGTGTTGCCACCTTCTTCACCACCCAGCATCAGGTTTTTGATGCGGATGTTGGCGAAGGTGCCGCGCACCATCACGTCGTCGTTTCCGCGGCGCGAACCGTAGGAGTTGAAGTCAGCCGGAGCCACGCCACGGCCTTGCAAATAACGACCGGCAGGCGAGTTGGCCTTGATGTTGCCGGCAGGCGAAATGTGATCGGTGGTGATCGAGTCGCCGAACAAGCCAAGCACGCGGGCGCCGTGGATATCGTCGATCGTTCCGACCGACATGCTCATGCCGTCGAAGTAAGGCGGGTTCTTGATGTAGGTGGAATCGGCACCCCAGGCATAGCTTTCGCCATCCGGTGAAGCGATTTGATTCCAGCGCGAGTCGCCTTTGAAAACGTCGGCATAATTTTTCTTGAACATGTCCGGACCGATTGTGGCGACAATTGTATCGCTGATTTCCTGTGTGCTCGGCCAGATGTCTTTGAGATAGACCGGATTACCATTTTGATCGGTGCCCAGAGCATCTTTCGACAAGTCGATATCGACGGTGCCGGCGAGTGCATAAGCAACCACCAGCGGCGGCGAGGCCAGGTAATTCATTTTGACTTCCGGATGTACGCGGCCTTCGAAGTTGCGATTGCCCGATAGCACCGAAGCCACGACGAGATCGTTATCGGCGATACCTTTCGATACTTCGTCAGGCAATGGACCGGAGTTGCCGATGCAGGTGGTGCAGCCGTAACCGACGGTGTAAAAACCAAGGGCTTCAAGATCCGCCATTACACCGGCTTTTTTCAGATAGTCGGTAACTACCAGCGAACCAGGGCCGAGCGAGGTCTTCACCCATGGAGCTGCTTTCAGACCTTTCTTGATTGCATTGCGTGCCAGCAGGCCGGCACCGAGCATAACGGCCGGATTCGAGGTATTGGTGCACGAAGTGATCGCAGCAATCACAACCGAACCATCGCCTAATTCCGCGTCTTGATCCTTGATGCGAATCTTGGATCTTGGTTTGGTGGCGAGATGTTCGGCTTGGGGTTGGTCACCACCTTCGGAATCGAAACGCTCAACGGTTTCAGCGCGCGGTTTGCGGTTACCGATCAAACCATCGAGATTCGCGTGGAAGTTTGCTTTCATGTCGGTCAACAAAACGCGGTCTTGCGGACGTTTTGGACCTGCCAGCGAAGGCAGTACCTGGCTCATATCGAGATGCAGAGTCGCGCTGTATTCGGCTTCGACATCGGTACGCCACAAGCCTTGCGCCTTGGCATAAGCTTCGACCAGGTTGATCAGCGATTCTTCGCGCCCCGACAAGCGCAGGTAATTCAATGCTTCGTTGTCGACCGGGAAAATGCCGCAGGTCGCGCCGTATTCCGGTGCCATGTTCGCAATCGTTGCACGGTCTGCGAGCGGCAGGTGATTCAAGCCGTCACCAAAGAATTCAACAAACTTGCCAACCACGCCCAGGCTACGCAGCATTTGGGTAACGGTGAGAACCAGATCGGTCGCCGTGGCGCCTTCCGGCAATTTGCCGGTGAGTTTGAAACCGACAACTTGTGGAATCAGCATCGAACTTGGTTGGCCCAGCATCGCGGCTTCCGCTTCGATACCACCAACGCCCCAGCCGAGTACGCCGATACCATTGATCATCGTTGTGTGCGAGTCGGTACCAAACACGGTATCCGGGAATGCATGCAGCACGCCGTCGATTTCGCGTTCCATCACTACGCGGGCAAGGTTTTCCAGGTTGACCTGGTGCACGATGCCGGTATTCGGTGGAACCACTTTGAAATTATTGAATGCTTTTTGGCCCCAGCGCAGGAAGCTGTAGCGCTCGCCGTTGCGCGAGAATTCGATTTCGCCGTTTTCATCGAGCGAGCTCGCTTTGCCGAAGGAATCCACTTGCACGGAGTGATCGATGACCAGTTCCGAAGGGATAAGCGGGTTGATGTTCGATGCCGAGCCGCCGAGTTTCACCACTGCATCACGCATTGCGGCCAGGTCGACTACGCAAGGTACGCCGGTGAAATCCTGCAGAACCACGCGGGCAGGCATGAAGGCAATTTCGGTGTCCGGTTCTTTCTTCGCATCCCACTGGGCAATCGCTTCAATGGATTCCTTGGTGACCGATACGCCGTCTTCGCAACGAAGCAGGTTTTCCACCAGGATCTTGATTGAATAGGGCAGGCGGGCCAGATTATATTTTTGGCCTAATTTCGCCAGCGAATAGATGGTGTAGGACTTGCCATTGACGCTAAGTTGGTCGCGTGTGGCGAAGGAGTCGGACATGGAAGGCTCCTGAAAGGGATTGGCTTAAGTGATTTGCTTCAATCAAACGGAAAGGACCGCGTTTGAACCGCAATATTATGCCCGAAATCTCTCTCTTTTGCTTTGTCGGTTAGGCACTTTTTTGTATTTTTTAGTGCAAATTATCCGTCCTTCAAAGCTGTTCGCAGATTTTCGGGATGTTATCCTTCGCAAATTCTTTCATCCGATTGGCAGCCAATGTCGTCCGAACTTCCACTCAGCGGCGTAGTAATCACAAAAAATGAAGCCGATCGCATCGTTCGCTGTGTGAAATCACTGCTGAAAGTGTGCCGGGAAGTCATTGTGCTCGATTCGGGCTCTACCGATGACACCGTGCGACTCGCTCGCGAGGCCGGTGCGCGGGTCCAGCATCAGGATTGGCTAGGCTTTTCGTCGCAAAAAAATGTGGTCATCGAGCTTGCCAACCAGCCATGGGTGTTTCTGCTGGATGCCGACGAGTGGTGCGAAGACAGGGATTTGTCGCAGCTTAAAACCTTGGTCGCGTCGGACCAGTTTGAAAGCGCAGATGTCTGGAATTGCCAGCGTCAGACCTACTTCCTGGGCAAGTCGCTGTCTTTCGGTGGCCGTGAAAAAGAACCGGTCGAGCGAGTGTTCCGCAATGACCTGCGGTATCTGCCGGCACAGGTACATGAAAAACTGGACTTGAAAAATCGCGTCGTCAAGTCGGCCAATATACGGATCCAGCACGATACGGCCCGGAGTTATCAAGAGTACTCCGACAAGCTGGATCGTTATGCCGCCTTGTTCGCGGAGCAAAATGCCCACAAGGCAAAAAAAGCCTATGCTGGGCAGGCTGCGATACACGCATTTTTCTATTTGCTGAAAAATTATATTTTTCGCGGTGGATTTCTGGACGGCAAGCAGGGTTTTTTCTATCACTGGCTGCATGCACGTTACGTCTGGATGAAATATAAATTGTTGGCAAACAAAGCTTGAACACAAACTTTTAGGAATATTTATGTGGTACCTCATAATTGGCACCGATGTTGAAAATTCGCTAGAACAGCGCGTCGCCGCGCGCCCTGAACATTTGGCTCGCCTGCAGGTTCTGGCAAAAGCCGGACGTCTGAAATTGGCGGGACCATTACCGGCCATCGATTCGGAGAACCCGGGCGATGCAGGATTCACAGGTAGCGCGATCGTGGCTTCATTCGACAATTTGCAGCAGGCTCAAGCCTGGGCCTTGAATGATCCCTACCTGCATGAAGGCGTGTATTCGAAAGTGGATGTCAGGCCCTTAAAGCTGGTATTTCATGATGGAAAATAGTGTTCGAGTCGAAAAAATACGATCCGCCATTAAAGTGGCACTGCATCCTGACAGACTGGAAATTGTTGATCAGAGCCACCGTCATGCCGGACATGCAGGCGCAAAAGACGGACGTGGCCATTTTGACGTTTTAATCGTCAGCGATGCCTTCAAAGGCAAGCAGCCTTTGGCCCGCCATAGAATGGTGTTTGCCGCCGTTGGCAATCTGATGGAAACCGACATCCATGCCTTATCAATCAAGGCTTTAAGTACGGATGAAAATCGCGATTAATTAAGCGCTGATACTGGGCTTTGACGCTGTTATACTCACCTCCGGTCGCCGCGAAATAGCTACTAGTTCGCATGAACTAAATGTCATAAGCTATTGATATCGTGGTTCTTTATTTTCTTGCTGGGGCACGCCCCAGTGCCGGCTTTGTGCCGGACAACCTGATAATAGTGTTTATAAAATGCGCCTTTCCACGATTAAGCTTTCTGGTTTCAAATCCTTCGTAGACCCAACCGTAATGCACCTCCCCACCAATATGACAGGTGTGGTTGGTCCCAATGGCTGCGGAAAGTCCAATATTATCGATGCCGTCCGCTGGGTCATGGGCGAAAGCTCGGCCAGCCGTCTGCGTGGTGACTCGCTGACCGACGTGATTTTCTCGGGTTCATCGACCCGTAAACCCGTCAGCCAAGCCATCGTCGAACTGATCTTCGATAACTCCGAAGGCACCGTAGGTGGCGAATACGCCCGTTATGCAGAAATCTCGGTCAAGCGCAGCGTCAGCCGCGATGGCCAGTCCAATTACTATTTGAATGGTGCCCGCTGCCGTCGGCGCGATATCACCGATTTGTTCCTTGGTACCGGTTTGGGCGCTCGCAGTTATTCGATCATCGAGCAAGGCATGATCAGCCAGATCATTGAAGCCAAGCCGGAAGACTTGCGTGTTTATCTCGAAGAAGCGGCTGGCATCTCGAAATACAAGGAACGTCGCAAGGAAACCGAATCGCGTATCAAATCGACCCGCGAAAATCTCGATCGTTTGAATGACTTGCGCGAAGAAATCGACAAGCAACTCGAACACCTGAAACGCCAGGCACGTGCCGCCGAACAGTATCAAACCCTGCAAGTCGATCGTCGCGAAAAAGACGCGCAGGTAAAAGCGCTTGAGTATCGCCGTCTGGATACCGAATCGAGTTCTCTACGTGAATCGTTGACTGCCGATGAAGTGAAATTGCAGGAAATCCTGGCCGCACAACGCAGCGCCGAAGCCCAAATCGAAACCTGCCGCAGCCAACACACCGAAGCCAGCGAAAAGCTCGGAAAAGTCCAGGCCGAAGGTTATCGCGTCAGTGGCGAGCTGGCCCGTATCGAACAGCAAATCCAGCATCAGCGTGAAATGACGCAGCGTCTGGAAACAGCCAAGATCGAAGCTCAAACTGCCTTCTCGCAAATCGGTGAACACATCACCGGCGACGAAATGCAGATGAGCGAACTTAATATCGCAAATGCCGAAGCCGAACCAAAGCTCGCCGCCTTGCAACAGGAAGACGCCGGTCGCCAGGAAGCTCTCCGTAATGCCGAACAGGCTTTGCAGGATTGGCAAACACGTTGGGATGCTTACGCACGTAATCATTCCGAAGCCGCACGCTGGGCCGATGTTGAACGCACCAAAATCGAATATCTGGAAAAACAGACACTCGATGCCGCCAAGCGCAGCGAAATTCTGTCGAACGAACGCGTGGGTCTAGACACCGACGCGATTGTGTCCGCATTGGCAAACATGACGACTGAGCACGACACGAAAAAAGCCAGTCTCGATGAGCTGTCGACTCAGCTGGATGCACGCAAGGCCAATTTGCAAACGCTGCAAGAACAACAGCGTGCAGGCCAAAATGAATTGTCGGAAACCCGCAAGCAAATTCAAACCGCACGTGGACGTTTGGCTTCCCTAGAAGCGCTGCAACATGCCGCTTTGGGTCAGGAAAAAAATATCGCGCTCGACTGGTTGAAAGCGCAGGACATCCACGGCAACAAGCGTTTGGGTGAAGCACTGACGGTTGAAGCGGGTTGGGAAACCGCCGTTGAAACCGTGCTGGGTAGCTTGCTTGAAGCAGTGACCGTCGATGCGCCAGAACAATGGGTCGAAGCGCTTTCCAGCCTGTCGCAAGGCCGTGTTGCGCTGATTTCCTCAGAGCAAAACAACAATGCATTCGCCGCCAATTCCCTGGCTGCGAAAGTGCAGGGGCCGGCAGCCGTCAAGCGCTTACTGGCGAATATTCTGGTTGCCGAAAATGCCGATACTGCCAAGCGCATGCAGTCTGCGTTGCAAGACGGTCAGGCCGTCATCACGCAAAGCGGTGAATGGCTGGGTCAGGGCTGGTTGCGCGTTACCCGCAGCGGCGAAGCCCAGCAAGGCTCGCTGGCACGCGAAAACGAAATCAAGCAATTGCGTGTCGATATCGAAAACCTGGCGAAAAAAGAACAGGCGACCAATGAAGCGCTCACCTCGATGCGCGATAAATTATTGGAAGCGGAACAACTGCGTGAAGATGCACAACGCACTTTGTATTTGAATCATCGTAGCGTTTCCGAATTGGCCGGTTCCCTGCAGGGACAAAAAAGCCGTCTCGATTCCGCACAGGCGCGCGTCGCGCGTATTGATGCCGATATCACGCAATTGACCCAAACGCTCGAAGAGTCGCAAACGCAGGTTGGTGAAGCGCGTATTCGTCTCGAAAAAGCCGTGGGTTCGATGGGTGATCTGGAAGCAGAACGCCTGCGCCTCGATACCGAACGCAAGGATCTGACGCAAGCACGCGATGATGCCCGCAATGTCGCCCGCGAATCACGCGAACAAGCGCATCAGCTGGCATTGAGCCTGGAATCGCAGCGCACAAAAGTGAATGCATTGACGCAATCGCTTGCCAGAATGGGCAGCCAGCGCGCGCAACTCGAAATTCGTCTGTCGGAAATTTCGGCGCAATTGGCCGAAGGCGACGCACCCGTTGTCAAGCTTCAGACTGAGCGCCAGGCGATTCTGGATCAACGCGTGATCGTCGAAAAAGATTTGGCAGCGGCTCGCTCGGCTTTGGACGGCATCGAAAACGAAATGCGCAAGTACGAGCAGACACGTCAGCAATCCGACCAGGCTGCACTCGCACAACGCGAAGCCATCAATAAGCGCCGCTTGGCCGAACAGGCCTTTGTATTGAAGTCCGAACAATTGTCCGAAGCAATCGTCGCAGCCGGTTTGGAACTCGACGCCGTGCTGCAAACCCTGACCGAGAATCTCGACCTGGAAGTCTTGCAAAAGAATCTGGTCGATATCGACAACAAGATGCGTCGTTTGGAACCAGTCAATCTGGCTGCGATTTCCGAATATCAGGAACAAAGCACCCGCAAAACCTATCTCGATAGCCAAAACCAGGATCTGGTCAGTGCATTGACGACGCTGGAAGATGCGATCAAGAAAATCGATCGCGAAACCCGCGGTCGTTTCAAAGAAACATTTGATCGCGTTAACTCCGGTGTGCAGGAATTATATCCACGCCTGTTCGGCGGTGGTCATGCCTATCTCGAACTTACCGGCGAAGATTTACTCGATACCGGCGTGTCGATCATGGCGCGTCCGCCTGGCAAGCGCGTATCGAATATTTCCCTGCTGTCCGGTGGTGAAAAGGCACTGACGGCGGTTGCACTCGTGTTCGCGATCTTCCGTCTGAACCCGGCACCTTTCTGCTTGCTGGACGAAGTCGATGCACCGTTGGATGAAGCCAACGTGGGTCGTTTCTCGGCGATGGTTCGCGAGATGAGCGAGAAAGTGCAGTTCCTGTTCGTTACTCATAACAAGGCAACCATGGAAGCGGCCAGCCAGCTCAGCGGCGTGACAATGCGCGAGCCCGGCGTAAGCCGTCTGGTCTCGGTGGATCTGGACGAAGCATCGCGCTTGGTTGGCGCGGCCTAAGGAGAATTGAATGGAAGGATTGAGTGATACCACGCTATTGAGAATCGGCATTGCAGTTGCTTTCGTTATTCTCGTAGCGGTCATTTTATTCAGCAGCCGGAAAAAACCCGAGCAAGGCGTCCGTACCAGTCTTCAAGATGATGGTATTTCAAAACGCATGGAGCCGACGCTCAAGGATTTGCTGGAAGCCGAAGAGAATGGCGAATCGCTCGAAGGTGGTGCATCTGCAGACGATAGCGAAAAGGAAAAACCGGGCTATCTTGAAGTTGGTGCGCGTCCACACAAGGATTTCGACAAGGTAGTGAGTCTTTTGCTCGCTGCTCGTGCTGGCCAAACCCTGCAGGGTCCTGATCTGGTTGTAGCGGCTGAAAAAGCGGGCTTGATCTACGGCCATCGCAATATTTTCCATCGCATGGTCGACAAGAATCACGAACAAGGCCCGGTTTTCAGCGTCGCCAATCTGGTGCAGCCTGGTATTTTCGACCTTCGTACGATCAAGGAACTGAAAACTCCGGGCATCCATTTTTTCATCACCTTGCCGGGTCCTTCCAGTGCACTGGATGCCTGGGATGCGATGTTGCCAACCGCACAACGCATGGCGGAATTGCTTGATGCAGTTGTTTTGGACGATCAACGCAATGCCCTGGGTCGCCAACGTATTTCGCACATCCGCGAAGAATTACGTACTTACGATCGTCAACGCGAAAAATTGAATATCAAACCGGGTCGGTGACCGAAGTGACAGTAGCCTGGGTCATGGCTTTATCTGACCCGGGAAATCTGTGGCGGCATCTCCATGGATGCAATATTTTGATTTCACAAATGTGCAGTTTCTTATTTGGCTAGACAATCCCGGGTCAGATAAAGCCATGACCCGGGCTACGGGAATACGTCAATAGAAATGTCGTAATATTCAAAATTAAACCAGGTCGCGGTTTCCGATATCCGATAATGTAGAGGTAACAGTGGTTGACTCACAGAATAAGGTTGAAGTTTTAAAGCGTTACGGCGAATTACTGCAAGAAATTGCGGAACACGATCTTCACTATTTTGAAGAAGACTCTCCTGAAATTCCTGATGCTGAATACGATAAGCTAGTATTAGAGTTGCGAGCAATTGAGGCAGACTATCCTGAAATTGTCGGACCTAATTCACCGACACGGACAATCGGATTTCCAGTCGTTAAGTTTCAGAAAGTGCTGCATGAAATTCCAATGTTGTCGTTGAGTAATGCTTTTAAAGACAATGAAATTTCCGATTTCGTAAAACGTATCAGCGATACCTTGAATACTGCCGATCTCCAGTTTTCGGTCGAACCGAAACTTGACGGACTCGCGATAAGCCTTCGCTATGAAAATGGCGTGTTCGTGCAAGGCGCGACGCGGGGCGATGGCGCCACCGGCGAAGATGTCACCGTTAATCTGCGTACGATCAAGGCGATTCCACTACGTTTACGCGGCAACGTACCGGAAGTTTTGGAAGTGCGCGGCGAAGTATTTATGCCGCGCGCCGAATTCGAAGCTTTTAACGAACGTGCTCGTGAGCGTGGCGAGAAAACCTTGGCCAACCCGCGTAATGGTGCTGCCGGTTCGTTGCGACAACTGGATTCCAGGATTACTGCCTCGCGTCCATTGAGTTTCTATGCCTATGGTCTGGGCAAAGTAGTTGGCTGGCAGTTACCGGAAACGCATTCGGAGATGTTGAAAACCTTGAAGGGTTTCGGCTTGCCGGTAAGCCCGGAAGTTTCGACGGCACGTGGCGCAGAGGGTTTGCTCGCATACTTCAAGAAAATAGGCGACCTCCGCGACAAGCTTCCCTATGACATCGACGGAGTCGTTTACAAACTCGACCGTCACGATCAGCAAAATGCCATGGGTTTTGTTTCAAGGGCGCCGCGCTGGGCGATCGCTCATAAATTTCCGGCACAAGAACAATTGACGACAGTCGAAGCGATCGATGTCCAGGTGGGGCGCACTGGCGCAATCACTCCGGTCGCACGCCTGAAAGCGGTCAATGTCGCCGGTGTCGTCGTCACCAATGCCACTTTGCATAATGCCGATCAAATCGCCCGTCTCGACGTGCGCGTTGGCGATACGGTGATCGTTCGCCGTGCCGGCGATGTGATTCCGGAAGTCGTCAGCGTAATGATGGATAAGCGGCCGTTGCAGGCCAATGGCGAGCCGGTCTATCCAGCCTATGCATTACCTGCACAGTGCCCGGTATGCGGTTCCGATGCGGTCCGCGAAGAAGGTGAGGCAGTACTTCGCTGCACCGGAGGCTTGTATTGCCAGGCGCAACGCACGCAGGCTTTGATCCACTTTGCTTCGCGCCGTGCGATGGACATCGATGGACTGGGTGACCGCATTATCGAAGCGCTGGTCGATTTCGATTATCTGAAATCGGTTGCCGATTTGTATTCACTGACACTGAACGATTTGCTGGAAATGAAACGCCGCAGCGATGAACGAGACGGAAATACACCCGAAACTGTGAAACAGGGCAAGGTTGCCACCAAGTGGGCGGAAAATATCCTGGCCGCCATCGAACACAGCAGAAAAACGACACTCGAACGCTTGTTGTATGCCTTGGGTATTCGCGATGTCGGTGAATCGACCGCCAAAACCCTGGCGAAATTTTTCGGTGCGCTTGATCCCATCATGCATGCTCAACTCGAAGACCTGATGCAGGTTCCGGACGTTGGCCCGATCGTGGCAAAGCGCATCGTGAATTTCTTCCACGAACACCATAACCGCGAAGTCATTGCGGGTTTGCGATCTGCGGGCGTCGTTTGGAATGAAGGTGCGCCGCAACGCAGTACCGAAGGCCCTCTGGTCGGGAAAACGGTAGTACTCACGGGTGGTTTGAGCAGCATGTCGCGGGACGAAGCCGGCGATAAGCTGGAAGCTCTTGGTGCCAAGGTGGCAGGCAGTGTTTCGAAGAAAACGAGTATAGTCATTGCAGGCGAAGCTGCAGGTTCAAAGCTCGAGAAAGCGAAAGAATTGGGTATCGAAGTGTGGGATGAAAACCAATTGCTGGATTTCTTGTCAAAGCAAGGTTAAGCGTTCATTTGATAAGGTCGGCGAAACAGGAGAGTGCTGTCATGAAAGACTGGAAACCCACCGCAAGCTTGAAAAATCTTAAAACGCGCGCCAAGTTGCTGGCGATGATTCGCCAGTTTTTTGCCGAAAGAAAAGTATTGGAAGTTGAAACGCCGATTTTGTCGCAGGCCGGAAATACCGATGCGAATATCGAAAGTTTCCAGTTGCAGTTCACCGGCCATAACTCTGTCGGTTCCAGTCTTAGATGGATGCGGACATCGCCGGAATTTGCCCTGAAACGCATGGTGGCTGCGGGTGTTGGCGATTGTTACGAGCTTGGCAGAGTTTTCCGGAATGGCGAAGCAGGCAGGCGTCACAATCCGGAATTCACGATGCTGGAGTGGTATCGCGTCGGCTGGAACCATAACCAGTTAATGGACGAAACAGCGGAATTAATTCGTGCGGCCATGCATCTGGTCGGTAAAAAATCGACGGTACGCGACATCAGTTTTCGCCAACTTTATCTGGAAAAGTTCGGATTCGACCCTTTGACGGCCGATGAAGGTGAGTTACGTGGACCCTTGGCGGTTTACGGGATCGATCCGACTGGCTTGACGCGGGACGATTGGCTCGATTTATTGATGACGCATTTGATTCAACCAAGCATTCCTAACAACCGCATTTTGATCGTCTACGATTACCCGGCAAGCCAATGTGCGCTTGCCAAATTACGTCCGGATGACGTTGCTGTAGCCGAGCGATTTGAAGTTTATGTGGGGCCTTCCGAGGTTGCGAACGGCTACCACGAATTAACCGATGCGAAGGAACAGCGCGAACGTTTTGGCCTCGATTTGGCCAAGCGACAGAAGCGGGCATTGATGCAGCCGCCGGTAGACGAACGCTTGTTGTCGGCACTGCCTAAGATGCAGTCGTGTGCAGGGGTTGCGCTTGGCGTTGACCGCCTGTTGATGGCGATGCTTGGTACCGATCGTATTCAGGACGTTGTTGCGTTTCCGTTTGATCGCGCCTGATTATTCGCCAGCGATGGTTTCGGCAATCGCGTAACTATCGCGGCCAGTATTTTTTGCCACGTACAAGGCGCTGTCGGAGCGTCCAATGAGTTGATCGGCTTCGCCACCGTGTTCGGGGAATACGGCAATGCCGATGGATGTCGTTATCTGCGGCAATATCTGTCCATCGTGCATCACTTCAAGATTACGGGTTGCTTCAAGCAATTCGGTTGCACGCCGAATGGCAATGTCCTGATCCATCTCGGGCATGATCAAGATAAATTCTTCCCCGCCGAGGCGGCAGGCGATATCTTCATTGCGGACACTACTTTGTAGCATGCGTGAGAAGGCCACCAATAAGGCATCGCCGGCTTGATGGCCGAGGGAATCGTTGAACGCCTTGAAGTGATCAAGGTCCAGCACCATCACCGACAATGGTAATTTGCGACGTTTGCAGCGCGTCATTTCGCGACCTAATGACTCGGTCAGATAACGACGGTTGAAAAGACTCGTCAATGGATCGCGCACCGATAGATCACGCAGATGTTGCCGAAGTTTCAGGTTGGCCAGGGCTAGCGCCAGTTGCTCGGCAGCTGCGATAGCGACCGATAATTTCGGAAATGAGCCATGACCGGAAGTACTTAGATAAAGCCAGCCGAGCGATTCGCCCTGGGCTGTGAGCGGTATGCAGGCGGAACTCAAAACGTCCATGCCTTCGGGAAGTTCGATATGAGCGCAGGCGCTGCCGGGTGCATCGCTATGGCTCAAGTGCACGCGTTTGCGTTGCAGGGCCCAGCAGTCACGGTGATGGGCTTGCATCTTGGTGTTGCCAATATGGATTCCGTATAGGTGGGTCGCTTCTGCCAAGCCTTCCCCATCGATCAGCGGATATATCGTTCCGGCGCTACCGGGTAAGAGTTGGGCGAGCAATTGCTGGCTTGTCTGAAGAATTTCCGCCAAATCCGTGCAGCCATGCAACAAGTTGCCGTATCGGCCCAGTTGACTCAATTCCCGGGCCATTACTTCGCGTTCCTCGCTGAGCTTTTCGTTCTCGGCTTTGGCTGAAGCCAATTGCTTGTTGTGGTCACGCTGAGCGCTGGAAAACTTCGAAAACAACAACGACATGTATGCGATCAAACCGATTGCCAAGCTTGCGAGCAACAAGTTCCAGATTTGCGGCAAATTGACAGTCACCAGTAATAGCAGGCAAATCACCAACGCACTGGCGGCGAACCAGAAAAGGGGGCGCAGAGTGGAGGGGTTAGCTTTGCTGTCGCTCATGGAGACACCATAGAACGAAGTGGCGATTTAGACAATCTAGAGCGTCACAATTACGCTATCGAAATCAGTTTGATAGCAGGACGAGATTACACTTTTCTTGCGGGTTTCTTCTTGGCCGTAGCTCGTTTCGCGACTTTTTTAACCGCGACTTTTTTCGCGGCCTTCGTTTTTGCAGTTTTGACAGGTTCACTCGGTTTTGGTGCAGCATTCAACGCCGCAACCGCAGCGCGTTTCCCCCAAAGGGTCGCCAACTTCAGTGGTGGCAATGCCAGTGCCAATGCTTCGGCGCTCCAACTTTTCAAAGTAGTGGGTGCCATTTGCAGCGCATCGGCCAATGGGGCCGGCAGCCAATCGGCGCCGGCTTTACGCAAGCGACAGACAGAATCGGCATATCGACCGGCTGCCCAGGTTGCGGCAATTGCTTTTGAACAAGCGGTAACCAGAGGTTCGAGCGGTGTGTAGCGCATTAGCGGAATAACCAGTGGCTTTGGTAGCCAGGCTTTCAGTACGGCGTACAGACCTTGCTGGGTGGCGAGCGGTGTCAATACGCTCTGGGTTTGTGCGACCGCCAGAATGCCTTCGATTTCCCAACCTGCCGGTCTGATGTGATAGCGCAAATAAATTTCTTTCACCAGCAAACGTTGAATACGTTCAGGCGCATCGCCGCGTGCCGCACGAGTTATTGGCGGCGGCAGAAAAGGCTTTAACAACGGCAATCGCTCAAGGGCCACTTGCAGCGCAGCGGCGGCTCCCGCTTTTACACAGGAAGTGTGCAACAAGGTTTCGATGCCGGTATCGGGCGTGTCTTTGTTAAGCAATTTCTTAATCATTCGCGAAGCATAACCCGAGCTTGTAAACTTGGGGCATAGGTACAAGGAATGAACATGGATTTTGACCGTTACGACCATATTCGCCCGATTCGCTGGATGGGCGACCGCTTGAGTTTGCTGGATCAACGCTACCTGCCGTTCGATGTTGGATATCTCGAATGCAAAGACAGTGCCGCTGTATGCCAGGCCATTCGGGACTTGGTGGTTCGCGGCGCACCGGCTATCGGAATTTCGGCGGCCTGGGGTGTTGTGCTTGCGGGTCAGAAAATTTCGGCAGCCAATGGCGCCGAAGCATTGCAGAAACTCGATGCCGATCTGAACGAGTTGAATGCTTCGAGACCGACTGCCGTGAATCTGATGTGGGCGATAGCCCGTATGCGCGGTGTTTTGGTTCAGGCCGGTTCTGATTGGTTGCAGGCACTGGAACGCGAAGCGCTTGCCATCGAAACCGAAGACTTGGCCGCCAATCGCCATATGGGCGTCATGGGGGCCAACCTGATCGCTGAAGGTTCAAGCGTGCTGACCCATTGCAATACCGGTTCGTTGGCCACGGCCGGCTTTGGTACAGCGCTTGGAGTGATACGCGCCGGCGTAGCAATGGGAAAAATTGCCAAGGTGTACGCGAGCGAAACGCGTCCGTGGAATCAGGGTGCCCGTTTGACGGTCTGGGAGCTGCTGGAAGACGGAATTCCAGCCACCTTGATAGCTGACGGGGCTGGTGCACACCTGATGAAAACCGGTGGCGTGCAGTGGCTCGTAGTGGGCGCCGACCGAATCTGCGCCAATGGCGATACTGCCAATAAGATCGGAACCTATCATCACGCCATTGCGGCTAAATACCATGGCGTAAAAGTTATGGTGGTAGCGCCCAGTTCTACGGTCGACATGCAGACTGCCAGCGGCGATTTAATTCATATCGAAGAGCGTGACCCGGCCGAATTACTCTCCAGTAACGGCAAACGCACGGTGGCCGAAGGGGTGCAAGCCTTCAACCCGGTGTTCGATGTAACGCCGGCCGATTTGATCGATGCCATCGTGACCGAAAAAGGCCTGATCGAGAGGCCAAATCTGCAAAAAATGACCGATGTTTTTTCGATAAAGTCAAGCGCCTGAGAGCTCGATATAGCAGGGTTCTCGGACGGTACTAAATCCGTCAAATCTGTTACAATTTCCTGTCGTTTTTGCCAATGATTTTCTGGTTATTTTTTGACCAGAAATAACGCTCGTTATTAGTCAACACGGAAACCAAATGTCAGATCTCGCAAAAGAAATTATTCCGGTCAATCTTGAAGATGAAATGCGTCGAAGCTACCTTGATTACGCGATGAGCGTGATTGTAGGACGCGCCTTACCGGATGTTCGCGATGGTCTCAAACCCGTTCACCGCCGCGTTCTTTTCGCGATGCATGAGCTCGGTGCGCACAGCAACAAGCCTTACTACAAATCCGCACGTATCGTCGGTGACGTTATCGGTAAATACCATCCGCACGGCGACACTGCCGTATACGACACCTTGGTGCGTATGGCACAACCATTTTCGCTGCGTTACATGCTGGTCGATGGCCAGGGTAACTTCGGTTCTGTAGACGGCGACTCGCCGGCAGCGATGCGTTACACCGAAGCGCGTATGTCGCGTCTGGCGCACGAGTTGATGGCCGATATCGACAAGGAAACCGTCGACTTCCAGCTCAACTATGACGAAAAAGAATACGAACCCACCGTAATGCCAACCCGCGTACCTAACCTGCTGGTTAATGGTTCGACCGGTATTGCCGTCGGTATGGCGACCAATATTCCGCCGCACAATTTGACCGAAGTGATCAATGCGACCGTCGCACTGATTGATGACCCTGAACTGGGCATCGGCGATTTGATGCAGCATATTCCCGGCCCGGATTTCCCGACCGCCGGCATTATCAACGGTGCTGCGGGTATCCATGCGGCTTATCACACGGGCCGCGGCCGCGTGCGCATGCGCGCCAGGGCGAACATCGAAGTCAACGAAGACAATAATCGCGAATCGATCATCGTCACTGAATTGCCGTATCAGGTGAATAAAGCCCGTCTGATCGAAAAAATCGCCGAGCTGGTAAAAGAAAAGAAACTCGAGGGCATTACCGAGTTGCGCGACGAGTCCGACAAGGACGGCATGCGCATCTACATGGAAATCAAGCGCGGCGAATCGGCCGACGTGGTGCTGAATAACTTGTATCAGCAAACCCAGATGGAATCGGTATTCGGTATCAATATGGTGGCGCTGGTCGATGGCCGCCCACAAATCCTGAACCTGAAACAGATTCTGGAAGCCTTCATTCGCCATCGTCGCGAAGTGGTTACCCGTCGCACGATTTTCGAATTGCGCAAAGCCCGCCACCGTGCCCATATATTGGAAGGTTTGACGGTTGCACTGGCCAACATCGATGAAATGATCGAGCTGATCAAGACATCCGCCAGCCCGCAAATCGCGAAAGACCGCATGTTGGCAAAAGTCTGGGAACCTGGATTGGTTCGCGCATTGTTGTCGGCAGCCGGTGCCAACGCATCGCGTCCGGAGGATTTGCAAGACGAATTCGGTTTATCCGATGCCGGTTACCGCTTGACCGAAATCCAGGCAAAAGAAATTCTCGAAATGCGCCTGAACCGTTTGACCGGTTTGGAGCAGGAAAAACTGACCGACGAATACAAGCAATTGCTCGAAGTCATTCGTGCCTTGATTGAAATTCTGGAAAATCCGAATCGCCTGCTCGAAGTGATCCGTACCGAACTGGCGAATCTGAAAGAAGAATTCGGTGATGTTCGCCGTACCGAAATCCGTCCAAGCGAAGAAGATCTGGATGTACTCGATCTGATCGTCTCGGAAGATGTCGTCGTTACCTTGTCGCATTCCGGTTATGCCAAACGCCAGCCTGTTACCGCTTATCGTGCACAAAAGCGTGGTGGCAAAGGCCGTTCTGCAACCGCCGTGAAAGACGAAGACTTCATCGAACGTTTGTGGGTGGTCAACACCCATGACACGCTGCTGACGTTTACCAGTGCCGGTCGCGTGTTCTGGCTGAAGGTTTATCAATTGCCGGATGCCGGTCCAAACTCGCGTGGCCGTCCGATCATCAACTGGATTCCGCTGGAAGAAGGTGAAAAAGTGCAGGCTGTTCTGCCAGTACGCGAATTCACCGAAGATCAATTCGTGTTCTTCGCAACCCGCGACGGTACCGTCAAGAAAACCCCTTTGACCGAATACTCGCGTCCACGCGTGAACGGTATCTGGGCGATCAGCCTGGATGAAGGCGACGGTCTGGTCGACGTTCAGCTGACCCACGGCAAATGCGACATCATGATGTTTGCATCGAACGGTAAAGCGGTGCGTTTCGACGAAGCCAGCGTACGTTCGATGGGCCGTACCGCCACCGGTGTTCGCGGCATGAAGCTCTCGACCGGTGAAAAAGTCATGAGCCTCATCGTGATCGAAGGCGAGGGCGATATTCTGACCGCCAGTGAAAACGGTTTCGGCAAACGTACCGAACAAGCGGCGTTCCCGAAAAAAGGTCGTGGTACCCAGGGCGTTATCGCCTTGCAGACCAGCGAGCGCAACGGCCGCCTGGTTGGTGCAATCCAGTTGACCGAAGCGCATGAAATCCTGCTGATTTCCGATCAGGGCACCATGGTTCGCACCCGTGCTTCGGAAGTTTCGCAAGTGGGTCGCAATACTCAGGGCGTGACCCTGATGCGCGTGGCCGAAGATGAAAAATTAATCGCGGTAGAGAGCATCGAAGCACTCGAAGACACCGACGATGTGGTCGATATTGCCGCTATTACGGATTTGCCCGGCCCGGGTGACGTCATCGAACCCACGGCGCCAGATCTGAATTAATTTTCGGCTAACGAGCTTTATGCAAAATCCCGGTTCAGGCCGGGATTTTTTTTGCCTGGGGAGTGCCGGGACGCTGTTTTTTCACTAGCGTTTGCGTATGCTGCGAAGACCTTCCCGAGGTTTCTATGCCCCTTCCAAAATCTTTAGTCTGTTTTACAGTCTTCGTCATCTTTTCGTTTGCCGTATCAAGCCCGATCGCACAAACCATCGAACGCAGTTCCGACGCCCAGAGAATTTCCAAAGCGAGAGACGCCGTATTGCCGGTGGTCGTCAGCATTCTCACGGTTCGACAGGATTATCAGCAGGGCGAACCGGTATTGTCGGTTTCCAGCGGCAGCGGTACCGTCATCTCGGCACAAGGGCATATTGCGACCAACGCCCACGTTACCCAAAACGGCAAATCTTTCCGTGTCGTCTTTTTCGATGGGCGTGAATTGCCGGCAAAATTAATCGGCACCGATACTGCATCCGATCTCGCGGTGCTTCAGGCAATTCCACCTGCGGCCGAAACATTCCCGTATGCCAGATTTGCCGAAAACCTGGACGACCTGACTCCGGGCGACACCGTGCTGGCGATGGGTGCTCCGTGGGGCCTGTCCAATTCGATGAGCGCCGGTGTCGTCAATAATCCGCGCCGCTTATTGGTTTCGCTGTTTGACGATGAAGCCGACTATGAAGATCGTTTGGGCATCGATGAACCCACCGGCCGTTATTACGCATGGATTCAACACGACGCCGCTATTGCACCAGGTAATTCCGGCGGTCCTTTGGTGGATTTGAACGGACGCATTGTTGGAGTAAATACGCGCGGCATGATTGTCGGCGGTGACTTGGCATTTGCGATTCCAGGTCCCGATGCCGGTGGCGTCGTGCAACGATTGATAGCCAATGGCGAGATTAAACGCGTTGCTCTCGGTTTTCGTTTGCGCTCGCTGAAAGGAACCCGTTACACCTCGGGTGTTTTAATCAATGCGGTTGAACGACGTTCGCAAGCCGACAAAGCCGGATTACTGGCTGGTGACCGAATCGTAAGTTTGAACGGCGACAGCGTCACTGCATTGCAACCGGTGGATGTACCGGCCTTGCAACGCCGTATTGCCGAGCTGCCGATTGGTAGCCAGGTTGATTTGAAAGTCGAACGCAATGGCAAAGTGCTCGATGTGAAGCTAGCCGCCGATGCGCAACCGAAGAGTCGTGGCGATGACTTGGCGTCGTCGCCGTTTGGCATATCGGTAACCGAACTCACCAAGCCGATGGGCCTTCGCCGTCATCTCGATGACGATGCAGGACTACTGATCACCGGTATTCGTCCGGGCGGCGCCGCTGCGATTGCACGACCAAAATTACAGGCTGGCGATATCATCCGCAAAATCGATAATCGAGTCGTCTCCGAAATATCCGATCTTTCGAAGATAGTGATACCTGCGAATTCGGAAAAATATTATTTATTCGAAGTTGAGCGCGACGATGAAAAAATGATTTCTCTGGTACAGCCGGAATCAAATGACAAGGTTCGTGTTCCGCTGCCCGAGCTGCCGAAATCCTGGTCTGGCGTCGAAGTTCAGGCGATCAGCAATTCACTGGCAAAAGACATGCTGCTGAGTTCGGCAGGCTACCGGATTACTCGTCTGTATCCGAATAGTCCGTTGGCGAAAGCCGGTGCCAGGATTGGTGATTTGCTGACAAGCCTCGATGGTCAGAAATTGAAGCCGGCCAACGACGTGGCTACCGAGCCGTTTCATCAAGCTGTGCGCGATGTGGTGCCTGAATCAGGCGTTACATTCGAAGCGATCAGAAATGCACAGCCGATAACATTCAAGCTGAGTTTTTTACCTTCGCCGATCAGTTCGGCCGGTTTGAAGACATTGAATCTCAGCAAGCTTCGCGTCGAGATTCGCGAGCTGGGCTTTTATGACCGTGTTAATGAGCATCTGCCAGTGACTCAGGCAGGGGTGATTCTGGATGGCGTTGAATCCGGTGGTCCTGCTGGGCTGGCGCATTTGAAGCGTTCCGACATTATCGTCCGCATCGGCAAAACCGATGTCGAGAACGTTGAAGGTCTGAAAAAAGCACTCGAGATTGCATTGGCGGCGAATACCAATACCCTTATTCCGATTATCGTGATTCGCGGCAGCGAGAATCGCGTTCTATATCTGGATCCATACTGGCTAGGCAATTAATTCAGGAAGTCAAAAATGTTCAAGAAAACAATGTGGACGAAATTTCTCGTCGGTGCCGTGGCTCTGGCTTCCGCTGCTACCGTCCATGCGCAAAATCTCAGTGATTACCGGCCAATCTACAAAGCCATGGTGGAAAAGCACGGCAATGCAATCGTCACGGTGAAATTCGTGATGGCGATAAATTCCGCCGGCAAGGAACAGCGCATCGAAGATCGCACGCAGGCCGTGCTTGTGAGCAAGGATGGCCTGCTATTGGTGCCGGATCGTGCTGTGAGTTTCGATTTTTCGGCAATGTCCGGAGGCAAACAAGGCGAAGCCGGCATGGTGGCCAAGTCAAGTGAATTTCGCGTGCGTTTAGTCGACAGCGAAGACTGGATGCCTGCCGATTTGGTGGCGCGTGATGCCGCGCTCGGCTTGGCGTGGCTGCGTATTCGCAACTCGCAGAAAAACCTGCCCTTCGTTGATCTAAGCCTGGGCGGAAAACCGGAGCCAGGTATGGAGTTCTTCACTTTGTTGCGTACCAATGACGAATCAGGATCGGTGCCTTTATGGCGTCCAGGTTTGATCATGGGCGAAACCCGAGTGCCCAAGCTGACCTATCTGGTCGATGGTCTGCCGGGCCTGGCATTTGATATTTCCGGCAAGCCGCTGGGCTATGTCGATGTCAATTTCAGCGCCATGTCCAATTCCAGAAGCAGCATGGGGCTGGATATGGCCAATATCAGCCTCCAGCTCACGCCGATCGACAAGGTGGCCTATGCGACGGTACAGGCCAGCAAATTGCCGGTGGCCGCTGCCGCCAAGTAATTGCGTACATAGTCTTTCAAGGATGTTTAACGACTTCATAACCAAAGTTAAATGAATGTTAAACATCCTTTTAAAAGCCTCTTGGCAGTCCGCACAGTAGGCCTATACTCGCCATCACTTTCAGGAGCCCAGCATGTCTACATACAAACGTTTCCTCAGCCGCATCGTCGCGGCTTTTTTTGTGTCTGTTTTCATGCTGTTTTGCCTGGCTGGCTGCCAGGGCGACAAAAACCAGGTGCCGGAACTGCAGGGCAAAGACACCGCGATCGACGTTAGAGAAACAGTAGTCGGTTTCGGTTTGCTGTCGGCATCGCGCAGTAAAGCCGACGACGAAGTCGCACTCTTGCTGCAATTTTCGCAGCCACTGGCCAATGCCCAGGAGTTCGATAAGTTCATCGTCGTAAAAAACGAGAAGAACGAAGTCGTCAAAGGCAGCTGGGTATTGTCTGACAACAACAAGAGCCTGCGTTTTCCGTATGTGGATGCCAGCAAGAATTACACGGTTATTCTCCGTGCCGGTCTAATGGCCGCCGATGGCAAGACACTCGGCAAGGAAGAAGAAAGGAAAATTTTTACCGGACCGCTTGAACCTGCTGTGGGTTTTGCATCGCAGGGCAGTGTATTGCCGGCAAAAGAGTCGCGCGGCCTTCCGCTGGTTTCGGTCAACGTTCCTGAAGTCGATGTCGAGTTTTACCGCGTGTATGACAAGGAAGTCGCCAATTTTCTTACTGCCTACAAACGTGGCGGCCGTCGTAGCGCCTGGGAGCTCAGTGAGAACAGTTATGACTACGGCGATGATGAAGACGGCCAGCGTGGTGGCCTCGGTCGTTATGCCGAATCGGTGTATCTAAACCGTTTCATTCTCGGTGGCGAAGAAAACGAGCGGCAAGTGAGTTATCTGCCGATTCAAAATATCGATGAATTGCAAAAACCCGGCTTGTATTTCGCGCTGGTGAAAAAAGTCGGTAGCTTCAACGAAAGTTACGACACCGCGGTTTTTTATGTCAGCGACATCGGTTTGCATGTGCGTGCCTACAAAGACAAGATCTATGTGCATACGGCATCGCTGCAAACCGGTGACGCGCTGTCGGATGTGGAAATTTCCGTTCTGGGTAAAAAAGGCGAAACCACGGTCAAGGCCGAAACCGATTCGCAAGGCGATGCACTGATCGCATACACCTTGAAAGCCGAAGAGGCGCTGATTGCAAAACGCTCCAGCGATATCTCGGTGATGTCGTTTAATCAACCAGCCTTGGACTTGTCGGAATTTGCCGTGTCAGGCCGCAAGCAAGCCTGGTTTGACGTGTTCGCCTGGGCAGGACGTGATTTGTATCGCCCTGGTGAAACCTTGCGCCTGTCGGCGCTGATGCGTAATTACGATGGCCGCCAGATCAAATCGCAACCTTTGTATTTGACTCTTCGCCAACCCGATGGTCGTGCATTCATCGAAACCCGACTCGCTGAAAAACAGCAGGGCTATTTTGAATGGAAGCAAGCCTTGCCGGCCGATGCCGCCACCGGGCTGTGGAAAATCGAATTCCGCACCGCTCCGGGTGCGGGCGATGTGGTCGAAGGCATGTCAGTGCATGTGGAAGAATTCCTGCCCGAGCGCATGAAGCTGGACCTTTCTAGTACGCAAGCCGTTATCAAACCGAAAGAGCCACTGAATCTTAAAGTCGATGCGGCCTATCTGTATGGCGCACCCGCGGATGGAAATCGTTTTACCGCACGCATGTACGTTTTGAATGACGAACACCCGGTCGAAAAGTTGAAAGATTTCACCTTCGGCGACAGCACGATTAAATATCCAAAAAGCAATGATGATGTCATCGATGAAAAACTCGATGCCAAGGGTCAGCTGGTTACCGCATTACCGTTGCCGGAAGAAGTGAAGGGCAACGCGCCGGTTTCCGTGATCGTGCAGGGCAGCGTTTATGAAACCGGTGGTCGTACCGTCAGTCGCTCGCTGAAGAAGACCTTGTGGCCAGCGGCCAATCTGATTGGCGTAAGACCGTTATTCGATGCTGCCGATGGTGCAGCATCTGAAAACACGGCGAGCTTCGAATTGATTCGAAGCAATGCCGCAGGTCAATTGTCAGCGGCACCAATAACCGTGAATTTGGTCCGTGAAATTCGGGATTACCATTGGAACTACAGCGATAGCGGCGGCTGGGGTTACGATTTCACATCACGCTTCCAGACAGTGCAAACGCTAAACAGCCAAACACAAGTCGCTGGTCGTACCAAAATATCGGTCGACGTCGAGTGGGGCGACTATCGACTGGAAGTGACCGACAAGCAAACCGGTCTGGTTACCCGTTATCCGTTCTATGCGGGATGGCGTTGGGATGATCAAAATCGCGGCCTGGATGCACGCCCCGACAAAGTCAAAGTGGCACTCGATAAAACTGCATACAAAGTCGGCGATAAAGTAAAAGTGACCGTGACGCCACCGCATGCGGGTCCTGGTATTTTGATTGTCGAAAGTGATCACTTGATGCACACGCAGGCAATCGATGCCAAACCAGGTGCGAGTTTCGAAGTGACCGTCACCAAGGAATGGCAACGGCATGACGTTTACATCACCGCACTGGTTTTCCGTGGTGGTTCCGCGAAAGAAAAAATCACGCCCGCGCGTGCTATTGGTGTGGCACATGTTCCGATGCAAAGCGCCAATCGCGAAGTATCGGTGAGCGTTACTGCCCCGAAACAAACCAAACCGGAACAACCACTACCGGTGACAGTAAAAGCGCCAGCATTGGCAGGTAAAAAAGCCTGGGTGACGGTATCGGCGGTGGATGTGGGTATCTTGAATATCACGCAATTCCCGGTGCCGGATGCCGCGAAGCATTTCTTCGCGCAACGCCGTTTCGGTGTAGAGACTTACGATATCTATGGCCGCGTGATCGAAAGTTACGATGGCAATACCGCGAAATTGAAATTCGGCGGCGACATGGCCTTGGAAGCCCTTCCACAAGCACGTCGCCCAACAGCGAAAGTACTAACCGTCGATTTATATTCCGGCCTGGTAAGTTTGAATCAGAAGGGTGAAGCCTTGATCAATCTTCCTGTTCCGGATTTCAACGGTGCATTACGCGTATCGGCTTTGGTCTTTACCGGCGATCAATACGGCAAGTCCGACAGCGAAAGTATCATCCGTGCACCAGTACTGGCCGAAATTAGCGGGCCACGTGCCTTGGCGCCCGGTGATCGCAGCACGATGACGATTGATGTTCAAAATTTTACCGGCAAAGCGGGTAGTTTCAACGTCAGCGTCAGTGCGCGTGGACCGGTGAATGTCGATGGCGGTACCAAGCGTATTACTCTCGTGCCCGATGCAAAAAATACCCTGAGCTTCCCGTTGACCGGCGGGCAAGGCAGTGGAGTCGGAAAAGTTAGCGTGAAAGTCGATGGCGGTGGACATCAAGTCAATCGCGTATTCGAAGTGCCCGTACGTCCGGCATGGGGTGGCGTCGTGCGTTCGACCTTGCAAACTCTTGCACCGGGTGAAGGTGTCAGCCTCAACGCAGGCATGAGTGATCATCTGATGCCTGGCACGGTAAATGCTCGCTTCACCGTGAGTTCCATGCCACCGATTCCGTTTGCACAGGCTCTGAGCGATTTGCTTTCCTATCCTTATGGTTGCGCCGAACAAACTACCACGCGTGGTTATGCGGCACTGTTGCTTGATCCGCAAACAACTGCGCGAATGGGATTCAAAGGCATCACGCCGCAAGAGCGCAAATTGCGGATGGAGTTTGCGATCAGCCGTCTGGCATCGATACAATTGAGCAATGGCCATTTTTCATATTGGGGTGGTGGTTCGGAAGCCAATCCGATTCTCACTCCCTACATTGCCGAATTCCTGCTCGATGCACGTGATGCCGGATTTGCGGTTCCCGATGCCGTCCTGAATAAAACGCTCGAACGCTTGAGTGAGGATTTACTTACCGGCGGCGCACCGTTCTATTCGTACGACCAACAACAGCACATGCGTTATGCCTATCAGGCACACGGCGCCTATGTGCTGGCACGTGTGAACCGTGCGCCACTAGGTACCTTGCGCACGCTTTACGATAACGAACGTACAAAATCACTGACCGGTTTGCCGCTCCTGCATTTGGGTATCGCGTTGAATCTTCAAGGTGACAAAGTACGAGGCCAGAAAGCCATCAACGAAGCGTTTGCAAAAGTCAGCAAGCGCCCACCGTACATGGGTGACTACGGCAGTAATTTGCGCGATGAAGCATTCATGCTGGCATTGATGAAGCGCCATAACCTGAATCATCCGGCTTTCAACAAACGCCTGTTGAGCATGTCGCGTGACCTGCAGAATCTGACCAATGGCCGTTACTACTGGTTGAGTACGCAGGAACAGATTGGCTTGGCGAAATTGGGTAAAGCGATCGCAGTCAGCAAAGACAGTGTGTTCTCTGGAACCCTGCAGACCGGGGCTGACAAAGTTACATTGACGCCCGATAGCATCGTTAGCCGCAACTTTAACCAGGCCGAACTTGCCAAGGGTGTTCGTTTCGAACCGACCGAAAAAAATACGCTCTACGCCACTATCGACGTAGCGGGTATTCCTAAACAAGCGCCGGCCGCGAACGATAAATTCATCAAGATCACCCGTCACTACTATCGGCCGGATGGCACGCTCTGGAAAGGCGGCACATTGCGCGAGGGCGAAATCCTGCTGGTGTTGGTCAAGATGCAAGCCAACGAGGGTATGAACGATGCATTGCTGGTCGATTTACTGCCAGCGGGCCTGGAAGTCGAAAATCTGAATCTCGCCAAGGACGACCAGTGGAAGGATGTCGAAATCGATGGCGTGAATCTGCAGGATCGCAGCGATGCGGCGTCTATCGTGCATGAAGAATTCCGCGATGACCGCTATGTCGCAGCGGTCAAGTTGTACGGTGGGCAATACGCAAAATTGTTCTACATTGTTCGTGCAGTGACGCCGGGAACTTACACGGTGCCGCCTCCACAAGTCGAGGACATGTATCGTCCTACTATGCGTGGTGTTGGTGTTGCATTCCCCACCAGCATCACGGTGGTTCAACCGAAGTAAGAACGTGTTAACTGAAACCTTCAATAATTCGGGTAAACGAAAACGATGGCGCATTTTCGCCATCGTTTTACTTTGCCTTTTGCTGGTCGCGAGCATTCTGGATCGCCTGTATCCGCTGCCGTTGCCATCAAAAAATAATGCGAGTGTACTTGTCACTGCGCGCGATGGTCGTCCGTTGCGGGCGTTCGCGAGTGAAAATGGTGTCTGGCGTTATCCGGTCAAGGCTGATGAAGTATCACCTTTGTATCTGGAAGCCTTGATCGGTTACGAGGATCGATATTTTTATTACCATCCGGGTGTGAATCCGATGGCGATTGCACGCGCGACATTCCAGGGTGCACGCAACGGACGAATTATTTCAGGTGGCTCGACGATCACCATGCAGGTTGCACGGATTCTGGAGCCACACCCGCGTACGGTTTTCGGCAAGATTCGCCAAATGCTGCGTGCATTCCAATTGGAATGGCATTTATCTAAAACCGAAATACTGGAAATTTATCTGGGCTACGCACCATTCGGCGGCACCATCGAAGGTGTTGAAGCAGCCAGCTGGGCTTATCTTGGCAAGTCCTCGAAACAATTATCGCATTCCGAAGCGGCATTGCTTGCGGTGCTTCCACAAACGCCGAGCCGCTTACGCCCGGACAGGAATCCCGAAGCTGCCCGAAAGGCTCGCGACAAGGTGTTGAAGCGTTTGGCGGAAAATAATATCTGGTCGAGCATTCCAATCGCAGAAGCCAAACAGGAGCCCGTCGTCACCCGAAGTTTGCAGGTGCCAATGAGTGCAGCATTGCTGGCCCAGCGCTTGCGGGATGCCAATCCATCTGAAAACAAAATCCAGAGCACTATCGATGCCGATCTGCAAAGCCTGCTTGAAGAACGCCTGCGTAATTATTTTTCGCAACTGCCCGAACGAAGCTCGGCTGCCTTGTTGGTTGTCGATAACAAGACACTGGAAGCACGTGCCTATGTTGGCTCGTTGAGTTTCGGTGACGAAAAAACGCTGGGTCATGTCGATATGGTGCAAGCCTTGCGTTCGCCTGGTTCTACGCTGAAGCCGTTTTTGTATGGCTTGGCGATCGATGACGGTTTGATTCACACCGAAAGTCTTATGGTCGATGCGCCGCAGGACTTTGGTGATTACCGTCCTGCCAATTTCGATCCGGTTTATCACGGCCCTGTGTCGGCTAGCGAAGCCCTGCAATTGTCCTTGAATGTTCCCGCAGTCGATTTGCTTGATCGTGTGGGCTCTGAGCGCTTCGCCGCCAGACTTGCTAATGCTGGTTTGCCAATGCGCATGCCAGAAGGCGCTAAACCGAATCTCTCGATCATTCTCGGTGGTACCGGCGTTCGTCTGGAAGAATTGGTCGGTGCCTATGCGGCATTAAATCGTGAAGGTGTTGCGGGGCGGGTTCGCTATACAAAACAGGCCAGGCAAAATGAAAGGCGAATACTTTCTCCCGGTGCTGCCTGGATGATTCGGGAAATTCTGGAAACGCATAAGAGTAATACCCAGAACGACGATATTCTCGATACCAGTCATCGCAAACGCGTGGCCTGGAAGACCGGCACCAGTTACGGATTTCGTGACGCCTGGGCTTTGGGAAGCACACCGGCTTACACGGTCGGAGTTTGGGTAGGACGGCCTGATGGAACGCCGATGCCTGGTCAATACGGCGCCATCACGGCATTGCCATTGATGTATGAAGTATTCGACAGCTTGCCGAAACCGGATCATGCTGTCGTCCGTACTGAAATGCCGAAGGACGTGAAGCCGATACATATCTGCTGGCCCCTGGGTCGCAATGTGCAGGAAACCGAAGCGGGACTTTGCCATCGTGAGCGGAAAGGATTTGCTCTGACCAATAGCGTGCCGCCGACGTGGCCCGATCGCGGCGCCAGGGTCTGGAATGCCGGGCAACTCGAGCTGCAGGTCGATGCGCAAACAGGATTGCGATTGAGTGCTGATTGCAAAAAATCCCACATTCAAAAGACATCCCATATCGCTCGCTGGCCAAGTCTGGCAACGCCCTGGTTGCCGATTAGTTTGCGCGAGAAAACCAGTATTCCCGAGTTGTCCGATGACTGCAGCGAGGACGCCTTGGCATCGATGGAAACCTTGCAGATCGATGGGCCGGCCGAAAAATCGACGCTCGCCCGTGCACCTAATTCAACCGAACCAGTCAGTGCCGAGTTTCGTGCATTGGGTACACAGCAAAAGGTGAAGTGGCTGGTGAATGGCCAATGGGTAGCCGATACGCAGGCGAATCAACTGTTCGTAATGAAGTTCGATAATGCCGGCCTGCAGCGCATCACTGCATTGACCGATGCCGGAGCTTGGGACGAAATGAATTTATACGTCCTCAAATAGTAGTTCGAAAAAAAAAGCGGCCGAAGCCGCTTTTTTTTAGAAAACACATGAAATTATTGACGTAATAGCACTTTGTTGTTTTTGATTTTCACGCGGCTACCGACTTTGATTTTACCGATACTGCCCTGGTCGATGACGCGGGTTTGGCCATTGTCCATTCGTACGGTGATTTCGTAATCCTTCTTGTCGTTCTTTTCGGCAATTTTCTTGCCAACAATAGCTCCACCAACTACACCGGCGACAGTCGCCACTTTTTTACCATCGCCACTGCCTACCTGATTACCAACGGCTCCGCCGACGATACCGCCAACCACTGCGCCGGCAGTTCCGGAACGTTTCTCTGTATAGACTTCAATCTTCTTGACCACGCCGCAATTGTTGCAGCCCGAGTACTCATCGGCCAGCACTGGTTGCGATATACCCAGTAATGCAAATGCTGCCAATGCGATAGCGAATACTGTCTTCATGTGGTGCTCCTTCTAATGTGTGGGCAGTCTAGCCAAGGGTGTATGAACAGCAGCAAACCTCCGAGGAATTACAGACAAAAAAAGGGCAGTAAAAACTGCCCTTTGATGAATGCTTGGGAAACCCGGGCTTAAGCCAGATGCTCCAAAACATAATCTGCCGAGGAGACTTTGAACTCGCCCGGTGCTTCGACAAAGATGTTCTTCACGACGCCGTTTTCTGCATAAAGTGCAAAACGTTTTGCGCGCAAGCCCATGCCAAATGCTGTGGCATCCAATTCCAGTCCCATAGCCTTGGTGAACTCACCATTGCCGTCAGCGAGCATGTGGATGTTTTCCGGCACTTCCTGGTTTTTGGCCCAGGCGCCCATCACGAAAGCATCGTTTACCGAAAGGCAGGCAACGTCGATGCCGCGCTTGGTGAAATCGTCGGTCTTGGCAACATAGCCCGGTAAATGTTTTGCGGAGCAGGTGGGCGTAAACGCGCCCGGTACGGCAAACAGCACGACCTTCTTGTTATCGAATAACTCGTTGGTGGTGATCGCCTGCACGCCATCTTTCAGGTAGTTCAAGGTTGCGTTTGGAAGTTTGTCACCGACTTGTATGCTCATGGTATTCCTTGGATTGTTGTCTGTTCGAATGATGAAGACTTGATGTGCAATGAATGTGAGGGCTTGAAAGCATTTGCTTTGCGCCCATAATCACACCCCTAACATATGGGTTTGCCTGAGATGGAATTCAAGGATTATTACGAAACATTGGGAGTGGAAGCCAGTGCCGGCGAAGCGGAGCTTAAGACGGCCTATCGTCGCCTGGCACGCAAATACCACCCGGATGTCAGCAAGGAGAAGGGTGCCGAAGAGCGTTTCAAGGCGATCAATGAAGCCTATGAAGTCCTGCGCGACAAGGACAAACGTCAGCAATATGATCAATTACGCGCCCGAGGTTACCGTTCGGGGCAGGAATACCAACCCCCGCCGGGTTTCGGTAACGGTGGCGGCTTTCATCAGGGTTTTGGAAATGCCGGTGGTGGCGACTTCAGCGATTTTTTCGAATCGCTGTTTGGCGGGCGTTCGAGAGCTTCTGCCCAGCAACCTGTCGGTGATGTCCGCGCCAAAGTCGCTATCCCTCTGGAAGTTGCGTTCTCGGGCGGACAACAGCGCTTCAATGTCGATGGTCGGACCTTGGAAGTAAAAATTCCTGCAGGCATCAAACCCGGGCAGGTAATCCGTCTGGCTGGGCAGGGCAGGGCCAGCGGTATGCGCAAGAGCGATTTATTGCTGGAAATTGATTACCGCCCACATGCGGATTTTGAAGTCGACGACAGAAATATCTTGTACAGCTTGAGTCTCCCGCCTTGGGAGGCGGCCCTGGGCACCGTGGCAACTGTGCCGACTTTGGGTGGCGCGGTAGAACTCAAAATCCCGCCCAATTCCGAAGCCGGGAAGAAATTGCGTTTACGTGGACGTGGTTTGCCCGGAAAACCGAATGCCGGCGATCAGATAGTCGAAATTGAAATTCGTGCGCCGAAAGCAGAGACCCAGGAACAAAAGGATTTTTATAAAAAAATGGCCGAAGTATTCTCCGGCCAATAAAAACGGACAAAAAAAAGCGGGGATTTCCCGCTTTTTTGTTTTTGGATTAACCGCCAACCAGTAGCTTGTTGATGATCGCCACTAACTCGGCTTCATTGAATGGTTTGGTGATATAGGCTTTGGCGCCTTGGCGCATACCCCATACCTTGTCGGTTTCCTGATCTTTGGTAGTAACCAATACGATTGGAATATGTGCCGTCGTGGCTTCTTTGGAAATGGCGCGTGTTGCCTGGAAACCGTTGAGGTTCGGCATTACGACATCCATAAGGATCAAATCGGGCACATTGGCTTTGGCTACTTCGACACCTTGCGCGCCATCTTCTGCGCTTAATGCTTCATGGCCCAGCTTTTCTACAATGCGCTTCATACCCATCAATTGGGACGGTGAATCATCAACAATTAAGATACGTGCCATTTAGTGCTCTCCAAGGACTGTTGCGATTGTAATCCTGTCAGGGGTCGTTTGCGCAAGAGATTCATCACAATTTGACAATAGTACGGCCAAATGAGCCGCCTGCAAGCATAGCAGTGAAGACCTGCGGTAATTCAATCAGGCCAACTTCCCTGGTTCCGATTGACGCCAGGTGGGCCGGTTTCCATTCGTTGGCCAGTTTTTGCCAGATGTCATCACGTATGTGCCGCGCCGTACCGGCTGACGCAATCCCGAGCAGCGAAACGCCGCGAATGATGAAAGGCATGACGGTGGTCGGCAGTTCATGGCTGGCAACGAGGCCTGCACTGGCGACGTTGCCGTAAGGAACGGTCTGCGCAAGGAGCCCAGTGAGTGTCGTACCGCCGACGTTATCCAGCGCGCCGCCGAATCGGGCAGTATCCATCGGCTTGGTCGTGATGGCAGCTTCGCGCGGCAACACTTCTTTGGCACCGAGCGATTTCAGGAAATCGGCATGTTCCGGCTTGCCACTGAATGCATGCACGTCAAAACCGGCGCGTGTAAAGATATCTATCGCCAGCATACCGACACCTCCGGTGGCGCCGGTGATCGCAATCGGCCCCAGTTGCGCGGATTGGGAGTTCTGAAGCATCCGGTAGAGTGCCAGTGCTGCGGTAAAACCGGCCGTGCCCAGAATCATGCTTTCCCGCAAGGAGAGACCGGCAGGGAGTTTGACCGCCCACTTGGATTCCAGGCGCGCATATTCGGAATAACCGCCATCGCGGATTTCCGATAAGCCACAGCCGGTGCAGAGCACTTCATCGCCAGGTTTGAAATCGGGATCACTTGATTCAACGACGACACCGGCAACGTCAATGCCGCCGTTGAGCGGAAACTGCCTCAGTATTTTCCCCTGGCCGGTTCCGGCCAGCGCGTCTTTGTAGTTGACGCTGCTATATGCGGATTTAATGACAATTTCGCCCGGTGACAAATCGGCGAGCGATAGATTTTCAATGCCGGAGCGATAGCCATCGGCGTCATTGCGAATCCGGAAAACCTGGAACCTATCAGAAGAAGTCATCGTCTTTCTTTTCCTTCTTGGGTTTTATGTCGTATTTTTTGGTTGTGCTGGCGTCACTGAATTGTTTGCCATCCATGCGGTCGAGGACGCTGATGCGGTCACCCAATACAGTCCAACTGATGCCATTGGTCGTTGTGATCACGAATATCGGCTGCCCATAAAGACCGCTCAGAAAAACGTGGATTGGGGTTGGTGCGTTCGAAGAGAGATGGGAGATCATCAATCCAGACATTTCGTCTTTTTTCATTTCATCAGCATCGGTGTTGACGCATGCCAATGTTTGCGAGGATTGGCTTAGTACCTTCTTGCCGTCGCCGGAAACCCTGATGAAGTGATGTCCGCCTAGCGGCGCATACTTGGTAGTCCACGGTGAAATCAGGTAGACATGGATTTCCCTGGTCTTCGTGCCAGCGTCTTCGAAAGGCAGAGTTACGGCATCGAATGGCAGGGTGCAGCGAGTCATTTTGAGTGCAAATGCCGCCTTGCGCGCATTCAATAATACGATCTCCTCGGCGGTTGCAGGTACCTGCGGCGAATACGCTTTGGGATTTACGGCTTTCTCGCTTTTCAGATCGAGATCGGCTTCGGCAAGTCGATAGGTAACACCGTCCTTGGTGGTGTAATAACGGGTGGTGATTGTCGTCTCGTTCTCGAAGGTCAGCCATTCGCTGATGTTTTCTGGATCCGGTTTCAAGATGCCGCGGCGGGTCAGCAAGCCACTCGTCAGCCAGCCGGACAGATAATGTTTGCGCAATTTCTCGCCGACGGATTCGGCAATCATTACTTCATTCTGGAGATCATTCGGGATATTGCAGGCGATTCGGCGGGATTCGTCGCTTGCCGGTTTAGGCAGAGCCTTGGCTTTTTGGCAATCGAGTCCTTCGATATTGATCTCGGCCCGTGTATCGATAGCCTGGGCTGATAGCGCCAAGAGTGCAAAACAAACCAGCGTTTTGAGTTTCATGAAAAATCTATCCAGTTGCAGCCAAGAGTTTGTAGTCATGCTAACAAAAAGGCCCGCATTCAATGCAGGCCTCTTGTTTGCATGCTGTTTGGGATCAATTTGCTTTGTGAATCGCACGCTTGTCGACGGCCAGTGCAGCTTCATGCACGGCTTCGGACAGCGATGGATGTGCGTGGCAAATACGTGCCAGATCTTCGGCCGAACCGTTGAACTCCATCGCAACTACGCCTTCATGCACGAGCTCGGAAACATTCGGACCGCACAAATGCAAGCCGAGAATGCGATCGGTTTCGGCATGTGCAATCACTTTCACCAAACCTGCTGGTTCGTTCATCGCGACGGCACGACCAACCGCGGCAAACGGGAAGGTGCCGACTTTGTATTCGATACCTGCGTCTTTGCATTCTTTTTCGGTTTTACCAACCCAGGCGAGTTCCGGCTCGGTGTATATCACCCAAGGCACGGTATCGAGATTCACGTGGCCCGGCAGGCCGGCAATGATTTCAGCGACCGCGATGCCTTCTTCGCTGGCTTTATGCGCAAGCATCGGGCCACGAACGCAGTCACCGATGGCGTAAATATTTTCTGCAGAAGTACGGCAATGGCCATCCACGACGATGCGACCACGTTCGTCGAGCTGCACACCGGAACCTTCAGCCAGCAGGCCTTGCGTTGCAGCACGACGGCCGACAGCGACCAGCAGTTTGTCGCAGACCAGAACTTGCTCGCCGCTTGCATCGGAATAAGTCAGGTGCACTTCGTTGTTCTTGATTTCAGTATTGGTACATTTCGCGCCAAGACGGATTTCCAGGCCTTGTTTCTTGAATTCGCGAGCGGCCGCTTTTGAAATATCGGCATCGGCAGCGGAAAGAAAATCAGGCAGGCCTTCAACGATAGTGACTTGTGAACCCAGACGCGACCACACGCTGCCGAGTTCCAGGCCGATTACGCCTGCGCCGATCACGCCAAGGCGTTTTGGCACCGAGGTTTCGTCGAGTCCGCCGGCATTGTCTAGAATGTATTCGTTGTCGAATTTCGCAAACGGCAATTCGATCGGCACAGATCCTGAAGCGAGAATGATGTGCTTGCCGCTGATTTCAGCGACAGCGCCATCATGGCCTTTGACCGAAACAACCTTGTTGGCTTTCAAGGTCGCGAAGCCGGCAATCGGCGTGACTTTGTTGGCTTTGAAAAGCTGCGTGATCCCACCGGTGAATTGCTTCACGATTTTGTCTTTGCGATCGATCATCTTGGCGATATCGATTTTGGCGTTGTCGGCAGTGATGCCATGCACGGCAAAGTTATGGGTCAGGTTATGGAACTGGCGGGAAGAATCCAGCAGCGCTTTCGACGGAATGCAGCCAACGTTCAAGCAGGTACCACCGAGTGCCGGTTTGCCGTCTTTGCCGATGAAGGCATCTACGCAGGCCGTTTTCAGGCCGAGTTGTGCTGCGCGAATCGCTGCAACATAACCGCCGGGACCGGCACCAATTACTACGACATCAAATTGTTCGCTCATTTAAGTGTTCTCTGAGTTTACTTGCGTATTCGTTTAGCGAAGATGTGTAGGCCGTGAGCGGCGAAATCAAGCGACGCTCACGACGTACTTTCGGTTTATTACAGGCCCAGCAACATGCGGTGCGGGTTTTCCAGCTGGTTCTTGATATCGACCAGGAACAACACGGCATCTTTGCCATCGATGATGCGGTGATCGTAGCTGAGTGCGATATACATCATCGGCGCAACAACGACTTGGCCGTTTTCTGCAATCGGGCGTTCCTTGATTGCATGCATGCCGAGAATCGCCGATTGCGGTGGGTTGACGATAGGCGTCGACATCAGCGAACCGAAAGTACCGCCATTGGTGATCGTGAACGTACCACCTTGCAGATCTTCCAGCTTCAAGCCGCCTTCGCGGGCTTGTTTGGCATAGCCGGCAATCGCACCTTCGATTTCGGCGAAGCTCATGTTTTCGACATTGCGCAGAACCGGCGTGACCAAACCTTTTTCGGTCGCGACCGCAATCGAAATGTCGGCATAGCCGTGATAAATCACGTCATTGCCGTCAACCGATGAATTGACGATCGCATGTTTCTGCAATGCGTTCGCCGCGGCTTTTGCAAAGAAGCTCATGAAGCCCAATTTGATGCCATGGGTTTTTTCGAACGGTTCGCCCAAGTCCTTGCGCATCGCCATCACTTTGCTCAGGTTCACTTCGTTGAACGAAGTGAGCATGGCGATCGAATTTTTCGATTGCATCATGCGCTCGGCAATGCGTTGACGGATGCGGGTCATAGGAACGCGTTGTTCCGGACGGGCACCGCCACCGCCTTTGATGTGGTTGACCAAATCTTCCTTGGTCACCATGCCACGACGGCCGGTACCGGCAACGTCGGCAGGGTTAATGTTGTTGCTTTCGGCAACGAAACGACCTGCTGGCGACAAGCCGCTGGTATCGCCAGCTGATGCTGCTGGAGCGACTTTAGCAGCTGCAGGAGCAGGAGCTGCCGCGGCTGGCGCACTCGCTGCAGGTGCCGGAGCAGCTGCAACGGCGCCAGCTTCGATAATGCCGATCACTTGCTGGCTGTTGACGGTATCGCCAACCTTGAATTTGATTTCTTTCAGAACGCCATCAACGGTGGATGGAACTTCCAACACCACTTTGTCGGTTTCCAGGTCGACCAGATTTTCATCGCGACGAACGGTATCGCCGACTTTTTTATGCCAGGTGGCAATCGTGGCGTCGGAAACGGATTCAGGTAAAACCGGGACTTTGACTTCAATGCTCATGGACTTTGTCCTGTGATGATGTTTAAAAAATTATTCGGCTGTCTGGGTAACAGGCGGGTTGATTAGGGCGTCTTCGATCAGGCGCGTCAGTTCGGCGACATGCGTATTGGAATGACCACACGCTGGCGCGGCAGAACGGGCACGGCCGGCATAACTCAAGCTTTGACCAGTGCTCAGGCAGGCGTTGAGATGATGCTGGATTTGATACCAGGCGCCCTGGTTTTGCGGTTCTTCCTGGCACCAGACGATTTCTTTCACGTGACCAAAGCGGGCGAGTTCAGCCGCCAGTTCCGGACGAGGGAATGGATATAGTTGTTCAACGCGAACCACGGCGACATTCTTGATTTCGCGGGCTTGCATGGCTTCGACCAGGTCGTAGTAAACCTTGCCGCCGCAAACGACAACGCGTTTGGCTTGCAATGGATCGGCGCACTGGCTGTCTTTGATCAGGTTCTGGAATTCGCCATCGGCCAGGTCATTCAAGGTCGATACCGACAATTTATGACGCAACATCGATTTTGGTGTCATCACGACCAGCGGTTTGCGGGTAGCGCGCAGCATCTGACGACGCAGCATATGAAACATTTGCGCCGGCGAAGTCGGGGTGCAAACCTGGATATTGTTGAATGCACACAATTGCAGGAAGCGTTCCAGACGTGCCGAACTATGTTCCGGGCCTTGGCCTTCGTAACCGTGTGGCAGGAATAAAGCCAAGCCGCACATGCGACCCCATTTGGATTCGCCCGAGCAAATAAATTGGTCGATCACGACTTGGGCACCATTGGCGAAATCGCCGAACTGACCTTCCCAGATATTCAGTGTCATTGGTTCGGCAGTCGAGTAACCAAATTCGAAGCCCATTACCGCTTCTTCCGACAGCAGTGAGTCGATAATGACTGCGTGTTCCGGGTTTTTCACCAGCTCACGCAAAGGCATGGTGGTTTGGCCGGTGACCTGGTCATGCAGAACCGCATGGCGATGGAAGAAAGTGCCGCGACCGGAATCCTGGCCGACCAGGCGCAGTTTGTAGCCTTCCTGCAGCAAGCTGGCGTAGGCTAGGTTTTCTGCGAAGCCCCAATCCATCGCCAATTCGCCGGCCGCCATCTTGTTGCGATCTTCGTAAATCTTTGCAACGCGCGGATGCAGCTTGAGCGTATCGGGAATCGTGTTGATTTTCTTTGCGAGTGCATCGAGTGCGAAACGCGGCATGCCGGTTTTAACTGCATCCGACAATTTGCCTTTCAGCCATGGCGTCCAATCGACATTCGCGACATCTTTATCAGCTTGCGCGAGTTCGGTCGTGACATCGCCTTTATCGAGCCTGTTGCGGTAATTGTCGACCAGTGACTTGCTGTCATCGCCGGTCAATACCGATTGGGTAATCAATGCATCGGAATAAAGTTCGCGGGTTGTTTTGCGGGCACGGATGTTTTGATACATCAATGGCTGTGTCGCAGATGGTTCGTCGGCTTCGTTATGGCCGTGACGACGATAGCAAACCAGATCGATCACGATGTCGCGTTTGAAGGTGTTGCGGAATTCCAGCGCGAGTTTTGCGCAGAAAACGACGGCTTCCGGATCATCACCATTCACGTGCAGCACAGGCGCACTGATGATTTTTGCCGGATCGGTGCAATACAAGGTAGAACGGGAGTCGTCGGTACGGCTGGTGGTGAAGCCGACTTGGTTGTTGATCACGATGTGCACGGTGCCACCGACGCGGAAACCGCGAGCCTGCGACATCTGGAACAATTCCATGATGACGCCCTGGCCGGCAAACGCCGCATCGCCGTGAACCAGAATCGGCAATACTTTGTCACCATCGGTATCTTCGCGACGCATTTGGCGTGCACGGACCGAACCGGCAACGACCGGATTGACGATTTCAAGATGCGATGGATTGAAGGCCAGTGCCAAGTGGACAGCGCCACCCGGTGTTGCGACATCGGCCGAGAAACCCATGTGATATTTCACGTCACCCGAATGCGCAGGATCGTCGACGTGATCAAACTTGCCTTCGAATTCGGCGAACAATTTCTGCGCCGGCTTGCCAAGCGTATTGACCAATACGTTCAAGCGACCGCGATGCGCCATGCCGATCACGACGTCTTTCGCACCTGCGCTGCCGGCGTCGCGAATAATCGCATCCATCATCGGAATCAGCGAATCGCCGCCTTCAAGTGAAAAACGTTTTTGGCCGACATATTTTGTGTGCAGATAGCGTTCCAGACCTTCGGCAGCAGTCAGGCGTTCGAGAATGCGTTTCTTGCCGTCTTTGTCCAACCCGAATGCGCCGGCGGCGCGTTCGAGCTTTTGCTGCATCCAATGGCGCTGCGCTGCATCGGAAATATGCATGAACTCGGCGCCGATCGAACTGGAATAGGTAGCAGTGAGCTTGCCGACCAAATCTCGCAACTTATATTTTTCAGCACCAAAATAACTGTTGACCGCGAATTCCGAATCCAGGTCGCCATCGCTCAAGCCATGGAATTGCAGGCTCAAGTCGGGGGCAGGCTGTTGCGGCATCATCGCGAGCGGATCGAGCTTGGCGCTCAGATGGCCACGCGAACGGAAGGCGGTTACCAATTTGCCGACGGCGGTTTGCTTGCGGGCAGCTTCTTCATCAATCGCACCACCAGCGGTCTGGTGCTTGGCATTTGCAACAGCGCGTTGAACGTTAGCCATCACGGCAGAATGGGGAACATCACCTGCTTCACGGCCCTTGAAAGCATCGAAATAGGATTTCCATTTCGGACCCACGCTATCGGCATCGAGCAAATATTGCTCGTAAAGATCTTCGATGAAGGCGGCATTGCCGCCAGATAGTTGAGATGATTGAGCAAACTGTTTGATCAGACTATCCACGTTCCTGGCCCGGCCCGCAGCATGTGCGGCTAAGTGATTGTTGTAATTAGGGTTATGCAGAAGGCCAAAGCCTCGAGCAAGAACGGGAATTATAGCCTGAGCCGCGATTTCTAGAAACCACTAAACCAATACGCGTAGCGTTTGTTTACATCCCGAGTGCCCGGAACTCGGTACAAGGCCGACTTCGCTCCCAAATACGACCGAAAAATTCGATCAGTTGTTTGGTTCGTGCAGGAAGTTCGGGGCTCCAATTGCCTTCGTAACGACCATCCAGCAAGCGGAAACAATAGGCATCACGGTCGCTGGCAATGAAGGCCGAGGGGTATTGCAGATCTTCGGGCTCGATTGGTGTCCGGAATTGAAACACGCTGGGCAAGCGTTGAGACAAGCCCAGCAAGGGATGCGGTTGGCTACGTGCCGCGATGGTGTCCTGCACCAGAATGTGGGCAACACCACCGCGACTCGTGATGCCGAATTGCTTCAGGGCATCGATAATCTCGGGATGCGCGTAGAGGTTATATTCGAGGTCTCTCGTATATATCCATAAACCACGTTTGGCAGACAGGATGACTTGCAATGCCGCGTCTTTCAGTTGCGCCGAGGTGTCGAAATCGAGCATTCGGGACGACATGCCTTTGCCGGGCGGACGACTTGCCAGCTCGAATGGCTCAAGTGTCAACTTCATCTTGCGATGCATGATGCCGGCTTCTTCGAATTCTTCGTCGTAGCTGACGAAGCCGAATTTTTCATAAAAACCAATCGCCGAGACCTGCGAATTCAAACTGACTTCCGGCCAACCCAGTTCCCGGGCTTTATCAATCAAGGTTTGCAGCAAAGCTGCACCGACTTCCTTGCCTCGCCAATGCTTGAGCACAGCCATCCGGCCGATCTTGTGTTCCGGCGTCAGGCGGCCGGTTCCGATCGGTTTGTTATCGACGTCGCGTGCAATGACATGGTGGCAGAGCGGGTCCAGCGCATCCCATTCTTCTTCGATCGGCACGTTTTGCTCGACCACGAATACCGGTTCGCGAACTGCACGCAAATCCTTGAAATCGACCTGATAGTCAGCAGGCTCAACGCGGAAGTCTGAAATAGTCATGGCGATAATCTACCTCAAATATCCGAAAAAGATTACTTCTGCAGCACCAGATAGCCACGTTCAATCAATTCGAATATCAAGCCGCGTTCGCTACCCGGGATTTCGGAAAAAGCGTTGGCATCCATGGTTTTAGCCTTTGCCAATATCGATGCGGTAGCGGGTGTGGTCGAGAAACTATTGCCTTGCACGAACAGGACCGCATCGCGTCCGTCCTTGCACCACGCCCAGCGCGCGAATGGATGCGGCTCGAGAACATGGCCTTTGCCGAGCTGTTCCAGCACTTTTTCCGGCTTCGGGGTTTTTGGTGGCGGCGCAATTTCCATCGAGTTGCGATAGGTCGTTACAAAACGCCCAAAAAACAATGCCGCCGCCTCTTTGGAATCGGGGACGTGTTGCTTGAAGATGTCCAGCACACGTTCGCAAGTCGCAGCGTCTATTTCGCCGCAATCTTTCGCAGGGATCAGATCTTTGTCGCCATAACGCACATCTTCACTGACGCGCTCGAACAAGCCGTCGGCCCAATCATTAAGCAATTCGGCATGGGACGGTGCCCGCATCCCGAGTGAAAATGTCATGCAGGCATCTACTGCTTCACCGTGGTGAGGCACGCCAGGCGGCAAATACAGGATGTCGCCTGGTTGCAATGTCCAGGCGATTGAAGGTGCAAAGTTTTGCAGCAGTTTGAGTTCGGTTTTTTCACGGAAAGTCTTGTCGGCATCCGGATCGCTATCAATTTCCCAGCGACGCTGTCCGTATGCCTGCAACAGAAACACGTCATATTGATCAACGTGCGGACCGACCGAACCACCGGGCGTGGCAAAACTGATCATCACATCATCAACGCGCCAGCGCGGCAGGAAATCGAACGCGGCGATCAGTTGGCGTACGTCGCCATCCCATTTATCCATGTCCTGCACCAGCAAGGTCCAATCTTTTTTTCCGAGCTTCGGAAACATGGATTCCTTGAACGGCCCTGTTTCAAGAGAGTAGTGATCCTTCTTGCGGTCATGTTTGACCAATCGCGCCAACACGCCTTCTTCGCAGGCAATGCCGGCAAGGTCTTCCGGGGCCAATGGGGCTTGATAGTCCGGAAATGCCTGTCGGATCAGCAACGGTTTCTTTTGCCAGTAATCACGCAGAAATTCTGCAACCGGCATGCCGAGGAAATGTTTTTTGCTGGCAGTGACTTCGATCATCGTCATTGGCTAATTAAATCTCTTTAGCCAGTTTTTCTGCCAAGCCGACATAACTCGACGGTGTCATTGCAATCAAGCGGGCTTTCGCATCGGCGGGCAGATCCAGCGAATTGATGAATTCGCGCATTGCGGCTTCATCTATGCCGTGGCCGCGGGTCAGGGCCTTCAATTGTTCGTAAGGGTTCGGCAAGCCATAACGACGCATAACGGTTTGCACTGGTTCGGCCAATACTTCCCACGCGGCGTTTAGATCGGCGGCGAGTTTTTCCGGATTGACCGACAACTTGTTCAAGCCACGTTGCAGGGAATCAACGGCAATAAGGCTATGGCCGAATGAAGTGCCAAGCGCACGCAAAACGGTGGAGTCGGTCAGGTCGCGTTGCCAGCGGCTAATCGGCAATTTCTCCGAGAAATGCGAGAGCAGGCCGTTTGCCAGGCCGAAATTGCCCTCGGCATTTTCAAAATCGATTGGGTTCACTTTGTGCGGCATCGTCGAGGAACCGACTTCGCCGGCCTTCACGGCTTGCTTGAAATAGCCAAGCGAAATGTACCCCCAGATATCACGGCATAAATCGATACCAATCGTATTGATGCGGCGTTGCACGTCGGCGATTTCGGCGATGCAATCATGCGGCTCGATTTGCGTGGTGTATGGATTGAATACAAGACCGAGCGATTCGACAAATTTCTTCGCGAAAGCCGGCCAGTCGACATTCGGATACGCAACGATGTGGGCGTTGTAGTTGCCAACAGCGCCATTGATCTTGCCGAGTAGCTCAACATGATCCAGTTGCTTGAGCTGGCGCTCCAGCCGTGCCAACACGTTGGCGAGTTCCTTGCCTACCGTGCTTGGCGACGCAGTTTGGCCATGGGTACGCGAGAGAATCGACAGGCCGGCATGCTCATGCGCCATGGTGCGTAACTTGGCAGCGAGGTTCTGCATGCTTGGCTGCATCACCGTGGCGCGGGCTTCGCTGAGCATCAACGAATAACTGAGGTTGTTAATGTCTTCCGAGGTACAGGCAAAGTGGACGAATTCCAGTGCCGGGCCAAGTTCGGCATCGTCTTTCAGTTTTTCCTTGATGCAATATTCGACCGCTTTGACGTCGTGATTGGTGGTGCGCTCGATTTCTTTCACTCGAGCAGCGTCGTCTACGGAAAAATTGGCTGCCAGGTTACGCAGCTTTTTGGTGGCGCCGGCAGAAAACGGTTTCAATTCTTCAATGCCGGGTTCATTCGACAGGGCGATTAGCCATTCGATTTCGACTTTAACGCGGGCTTTGATGAGTCCGAATTCAGAAAATATCGGCCTGAGGGCATCACATTTTCCTGCATAGCGGCCATCGAGTGGGGAAAGGGCGAGTAAAGTGAATTCGGACATGATAGGTAAATTAAGCAGGCTACGAAGACTGCAATTGTACCGCTGAACGGGGTTATCATCGAATTATTCCCTTGAACCGAGGCGTTTATGAGCCAGAAAACACGTCTAGAGCACGACAGCATGGGGGAGTTACGGGTTCCGGCCGACGCGCTTTATGGGGCACAGACCCAACGTGCGCTCGAGAATTTCGGAATTTCCACATACAGCATGCCTTATGAATTTATTACCGCTCTGGCATTGATTAAAGCCGCGGTGGCAAATGCGAATGGCGAGTTGGGGCATTTAAACAAATCGCAATCAGCCTCGATCGTGAAAGCAGCCGAACAGGTGGCAAGCGGTCAATGGCGCGAACATTTCCCGTTGGATGTGTTTCAAACCGGTTCCGGTACTTCGAGCAACATGAATGCCAACGAAGTTATCGCGGCACTCGCATCAAAGGCATCCAAGCTGAAAATCCACCCGAACGACCACGTCAATGCCGGGCAAAGTTCAAACGATGTGATTCCAAGTGCCATTCAAGTATCGGCCAATCTGGTGTTGCACAAGAATTTGCTGCCGGCGCTGAAACACTTGCAAAAAACCATCGATAAACGCGCACGTGAATTATCGAAAGTGGTCAAGACAGGACGTACACATTTGATGGATGCCATGCCCTTGAGTTTTGGCCAGGAATTGTCGGGCTGGTCTGCACAGGTGGCCTCGTCGATCGAGCGTTTCGAAGACAGCAGCAAACGTTTGCGTCAATTGCCGCTCGGCGGCACTGCAATTGGTACAGGTATAAATGCAGATCGGAAAATGCCGCGTCTGGCTTGCCAGTATTTGAAAAAACAAACTGGCGTGACTTTTGCCGAGGCCAAAAACAAATTTGAAAGCATCGCGGCCCAGGATCATGTCGTTGAGCTTTCCGGCCAGTGCAATGCGCTGGCGGTATCTTTGATGAAGATCAGCAATGATCTGCGCTGGATGAATTCTGGCCCGCTAGCAGGGCTGGGCGAGATTGAACTGAAAGCTTTACAGCCGGGTTCTTCGATTATGCCTGGCAAGGTAAACCCGGTAATTCCCGAAGCTGTCGCGATGGTGTGTGCACAGGTAATGGGCAATAACACGACGATTACGGTTGCAGGGCAAAGCGGCAATTTCCAGTTGAATGTGATGCTGCCGGTAATTGTCCACAATATTCTCGAAAGCTTGCGACTGTTATCGACTGCATCGGTAGCGCTTGCCGACAAGGCCATTGGTGGTTTTGCGGTGCGCGAGGATCGTATTGCACAGGCGCTGGATCGAAATCCGATCCTTGTGACCGCCTTGAATCCGATTATCGGCTATGAAAAAGCCGCTGCCATCGCCAAGCGTGCCTACAAAGAGAAGCGGCCGGTGGTGGATGTCGCCAAAGAAATGACCGATTTAAGTATGGATCAATTGCGGAAATTATTGAATCCGAAATTTCTTATTTGAAGCTCTCCTACGCGGGTTCCATTTTCTTG
>JBOHYG010000138.1:0-28506 GCA_050737875.1 Arenimonas sp. | reverse complement strand
GGCTGTACTTCGAAGTTCACGTCCTGCAGCGCCCAGAATTGATTCTCTTGATCGTCATTGCCACCGAGATTGCGGAATCGATTGAACGGTGCTTTCAATGTATGGCTGAGCATGTCGTAAAAAGTGCCATGCGCCTGCTGGGCCGCGCCAACGACGTATTCTTTCCACAAGTTTTCAACTTTTATGGCGGGCTTGGTCATTAGATAATATCGGCAAAGCGCCGTTCCACTTTTTCGAAATAAGCCACACCGAGTACAAACACGACGATAGCAATGGTAAAGGAAATACCCAGACCAGCAAGATCAAAAGGCTTGTCGAGAAACGCAGCACGGAAGCCCTCGACCAGACCAGTCATTGGATTGAGATAGAGCAGCCACTGCCAACGTTCTGGCACCAGACTGACCGGGAAAATCACCGGTGTGACATACATCCAGATCTGGACGACAAATGGGGTGAGATGGGTGAAGTCACGATAGGCAACGGTCAATGCCGAGAGCAAGGTGCCGACACCCAGTGCAATGAAAATGGTTGCCATCAATAGCAAGGGTGCTGCCAATAAATGGGTACTCCAGCCCACGCCATACCAGAGCATCATCAATAAAAGAATCACAGTGGAAATGGCAAAGTCGACCAGCCCTGCCCCTATGGATGACAAGGGAATAATCAAACGCGGGAAATAAACTTTACTGACCAGATGGGTGGAGCCTACCAATGACTGCCCTGAGGTGCTAATTGCCGCTGCAAAAAATGTCCAGGGCAGTAATGCAGCGTAAACAAATACTGGATATGGCAAGCCATCAGATGGCATCTTTGCCATCATGCCAAACACCACGCTGAAAATAAGCATGGTGAGGACGGGACGAAGTATGGCCCAGGCCGCACCAAGTACAGTTTGCTTGTAACGGACCTTGATATCGCGCGCAGTCAGTACCCACAATAATTCACGATATGCCCAGAGTTCGCGCCAATCGAGCATGCGCCAGCCCTTCGGCGGCTCGATGACCGTGGTGTGCTGATGGCCGAAGAATTCTTCCTGTAGATCCTTGCTCATAAGTATAGAGTTCCGGTTTTATTCTTATCTGCCAAGACCATTTTCTCTACCACCGTTGGCATTTTTGTACGTGCGCGCCATTGCAGTTTTTGTTCGGCATGGCTCGGGTCGGCAAGACTGATGCGCAGATCGGTGGGCCGCAACAGGCTTTGATCGATATCGACATGCGCTTGCCAGTCGAGACCCAGCGATGCAAAAGCCGTTGATACAAATTCGGCAAGTGGTCGCGTATCGCCGGTGGCAATAACAAAATCTTCGGGTTGTTCCCGTTGCAACATTTGCCACATCGCTTCGACGTATTCCGGTGCCCAGCCCCAATCGCGTTGAATATCGACATTGCCCAGCTTCAAGCGTTCTTTACTGCCGGCGGCGATGCGACACGCAGTTCTGACAATTTTCTGGGTCACGAAACGCTCGGGGCGCAAGGGAGATTCATGATTAAAAAGAATGCCTGAGCAAGCATGCAGACCATAGGCTTCGCGGTAATTCGCGACTTCCCAGAAGGCCGTTGCCTTGGCGACGGCGTATGGGCTACGTGGCCGGAAGGGCGTCGATTCATTCGCGGCAGTTCCGTTTGTATCACCGAAACTTTCACTGGAGCCGGCGTTGTACAAACGGATTTCGCGATTCAGAAAACGAATGCCTTCGAGCAAGTTGAGTGTGCCGACACTGATGCTTTCCAGCGTTTCGACTGGCTGCTCGAAGGAAAGCCCAACCGAACTTTGCCCTGCCAGATTATAAATTTCATCGGGTTGATACCGCGCAAGAATATTCAGCACGCTGCGGAAATCGTTCATTGCCATCGAAGTCACTTCGACCCGATCAAGAATGTTCAAGCGTTTCAGATTTTCGAAGCTGCTCATCTGGGCGTCACGCGAAGTACCGATGACACGATAACCTTTGCCAAGTAACCATTCGGCCAAATAGCTGCCGTCCTGGCCGGATATTCCGCAAATCAATGCCGTGCGTTTTGGCGTTTGTTGGATCATGCCGATTCAGTACCTTTGCCCATTGCCGAGTTTAATGCCTGTTCGATGCGTTCCCGAAATTTTGGCCAACTGAAATAGGCCAGGTTGGCGGGAATTTCTTTTTTCTTTTCAAGCGCGGCCAGTATGCCCGATTCGATGGATTGAAGACTTAATGGATCCACCAGCTCGCCAAGCTCACCCTGCAGCAGGGCTTCACGACTGCCATCGATCTGACTACCGACGGCTGGAATTCCGCAGGCCAGCGCTTCGAGAAACACGAACCCGAAACCTTCGCCACGGCCTGGCATCACAAACACATCGGCAAGACGAAAATGATCGGCTTTTTCCGCTTCATCGATAAAGCCGGTGAAAACAACCTTGTCTTTCAATCCCAACGCCACTGCCTTTTCCGCCAAGCGCTGGCGGTCATTTCCATCACCCACGACCAGATAATGCAGTGACGGCTCTTTCTTGAGCAATTCGGGCATGACCGCCAGAACTTCATCGACACCTTTGTAACGCTCTGCACTGGGCAGGCGTGCCAAGGTCATCAATATTTTCTTGCCCTGCAGGCCGTAGCGCTGCAACAAGTCCTGACGCTTTTCGGCAAGCCCGTAACGATCCAGATGGATGGCATTGGGCAACTGCACGAATTTGTCTTTTCTGATGCCGGTCCAGGCCATCATGCGTTCGGTGGTGATTTCGCTGATCGACCAAATGGCGCTCGCTTTTTTCGCGAAGAATTTAGCCAAACGGTAAGGCGACTCCCAGACATCAATGCCATAAACCATCAGCGCCAACGGTGCACGTAATTTTAAATTCAACAATACGGCCAAGGGCAGGATATTGATATGCCCACAGACTACCAGATCGAATTTCCCGCTGGAAGCCGCTAGCGCAGCTTTCACAAAACGAAATTTGCTGCCGACCACTTCTTTCAGGAATTTTACTTTGTCCGGAATTTTTTCCGGACTCAAAGGCATGGTTCGCGGAATGACCACAATTTCCCCGACATTCGATATCAAGGCAAGCGAATCGATCACATCACGGTTATACAAGGCAATGCCGCCATGACCGCCGTAAGCGTCGGTGGTTAGCACCAACACGCGCATGTTTGGAACTGCCGTCGCGCCAAATCGCCCATGGATAAATTTTGCCCAACCACGCAACCCTCTGGGTTCCGATGCATCGGTGTCGGGCTTGATCCATTCCCTGACCGGTATCAAGAAACCAGTTTTGGGGCGCTTGAGCACACGTGTAGGCAAGTTTGGCGCCGCCAAGGCGGCAATTTCCGCCTTGGTGATATCGGGATAGGCGGCAAACCATGGCGCGGTTTTTCGTATCAAGTCGACATCGACAAATGGCACCCGGATTTCAAGTGATTGCGCCATACCTGCCCAATCGGCATCGCGCAACAACTGATTGCGCATATACCATTTCATTTCCAGAGCAGAAACAGCTAGTCGATCACTTTTTATTTTTTCCACGCTATCGTTTAGCTGCTTTGCGGTATCAAGTTCCTGCAAGCCTTCCCTGATAAAATCGGGATCCATATGTCTTGAAATCTCCCACGGCGAATACAGGCAGCGACGCAACAGATAGGCACTGCCAAGATTGTGGCTGTATTCAAGCAAGCCGGCATACTTTGGCGAAGTGATTTTTGAAAAAACCGGCGATGACAAGGCTCGAAGCGTTCGTCCTATGGTCGGCAAGTTTTTGAAGACCTTGCCGTAGCGCACTATTTTTGGAAGCTGTTTGAAACTTGGATAGGACGCAAACAGCTCGTCACCCCCCAATCCCGACATCGCGACCTTCATGTCCATTTGCGCAGCAGCACGCGCGACAAACCAGGTGTTCACGCCATCAATGCTGGGCTGATCCATGGCATGCAACAGCCTTTCACGTTCGTCTTCAAAATCCTGACGTGAGGTCATCATGGTGTGATGCCAGGCACCCAGATTACGTGCTACTTCTTCTGCCAACGGCACTTCATCATTCATGGTGCCGACATATTCCCTGAAGCCCAAGGTCAGTGTGTAGGAACTCGAACCCTTCAGCACGGCAGTGGCTGCGATCATGCTGGAATCCATACCGGAGGACAGGAACACGCCAACAGGAACATCGGCAATCTGATGCGCGCTGACACTGTCTTCAATCGCAGCGACGATTTCTCTCAGTGCCGTTTGACGATCACCGCGGGCCAGCATTTGCGATGCGTGTGCCAGAACATCGGAAATATCACAAAAGCTTACCGGTGTTTTTTTGCCGGCGCCATCCACCAACATGCAGTGTCCGGGTGGCAATGAGCGAATGCCTTTGTAAAGTGTGTACGGTTCAGGCACGGTACCCCATAGCAAAAATCCGGCATGGCCAGCAGGTTCCGGGGTTGTGTCCACACTGCCCTGAAGCAAGGCTTTTACCTGTGATGCAAAACGAAATGTCTTGCCGTCATCGACAAAATACAAAGGCTTGATGCCGAAAGCGTCGCGCGCCAGAAACAGGGTTTTATCGCGGTTGTCCCAGATCGCGAAAGCAAACATGCCGCGCAAATCCGGAAGCATTGCAGCGCCTTTCTCGGAAAACAAATGCAACAAGACTTCAGTATCGGAATCCGATCTGAAAACATGACCGGTTACTTCCAGTTTTTCACGCAAATGCCGATAGTTGTAGATCTCGCCATTGAACGTGATGACAAACCGGCCATCGGTGCTTTGCATAGGTTGCGCACCACGCTCGGATAAATCGATGATCGATAATCGTCTATGCCCAAATCCTACCCGGTCGTCATCGGAAAACCATTCGCCGAAACCATCCGGGCCGCGCATCGCCATATAGTCACGGATACGCCTGAGCTCATCGCGATCAATATTGTTTGCGGATGCAGAGTACGAAAAAATTCCGGTGATACCGCACATCAGCTTTTCTCGCTACTTTGGTACGTCTCGAATATCAAGGCAAATTTCCGGCCAGCAGTGCATCGAAATAAGCGATGGTTTTTTTCAAGCCGGCCTCAAGCTGTACTTCAGGCAGCCAGTTCAATTTGCTCTGTGCGAGACTGATATCCGGCTTGCGTTGCAAAGGGTCATCTGAGGGCAGTGGCATGAACACCAGTTGTGATTTTGAACCGGTGAGCTCGATGACTTTTTCGGCGAGTTGGCGAATGGTGAATTCACCGGGATTGCCAAGATTCACCGGGCCGGTAAAGCCGGGTTCGGTATTCATGAATCTCAAGAAACCTTTGACCAAGTCATCGACATAACAGAAGGAACGGGTTTGCTGGCCTTCGCCGAAAATGGTGATGGGTTGTCCTTGCAAGGCTTGCATGATGAAGTTCGACACCACACGGCCATCGTTGGGATGCATGCGTGGGCCGTAAGTGTTGAAAATACGGGCGACTTTGATATCAAGACCGTGTTGGCGGTGGTAATCGAAGAATAAAGTTTCTGCGCAGCGTTTGCCTTCGTCATAACAAGAGCGAATGCCGATCGGATTGACGTTGCCCCAGTAGGCTTCGGTTTGCGGATGCACGGATGGGTCGCCATACACTTCACTGGTCGAAGCCTGGAATATCGGGCAACGCAAGCGCTTTGCCAAACCCAGCATGTTGATGGCACCGTGCACGGATGTTTTCGTTGTTTGAACGGGATCGTGCTGATAATGGATTGGTGATGCCGGACAGGCAAGATTATAAATTTCGTCCACTTCAAGATAGAGCGGAAAAGTGACATCGTGCCGAATGAATTCAAAGCGCGGGTTGCCGTGCAGGTGTTCGATATTGCGTTTGCTGCCGGTGAACAGATTATCGGCGCAGACGACTTCATCGCCGCGTTCCAAAAGTCGATCGCATAAGTGCGAGCCAAGAAAGCCTGCACCACCCGTCACCAAAATTCGTTTTCTTGCTTCGTAATTTCTCATGCGTTATTCACAGTGTTTATTTGGCCATTGTTGCGGGTTTGTCGCGGGGTTGTCGCGGCTTCCGCCGCTCCTACGGGCGCATTACAGGCGGCCATCGACTTTACCGGCATCAAAAACCGATTTGGTGTCGAAGATCACGCAATTTTCCTTGCCCAGTTTGCGAATGGCTTCAACCCCCATTTCGACAAATTGCTCGTGGGCAACGGCCAATATGATGGCATCGTAGGTGTTGTTTTGAGGTGCTGCGACCAAATCGATGTGGAGATGCTTTTTTGCTTCAGCCGCATCGGCATTCGGATCGTAAACATCGATATCGGCGTGGGCCGATTGCAATTCGTGCACGATATCGACCACGCGAGTATTGCGCAGGTCCGGGCAATTTTCCTTGAAGGTCAGGCCGAGGATCAGAATTTTCGAGCCCAGCACGTGTATGCGCTTGTGCGTCATCAAGCGCATGACCTGATAGGCGACATGCAAGCCCATTCGACTATTGATGCGCCGCGCGGACAATATCAGTTCCGGGTGATAGCCCAGCACGGTGGCCTTGTGGGTCAAATAATACGGATCGACGCCGATGCAATGGCCGCCCACCAAGCCCGGACGAAACGGTAAAAAATTCCATTTGGTGCCGGCTGCTTCGAGCACGGCATGCGTATCGACGCCCATCTTGTTGAAGATCATCGCCAACTCGTTGACCAGGGCAATGTTGACATCACGCTGGGTGTTTTCGATCACTTTTGCCGCTTCGGCCACTTTCATCGAAGGTGCGCGATGGGTTCCAGCCGTGATGATGCTTCGATAAAGCGCGTCGACAAAATCAGCTGCGGCAGGTGTTGATCCAGATGTGATTTTCTTGATGTTCGTCAATCGGCGAAGCTTATCGCCGGGATTAATGCGTTCCGGACTGTACCCGCAGAAGAAATCCTGATTGAATTTCAATCCGGACACTTTTTCCAGGATAGGTACACAGACTTCTTCGGTGGTACCCGGGTAGACTGTTGATTCGTAAATGACGATATCGTCTTTTTTCAAATATTGTGCAATCGTGTTGCTTGCCGATTCCAGTGGCTTAAAGTCAGGACGATTGGAATCATCTACCGGTGTTGGCACTGTCACTATGTAGACATTACAGGATTGCAGATCACTGCCTTCGGTCGTCAGTGCAAGCTTGATGGCCGCTTTTATTTCTTCCGGCGTACTTTCAAGTGTGCCGTCATGGCCTTCGCGCAAAGCCTGAATACGTTCAAGGTTGATATCAAATCCGACCGTATCGAAATGTTTGCCAAATTCGGTGGCCAGGGGTAATCCCACATAACCAAGTCCGACAATGCCGATTTTAATAGTGTCCAAGGATCGCATTTTTTGACCTTTTCAGTTATCAAGAGACGTCGCCGATGGGTAAGACTTTAGCGTAATGCAGCTTGTTGCGCACCCTGACAACACTGATTGACCAAGAATTTTGATTTAATTGATTGCAGGCGTTCTACCTATCCGGAATACGGTTGACCAGGGTCAATGCCAGCAACAAGCCAAAAACGCTTGCATTCGCAGTCGTTCGCAACGGGTAGTCAATATATGAATGCAGCAGGGAAAGCAGTACTGCGACCCACGCGACCCGAGAAAGTAGCACATCGAATGAGTCGCCCTGCTTTTGCAATCGCCATACGCGATATCCTGCAACAATAAACAAAATCCAGAAAATACCGATCGCCAACAAGGCTGGGTAGCCTCCCTCAAGCCAAAGCTCGGCATAATCGTTATGGGCATGATTGGTCAATGTGTTGACTATTTGTTCTTCATGTCGAGCCTCGAACGGCGCGTAAGCCTGACGAAATGTGCCAAGACCAGACCCCATCGGCGCGAAGGCTTTGCCCGCTTCGATGCTGGTCATCGTCATTTCCTTTCTGGTGTTATCAACAATACCCGTGTTGAATCGCTGCAAAATTCCGAGCAGCCCAAATTGGATAGTGACAATCACTCCGAATACCAATAGGACGCCGAAAAAACGCTTCATGCCGACCCTGTTGGGCAATGCGAACATTGCCGGCAAACTCAGCATTACCCCGATCGCACCCAGCAGCAAACCGGCACGTGAGCGTGCCACGGCCATGGCGAGAATTATCAGAATGCAAAACAATCCGCCGCCAATGATCAGCAATGGCGATATCGCAGTCTTGGTCTTGCGCTTATACACCCACCATGCCGTCGCTGCGACAGCCAAGGGCAAGCTCATCATCAATAGACTGGCGAAATGGTTACGGTTGGCAAAAAACCCCACCGCTTCGCTCACATTGGTGATCGCGTAAAAACGCAATGGGCTGTTATAACCTTGTGCCAACTGGGCAAAGCCGATAACAATATTGAAAGCAACGATAAGCACCAACGCGATTAGCAAACGCAGGCGAAAATGACTTGGCAGCTGCAGGCAGGCCATAAAAATGGCGATGGCCGGCAACAAACTGAATAATGCGTGCTCCGCGCCATAGGTTTTATAAGAGCTACCGTTCGACAACTGCACACCGGCTTCCTGCAAGTCGCGCTGCATTTGCATCGCGAATTCGGTTGAACTTGACCAGGGATACAATTGCAACAGCGGCACGAACAGTACAATTGCAACGAATGAAAACGATAAAATGCGGGTCGTACTACTCGCTGTATTAAGCTCCGATTGCTTGTTCAGCAAACATGCAATCAGCAAGGCAATCGCTGCCAGCTGCGCGAGCACATCACCAAAGAATCCCTGCCCGCCGCCAAACAGGGCTGCAAGAAATAAAACCATCACAGCCAGACAAAAAACAATTTTCTGATTCAACATTTGTTATTCCCAAAAAGAAAAGGCCGCTACAAAGCGGCCTTCTAATTTATATTTTTGCAGATGCCATCAAAAATCAAGGGCTCTTCAGAATTTCATACCAGGCTATTGCCAGTGCAACGCCAGCCAATGTATAGATTCCTGCATTGCCGCTACCGGTAGCACCGGCACCACTCGCACCTGGGGCAGTGCCTGCGCCCGGCTCCAGTGATTGGGTAACAAGCTTTCCGCCGTCACAAATTGATTGTTCCGGGATGGTAATCATCGTGCCGGATTTGACTTCGGTTTGGCAGTCTTTGCCAAACACAACAATGGCGTTACCGCTTTTAGTCACCATTACTCGGTCACCGGCATTGAGTGACTGGCCTTCAATGCCTGGAACAAAGTTTTCACCTTGGTTCACCAACACATTGCCTTTGATTTCATCAAGAATCGCAACGTTCATTCCACCTTCGGCAGCCGAAAGCGATGAAGCGAGACTGATGCCGGCTACACATAAAGCTATGAGGATAGTTTTTTTCATGAAGCCTCCGGGGGGAGTGGGAATACGCTGAATTGCATGATAGCTTTGTTTTTCGCAGACATGCAAGTTTTAAAGCGCCGGCTTATTAGCTTGCTGTTCAGTAAAGCCTTGAATTCTCTGTATTCTCAGAGCATCGAACCAGATACTGCCGCCTATCTCCTCCTCCGACGGAACTCTGGCCGGGAGCATTAATGACAGGCTCTGCGCCAGACATTCATTCTTGGGTACATCAAACTCTGTGGAAAAGGCCTGCCAACCCTGGCTGTGGCCTTTCATGGGCTCGGTTATTGCCAGACGACCGCCTTTGTCAAGACATTGTACGGACCAAACTAGTCCAATCTCGGACCTCAGATCATCAGCCAGGGCCTTGCCAGATAAACGGTAATGACCTGCAGGCAGTACCAGGGTTTGCTTCACATGACTAAACAGTACCCGCCGACCCTCAAAGCTGACTCGCAAAGCCAATTCTCCGGAGGCGCCTTCCCGAAAGAGTCGATCAATTACCGCACCGGGAACCTGTTGAAATTGCCAATCGAACTCGCCGCCGAGTGGCTCATGTTCAAAACTGCCGTTAAACAAGTTGCCCAGCTCTAGTTGCCGTGTCGGCGACAACTGGGAAGCCCAGTTCAGATATGCCAATGACCACTGCTGATTTTGATTGAGGGCGTTCAGCCATGCCTGTTGCTCGTCTTCGTTCAAACCTCCCTCGGACTTTTCCAGGCGGCTGAAAAAAACGGCATACAGCTGGCCCGCATCTTTATGCGCTGCGATCGCCTTGATTGCATGGATACGCCACGCGGGATGCTTTGCGAGATAACGAATCAGGACATCTTGTGAACTTGGATGAATCGCCAGTCCACCGATCGTCGACGCCAATTGCGGAAGCAAATCGACCCGCATGCGCAACATTCTATCGAGATGGAAGACAGCCGCATTGGCATTCTCGGTTCGAAGCGAATAATTCATCAACCACAGATGCGATTCGATATCTCGCGGACTATATCGAACCGCTTTCTGATAAAGCTCAAATGCCTGCTCGGTGTTTTTTTTAACTTCTGCCAACTGACCTAATATCCTGTAAGCCCGGCCTTCCAAGGGATAGGCAAGCAGTGCAGACAATGCATTTTTTCTAGCTTCATCATGCGAAGCAGGTTCTTTTGCCTGCTGCTCTGCCAATAAAAATAGCGCCGAGGCGTGCCTAGCCCGCCACTGCAACGCCTGATCCGAAGAGGTACGGCTTTCTGCATCGGCCATACCTAGACTGAACACCCTCCATGCGATGCCAAGCAGCACTACAACCAACAAGGCTCGCAAGGCAAATCCAGTGTCCCGCTTCGAACGCTCAACCATTCTTTGTATCCGACTGCAAACGAACAATCCTTAACTGGCCATTTTCCATGCGAAGATCAAGTCTGATATCGCCGCGGCTGGATTGTGCTTCTTCTTTGCCACGTGGCAATACCTGGGCCTGGTAGCTGGCAATGACGACAATATTATCTTCGTTTGCAAGCCAGGTGACGTGATCCAGCGAGATTTCCCGGCTTTGACTATTCTCGAATAATTGGCGATAGCTGCGTAATACATTGCGTTGCGACGGCGCACTCAAGATATTCAAGTCGTTGGTGAATAAATTATGCAATGCGAAATAATCGCCATCGGCATAGACACGTGAAAATTTCTGCAAAAATTGTTTCACGTTTGCATCATGTGTTGTGTATGCCTTGGTTTCCACAGGGCTGTTCGAAACTACTGCACTTACCGGCTGCACTGCAGGAACCGTATTCACTATTACCGGCATGCTTGTAGTTTTTGATTTCACTGTTTTGATCTTTTGTGTTGCTGTTGTGCTTGTACTTTCCGAGTTGACCGATACTTTTGCGAGACTCGCTTCCATTCTGGGCGACGCTTTTTCTTGTGGCGGATTTTTTTTCTTCGTGGCTGGTACAAGGACATTTTTATTTTCAAGTGCTACCGCAGTGGGTTTAACATCTGGCTTTTTAATAACTGCCTGGGGGGTGATGGCGGCCGGCAGACTGATCTCTTGTTGCACCAATGCTTTCTCATCTGCAGTCATTTCGATAGCAGCTTCCGGTACGTCTTCTACTGTCGCAATTGGCACGATCGCTGGCAAAGGTTTCTGCACCGGGTCTACGGAAATGGTTTCTGGAGCAACACTGGTTGCCGGCAATTCGGCCGAATCCTCTCGTTGCTCTTTTTCTTGATTCGCGACCAAAGGCGCATGCAGGTTTGGTTGAAGTTGGCTAAGCCACCATAGTGCAAAAACTGCGCTGACTCCGAGTATGCCAAACACCGCAATCGGGAGTCGCTTCATGGTTCGCGAACTAATGAAACGCTCATTTACCTGATTGCTACGTAATTGAGATGGCTTTAGTTCACGGCTAGGCTCGGTCGAAATCGGCTGATAGGAATATTGTGATTTCAGCTGTTCATCATATTCACGACGACGCTCGGGAGTTCGCAATGAATGCCAAGCGCGATTGACGCGATCGGAAAATACCGCCTCCCAATCGCTGGAATTTTTATCTGGGTGCAGCCAACGCACAAGCAAGCGATAGTGCAGCTTTATTTTCGCTTCGATATCATCTGGGTCAACGCCCAGCACTCGATAGTGGTCGCTGTCCGGCGCAAACAGGATTTGCTGTACATAAAATTGAGCAGCATGCCGTACGTCCTCCTGAGAAACGCGCGAACTTTCTTGAGCGACCATCAATGCATCTTGATCGCCAGAACTTATTTTCAGGATTTCGGTCACGCCCGCCGGCAAGGTTTGCTGGCGGGCAGTGGATATTAAGTCGGCGCGACTCAGGAATGTGATTGCCTGCTCGAGCGCTGGTAGGGTCATTGTTTGGTCAAGCGTTCCTTGGCCACGCCGCCATACGAGTAATAATCGTAATCACCCGCTCCATAGCCATAACCCGAATGTTGCTTGGCGCTGTATTTAGTCATGATTGCGCCGACCAAATGCGCACGAGCAGCATATAAGCGCTTGATTGCATTCTTGGCGACGGCAATACGGGTTTCTCCTGCTTCAACCACGATTAGCGTAGCGCTGGCACGATTGGCAAGAATTGGCGCATCCGCCAAACCCAGAATGGGAGGACCATCGATGATAATTTGATCGTATTTCTCGACCGCAACCGTCAGGAACGATACCAATTTGGAGCCCATCAGCAATTCGGCAGGATTAGGCGGCAATGGTCCTGTCGACAAATACGACAGATTCGGTATATCGGTTTTTTGAATCAGATCCATCGGCTTGATTGCACCTGCCAGGAAATTGGTCAACCCAGTGGAATTGTCGGCGTTGAAATGCCTGTGTAATGAGGGATTTCTTAAATCGCAATCTACAATCAACACGCGGCGACCCAGTTCGGCAATATTTTGAGCAAGTGCGCGTGCTGTCGTAGACTTACCCTCTCCAGGCGATGCACTGGTAATCAAGAGTACACGTGGCACGCCTTTGTCGGTTGAGAATTGCAATGCTGTACGAACCGAGCGGTAGGCTTCTGTGAACGCTCCACGCAAATCCAATAATGCGCTGGTAGGCGTCTGTGGTTCTTTCAGTTTTGGAATGACACCCAAAATGGACAATCCAAGAATCTTTTCAATATCTTCCGGCGACTTCAAAGAGTCATCCAGATATTCAAATACCAGTGCAAGCAAGCAACCCATCACCAAGCCGACCATGATGGCAACCAGTAAATTCCGCATCAGGTCAGGTTTGAATTTCCAGCCCATTTGCGCACGATCAACGATCGAAACATTATTGTTGGTGATGCCGCCGGTAATCCCGATTTCCTTGTATCGCTGCAGCAATGCGTCATAAAGCTGGCGATTGGTATCGACTTCGCGTTTGAAAATATTGTATTGAATGCTTCGACCGTCTTGATCGAGCACATCGGATTTCAGGCTATTGAGCTGAGTCGCCAGCATACTCTCTGCTTTTATCGCGGCCAGGTATTGAGCTCTGACGCCACTACGCATGTTGCCGGTTTCAGCTGCGATCTGTTTATCCAACTCGTCAATCTGGCTCTTCAATTGCTGCATGAGGGGATAGGCAGGCTTATAGAGTCTTAACTTATCCTGATATTCGGCCATCAATTTGCTGCGCGATTCCTGCAGCGTCGTGATAAACGGATTTTTGCTGGCATCCATCGACATCGCCATACTCATGCCATTACTGGCTTGCGCTTCGGTCCATTTGGCCTCGGCACGAATGCGCTCTTCCTGGGCTCTGGCATAAGCGGAATTCAAAGACTGCAAGTTCTGCTGTGTCAGGGTCGTGCTGTCGTCACCGCCGCTTGTACCGATAATCTGTTCTTTCTGTGCAAACTCGACCAGCTTACGCTCGGAATCTTCCAATTTTATTTTCAGTTCCTTGAGTCGATCTTCCAGGTAACCTTTGGCATAGGTAGTTGAGCCAGCCTTATGCTCCAGGTTGCTGGCGATATAGCTTTCGGCAATGGCATTAGCCGCACTTTGCGAAAAAGCCGGATCAGGGCTGTCGTAGTTAATGCGCACCAAACGTGAATTACGAATCGGCTCAATATTCACGCCACCTGCGAACGCTCCTGCCAATGCATTTTCTTTTGCCGCTTTATCGCTTCCAGGCAATGCATTGGATGGGTGGACTTGAGCCTGCGAGCTATCAGTATCACGGCCGAACAAACCCATTAACTTTTGCCACGGCGAGCCCGGCTGCATCTTTTCCAATTGGCCTGACTCAACCAAACCAAGCTGTGCAACCACTCGTTGTGCCAGCGCGCGGCTTTTCAGCAGCTCGTATTGTGTTTGATAAAAATCGTCGGCATAACTGTCTTCTGCAGGCATCACGCCTTGCACATTATTCATGACCTGAATGGTTTGACGGTCGATTTGCAGGATGCTGGTTGCACGATAAATCGGGGTAGTAAGCAGAGTTCCGACCAGACTGGTCAGGAAAACAATTGCCAATACACCCAGCACTGTCCAACGGCGTTTTAATAAAATATGCCAGTAACTTAATAGGTCAATATTGTCTTCGGTTTCTGCAACCGGATCGCCGAGTCGCGTGTCCACACTAATTGCCTGGTTACGGGCAATTGTAAGATGGCGTCCTTCCTGACCTTGTTGAGGCGCAGGAAACAGGTCTCGTCTTGGGTCATTCATTGGGTCGTGTGGGTTATTGGACACGCTTGTACTTTCCAGTTAGAGAATGGTGAACATATTGAAAATCGGAATGCTTTCCATAAACCTGCGAAATGCGGTTTTGGAACCAGACTGATCGATAACGATAATATCATCGCCGTATACCTGCGGGTCGGCAGCTGTGCCGGCGCGAATAGCCTTCATGTCGAAACGCGCGCCCATTTTCTTTCCATCAACTACCCGGAAAATCACGATGCCTTTCAGATCTGCGAGTGGATCAAGGCCCTGCGCCATCGCGATGGCTTGCAACAAGGTGGTTCTACCCGTCAATGGGTAAATACCAGGGTTTTTCACAGCGCCTTCCAAAGTTACGCGCTGACTGGTGAATTCCTTGACGAACACCGTAACTTGCGGGTTTTGCAGAAATTTCGCATCGAGACTTTTGGCAATATCAGCCTCTAACTCCTGCACGGTACGTCCACCTGCCCGCATGACGCCGATCAGAGGCAATGAAATGTCACCCGAGGTATTCACCCGCACGGTGCGATTTAGTTCAGCGACCTGGAATACATTGATTTCAAGTAAGTCCTGAGGCCCGATTCGATACTCGGAAACGCCCTTATAGACGCCCACAGTGGTCGTCGTATCAGGTGGCGGCAATTCGTTGGCACCAGCAGCTGCCACCGTAATTTGTCCGGACTTTTTTTCCGAAGCCGCGAGACTAGAGCCAACCACTCCCAGACAAAAGATAAAAGCACAACACATCCATAATCTGTTCATGACAACTCACCTATTGCAAGAATGCTCATTATGCCAAGCCTAGCCAGCTACGCCAGCTCGAACCAACCGTTTGTGGGGGCTCCCGTTCAGGTAATCCTGGTATCTGTGCCAGCGGCAGGTCAGCCAAAATGGCTCTTGGCCTGACATCCACCATATTGAATGCCTCGGCTTCACCGCAACGAAGGGCAGCAGCATCGCGGCCTTCCGCCAAAAACGGCGGGCGTTTGTCGATATGGTGCGAGTCGGTGGCCAGAATATGCACCAGACGCTCGTCTACCATGCGCTCGGCCCAATATTTCGGCCGTCTGCCAAACCGTCCCGTCAAACTGCCCGACGTGATCTGCATCCATGCACCGCCACTGACCAGGCTCGCCATTTTCGAATAATGGGTTTCAATCCAGGTTAATCGCTCGGGGTGGGTAATCACCGGAATAATGCCGGCGGCTAACAACTGGAATACCGACTCTTCGAAACGGGGAGGTGCCACATGATGCGGCGGTTCCAAAAGCAGGAACCGTGAATGCCCGAGGGTCGGAATTCGACCTTTTTGAATGCCCTGCAACAAATCGGGTGCCAAATGGGTATCGGCACCGATGGTCAGGCTGAGCGGGATTTCGTGCCGTTCCAATTCGATCTCGAATTCGGCAATCGCCGCTGCAATGATTGCCTGCGAGTTTTCGTACAGACCCGGATAAATATGCGGCGTACAGGCAGTAATTGTGATGCCATCTTTGACAGCCGCACGCGCCATCGCCAGCGCCACTTCCAAAGTGGGTGCGCCGTCATCGATACCAGGCAACATATGGCAGTGCAGATCAATCACGCTGGGCCTTTTTCCTCGTTTTGTTTTTCACTGCGCACAACGACATCATCATCTTTTTTATTCCCTATTCGAAAATAACGAAGCTGTGTTACGGCACGTTGACGGTTGGCGCTAAAGACCCAATATGCGGCGATCAATGCAAAATAAGCAAACACGACCCAGGTCCGCGGCACATCGTATTTGACTGCAAGAGCAGCAGTGCAACCAATGCCGATGGACATCAGCATCATTCCGATAGCGATACCGGTTGGTGTAAACCCGGCATCCAGCAGTAAATGGTGCATGTGGTTTCGGTCGGCACTGAATGGCGAGCGTCCCTGACGCATCCTGTCCAGCATTAAAACCACGCAATCGAGCACCGGCAAGGCAACCATCCAGGGTGGTAGCACGGCGGTAACTGGATGCTGCGGATTTTGGGTTAGTTGCAATGCAAACCACACAACGGCAAATCCAAGAAATGTGCTGCCGGCGTCTCCCAAAAAAACCCTTGCCCGTGGCTGCCAGGGGAAGCGCATATTCCAGAACCAGAAACCCAGCACTACCGCAAGGAACACCAGACATTGTGCGGCCAAAACCAGATTGCCGGCATAAAACGCCAAGCCGGCGAACAAGCCCAAGGTTGCCAGCACCTGGCCAGCAAGATAGCCATCGCTGCCATCGGCCATATTCAGTGCATTGATCAAGCCAATGGTGATGAAAATGGTGAACAGCGGCGTCATCCAGCCCAGGTTAAATCCGCTGATGCCAACAACATCGGAAATTTCGTTGGCCTGTAATCCGGCAAAGTAAATCATGATGACGGCCGCGATGGCCTGCACAAAAAAACGAATTCGTGAACTTAAATCGAAACGGTCATCAAGAATGCCGATCACGAGCAGAAAGGCTCCGGCCATGAAAAACACGTCGAGCTGCAGCTCGAATCGGTTGAATATGGACCAGCTGGCCAACAAAGCCAGAAAAATACCGAGCCCGCCTGTGACTGGCGTAGGCATGGCGTGGTCCTTGCGCCCGCTGGGATGATCCACCAAACCAAACGGTACCGCAGACAACATGGACAACCTGACCAGCAACAGGCTCAAGATCAGACTCGCGAGTAATTGCAGACCATAAGTTTGTAAAAATACCTGAATCATCAAGCCAACCCAATGTGATTCACGAGTTCTGTCTGTTCGACACCGTACGCAAGCAATTTATTTGCTCACCCTGCCATAAACGTCGTCAAACCTGACGATATCATCTTCACCAAGATAACTTCCAGATTGCACTTCAATTAATTCCAGCGACTGTTCGCCAATATTTTCCAGGCGATGCTTGCTGCCGAGGGGGATATAGGTGCTCTGATTTTCGGTCAGTATCAATATTTCATTGTCGCAGGTGACGCGCGCCGTACCGCTCACGACGATCCAGTGCTCGGCTCGATGATGATGCATTTGCAATGACAGGGCCGCACCCGGTTTCACGATGATGCGTTTCACCTGGAAGCGTTCGCCGCTGTCTACCGAGGTGTAACTGCCCCAGGGCCGATAAACCTGGCGATGATGCACCGCCTGCGAACGTTCATCCGCTTTCAGGCGGGCAACGATTTTTTTCACGTCCTGCACGTGATCCTGATGCGCAATCAACAACGCATCGTCGGTATCCACCACGATCAGGTTTTCCAGGCCCAAGGTACTGACCAGGCGATTGCCGGCCCAAACAAAGGTATTGCGGCAATTCTCGGCCATCACATCGCCGCGATGGACGTTGCCATCGGCATCCTGATCGGCGACTTGCCACAAAGCGGACCACGAACCGACATCGCTCCAGCCAACATCGATCGGCAATACTTTTGCGTGCGCGGTTTTTTCCATTACCGCATAGTCGATGGAGTCAGCCGGGCAAGCTGCGAAGGCTTCCTTGTCCAGCCGCAAGAAATCGGCATCGCGTTTCGCATCCGAAATCGCGGTTTTGCAATGCTGCAAAATTGCCGGTGCAAATTTTTCCAGCTCTTCGATAAACCGTGACGCCCGGAACAAGAACATGCCGCTATTCCAGAAATACTCGCTACTGGCCAGATATTTTTCGGCTGTCGCAAGATCGGGTTTCTCGACAAATTGTTCCACTGCGCGAACACCCTCGCCGGCTGATGCCTTGATATAGCCGAAACCGGTTTCCGGCGCGGTCGGGACGATGCCGAAAGTCAGCAGGGCGCCGGCTTCGGCTGCCGGCAATGCGGCAAGTACCGCGTCTCGGAAACCATCCTCATCACGCAAGATGTGATCCGACGGCAAAACCAGCAACACCGGGTCTTGTTGTAATTGCATTGCATGCAAAGCGCCGACCGCAATAGCAGGCGCTGTATTGCGACCGACCGGCTCCAGAATCAGTGCCCGCGGCACGATGCCAATCTGCCGACATTGCTCTGCCACCATAAACCGGTGTTCTTCATTGCTGATCAGCAAAGGTGAATCTGCTCCGGGCAACCCTTGCAAACGCAAGCATGTGGCCTGCAGCAAACTGACGTCACCTGCCAAAGGCAGGAATTGTTTAGGGTAGGCCTCGCGAGACAATGGCCAGAGCCGGGTACCGGAACCGCCGCATAAAAGCACTGGCATCACTATGGACATGGACTGTTTTCCACTCAGAACTTCCTCATCTTAGCGAATGCGGCTGCAGTCGCGCCAGCGTGGCGGCTCTGTCACAATGCACTTTGTTCATTTTCTCTCTTTCGCATGACCACAATAACTCGAGAAACCGACCGCTTGCTTTGGGCGCAACGGGCACTCAACGATTCATCCGCAGAACTTGAAAGCGCATCGGCAGATGCCAGTTTCCGCAGCTATTGGCGCAGTTTTTCCGGCGGAAAAACCTGGATCGTGATGGATGCTCCGCCGGACAAGGAAGACATTCGTCCGTGGCTCGATATCGCCCAGCGTCTTGGTAATGCGGGTTTACACGCTCCCGAAATTCGCGCTTTCGATGCCGAACTCGGTTTTATCTTGATGGCGGATCTCGGCAATCGATTGTATTTGCCAGAACTTAGCGAGCAAACGGTCGACCCACTTTATCGCGATGCGATGCAGGCATTGTTGAAGATGTCCTTGAATGCCGATTGCAGGAATTTGCCCGAATACGATGAAAACCGCCTGGTCGCCGAAATGGAATTGATGCCGGAGTGGTTTTTAAAAAGGCATCTGGCCTATACGCCGGAATGCGAGGAATGGGATGTTATCGAATCGTCGTTTCGCTATCTGGTCACCAGCGCAAAATCACAACCTCAAGTGTTCGTACACCGTGATTATCACTCGCGGAATCTATTGATCCTCGATGAAAATAATCCAGGCATCCTGGATTTCCAGGATGCCGTCAAAGGGCCTATTACCTACGATCTCGTGTCATTGCTGCGTGATTGCTATATCGCCTGGCCGGAAACCAAAATCGATGCCTGGGTCGAGAGCTATCGCCTTGACTGCGTCAACGCCGGACTGACCAATGCCGATGCCGCAACCTTCAAGCGCGGCTTTGATTTGATGGGATTGCAACGCCATTTGAAAGTACTCGGCATTTTTTGCCGACTCTGGTATCGCGACGGCAAGGCCGGCTATTTGAACGACCTGCCGCTGGTCTGGAAATACACTCGCGATGTCGGTTTGCGTTATCCGGAAACGGCGCCTTTAATTGAATTGCTCGAACGCGTGATGGGCGATCGCGACATTCGTTTGCCGCTCGCATGAAAGCATTGATTTTCGCGGCCGGCAAAGGCGAGCGGATGCGTCCGCTGACCAATCACACGCCAAAACCATTACTCGAAGTTGGCGGCAAGCGCCTGATTGAATGGCATATCGAGAAACTCGCCGCCTGCGGCATTCGCGACATCGTGATTAACACTTCCTGGCTCGCGGAATGTTTTGAACCTGCACTGGGAGATGGTTCGCGCTGGAATGTCACACTGCATTATTCCTATGAAGGCTGCGAGCCTCTGGAAACCGGTGGCGGCATGTTGCATGCACTCAAAATCATCGGCGATGAAACGTTCATCGTAGTCAACGGCGATATCTGGAGCGATGTCGATTACGCCGCTTTGCCGCGAGCAATTTCCGGTTTGGCACATTTGATCTTGGTCGATAATCCCGGGCACAACGCAAAGGGCGATTTCGCGCTGACTCCCGACAACTCGATTGAAAGTGACGGACCAGACAAACTCACCTTTTCCGGCATCGGCGTCTATCAACCGGAATTGTTCTCGAATTGGCGAGGAATTATTGGCGATACCAGGGGCGTGAACGAAACGCCGCCGCGCTTCAAAATCGCGCCTTTGCTCAGACATGCGATGCACCACAATCGAGTCAGCGGCGAACATCATCCGGGGCGCTGGACCGATGTCGGGACTCCGGAGCGATTGGAAGAATTGAACATAGCCTTAAAAACGTTTCTGTAGGAGGGGTTTAAACCCCGATTGAACATAGCCTTAGAAACCTTTTTGTAAGAGGGGTTTTAACCCCGACCATTTCTACCCCGTGCGTTCGGGGTTAAAACCCCTCTTACAAATCCAATAAAAAAGCCCCGAAGATTCGGGGCTTTTTAAACGACACTGCAAAGCAATTAGCGTTTGTCGATCGATACATATTCGCGGGCGTCGGAACCGGTATAAATCTGGCGCGGACGGCCAATCTTGTTTTCCGGATCGGTTTGTTGTTCCAGCCAATGCGATACCCAGCCAGCGGTGCGCGCAATTGCGAACATAACGGTGAACATTTCAGTCGGGATGCCCAATGCCTTGTAGATAATGCCGGAATAGAAATCGACATTCGGATACAACTTACGTTGAATGAAATATTCGTCTTTCAGTGCGGCTTCTTCCAGACGCATCGCGACTTCTAGCAACGGATCATTGACGCCCAACTCAGCCAACACTTCATGGCACATTTCACGAATGATTTTTGCGCGCGGATCAAAGTTTTTGTAGACGCGGTGACCAAAGCCCATCAAGCGGAAACCGGATTCTTTATCCTTGGCTTTATCGATGGCACTGCTGACATTTTCCGGACGGCCGATTTCATTCAGCATATCCAGCACGGCTTCATTCGCACCGCCGTGGGCTGGGCCCCACAAGGCGGCAACGCCGGCAGCGACACAGGCATACGGGTTGGCGCCGGTTGAACCGACCAGACGTACGGTCGAAGTCGAAGCGTTTTGTTCGTGATCGGCATGCAGGATAAACAGCAGGTCGAGTGCTTTTGCCGCGACCGGTTTCATCGCCAGTGGTTCGCTCGGCACTTCAAACATCATGTGCAGGAAGCGCTCGACGTATTCGAGATTGTTGCGCGGATAGCGGATCGGCCAACCGATCGAATAACGATGGCAGGCAGCGGCGATCGTCGGCACTTTTGCCAGCAAGCGGATCGCGGCCAGGCGGCGCTCTTCCGGGTTATCCAGATCCAGGTCGCCGTGATAGAACGCGGCGAGCGAACCGAGCATGCCGCAAAGCATCGCCATCGGATGCGCGTCATGGCGGAAGCCGTACAAGAAGGTGCGGAACGCTTCGTGCATCATCGTGTGATGCGTGACTTCGTGTTCGAAAGCGGCGAATTGCTGTGCATTCGGCAAATGGCCGTGCATCAACAAATACGAGACTTCGGAAAAGTTTGAATGCTTTGCGAGTTGCTCGATCGGGTAACCGCGGTACATCAGGATGCCTGCATCACCATCGATATAGGTGATCGCACTGCGGCAGCTGGCGGTCGACATGAAGCCCGGATCGTAGGTGAATTTTCCGGTTTCTTTGTAGAGTTTGCCGATATCGACGCAATCCGGACCGAGGGTACCGGAATGCACGGGAAGCTCGACGTTTTTACCGTCGGCGTTAAGGATGACGCTCTTGTTATCGGACACGGCAGGCTCCTGTTATTCGATGCTGTTGGAATGAATGGCAGCGCATTACACCCGTAAGCGCCAAGAGATGAAGTATCTCATAGCAGCATGAAATTAGTCAGTCACCGTTTGTGAACTTGTGCAATATTTCCGCGCCATAAACGCAAACGGCCACCCGAAGGTGGCCGTGGTGCAACGCTGTGAATTAGAACTTATTCTGCAGCAGGAGCGGTATCTGATTCTGCTTTGGCATAGCGCTTGCGGAATTTATCCACGCGACCACCGGTATCGACGGTCTTTTGCTTGCCGGTATAGAACGGGTGCGAAGCCGAAGAAATTTCCACTTTGATCAGCGGGTATTCTTGGCCGTCTTCCCATTTGATGGTTTCTTTGCTGCCCAAGGTGGACTTGGTCAGAAACGAAAAGCCTGCAGCCGTGTCTTGAAACACAACAGCGCGGTAATTTGGATGGATATCTGCTTTCATGGGAAATTCCGTGAACGAACGCGTCGAAAAAGAGGACTATTTTAGCCGGTACTCGGGCTTTTCTGCAAGCCGAACCGGTCAAAAATCAGCCAAGTCCCAGTGCGGCGCGGATTTTAGCCTCGAACAGGGCCTGTGGATAACGCATCAGAATGCGGGCATTGGCCGGTTTTCCGCTTCTTTGGGCCCAATCGACCGGGGTTGCGCCCCGACTCAGGCGGCCCTCGGTTTCTACCGTTATATAGCGTGTTTCGGCCTTATCGATCGATTCCGGGTACAAAGCCGCAACCATTGCCAGCGCATCGGCCGAATGCCAATGCAGGCCGCGCTTGCCTTCGGACCAGGCTCGGGTTTTCCGGGAAATGGCATCGTAGAACGCCGCCCGTTGGTCGCCATCGGCCAACCAGGATTCGAAATCGGCGTGCAGGAAGCCGTGCCGCAGCACGGCCTCCCAATCGATGATATCCATCATCGGGAACGCCTCGAAGGCCACTTTGGCCGCTTCCGGGTCGAAAGCGATATTGAATTCGGCTGTAATCGAGGTATTTCCAATCCCCGTGACAGCACCACCCATCACGACCATACGCTTGATGCGTTTCGGCAAATCCGGATCCAGCCGCAAGGCCAGTGCGATATTGGTCAGCGGACCGAGGGTAATCAGCACCAGTTCGCCGGCATATTCTTTCGATAGACGAATAATGGCCTGCACCGCATGTTCGTCCTCGGGCTTCTGTGATGCCGGGGAATAGCCGATATCGCCAAAACCATCGAGACCGTGTACATAGGCGGCATCTTCGGCCGCGTGAACCAATGGCACCGGACAACCGGCATAAACCGGAATACTGACTTTCGCGATTTCGCAAAGCTTCAGCGCATTGGCGACGGTGTGTTGCAAACCAACGTTGCCGGCGGCAATGGTCAGCGCCTTGATCTGGTGTTCCGGCGAATTAAACGCCATCAACAATGCGAGCGCGTCGTCAACGCCGGGATCAGTATCGATCAATAACGGTATTTTTTTAGTCATGGACTGATTATAGACATGGAAGGAAATGATGGCATCACGCGCCTGCAAACCTCGCCGCACTACCGACCCAGCGATCAACCACTTTGTCGGCAAGCTCGGGATTGTCTTGCAGCAAAATTCCCGCAACGCGATGTACGGTCGGCAATAAAGCGGCATCACGACTGAGGTCGGCAATTCGAAAACCGGCAATACCGGTCTGCCGGGTTCCCAGTAATTCACCGGGGCCACGCAACTCCAGATCTTTTTCCGCGATCACGAAACCGTCGGTAGTCCTGCGCATCACGTCCAGCCGTTCGCGCGCCATCTGCGACAGCGGCGATTTGTATAGCAATACGCAGCTTGATGCCTGCGCGCCTCGGCCGACGCGACCGCGCAATTGATGCAATTGCGCGAGCCCCAAGCGTTCGGCATTTTCGATCACCATCAAACTGGCATTCGGTACATCGACGCCCACTTCAATCACGGTAGTCGCTACCAGTAAATCCAGTTCGCCGGCCTTGAATTTCGCCATCACGCTTTGTTTGTCGACCGGTTTCATGCGGCCATGCAAGAGTGCAATGCGAATGCCGAGCAGACTCAGCTGCAATTGTTCGAATGTCGATTGTGCCGACTGCGCCTGCACTTCTTCGCTTTCGTCAATCAAGGTACACACCCAATAGACCTGCCTGCCTTCCTTGCAAGCCGCGCGAATTCTTTCGGTCACTTCGTCGCGACGTTCGGCGCTTATTGCGACTGTTTGCACCGGCGTTCGGCCCGGCGGCATTTCATCGATCACCGACACATCAAGATCGGCATAGGCCGACATCGCCAAAGTGCGTGGAATTGGTGTCGCGGTCATGATCAATTGATGCGGTACAAGTTCGCCATCGATACCTTTATCACGCAAAGCCAGGCGCTGATGCACACCGAAACGGTGTTGCTCATCGACGATGACCAACGCGAGTGAATGGAACGCGACTTTTTCCTGCATCAGCGCATGGGTGCCGACGATCATCTGCGCTTCACCAGATGCAAGCTGAGCCAATGCTGCCGTGCGCGCCTTGCCAGTCACTTTGCCGGCCAACCACATGACCTTGATGCCGAGCGGTTCAAACCAGGCGCGAAAATTGTTCAGGTGTTGCTCGGCCAGCAATTCGGTCGGTGCCATCAGGGCGACTTGTTTGCCGGCTTCGATCGCTCGCAAAGCCGCCAATGCTGCGACCACGGTTTTTCCGCTACCGACATCGCCTTGCACCAGGCGCAACATCGGTACTGGTTCGTGCATATCGTGACTGACTTCCGCGAACACGCGCTGCTGCGCCTTCGTCAATGTGTAAGGCAGGGCTTTCTCAAGCTTTTTCTGGAGTGCCCCTTTGCTTTTTATCGCCAACGCACCATGCGAACGCAACGCAATGCGTTGCCTCTGCAAACTCAGATGATGTGCCAGCATTTCTTCCAAGGCCAAGCGGCGAATCGCCGGATGCTGTCTGGAACGCAAATGATCGATCGTGGCTTCTGCCGGCGGCCGATGCGCAGTAATCAAGGCTTCGCGCAAACTTGGCAATTGCAGATCTTCGCAAATCTTTTTCGGCAGCAATTCGAGTTCGTCGGCTGGCGGCAAGCGCCGTAATGATTCGTCAACCAGCTTGCGAATGGTTTGAGGACCTAGCCCTTCAATGCTTGGATAAACCGGATCCAGCCGGTCGTGCAATGGCGCTTCGTCGCTATCGAGTAGAAAACGGTAACTCGGGTGCACCATTTCGAGCCCATGCGCTCCCGGCCTGGCTTCGCCATAACAGCGAATGCGGCGGCCGATAATAAATTGATGCGCCTGTGCGCCGCTGAAATGGAAAAAGCGGATCGTCAGTGTCGAGCGCGAATCATCACCAATCGCTACCCGCAATATCGGTCGATAACGGAAGCCACGCTCGACCGCTTCGACACGGCCTTCGATCTGTGCCGGCTCACCGGGAATCAAATCGTGAATGCTGGTAATTTGTGTGCGATCTTCGTATCGCAACGGCAGATGCAGCCATAAATCCTGCAGCGTGACCAAACCGCGAACCGTCAGTTTCTCGGCGATTTTCGGGCCCACGCCTGACAGCGTGGACAAACGTACATCACCGGCGGGCGTTAACTTCGTTTCGGTGCTGGAAGTATTCCGCGCCAAGTGTGCCTTAGCTTAAAACCATCACGGCATCGACTTCGACTTGCGCACCGCGCGGCAAGCCTTTTACTTCGATGGTGGAACGGGCCGGATAAGGGGCATTGAAATACTCCCCCATCACGGCATTCACTTCGGCGAAATCTTTCAGGTCGACCAGATAAATCCCGATCCGGGCGACATCGTCGAAACTTCCGCCGGCTGCCGTGCAGACGGCTTCCAGATTGTCGAACACGCGGCGGGTCTGGGTAGCGATATCGCCAGTCACCAACTCGCCGTTCGCCGGATCGAGCGGGATCTGGCCGGAAAAATACACCGTATCGCCGATGCGAACCGCTTGTGAATAAGGGCCGATGGCTTTGGGTGCAAACTCTGAGTGGATCGCTGTGCGTGGCATAAAAAACTCCGCGGTAGTTGTTCAGAATAAAATGTTAGTCACGAAATGTCTGTCAGGTTTTCTTGTGCGGACGCGTAGGAAAATATTACCGCCTCACCCGCCGCGTTCATCGCGCACGATCGCATCGACCGCCGCAATCGCAGTCATGTTGACCACACGCCGGACCGTGGCTGAGGCCGTCAACACGTGAGCCGGTTTCGCCAACCCCATCAAAATCGGGCCGACACCGACACCGTCGGTCATTACCCGCAATAAATTGTAGGTGGCATTGGCGGCATCCAGATTCGGCAGCACCAGCAAATTCGCTTTGCCGGACAAACGCGAGTTCGGGAAAATCCGTGAACGCATTTCCTCCATCAGCGCGACATCCATATGCATCTCGCCTTCTACTTCAAGCTTCGGCGCTTTTTGATGCAGGATTGCCAGCGCGTCGCGCATTTTCTGTGCACTTGGCGTATCGCTGGAACCAAAATTCGAATGGCTGATCAACGCGGCTTTCGGTTTTACGCCAAACAAATTCAGGCGATACGCCGCCTGCATCACAGATTCGGCAATCTGTTCGGCATTCGGATCGGCCTGCACGTGGGTGTCGACGAAGAAGAACACGCCCTTGTCATTCAGCACTGCAGACATCGCCGACAAGCCCTTGACGCCAGGTTCCACGCCGAGAATTTCCTTCACGTATTTCAGTTTGCGTACGTAGCGACCGACCACGCCGCAGAGCATTGCATCGGCTTCGCCGCGCTTTACCATCAGCGCGGCAATCACGGTGTCACGGGCACGCACTACCGCTTTTGCGGCGGCAGGCGTGATGCCTTTGCGTTGCATGATTTCGTGATAAAGCTGCCAGTACTCATTGAAACGCGGATCGTCATCGATATTGGTAATTTGCACATCGACGCCATTGCGAATGCGCAAACCCAGGCGCGCGATCCGGCGCTCGATCACGGCCGGACGGCCCACCAGGATCGGGAAAGCCAGGCCTTCGTCGACCACCGTTTGCACCGCACGCAACACGGTTTCTTCTTCGCCTTCGGCATAGGCCACGCGTTGTTTATGTGCACGTGCCTTGTCGAACACCGGCTTCATCAACAAGCCGCTGCGGAATACCCATTGGCTCAACTGGTCGCGATAGGCATTCATGTCGGCAATCGGGCGTTTCGCCACGCCGGAATCCATCGCTGCTTTCGCGACCGCCGGCGTCAACGACACCAGCAAGCGTGGATCGAAAGGTCGCGGAATCAGGCAATCGGGGCCGAAACGCGGCGTTTCACCGCTATAGGCACTGCCCAGATCGGTAGCTTCCTTGCGTGCCAATTCGGCAATCGCGTAAACGCAGGCGCGTTTCATTTCTTCGTTGATGGTCGTTGCGCCGACATCGAGTGCGCCACGGAAAATGTACGGGAAGCACAATGCGTTATTGACCTGGTTCGGATAGTCCGAACGGCCGGTCGCAATAATCGCATCGGGACGCACGGCTTTTGCATCATCCGGATTGATTTCCGGATTCGGATTGGCCAATGCAAAAATAATCGGCCGCTCTTTCATCGTTGCGACCATTTCCGGTTTCAATACGCCACCGGCCGACAAGCCGAGGAACATATCGGCATCCTTGACGATGTCTGCCAACACGCGTGCCGAAGTGTTGCGCGCATAACGGGCGATTTCCGGATTCATATTCGGACGGCCTTCATACAGCACACCTTCGACATCGGCGACGAAAATATTTTCCGGTTTCACGCCGAGCGACACCAGCATGTCCAGGCAGGCGATACCGGCTGCGCCGGCACCACTGGTGGCCAGTTTCACTTCGCCGATATTTTTTCCGACCACGAACAATGCATTCAAAATCGCGGCGCCGACGATAATCGCGGTGCCGTGCTGATCATCGTGGAATACCGGAATTTTCATGCGCTCACGCAATTTGCGTTCGACTTCGAAACATTCCGGCGCCTTGATGTCTTCCAGATTGATGCCGCCGAAGGTCGGCTCCAGACTGGCGATTATATCGACCAATTTATCCGGGTCGTTTTCGTTGATCTCGAGATCGAACACATCGATGCCGGCGAATTTCTGGAACAACACGCCCTTGCCTTCCATCACCGGCTTGCCGGCGAGTGGACCGATATTGCCAAGGCCAAGCACGGCGGTGCCGTTGGTGATTACCGCGACCAGATTACCGCGCGCGGTCAGCACCGATGCCTGATCCGGATCCGCCACGATCGCCTCGCAAGCGTGTGCAACGCCTGGCGAGTAGGCCAGCGACAAATCCCGCTGCGTCACCATCGCCTTGGTCGGCATCACTTTGATTTTGCCGTACGGCGTTTGGCTGTGGTATTCCAGCGCGGCTTGTTTGAAGGCGTCTTTATCCGAATCTGACATGATTATGTTTCTTTTTGGCTATGCAACAGTGTAGCGAAGTTTTGTGACTATCGTGGATTTTTAGCGACGTATTCGTAGCCCGGGTCATGGCTTTATCTGACCCGGGGAGATCTGCGTCATAGTCATTGTCACAACCGAATATTCTGAATTTATGTTATGCAGAGAATTATTAAGCCATGAATTTTTGCCCGGCAACCCGGGTCAGATA
>JBOHYG010000137.1:0-16698 GCA_050737875.1 Arenimonas sp. | reverse complement strand
CGGCCAGGCCGATTACGCAATGGCAAACGAAGTGTTGGCGAAAGTAATGTGGGCCGAGTCTCGTCGTCGTCCTGGTTTGATCGCGAAATCTTTTGGCTGGGGTCCGTGGGAAGCCGGCATGGTGACGCCACATCTGCGTGATCGTTTCGCTGCGCTTGGCGTTCCGATGATTCCGCTTGCAGAAGGCGCACGCATGTTTGCGCGTGAAATGGCAGCGTCGCAATCCGAACAAGTTGAACTCGTACTCGGTGGCGAGCCACGTCCTGAAGCTTTGCTGTTTGAAGGTGCGAATGCACGCGTGCAGGAACTCGAAGTATCGGTTGCGCGAAACAGCCATGCCTATCTCGAAGGCCACGCAATCCATGGCCAGCCGGTGCTGCCCTTGGTGTTGGCAGCCGAATGGTTCAGTCGTGCCGCCCGCAGTTTCCGCCCCGGTCTACACCTGGCCGCCTTGCATGAAGTGAAGGTGCTTAAAGGCATTCGTCTTGGCGGTTTTGAAAATGGCGGCAATCGTTTCACGATTGAAGCCACGCCGCTGCAAAGTGCGGAAGGTGTGCAAATGCAGATGCGCATCATCGATGCACAGGGCCATGCCAATTACAGCGCCCGCGTCGAATTGATGCCCGAGCCGAAACACGACAAACAAAACAACGCAGCGCTCACGCTCGAGCCTTGGCAAGGTGCGCCGCTTTATCAGGATTTACTCTTTCACCGTGGTTCGTTTGAATTGATCGAACAACTCGATGGCATCAGTGATCATGGCATCGCAGCAACACTGAGCGGCGTCTCGCATGCCGGATGGAATGGTGAATCATGGCAACTCGATGTTGCCGCGCTCGATGCCGGCCTGCAACTTGCCGTGTTATTCGGACAACGCATGCTCGGCGGACCAAATCTGCCAACCGGTATTGAACAAATTCGTGCCTACGGAATGCCGCCGAGTGAAGGTCTGCTAAGTGCGACGGCTTATCGACGCAAGCTTGGACCTTCGGCGGTAACTACCGATATCGTGTTCACCGATAACAAGGGGCAACGCGTAGCCGAATTGCTCGGTGTCCATAATCACGCATTGAGCTGATTCATGTCCTTTTCGCCAATCGCTATCGTCGGGCGTGCTTGCGTACTGCCCGGCGCACTCAGCCCGGAACAATTGTGGCAGGCCGTCGCCGAAGGCCGCGATTTGATTTCGTCTGCACCTGCTGGTCGCTGGCGCATGGATTCGAAACACGCTTTGACCTCGCCGGACCAACCCGATGCCGATTGCGCCTGGTCGGATCGCGGCGGTTATGTGCAAGGCTTCGATGCGATCTGGAATCCGGAAGGATTTGCGATCCCGCCGGAACAGCTCAATGGCTTGGCACCGCTGGTCGCGTGGACGCTGCATTGTGCACGCGCAGCCCGCAACGAATGTGCCGTCGCTGAAGGACAACGCGTCGGCGCCGTGTTCGGAAATCTTGGTTTTCCAAGCGAACGCATGGCTGCTTTCGCACAAAGCGTGTGGAGCGACAACGGCGACGAAGTCGATCCGCGCAATCGTTCGATGAGTGCCGGCACTGCCGAAATTCTACGTCAAGCCTTGAATCTCGATGCAGGTAGTTTTTGCATCGATGCCGCCTGCGCCAGTTCGCTTTATGCAATCAAACTCGCATGCGACCGATTGCACGAAGGCAGTGCCGATGTGATGTTGGCAGGCGCCGTGCAAGGCGCCGATGATCTTTTCCTGCATGTGGGTTTTTGCGCTCTGAATGCCTTGAGTCGTACCGGACAATCGCGACCATTTCATCGCGATGCCGATGGTTTGATTCCGGCCGAAGGTGCGGCATTCGTCGCCCTGAAAAGACTCGACGATGCGCGCCGCGATGGCGATGTCATCCATGGCGTGATTCGCGGCATTGGCTTGTCCAACGATGGCCGCGGCAAAGGCTTGCTGGTGCCGACAGGGGAAGGCCAACAACGCGCCATGCGCGCCGCTTATGATTCTGCTGGATTAAACCCGGCACGCATCGGTCTGCTTGAATGCCACGCCACCGGCACGCCGGTTGGCGACGCAACCGAACTCGCCAGTAGCGGCGCGATTTTTGCCGATTCGAAATCGCTGCCGATTGGTTCGCTTAAATCCAATCTTGGCCACTTGATTACCACTGCCGGCGCCGCCGGTTTGATCAAGCTGCTGGAAGCGATGAAAGCGGGTCAACGACCACCTACGCTGCACGCTTCGATTCCGAATCCGGCTTTGAAAGACCAACCATTCCGCTTATTGCAGGCACTGGAAAACTGGCCGTCCGACGAACCACGTATCGCGGCCATTTCGGCATTCGGTTTTGGCGGCAACAACGCGCATTTAATTGTTTCCGAAGACGACGCCACGCTTTCCGACACAACTCCAAGTCACACACCAGTAACTTTGGCCATTGTTGGTCTTGGCGCGATGGTCGCGAACGCCGGCAATCGCGAAGCTTTCCGCGATGCCTTGTTCAACGGCAGCGACCTGCTCGACGCGAGCGGCGAAGGTCGAATGAAAACCGTCGAAGTGAATACCGAAGGCCTGCGTTTTCCGCCTCGCGATATGGCGCAGACCTTGCCGCAGCAGTTGGCGATTTTACAAACCAGTCGCGAAGCCTTGGCCGACACATCACCTTTGAATCGCGAACGTACCGGTGTGTTTATCGGCATGGAACCCGACCCGGAAGTCGCGCGTTATGGTGCCCGTTGGCGCCTGTCCCAAACTGGCGTTGAATCAAACTGGTTAAGCGAAGCGCGCGATGCCATCGTGCCGGCGCTGGAGTCCGCCGCAGTACTTGGCACGATGCCGAACATTCCTGCCAATCGACTGAGTTCGCTCTTCGATTTCGCCGGTCCGGGATTTACCGTGCAATCCGGTGCAGCCTCGGGGCTGGAAGCATTGCGTATCGCAGCTCGCGCTTTGGAAAGCGGCGAACTCGATGCCGCCCTGGTTGGCGCGGTCGATTTTAGTTGCGAACCCGTGCATCGTCATGCCAGCGAAAAAACTCCCGGCGATGCCGCGATTAGTCTGGTGATCAAACGTCTTGATGATGCAGTTCGCGATGGCGATCGCATTTATGCCTGCATCGAATCCGATCAATCGCAATTGATGGCAAATGCCGACTTGCGACTCGGAAACGATGATCGTTGCATTGATCTTGCCGATCGTTTCGGTACAGCCTTCGCTGCAAGCGGCTTGCTGCATGTCGCCGCCGCCGCATTGTGCCTGCAACAACGTTGCGGACTCGATGGTGAGCCGCGACTCGATGACTCGGCATATCAAGCCGATATCCATGTTGCGGAGAAAGAAACATTGCGACTGACTGCCGTGCAAGAAACAAACTCGCATGGCCGCATTCCAGATGCACGACTGCGATGTTTTGCTGCGGCCGACAAAGCCGGTGTTATCGCCGCCTTGCGAGCCGGACATGAAAGTCTCGATGGTCCTGCCCGTTTGGTGCTGGTGGTGGAAGATCAGCGCTTCGACGAGCTACGGGAAAAAGCGCTATCGCATCTCGAACGCGGCACTCCCGCAGGCAATGGCATATATTTTTGCGAACGCCCTATTTCTGGCGAACTGGCATTTGTGTTTGCCGGCGCCGGTGCCTCGTATCACGGCATGGGTCGTTCCCTGCTGCAGCATTTTCCACATCTGCGTGATCGGCTCGCCGAGCGCAGTCGGCGTTTGCCATCGGCATTAAGCTGGGCATTCGGTGATGCCGACAAACAACCGAGCGCACTCGAGCAACTCTGGGGTGCATCGGCTTTGTCGCAATTGCATCTGGAACTCAGTCAAAACCTGCTTGGACTCAAAGCCGATGCCTGGCTTGGTTATTCTTCCGGCGAAACCAATGCGCTCGTAGCCAGCGGAACCTGGAACGATGCCGATGCACTGATGAGCGAAATGGAAACATCGGGCCTGGTAACGCATGAACTCGGTGGCGAATTCGCAGCGATTGAACGCGTGTGGAAACGACCGGTGCAATGGGCCAGCTGGACCGTACTCGCACCCTTATCTGAAGTGCGTGCCGCGATTGCGGACACTTCGCATGTGCATATCGCGATCATCAATTCCGATGAAGACTGCCTGATCGCCGGCGATGAAAAATCCTGTGAATTCGTGGTGTCGCGCATTGGCGAAAGCCGTTGTCTGCGCCTGACTTATCCACTCGCCGTTCACGTACCGGAACTATCGGAAGTATCCGATGCATGGTTGCAACTGCATCGCCGCAAGACGACCGTGCCAAATGGACGCATTTATTCGAATGCTTTTGGTCGTGCCTATACGCCCGATAGTGAATCCTGCGCCAAAGCCATTCTTGAGCAAGCCGATCGTTGCCTCGATCTTCGACCTGCCGTGCTGGCCGCCTGGAACGATGGTGTTCGGGTATTTATTGAACATGGCCCCGCGGGTGCCTATGGCCGGGCAATTCGCAATATTCTCGGTGACCGAGAATGCCTCGTAGTCAGTCTCGATCGCAAAGGCCAAGGCATCGAAGCGACGCTCGGTGCGGTGGCGGCCTTGTTGGCGGCAGGCGTGCCGGTGCGACATGAAATCTTCGCGGCACGCAACCAGGCATCAGTCTTGTCGCCGCAGCGAATCCAATCTTTTCCCGCACATCCGCCGGCCATCGTGTGGCCGCGTTTGCCGGAAAAAAACTACGAGAAAAAAATTCCCATGCAAAAAATGCGACCTGCCCCGCAACTGGCATCGGCATATTCCGGAATCGACGAAAACGTCGCCATAATCCAGCCAGCAACCAAATCCATGCCAACGCAAATTCATGCGGTAGCTGCTACTGCAAATGTAATGACGGCAAATATCGCGAACACACACGTCGCGCAATCTTCAGCAACTGCGATGAATCCATTGCTTGTGCAGTATCAAACACAGCTGTCGCAGATGGCGTCCATGCAAAAGGTATTTATTGAACAACAAACGGCTTTGCATCAGCGTTATCTGTCGCTGAAGCAAAACTCGCTGCAGCTTTTAATGGGGATGGCGGCAAATGCGCCGCACATCGATGCCCTGCCCCAACCAGAAGCACGCCGTGAAATGCCTGCGGAAATTGTTCCGCCAATCACTCCGGTAAAACCATTGCCAGTCGTTACCGAAGCGATTGAAAAACAACATGCCGTCGTCTCGATTTCATCCCACGAAAAGAAAGTAAAGGTTGTTGAAGCAAAAAATGTTGAAGTAATGCTGCCTTCGCAAAGAGCACCTACTGGTCCACAGTTCACCCGCGAACAATTGGAAGTGCATTCCGGCGGCCGAATTTCCGAATTGTTCGGACCGGCTTTCAAGGGACAAGATGATTATGTCCGGCAAGTGCGGATGCCTTTGCCGCCCTTGCTGCTGGCTGATCGCGTAATCGGTCTGGATGCAGCTCCCGACAGCATGGGCAAGGGAACGATCTGGACTGAAACCGATGTGACTTGGGATAGTTGGTATCTGCATCAAGGCCATATGCCTGCCGGCGTGATGATTGAAGCCGGACAAGCCGACTTGATGCTTATTTCCTATCTTGGCGTCGATCGCTTCAACAAAAGCGATCGCGTTTATCGCCTGCTCGGTTGTGAGCTGACTTATCACGGCAATCTTCCGCATGCCGGCGATACCATTCGTTTCGAAATCACGCTTGATGGTCACGCAGCGCAAGGCGATGTGCGCCTGATGTTTTTCCATTACGACTGCATCAACGGCGAACGCGCACAGCTCTCGGTACGCAAGGGTCAGGCCGGCTTTTTCACCGATGCCGAGCTGGCCGAGTCCGCCGGTTGTTTGTGGACGCCGGAACAGCAAGCCATCGTCGAAAATCCACGTCTCGATCCGCCAGTGGTGGCGCAGGTTCCATCGCAACTTTCGCGCAGTCAACTTCAAGCGCTTGCCGCTGGCGATGCGTTCGCGTGCTTCGGAAGCGGTTACGAATTCGCGCAAACACATACCCGTACACCAAGCCTGCAAGCGGGTGAAATGTTATTGCTTGATCGCGTCACCGAACTGGATGTCGTCGGTGGTCCATGGAAGCGCGGTTATCTGCGTGCCGAGCTCGATATCGATGCCGGCCAATGGTTCTTCGACGGTCATTTCAAGAACGATCCGTGCATGCCCGGCACCCTGATGTTCGAAGGCTGCCTGCAGGCATTGGCGGTCTATCTGATCGCGCAGGGTTATAGCCTGGAACGCGATGCGTGGCGTTTCCAACCGGTACCGGAACTGCCGTATCAACTGCAATGCCGTGGCCAGGTCACGCCGCGCTCGAAATTATTGGTCACTGAAGTTTTCGTCGAAGAAATCATCTCCGGCCCCGTACCGACGGTGTACGCCGACTTGCTCTGCACAGTAGATGGCTTGAAGGCATTCCATGCGCGTCGCGTTGCATTACAACTCGTACCCGACTGGCCGCTCTCGGCCATCCATGGCCTTCGCGGCACTCGGGCTCCTGCCCATCGGCCGCTGTCGGCCATGCCCGAACTTATCGAAACCGCCAATGCGGATCCAAATCCATGCGCCGTCGTTGATGGATTTGCTTTCGACCAAAAAAGTTTACTGGCGTGTGCGATGGGGCGTCCTTCGGAAGCTTTCGGTCCGATCTACAAGCGCTTCGACGGCACGCAACGCGTCGCGCGTTTGCCGAGCCCGCCATATTTGTTCATGAGCCGCATCAAGGAAATTCACGGGCCGATTGGCGTGATGAAAGCCGGTGCAAAAGTCGTGGCCGAATACGATGTGCCGAACGATGCCTGGTATTTCGACCGTAACGGTTGTCGCACAATGCCTTTCGCGGTATTGCTGGAAGCGGCATTGCAGCCTTGTGGTTGGCTATCGAGTTATGTCGGCTCTGCACTCACCGAAGAAGGCGAACTCGGTTTCCGCAATCTCGACGGCGAAGGTCATCTGCTCGCCGAATTATTCGACGACTGCGGCACGCTCACCACCGAAGTGACGCTGACCGATGTGTCGGCAACCAGCGGCATGATAATCGAAAGTTTTTCCGTGCGTTGCTGGCTCGGTTCGCGCGAGGTTTATAAACTCGAGACGGTATTCGGTTTCTTCCCGCCTGCCACGCTCGCCAGTCAAGCCGGTCTTCGCACCGATGCTTCGATGCACGAATTGCTTCAACGCGACAGCAATATCCTGATCGACCTGCACGATGCAAATGCGGCGTCCGATTATTTCAAAGCCGATCGACCACAACTTGCCGATGGCATGCTGCTGATGCTCGATCGTGTCGATGGCTTTTGGCCAACCGCCGGCGCCGCAGGTCTTGGACAGTTGCGTGCAGTCAAGGATATCGATTGCGACGAATGGTTTTTCAAGGCGCATTTTTTCCAGGATCCGGTGCAGCCGGGCTCGCTGGGCATCGAAGCGATGTTACAGGCCTTGCAGTTCCACATGCTGCATACCGGCATGGATCGCGGTATTGCCGATGCGCGTTTCGAACCGATTGCACTTGTCCGTCCTCATCGCTGGAAATATCGCGGACAAGTGCTGCCAAAACACGCCAAGGTACATACGAGTCTGGAAATTACCGAAACGGGCAGCGATGAACGTGGCGTCTATGCATTGGCCAACGCCAGTCTGTGGGCCGATGGCCAGCGCATCTATGAACTTAATGGCTTGGGTATGCGTATCGTCGCTGGGACGATGAAGTCACCTGCAGAATAAACACGTGACATCCCGGATTGCCTTCGTAGAAATCGCACGCACCGCTGAAGTGTTGGCACGTATTCCTGCATCGGATTCAACGTGGCTAAGTGATTCGGAACAGGCGCGAGTTGCTACATTGAAAATTGATGCGCGCCGAGATCACTATCTCGCCGGGCATTGGCTGGCCCGCGAATTATTGAGTTGGGCATTCGGTGAAACGCCGGCTTACTGGTCGTTGCAGGAACGCAAAAGCCTTGCTCCGAAAGTGATGAATGGCGATCAGGAAATACAGATATCCATCAGTCATTCCGGCGACTGGATCGCCATCGCGGTTGCCAATGTGATGATCGGCATCGATATCGAACAACGTCCGCGCCAGCTAGATGCTTCGATAGAAACGCTGCTGCTCAATGCAGACGAAATGCCAGGCAGCCTGGATAACGACGCACTATTGCAACGCTGGATCGCAAAAGAAGCATGGATCAAGGCCCGCGCCGGAACTGCGTTACCGGCGCAGCTAAAGAATTTGCAATTAAATCCTGTGCCTATCGAGTGCGCCGAAGTGCAAATTCATACCCACGAGAAATTCCACTTCGCACTTGCAACCGCTCCCGGAAACACCACGATAAAATGGGGGGCATTGCCAATGCATGCGGGAGCCATGTATCGGGTCACCAATTCTTGAAGCTGAGTACCAGGGCGACGATGATGCCGATGAACGCAATGATCTCCAGTACCACCATACGAATTACCTCGCGCTTGGTGCGGCCATATGAGTCTTTTTCAGGATTAATGTTTCTGTCCATCACTCGATTCCCATCTGCTGCTTAAAATCAAGCTGCTTTCACACATGCGCAGATAACGGCTATTTTGCCTCTGTATCCAAACATATGGATCAATGTCAGGGCTTCATCGGTGGAATCAAATTTCACGATTTCACCTTCGGGATCTCTCAGGTAGTTATACGTGGTGAGATCGTCCAATTCATCATCGCAACGCATTAGTGCGCTCACACACATGTGCAAATCTTGCTCGCAGGTGACCACCACTCTCTTGAAGTCGTCACCCCTCGCGAATACCTTGAATTCCGAAGTATTCATTAGCGCGATCGAATCTGTATCTAGTAAAAACCAAGTACGAAGACATAGGCCCCGCAGGCGAAAGTGACCGCTATGAGCTCCACCACCATCAACAGGAATTCCTCCCGCTCCTTGCGTGAATGCGGAAGTTTCCCGAAGCTTGCATGGCTGTTCATAAGTTGGCGCTCCCCCTGGGTTGCCGGTATTAATTCATGAGATCGACAGTACCGAGTGGCTTGGCCTTGATTATGTTTCAGGCGCGAATTCGTCTGCGCGAACAAAATCTATTTTGCCTCGATAGCCAAACATGTGCACAGCCGTAGTTGCCTGTCCAGCGGAATCGAATTGCACAATCTGGTCGTCCCTGTCTCTCAGAAAATTGTAGTCACAGAGCCCGTCGTTTTCTCCGTCGCAACGCAGAAAGGCACTCACAGTCGTGAGATTATCCTGGTAAACGGTGATTACCACTTTCTCGAGGTCGGCCGCTCTGGCTAAAGCCTTAAATTCTTTGGTGTCCATAAAGCAGATATTTTACATACCGGATTATTAATTTCAGTGCGGTTGCGCACCATAGGTGATGTAGGTCGGGCCCTGCCCGACCACACCCGACTTACCGTGTTGAATGGGTAACTTTCAGGGTGAGCTCGAGCGCACCTTGGGGCCGCCTTGCCGGCACACAGCGTTTCGCGAGCAGGTGTCATCCTTGACCGCCTGTACGCACCACCTATACTGCGGAAAGTGTCCTGGAGATAGGAGTCGCGCGATGAAATTGCACACGCCAATCACTACCTTCCTCGCCACTTTTCTTGCAGTCACCTTGTCAGTGTCGCCTGCGCTGTCTGCGACGAAGAAACCGGCCGCAAGCACCAAGCCCGTTGTGCGCCTGGCCACGCTGGAATGGGAGCCCTACATCGGCACGCGGATGCCAGACCAAGGCTACTCCGCAGCACTGGTGCGCGCCGCGTTCGCCGACCAGGGCGTCAAGGTCGAGATCACGTTCTATCCTTGGGCGCGCGCGCTACTGCTTGCGCGTACCGGCGAAGTCGACGGACTGATGCCCGAGTACTTCGATGCCAGCCGCGAAACCGAATTCGAATATTCGGCGCCGTTTCCCGGCGGACCGCTGGTTCTGTACAAGCGTCGCGCCGATTCGATCGCCTTCAGTACCGACCCGGTGAAGAACCAGGACGCTGCGCTGCGTGCGCTAAAGGCCAAGCGCTTCGGTGTCGTGCGCGGCTACTTGAACACGCCGGTGTTCGATGCCGCGAAATATTTGAAAAAAGAAGAAGCCAACGATGACGCGACCAACCTGCGCAAACTTGTTTATGGGCGCATCGATTTGGCGGTGATTGATCGCCGCGTGGCCGAACATCTTATCCGCACCGATTACCCTGACTACGCGAACAAGATCGAACCCATGTCGCCTGCGCTGGCGGAAAATCCGCTTTACATCGCTTTCTCGCGCAAATCGCCACGCAAGGCAGAAGCACTGGCCACGTTCAACCGGGGTCTGGCGGCCATGCGCAAGGACGGACGGCTAGATGCGCTCTATCAGCGTTACATCCTCATGCCGAAGACCGACCGCCGGTGATCGGCACCACCACGGATCGAGTCGACGACAGGCGCTGCAAATAGTTCTGGAACGCCACGCTGTCCATTGGCGCCGCGAACAAGTAGCCCTGCATCAGGTCGCAACCGTTGCCCGCCAGCAGATCGCGCTGTGCCAGTTCCTCCACGCCCTCGGCCACGACTTCCAGGTCCAGGCTGTGGCCAAGGCTGATGATGGCCTTGACGATCTGCGCGTCGCTGGGGTCGCGCAAAACATCGCGGATGAAACTGATGTCGATTTTGAGCTGGTCGATCGGCAGGCGCTTGAGGTAGCTCAACGAGGCCAGGCCGGTGCCGAAATCGTCGATGCTGATGCGCACGCCGGACGCGCGTAGTCGCTGCAGGGTGCCGATGGCCTGCTCGATGTTCTCGATCAAGGCGGTTTCGGTGATCTCCAGTTCGAGCATAGACGCAGGCAGGCACGCATCGGACAGCGCCGAGGCGACGATTTGGTCGAAGCCGCGTTCACGCAACTGCGTCGCCGAAACATTCACCGCGACCCGCGGCGGCGACGCGCATACGCGCCGCCACATCGCAGCGTCCTTGCAGGCACGACGCAACAGCCACTCTCCGATTGCGACAATCTGGCCGCTGCTCTCGGCCAATGGAATGAACTCGACCGGCGAGATATTGCCGAGCTCCGGATGGGTCCAGCGCGCCAGCACTTCGACCGCGATCACCTGTCCGTTCTTCGCTCCCACGAGTGGCTGGTAGTGCAGGTGGATTTCGTTGCGTTGTGGCGCGAGACGGAGATCTCGGACGAGGCGCTTGCGCAACTGCAGTTCCTTGTCTTGCTCGGCCTGATAGAACTGCGCGTCAGTCAGTTGGTGCTTCTTCGCATACGCCAGCGCGCGCTCGGCGTTCTGGATCAGTTGATCGGCGCTGTCCGCGTCTTCCGGATAGATGGCGATACCGATGTCAATGCCGAGATTCAACAGGTTCGGGCCGACGCCCAATGCTGCCTCGAAAGCGGTATTCAGTTTCCTGGCAAGCATTTCGGCGCGTTCGCGCACGTCCGCGCCCGACATCAGGAAAGCAAAGGCATCCTCGGCCAGGCGTGCCGTCAAAACAGTGCTGCCGGCGGCGATGAAGTTCAGTCGATGCGCAGCCTCGCGCAACACCTGGTCGCCATACTCCACGCCGAACTGCGCATTGACGTCGCGGAACTCGCGGATGTCGACGATAAGCACCGCGAGTTGGCCATCGGGCGCCGCGCTGGCCATCGCGTTTGTCGTGTTGGCGAGCAGCAGCGTTCGGTTGGCGAGGCCAGTCAGCGTGTCGAAGTGTTCAAGCCATGAGGCCCTCGTCTCGGCCTCCCTTTGCCGCGTGAGATTATCGCGGATCGCCGCCAGCAGATTGTTCACCGAGCGCGCCCACAGACCCAACTCGTCGCGCATATGGCCAGAGGGCACGTCGAGCCGGATCGATTCCGGCGTGTCAGGATCGAAAGACGATAGCTCATCCACCATACGCACCAGCGGACGCGTCAGGAAGTAATGGAAGACTGTCAGAAGCAATAGCGCGAGCAGGCCCGCATTCAACATGCCGAGTGCAAGCACCACGCCGGCACGCGCAAGGAAAGCACGACCGGGTGGATAGGTATCGAGTTGCAGCTGCAGGCTGCCGACCGTCTCGCCCGACTCCGCCTTCAGATCGATGTGGTAGTCGCGGCGATCGCCGAACAGGGCAGCCGTGACGAACCGGAAAGGACTCGCAATCGGCTCACGTTTATCGCGTGCCAACACCTCGCTATCACCGACCACCAGTTCTGCTGCCAGTACCCCGTCGAAGCGAAATACGCCATCGAGTACACGTCGTGCGAGGCGATCATCGATGTTGTAGACGGCTTCAGTGGCCGGCTCGCGCATCATGGCGAGCAATCCTTGCACGTTGCGATCGATCTCGGCGCTTTGCGAGCGCGAGTCGAACAGGATCTGGCCGATGTTGAGGACCATGCCGATGGCACACGCCAGGAACAGCGTGATACCCATCAGGCGCCATCCCAGGCGTTCCCGGCGAGGCAGATCGCGAACCTGTTCCGACATGACCCCTCCTGGCCGACCAGTGAATCGCTCTCGGTTATCCGGACACTCATCAGCTCATCAATGAGTACCGCCGTTCAAACTCTACCCGAGACAGTCCCTTGTTACTACTGTGTCGTCGGCCGGTAAATTAGATACTGATGCTATTGGGTATCTTGGAAGGCAACTGGAACGTGTACGGATATGGTCGCCCCTTGTTGCGCTGGCGTATTTCGATCTCGATCAATGCCAGATCATCCTGAAAGTCGGCAACAATCTCCTGGATCTTTGGATCGGTGAAATACGGATAGGACAGATTTTCATCGTAATGCCCCAACTTGTCGTACTGAATATTGCTTAGCAAATATTCAAACGAAGACGCATATAGCGACACATCCAATGGCGGATACCACTGCAGCAAATCTTTGGCGGACTCCAGTTGCGTCAAGCGTGTCGGTGGCGGCTGATAGATGGTTCCAGCCACGGACGGCGCGTATGACATCAGCGGATACTGGCTGTAATTGGTATTGGCATGTTGCGGACCGGCAATGTAGATCAGCTGGGCAATCACATCGATCAGGTAGTCGCGGCTGGCGATGCGATAAGGCCGGTTCTGATCACCGGTTTCCACCAAGCCATTCATCCCCTGGAAATGGGCGTAGAACGGCGAGGTCATTTCATGGATCCAGTTTTGCAGCTCGTTATCTTCAGCCACCGCCATGTCATCGACATAGTAGTGGCTGATATAGCTGGCAGTGAACTGACGCACCGCCTTCCAAACCAGCAGTGTGTCATCACGGAACGGAAAATTCGGCAGAGCTTCGGCGCTTAGCGCCCGTGCCTTGAACATCCGATCCGGCCGATTCTCGTCCCAACGCCAGTCAAGGCGTGCCTTGGCCACCAGCTTCAGGGTTTCATCGATCGCCGGTCCAATACTGGTAGCGACCACACCCCCTGGAGCAATCAAATCGCGCCTGGCGTCATAATTGATATTGATGTTAAACCGGAAGTGCGGCATCAGCAGTTTGTGCAATGGATGGCATTCCGGCAATTGCCGATGCGTGGCCAATACTGCCGGTTCCACCGTCAAATGGCATTCACCAAAGTGCGCGATGGACTCATGGTGCATCGCACAGGTTGCATTGGCGAGATACTTGGCCACTTGCCACTTCAAGCCATTCCCATCGTTGGCGTCGCAGCTGTCATTGGGGCTGAAGATCGGCGAGTGAACCGGATCATAGTGTTGCGAACACATCACGGCCACCGGCCGCAGCGCGCCCCCACCATTTTGCGGAAAGCCATGCGGCGGCTTCGGATCCCAATAGAACAGTGCTATCGGTGCAGCCATATATCTTTGGTCGCCATGGTGCTTTATCGCCCGCAGGCCATCAAACATGTGATAGTCACTAACATACAAACGCTTGAGCGAAGCAGCCTGCGCCAGGCTCATGCTGTCGTCACCGATAATGCGCTGGAATTGCGCATCGGTCAGCGGCATTTTCTTGCGTAATTGCGCCAGCGTCATCGCTTTCTTTTGGTCGGTCTCGGTTTCAGTAATACCGACCAGCAACGTCGTATTGAATCCGGCCAGTTGCAGATAAGCAAAAAACCAGTCCTGCTCACATGGAAGACCATCGGCAGGCATCCATGACTGAGGCTCGATAGCGAGCATCAACGGCGTCGACAACTTTTCAAGCAACTTCTGATAATCCTCCACGCTGTCGGCGTGCAGATAGTCGCGTCCCTTGTCATTGGCCAACATCTCGTACAGCGTTGATTTCAGGTGGGCGGTTGGCCCTTCAGTCTTCGCTTGCTCCTGCAATTTCATGAAGCCGGCGTACATTTTCTGCATGTCGCCCGGGAAATTGAACAGACTATCGGCAGCCGTTTCCACCAGTCCCGGAATCGAGGCGGTAATCTTGGTGATGTCCCTGAAGAAATCCAGCAAGCCGCTTTCGTTTTTCAATAGCTTGCCAATCTCCTTGAATTCTTCGAGCTTGGCGTTGCTGACATTGTCGGTCAGCTGTCGTTCCACAAACTTGTACAAGATGATCTTGAAGTTTTGCCAAATATGGTCCTGCGCAGTAGATACCAAGCCACCATAGCGAGCATCGTAGATTTCAGCCATCGGCAAGTCAGCAGAAACCGGGACATTTTCCAGGGATGGATAAGTCCGCATGTAGTTGTAATGCAGACGCTTCAGGGAAAGATCGTATTCGCGTTGTTCGCGCTGATCGTGTCCGACGTCTTGCGGCAGTTGCAAGCCCGGCGCTGACTTGTCCTGTATGGGTATCAGACCGTCATAGGGCGTGCTGTTGCGAAATGACTGTGCAAGGTTGGTCATGGTGTAGTTCTCTGTCTGCAATGGCTGTGAATGGCGCGGTGGTTAGGGCCTGATCGAAAGGCACAAAGACACGCACACTACTACGTCAGACTAAAGTGAGAAAGGGGTCACAATCGTTGTTTTTACATACATCACCGTAGGGTGGAACCGCCAAGGGCGATTCATCGTCGCCCCGACGGAAGTCGGGGCCCAAAACACCCTCAAGGCAGCAACTAAAACTCAATCGCACTTCACTTCCGGGCCCCGTTGTCCCAGGCATAGTCCAGGACGATGCGACGATTCAATCTTTATGGTGCGTTTTCGCCTTGAGTTTCGCCCTGCTCCGGCTTTTCCTGTTTCTTGACGGCATTTTTTAATTTCGCCATCGCGCCGTCGATAGCTCCGCTGGTCTGTGCGGATAATTTCGTTGGATCAAAACCATCGGCAAAAGTGCTGAATTTTTTCCACTGCTGCGAGCCACTTTCTTTGGCCGCCGACCACAATATTTGCGAAACCATTTCTGCGAGATACGCAGGGTCGGTCGCTACCCGGGCAACATCGCCACCGAGATCGGCATAGATTTTTGCAAACTGACTACGCACTTCGACGGGGACACTCGGGTCCTTGCTGATTTCTTCGGCAATCCGAATCGCGTCTTTAAGCCGTTTTTCCTGCACGGCCAATGCAAAGTCTCCGACTTTGGAAATCCAGGGTAATTCGACAAGCACCGCAATCCCGTCAATATGGAATTTGGCTTCCTTCCAATTTTTTTCGGTGATGTGCAGATAAGCGAAGGACAGATGCAGGATCAATGCACGATCGGCAAAACTCTCGCCCGACAAACTGTCCTTGCTTGCTCGCGCTTTTCTGCTTTCGGCAATCGCAAGATTGGGCCATTTAAGATTCTGGAAAATAACCGCCCGGATGGAATCGGCAATCGCACGGTCCTCCGGCCTGCAATCAGGACTGGCCTGGATAATATCGGTTTCAACCAGTGCAACTGTGTAGGTCTTTTTCAAGGCCGCGCCATAAGCCAAAGCCAGGCGCGCGACGCAGATATTGTCCGGCGTGATTTTTGGTACTTCTTTTATGTCCAGCGATGCGCTGCCTGCAACGTAAGCCTGCAACCCGATAGGCACGGCTTTTTCGGAAACGCGCCGATATTGTTTATAACCAAAACTATCGCGTAACTCTGCAAGCTGCTCTTCTTCGCCGGATTTCCCGCAACCTGCGAGTGAAATCATCATGATCAGCAACAGCGAAATCAAAGGCGACTTTTTCTTGAAAGGAAAATGCAATGCGAGCGTCCTTGTTGGTGATTGGGTCGCATTGTCGCATTAATGGGCAATGCTGAACGAACATATGAAAGAACCATGAATCCGATCATCTCCATATGCGCGAAATCGCACGGAGCTCCTCTTTTACGCCGCCTAAGCTGGCTTCGCCGTGGATTTCCGCAGGTTCTGTTGAACGTGCCCGATGCTTATCAGTATCGATTCGAACTTGCCGGATTCCACATTTACCGTGAAGGAGTTACTCATGAAATACCAAACCTATTCAATAATCTCGGCCGCATTATTGGTATTGAGTCCCGCCGCTTTCGCTGCCGATCCCAACCAGCCAGCTGCAAGTGCGCAAGATGTCACCGTGAAAGTGGCAGCGCCGGTTGTCGCCGAAGTACTACCGTATTCCACTCAATGGCGAATTAAATTCGATGACCGTACGGATTCCGCAGGCGAGATTACATTTCGTTTCGTAATGAAAGACAAGGCGCCAATCAATATGAAAGTGACCGTCGCCAAAGGTCTGAGCGAAAAAGATATTGCCAAGCTCGTTGAAAACGCACTTCTTCAACATGGTCCAAAAGGCTTGACCGCCGAACGCGAGGATGGCGAAGAGATCGTCGTGAAATACAAATCAGGTTTCAATCTGGCCGTGCTCGCAAATACCGTGATTGATCTGGACGTCGATTTGGTTCAGGAATAAAAAGAAAACCGGAACAAGGCTACTTGG
>JBOHYG010000136.1:0-3535 GCA_050737875.1 Arenimonas sp. | reverse complement strand
TGGCGCGAACGAGTTCCATCACTTCCATCAAGGTCTTGGTGGCGATCGCTTCAACGATTTGGTCATTGGAAAGGGACATTGTGTTTACCTCTGAATTTAATTACTGGTTTGTTTGGGAATGCGTTGTGTCGTGGATACCATCAAGCTTCGGCAGTAGCCTCGGCTGCGACTTCGTCGCCGCCACCTTGCTTGTCGGCGATTGCCTTGACCGCGCGAGCGAACATAGCCGCAGGCTCGGAAAGGGCGCGTGCCAGCATCGACAACGCTTGATCGCGGGTTGGCAACGAAGCCAGCACTTCAACGTGCGAGGCCGGGTACATCTTGCCGCCAATGGAAACGATCTTCGCTTGCAGCTTGTCGTTGATCTTTACGTATTCCTTGATCAGACGGCTGGCTGCGCCAGGGTCTTCCATCGAGAACGCATACAGCAACGGGCCGGTCAGAGAATCTTTGACATTCTCGAATTCGGTACCGTTGACGGCACGCTCAGCCAGGGTGTTCTTGACAACTTTCAAGTACACACCGGTTTCGCGAGCTTTCTTGCGCATCGCCGTCATTTGCGTGACGGTGACACCTGCGTACTCGGCTGCAACCAAGGATTGAGCTTTCGATGCAACGTCTGCTATTTCAGCGACAACTAAGTGCTTCTGTGACAGATTGAGAGCCATAATTACTCCTTTAATTTAAATCCACTTTCGGCTCCTGCCGATCATGGTCCAAGGCGATATCGATCCTTCGATATCGGGGACGGGTGTCCCAGTGGTGGCCTTTCCAGAAAATTCCAGAGGGCTACACCATCTACGCCGGCGTATTGCTTTCGCAAAACATTAAGCGAGCTCGCTTTCATCAACGGCGAATCCTTGCCGTTATCAAGCATCCATGCCCGACGTTGACGTGCGCTGTTCGCACCTGCGGTCTTTGATAGCTAGCCCGGCTTGCACCGGGCTGCGCCTTCAAAATCGAACCATCGGGGCGACACTCCCGATGGCGTTATTCTTTGATGCTTACTTCAGCGTCAGCGACGATTGATCAACCGTTACGCCCAGACCCATGGTCGAGCTCAACGAAATCTTCTGCAGATATTGACCTTTCGCGGACGATGGCTTGGCTTTGATCAAGTCAAGCAACAAGGCTTGCAGATTGCCGGCCAGTGCCGAAGCTTCGAAATTTGCCTTGCCGATGGTGCAGTGAATAATGCCGGCTTTGTCGGTGCGATAACGGACCTGACCTGCTTTTGCATTACGGACGGCGCCAGCTGCATCAGCCGACACGGTGCCGACTTTCGGGTTAGGCATCAGACCACGTGGGCCCAACACGGTACCGAGCTTACCGACAACGCGCATCGCGTCTGGAGTAGCGATAACGACGTCATAGTTGATGTCGCCAGCCAACATTTTGTCGGCAAGGTCATCCATACCCACCACGTCTGCGCCTGCTGCCAAAGCTTCGTCGGCTTTTGCACCGGCTGGGCAGAACACGGCAACACGAACGGTGTTACCGGTGCCGGCTGGCAGCACGGTGGAACCGCGAACTTGTTGGTCGGATTTCTTCGCATCAACGCCGAGACGTACTGCTACGTCAACAGCTTCAACGAACTTCGTTTTGCTGTTGGATTGAATAATTTTCAGTGCTTCTTCGATTGGGTACGCTTTGCCTGGAACAACGACATTCTGCATAGCCTTGAAACGTTTAGTGATCTTAGCCATGTCTTAAGCCTCCACAATCAGGCCCATGCTGCGAGCGCTGCCACCAATGGTGCGCACTGCTGCATCGAGCGAAGCTGCTGTCAAATCGGGTTCTTTCGCTTTCGCGATGTCTTCGAGTTGTTTACGGGTTACCTTGCCGACTTTCTCGGTATTCGGACGCTTGGAGCCCGAAGTGATGCCGACGGCTTTCTTCAACAAGATGGTTGCCGGAGGCGTCTTGGTGATGAAGGTAAATGTACGATCGGAATATGCAGTGATGACGCAAGGAATCGGCAGACCCGGTTCCAATTTCGACGTCGCAGCGTTGAACGCTTTGCAGAATTCCATAATGTTCAGACCGCGCTGACCCAATGCTGGACCAACCGGCGGCGAAGGATTGGCTTGGCCAGCCTTCACCTGCAACTTGATATAACCAACTACTTTCTTTGCCATGATATTTACTCCTGGAGTTCGAACGTCTGCACGTCAAAGACTGCGGGACTCCTCCTTCTGTTACATAAAGTGAGCGACACCCTAGGGCACCACTCACGCCTTTAGGCTTTCTCCACCTGACCGAACTCGAGTTCGACAGGCGTAGAACGCCCGAAAATCAGAACAGCCACGCGCAAGCGGCTCTTCTCGTAATTCACTTCTTCGACCGTGCCGTTGAAGTCGTTGAATGGACCATCGGTAACGCGTACCAATTGACCAGGTTCGAACAGGACCTTCGGTTTCGGCTTGTCTACACCATCTTGCACGCGGCGCAGAATCATGTCGGCTTCGGAATCTTTAATTGGCAATGGGCGCTCGGCGGTGCCGCCGATGAAGCCCATCACTTTTGGGGTTTCCTTGATCAAATGCCAGCTTTCGTCGTCAATGCGCGGAATGCCGCCCTCTTCATTGGTTTCGATTTGAACCAGCACGTAGCCCGGGAAAAACTTGCGTTCGGATTTACGTTTCTGACCAGCGCGCATTTCCACCACTTCTTCGGTAGGAACCAGCACCAGGCCAAACTTTTCCTGCATGCTGTCGCGGGCAATGCGGGCTTCCAGATTGCGGGCAACCTGGTTTTCGAAACCGGAATAAGCGTGAATGACGTACCAACGTTTTGCCATGATTCTTCCTTAACCCAGTAACAGTGCGATGAGTTTCGAGATAACGAAATCGAACAGCGCAAGAATCAGGCTGATGATCACCACTACCAACATTACGACCCAGGTTACTTTCCAGGCTTCCTGCCTGGTCGGCCAAACCACTTTACGCAGTTCAAACATGGCTTCGGAAAAGAAGTCACGGATGGACAAGCCTTTGGCTGTGGTCGCAAAAACCAATGCGCCCAACAACATGCCGGCAAAGGCAATCAAACCACGCAACACTGAATGCAGTTGTGTGAAATAGGTATAAGCAAAAATTCCGCCTGCAACGAGTGCGAGTGTCACAGCGTATTTTGCTAAGTCAGCACCGCTGGTGGCGGCATTAACGTTGTCTACTTTCGTATTCATTCCAACTCTTATCGGCTTTCGCCGTAGTTGTCCTGCACTTCCATGCAAGACCGAAATTAGTGGCACGCTAGGAGGGACTCGAACCCCCAACCCGCGGTTTTGGAGACCGCTACTCTGCCAATTGAGCTACTAGCGTGTGGCTTACTCTAAACGGGCGATGGCGGGCCGCTTCCGGTCCGCCATTTCCGTGTATCCGATCAGCCGAAACTGACCGGAATTTATTACTTGATGATCTTGGCTACCACGCCGGCGCCGACGGTACGGCCACCTTCACGAATAGCAAAACGCAGACCTTCGTCCATCGCGACCGGAGCAATCAAGCTCACCACCATCTTCACGTTGTCACCC
>JBOHYG010000135.1:0-12174 GCA_050737875.1 Arenimonas sp. | reverse complement strand
CATATCCGGGCGGTCCCGAGCTGGCAAAACTGGCCGAAACCGGCACGCCGGGCAAATTCAAGTTTTCACGCCCGATGACCGACCGTCCCGGCTTGGAATTCAGTTTTTCCGGCCTGAAAACCCAGGTCTTGCTGGCCTGGCAGAAATCCGACCAGGCCGCCGAAACGCGCGCCGATATCGCCCGCGGTTTTGAAGATGCGGTGGTCGATACGCTGGCAATCAAATGCGAACGGGCTTTGCAGCAATGCAATACCAATCAACTGGTCGTGGCCGGCGGCGTGGGTGCAAATACGCGTTTGCGTGCGAAATTGGCGAAGACCTGCGAGAAAATGCGCGGCCAGGTGTATTTCCCGCGCCCGGAATTTTGTACCGACAATGGCGCGATGATCGCGTTTGCCGGCGCCCTGCGTCTGCAGGCTGGCCAGCATGAAAACTCCGGCATCACGGTTCAGGCGCGTTGGGATATGGCAAGCTTGTCGGAAGTTTGATTGGCACTAAAAAGACAATGAAAAATATGGACAAGGTTTTTATCGAAGCACTGGAAATCGAATGCGTGATCGGCATTTACGATTGGGAACGGAAAATCAAGCAACCCATCGTGCTCGATATCGAAATGGTGCACGACAATCGCATTCCGGCCGCCAGCGACAATATCGAAGACACGCTCGATTACAAGGCGGTCAGTAAACGCCTGATCCAATTCGTCAGTGAATCGGATTTTGGCCTGGTCGAAAAACTCGCCGAACAATGCTGCAAGATTATTCTCGAAGAATTCAAAGTTGCACACGTCAAATTGAAGCTCAGCAAGATCGGCGCCGTGCGCGGCGCGAAAGCTGTCGGCGTGATGCTGGAGCGGAGTGCTTGAATCAAAGCGTGCATCACGCGTATTTGAGTCTGGGGTCGAATGAAAATCCTGGATTTCATTTGTCGCTCGCAATTGCGGCTCTGAAAAAACAATTCGGCGACATCGTCTTGTCGCCGGTTTATCGCACGCCGGCAATTGGTTTCGATGGCCCGGATTTCCTGAATGCCGCTGCACGTATTGAAACCGATTGGGATGTGCTGAAGCTTGATGCCTGGCTGCATGAGTTGGAAGACAGGCAAGGCAGGAAACGCGATGTGCCGCGTTTCTCGAGCAGGACGCTGGATATCGATATTATTTATTTTGATGATTTGGTAATGTCAGGGCCGGGCAATCTTCAAATTCCACGGCCCGAGTTGAAACACGCGTTCGTACTGAAGCCACTTGCCGATATTGCCCCGGATTTTCGTGATCCGGTCTCTGGGAAAACGCTGGCTGACTGTTGGTTGGAGCATCCCGACTACAATAATGAGATGCAGCAGGAAAATCTGTAAGGTCTTCTTGCTTAAGGCGCTGCGGTGATTTTATAGCGCTTGTTTACCACCCCGATTGTCGGCGGTTTCTTATTCGCATTGAACGCATCGAAACCCACTTTCAAATCATTCCAAAACGACTGCCATTCCGAACGTTGCCAGTTAATTCGAGTACTGTCGTAACGGAAAGGAAAAACATGCACGTTGATATTCGACTGGCCGTTGCGCAGCGCCGCTTCCATCAAGGTATAAATTTCCTCGATTGCGGCATCGCCCATCGCATAGCAGCCGATTGAAACGCAATTGCCATGCACCATCAAAAAATCGCCGGTGCGCTGGTTCACACGATCGTATTCATTCGGATAACCCAGGTTGAACGACAAGTGGTAGCTGCTATACGGATTTAATTGGCCCAGCCCGACACGATAAAAACCTTCCGGCGCCTGATTGTCGCCCTGCCGGGTTTTTGGTCCAAGCCGTCCGGAAAAAGTGCAGATCGGGTACGTCTTGAACAACACGAATTGTTCACCCTGTTTTACCCAGAGCTCCAGGTCTTTTTCCGCCTTGAAGATGCGGATAAAAACCGCATTGCCATAGCTTAGTTTTTTTTCAGCCAGTGACGTGACCAGAATCGGTTTTACGCGAGTTGCAGCTTGTTCGGCGCGTGTCTGCGCAAATGCCGGATTGCCGAAAACGAACAGCAGCGTGAAGAGCAAAAAATACAGTATGTTTTTTGGCATATCAGATATTCAAATGCCGCCCACCATCCACTCGGATGATTTCCCCTGTGCAATAGCTTGCGTCCTCGATCAGCCAACGCACCACTTCGGCAATTTCATCCGGCTTGCCGGCTCTTTGCAAGGCGGTATTGGCCAGGATGATATTTTTGTCGGCATCGGATTTGCCGGCATCCGGCCACATGATCGCACCCGGCGCGATACCGTTCACGCGGACATCCGGTGCCAGTTCTTTTGCCAGCGATTGCGTCATCATCGCCAATGCCGCTTTTGCCATGCAGTACACCGTGTGATCCTTCAACGCGCGCTCGGCATAAATATCGACGATGTTGACGATGCAGCCTTTGCTTGCCTGTAGATGCGGTGTAGCCGCCTGCGACAGGAAAAACGGCGCCCAGGCATTGGATGCAAACAATTTTTGCCAGTCATTGTCTTTCGTCGTGCCGATCGGTGTCGGGAAAAACCCGCTGGCATTGTTGACCAGTGCATCGAGCCGGCCAAAACGTCCGATGGTATTGGCGATCATTTCCGGCAGGCGGTCGAACTCGCCGAGCTCGGCCTGCAGGATCAGCGTGCTGTCTGTCCGGATACTTTCCAGTTCCTGCCGCAGTTGCTCGGCTTCGGGCGTCGAACTGCGGTGATGGATGGCAACCGAAAAGCCCTGCGCATGCATGCGCCGGGCAATGCAGCGGCCGATTCGTTTGGCGGCACCGGTGATCAGGACAACGGGAGCAGTTTGCATAAGAAGCCTTGGTGAAAGCGACGCGTCAGGTAGCAGCTTGCCATTACTTTAGACGCTTGTGTATTTTCGTCAAATTAACGCAATAATGTGCCGCCATTGTGGCTGTCACAGGTCTTTAGGAGTGTAAAAATGTTTGAGAAGTTTTCTCGCAGTTGGGAACTGGTGAAAGCCAGCGCGGGTGTATTGCGCTCAGACAAGGAGTTGCTGCTGTTTCCGGTGGTATCGGGTATTGCCACCTTGATCGTATTGGCAACTTTCGCCATACCGGTGTTTGCCTTGAGAATTTTTGAGGATGGCGTCGGCCCGCTCGGAGCGATCTTTGGCTTCCTGTTTTACCTCTGCCAATACTTCGTGATCTTCTATTTCAATTCGGCACTGGTGGGTGCCGCGATGATCCGCATGGACGGTGGCGACCCGACAGTACGCGACGGCTTGCGAATCGCCAACGAGCGCATAGTGCCGATTTTGGGCTACGCCGCGATTGCAGCCACCGTTGGTTTGCTGCTGCAGGCCCTGAAAAAGAAGGACAACAACCTGATCGTTCGCATGCTGGGCAGTTTTCTGGGTACCGCTTGGACCGTCGCCAGTTTCCTGGTGGTACCGGTTCTGGTCGCCAACAAGATTGGCCCGATTGATGCGGTCAAGAAAAGCATCGAATTGCTGAAAACGACCTGGGGCGAGAACGCCGTAGGCCAATTGGGTATTGGTTTCGTGTTCGGCTTCATCATGGCTGGCGTGATCATCGGAGGTGTCTTGTTGAGCTTCCTGAGCTTCGCGGTATCGCCTTATCTGGGTTTTACGGTAGTAGCCCTGACAATCCTGTCTGCATTGAGCGTAGGTATCATCCAAAGCGCCTTGTCGGGCGTGTATGCGGCAGCGCTATATCGTTTCGCCAATGACGGCGTCGCACCACAAGGTTTTGAAGGCATGAGTTTGCAAACCGCATTTCAAGCCAAATAAGAGATTCATTTCCAGGCCCGCCTCTGAAAAGGGGCGGGCTTTTTGCTGTCGGCTTTAATGCCAAGGCACACATAAAACACACACACCCGTGCGAAAATGCCGCAATGAGATCATCACTACCCGAAGCCAGCCCGGAAGCGCTGGCCCATAGCCAGGCCTTCGTGAAAGCCTTGCGACAATATATCCGTGAAAACAACGGCGCCATTGCCTTCTCCCGCTATATGGAGCTGGCTTTGTATGCGCCCGGCATGGGCTATTACAGCGCCGGTGCCAGGAAATTCGGTGCCGATGGCGATTTCGTGACATCGCCGGAACTGGGTGCAATATTTGCCCAATGCATTGCCGAGGCAAGCGCAAAAGTTTTTCGGCAACTGGATGGCGACACGATTTTTTTTGAACTCGGCGGCGGTAGCGGCGCGTTTGCCGAAAATGCTCTGAAGCAGTTTTCTGCGATCAATGTGTTGCCAACCCGATATTGCATTCTCGAGCCGAGCGCCGATTTACGCGAGCGCCAGCAACAACGATTGAAAGAAAATTTACCGGCCGAATTATTCGCCCGTTGCGAATGGTTGGATGGTCCGTTCGAGTCGGCCTGGCAAGGGGTGTTATTTGCCAACGAAGTGCTGGACGCCTTGCCGACGCCGCGATTCGTCGTTCGCGAAGGTGAGGTATATGAAGAAATGGTTGTGCTCGACGTGAATGAAAATTTCATCCGGGTCGACCAGCCAGCCGATGCAATGTTGCGTGCCGCCGTTCGCCATATCGAGCGCGATATCGAAATGCCGTTCGCGGAAAACTATTGCTCCGAAATATTGCCGCAATTGCCGTACTGGATTCAGGCTGTTGGCGGTTTGATCGAAAAAGGCGCGATGCTGTTCGTCGATTATGGTTATCCGCGGCGCGAATATTATTTGCCGGAACGCAGCGACGGCACGCTGGTTTGCCATTACCGCCATCACGCCCATAACGATCCGTTTTATTTGCCGGGCTTGCAGGACATCACCGCTTTCGTCGATTTCACCGCGGTCGCCGAAGCCGGCGTGCATGCCGGTTTTGATTTGTCGGGTTATTGCGGACAGGCGAGTTTCCTGATCGGCAATGGCTTGCCGCAGGCGATGCAGGCGGTCGATCAAATCGATGATGAAGTGATTCGTTACCGCTTGCATCAGGAAATAAAGAAACTGACTTTGCCCGGTGAAATGGGCGAGCGCTTTCAGGTGATCGGATTTCAACGCGACGTTGAATTTCGTGATGCGTTTGCAATCGGCAATTTGTCGAGACGTTTGTAATGCGGACATTTGCCAAACCTAAATTGTGGCTCGGTATCTGGATTTTCGGTTGGCTGCTGTGCATCGTGTTATCGCTGACTACGCCACCGGATATTTCCCTGGATGTCGATAACAGCGACAAGATTGGCCATTTTCTCGCCTACGGAACCCTGTCGGCCTGGGCGGTGATGCTGTTTCAAAGAAAAAGTGCCTGGTGGCTTAGTGCGGTCGGTTTGATTTGCCTTGGCATCACGATGGAATTCGCCCAGGGATATCTGACCACTGATCGCATGATGGATTGGCATGATGCAGTGGCCAATACTATCGGTGTGGCGCTGGGTTTGTGCTTGGGGCTATTGCCGGTGCAAAGTTTCCTGCAACGCATGGATGCCAGATTTTTCAGCAAAAAATAGTTTTAGCCCGACAACAAAAACTCAAATATGAATTCCGCACTCGCGCATCAATCCCGCGAAACGAGTGTCTTCTTCGCGCATGCCGGGTTCCCATTTCGATGTCGTGTGAATGTCGCCAATCGAGACATAACCATTATGCCAAAGCGGGTTGTAAGGCAAGTCATGAATTTGCAGATAGGTCCAGATATCGCGATCGGTCCAGTCGGCCAGCGGATGTACTTTCCAGCGGCCATCGCGTAATTCCAGAAAATCGATATTCGCACGCGAGGTCGATTGCGAGCGACGCAGGCCGGCAAACCAGGTGCGCACATTCAATTCCTTCAGTGCGCGCTGCATTGGTTCGACTTTATGCAATTGGTTGTAGCGGCGAATTCCTTCGGCACCACGTTCCCACAGCGCACCATTGCGGGCCTGATTCCAGGCGCTGCTGACTTGCGGCGTGTAAACCTTCAGATTCAAACTCAAACGCGTTTGCAATTCATCAACGAAGCGATAGGTTTCCGGAAAAAGATAACCGGTATCGACCAGGATAATCGGCAAGTTTGCGCGTTGGCTGGTCAGCATATGCAAGGACACGGCCGCTTGTGCACCAAAACTCGAAGACAAGGCGTGCTCACCGGACAAGGATTCCAGCGCCCAGGCCACGCGCTGTTCGGCGCTACGGGTTGCCAGCCAGGAATTCAAATCGGCCAAAGCACGGGAATCTTCGGCAGCGGTAACCAGATCGGGCAAGGTCATGACACTAACTCCATATCAATCGTTTTCGGCGCCGACAAAACGCCGGACCGAAACAGGTAATCACCAAAAGCTTCGTTACCTAAGCGCTGCGAGGCGTAATCGCGCAGCAAGGGTTCAAGCGTTTCCAGAATGCCGGCTTCATCGATATTTTCCTTGTACAAACGGTTTAAACGACGGCCCTGGAAATCTGCACCGAGTTGCAGGTTGTAGCGACCCAGCGCTTTTCCGACCAGTGCAATCTCGCCCAGATAAGGGCGCGAGCAACCATTCGGGCAGCCAGAAATTCTCAACAAGATCGGCGCCTGTTCCAGCGAATATTTTTTCAGGATCACTTCGACGCGATCCAGGAAGCTGGGCAGATAGCGTTCGGCTTCGGCCATCGCCAGCGTGCAAGTCGGGAATGCCACGCAAGCCAGCGCATACAAACGCATCGCGCTACTGCGTTGGTAATTATCCAGACCGTATTGTTTTACCAATCGATCAATCGCATCACGTTGTTCGCTCGTAACGTTTGCGATAATCAAGTTCTGATTTGGGGTCAGCCGGAAATCGCCTTGAAGGACCTTCGCGATTTCACGCAGGCCGGTCAGGCCTTGTTGTTTTTCCGAATCAACGATGCGACCGCTTTCGATACGCAGTGTCAAATGCCAACGGCCATCGAAACCCTCGGTCCAGCCGAAGCGGTCGCCATTCTGTGCAAATACGAATTCGCGTGCCGGCGGCAGTTTTTCTCCGATGCGGCGTTCAACTTCTTCGATAAACCAGGCAAGACCGTGTTTATCAATCGTGTATTTCAGCCGCGATAATTTGCGATCACTACGATTGCCGAAATCGCGCTGCGTTGTCAGCACCGCTTCGGCGGCAGGGATCAGTTGTTCCGGACGAATAAAGCCGAGCACATCGGCAAGTCGCGGATAGGTGCGGGTATCGCCATGCGTGCTGCCCATGCCGCCGCCGGCCAGCAAGTTGTAACCATGCAATTCGCCGTTTTCGATAATCGCGATAAAGCCAAGGTCCTGGCTGAATACATCGACGTCATTGATCGGCGGCACCGCAATGCCGATTTTGAATTTACGCGGCAAATAAGTTGGACCATAGACTGGTTCGGATTCATCGGCACCAACGATTTGTTTTTCATCAAGCCAGATTTCGTGATAAGCACGCGTATGCGGCAATAAATGTTCTGACAATGCTACCGATGCAGCATGCACGGCTGCATGCGCTTTCGATTCGACCGGATTGGCACTGGCCATCACGTTGCGATTGACGTCGCCGCAGGCAGCAACGGTATCCATCAAGGTTTGATTGATCGCGGCAATCGTCGGTTTCAGATTGCGCTTGATAATGCCGTGAATCTGGAACGCCTGGCGCGTGGTCAAACGCAAACTGCCATTGCCGTATTGGGTTGCCAAAGCATCCAGGTCCAGCCATTGCTTGGCCGTCGCAACGCCGCCTGGCAGGCGCGTGCGAATCATGAAGCTGTAAGCCGGTTCCAGTTTTTGCTTGCGGCGTTCATCGCGAACATCGCGATCATCTTGCTGATAGCTGCCGTGGAATTTCAGCAGTTGTGCATCGCCTTCGCGCAAGGCACCGGTGATTGGATCGGCCAGACTTTCAACCAGCGTGCCGCGCAAACCACGGCTACCGGCTTTCAGTGTTTCGACAGGGGACAGTGGCGCGCTCATTAATAAACATCCTTCGCATAGCGGCCGGCTTGTTGCAGCGCGCTCAAATATTCGCCGGCAGCTTCTTTCGATTTGCCGCCTTGCGTGCTGATGATTTCCAGCAATGCCTGATGCACGTCCTTGCCCATCGCAATAGCGCCGCAGATATAAAGATGCGCTCCGTTTTCCAGCCACGCATAAACATCGGCCGCGTTTTCACGCAGGCGTTGTTGAACGTAGATACGTTCGGCCTGGTCGCGCGAGAACGCCAGATCAATACGATGCAGTTGTCCTTTCTTCAACGCTTCCTGCCATTCAAGTTGATACAAGAATTCCGAGGCGGCATGTCGGGCGCCGAACAGCAGCCAGTTTTTTCCGGTCGCGCCGACTTCGGCACGTTCCTGCACGAAGCCGCGGTAAGGTGCGACGCCGGTGCCAGGCCCGATCATCAGTATGTCGCGTGAAGTGTCCGAGGGGAGGCGGAAGCGTTCGTTGCGTTCAATGAAAACGGGTAGCTGTGCACCGGCATCGCGATCGGCGAGAAAACCCGAGGCCAGGCCGCGGCGCAGGTTTTCGTCTTTTTGGAATTCAAGCAAGGACACCGCGAGATGCGCTTCCTCGCCGACGGCTTTGCGACTCGAGGCAATCGAATACAGGCGTGGAGCCAGCGGACGCAGGGCATTGACCAGTGCTTCGGCATGCCAAGCGCCCGGAAAACGATTCAATAAATCGGGCAGCTGCTGCTGATTGATGAATTGCGATATTGCTTCGTTGTTTTCCGATGCGAGCAGTTCGTTCAAATCATTGCCGGAAGATCTTGTTGCATGTTGCTGCACGAAACTCTTGCCGAGGCGCGTCAGTTCGCGCTTCGAGCTAAGCCATTCGTGCAAGGACAAGGTTTGATCGCCTATCGAAATGATTTCTTCGGCATCAAGCTTCAACTGGCTTAATACGGTTTCAACCAAAGCAGAATTGTTTCTAGGCCAGACACCGAGCGCATCGCCGGGTTCGTAGCTCAGGCTTTCATGCAGCGCGATTTCCAGATGACGCACGTCTTGTTCGCTTTCGCGTGCGGTGATGCGTTGATTGACCAGCACTTCGGCGGCATAAGGCTTTTCGCGGCTATGCAGACTGCTCGCAATGGCCGGACGTAGCGGCGTGATCGTGGCCGAGACCGTCGAGGTTTTCAGCACATCGCGGGCTTCGGTCAAGGCTTTTTGGCGCCACGGTGCTGCCACGCTTGCGACATCGACATCGGCTTCACCGACATCGAATAAACGACTGCCGCCCAATTCGGCAAGGCGCGCGTCGAGTTTTTTCGCGATCGCATTGAATTGTGGGTAACTCGAGTCACCGAGGCCAAGCACGGCGAATTTCAATTCTTTCAATTGCGGTGCACGACGGCCGGAAATAAATTCGAAGAAGGCTTGCGCATCATCCGGTGGATCGCCGTCGCCTTGCGTGCTGATCACGACATACAACAAACGCTCGCTCGCCAATTCGCGAACCGGGTAGGCATCGGCGCGCAGCAAGCGAACCGACAAGCCTTGCGATTGCGCTTCCTGCGATAGTGCTTCGGCTTCGCGTTTGGCATTGCCGGTCTGGCTGCCGTAGACAATTGTCAGGCGTGTGTCGTTCTGGGCTTCACTGGCTACCGGCACCGCCTGCAGGACGCGTTGCGTCGGCGAAAGTTGTGCGGCCAGGCCAGCCGTATAGCCGGACAACCATTGCAAAGCGGAGGGTTCGAGGCCGTCGGTGAGGCGCAACAGCAGGCCGGCGCGTTCCTCGGAAAGCGGAGAGGTAAGGGCAGTGGCTAGGGTTGCGTTCATGGAGGGGCGGCTTTGGATGAGGCTTCATCCTATGAAGCGGCCGGCTCGAACGGAAAGTATGTTTGCTTATGCCGATATGCCCTGGGCTTATAACGTATCGCTTCATCGCGATGGAAGTATTGACTATTTCGAAAAAGCCGGTATCTTAGGCTCCGTAATCCATCAAGACCGGCAGAGGGATAGGCCCGACGACGCCGGGGCAACCAGTCGATACGCAAGTATCGAACAAGGTGCCAACTCCTGCGGCGAACTCGTTCACCGGAAGATGGATCGCAAACGACGGACTTGCGTTGCTCCGCCATCTGCGATTTTTTTCCATGCGAATTGTGATCCCGTAGAAGTCGATGGCTGGTTTCTACGGAGCAATATCCATGAGTCTGAGTGAAGTTTTTCCCCATTCACCGTCAAGAGCAGCGACACACGCTGCCGATACGACCTCGCGTGCGCTGCGCGATTCATTTTCGACACGGCTTGCACTACGTCATGCCGGTGAGCGTGATGTGTCGATTGCCTATGAATGGCAGGGAAACCCGAATGCTCCGGTGATTATCGTCGCCGGTGGTATTTCCGCTAACCGGCATGTCTCCTTGTCGACCGAATATCTGGAACGCGGCTGGTGGGAAGCGCAGGTAGGACCAGGTCAGGCGATTGATACGCAACGTTTTCGCATTCTGGCAATCAATTGGCTAGGCAGTGATGGCGACCTCGATGTCGCAATTGATAGCGCCGACCAGGCCGATGCGATTGCGGCCACGCTCGATCATTTGAATATCAAAAAAGCGTTTGCCTTTATTGGCGCTTCATACGGTGCAATGGTCGGCCTGCAATTTTCTGCACGTCACGGTGCGCGTCTGGAAAAACTGATCGCGATCAGCGGCGCCGATTCCGCGCATCCTTATTCCAGTGCCTGGCGTGCGCTGCAACGCAATATCGTGCGATTAAACCGTGACAGCGAAAATCAAACCGCCGCCCTGTCGCTTGCTCGCCAACTCGCGATGTTGAGTTACCGAACACCGGAAGAATTTGCCGCGCGTTTTGATTCGCCGGTGCAAATTGAAAATGAAATTGTACGCAGCCCGGCCGAAAATTATCTGGAGGTTTGCGGCAATAAATACGCAGCCAAAACCGATGCGACGGCTTTTCTTCGCTTGTCCGAATCGATTGATTTGCATCAGGTCAATCCAGAAGACATCAAGACACCGACTACCCTGGTTGCGATCGAAGAAGATCGTCTGGTGCCGGTCGAAACCCTTGCACGACTGGAACAGAAACTCGGCTTGCGATGTCGGCTGAAACGCATTCACTCGGTATTTGGTCACGATGCATTTTTGGTGGAGTCCGTACAAATTGCGGAAATTTTATCCGAAGCCTTACATCGTTCAGACATACTGGGAGTCGCAGCATGAGCACCACATCACAACCAAACACTCTGCAATCGGCCACCTTGGCAGTTCGTGCCGGCATCGATACCGACACTGCATTCGGAGCGGTCGTACCGCCGATCGTTTTGTCGAGCAATTTCAGTTTTGCCGGTTTCAATGAAAAACGGCAATACGATTACACCCGCAGCGGAAATCCGACCCGCGATTTACTCGCCGAAGCATTAAGTGATCTGGAAGGCGGCGTCGGTGCGGTGATTACCGCGACCGGCATGGCCGCGATAACCGTGGTGCTCGCGTTATTGGAGCCCGAAGATTCGATCGTCGTGCCGCACGATTGCTACGGCGGCAGCTGGCGTTTATTCAATGCGCTCGCCAAGAAAAACCATTTCAAATTGATCACGGCCGATTTAACCGATCCGCGTGCCTTGGCGACTGCATTGGCAAGCTCGCCAAAAATTGTCTGGATTGAAACCCCGTCGAACCCCTTGCTGCGCATTTCCGACTTGCGTTTCGTCGCCGAAGCCGCGCATCGCGTCGGCGCGCTGGTCGTGGCAGATAACACTTTCCTTTCGCCGGCTTTGCAAACACCAATCGCGCTCGGTGCCGATCTGGTTGTGCATTCCACCACCAAATACATCAATGGCCATAGTGATGTAGTCGGCGGTGCGGTGATTGCCAACACGAAAGAACTGCACGAGCAATTGGTCTGGTGGGCGAATGCACTGGGTTTGACCGGTAGTCCATTCGACAGTTTTCTGACCTTGCGCGGCCTGCGCACACTAGATGCGCGTTTACGCGTGCATCAGGAAAACGCGATTGGTATTGCCGAACAATTGCAGGCACATCCCGCCGTTACGGCCGTGCATTATCCCGGTTTGGTATCGCATCCTGGCCATGCGCTGGCAGCTCGCCAGCAAAAAGGTTTTGGTGCGATGCTGAGCGTTGAAATCGAAGGCGGTATTGCTGGTGTGCAGGCATTTCTCGACGGTCTGCAATGTTTCACCTTGGCCGAATCTCTCGGCGGTGTAGAAAGCCTGGTTGCGCATCCGGCCACGATGACGCATGCAGCAATGAGTCTGGAAGCGCGCACAGCGGCCGGCATCGGC
>JBOHYG010000134.1:0-13281 GCA_050737875.1 Arenimonas sp. | reverse complement strand
ACCTGCGCGATAGCGATATCAAAACCGAAGCGACTCGCAGTTATGTCACCTATGAGCCGCTTGGCTGCGTATTCGCGATCATGCCCTGGAATTTCCCGGTCTGGCAGGTCTTCCGTTTTCTCGCACCGGGCCTGATGGCGGGCAATGTTGCCTTGCTGAAACATGCGACCAATGTCCCGCGTTGTGCCGATGTGATTGCCGAAGTGTTACAGGAAGCTGGCGTGCCGGACGGTGTGTTTGGCGTTCTGCATATCGACAATGCGATGGCCGAGAAAGTGATCGCTGATCCGCGCGTACATGCAGTCACATTGACCGGTAGCGAACGTGCCGGCCGTTCCGTCGCTGCTACGGCAGGCAAGCATCTCAAGAAATGCGTGATGGAATTGGGTGGCAGTGATCCATTCGTCGTGCTTGATGATGCCGATCTCGATAAAACCATTCCGGTTGCAGTCACTTCACGATTCAGCAATGCCGGACAAACCTGCATCGCCGCCAAGCGTTTTATCGTGACCGAAAAAATTGCCGACGCTTTCGTGCAGAAATTCATCGAAGCCACCGGCAAGTTGCAAATCGGCGATCCGAATAATGCCGATACTTCACTGGCACCGATGGTGCGGGCCGATTTGCGTGACGAGCTGCATAAGCAGGTTCAAACCAGTATCAAGGCCGGTGCCAAGCCATTAATTGGCTGTGAGCCGGGACAAGGCGCGTCGCATTACCCGGCGTCCATTCTCGATAACGTCAAACCTGGCATGCCTGCGTATAGCGAAGAATTATTCGGCCCGGTCGCCAGCATCATCCGTGTTAAAGACGATGACGAAGCGGTACGTGTCGCTAACGATACTTTATTCGGACTCGGTGCCAGCGTGTGGACGCAGGATAAAGCGCGTGGAGAAAATATCGCGCGTCGCATCAAGGCCGGTGCCACTTTCGTCAATGCACAGGTTCGCAGTGACGTACGCCTGCCATTCGGCGGCACCAAATCATCCGGTTTCGGACGTGAACTTGCCGAACACGGCATCCACGAGTTCATGAATATCAAAACGGTGTATGTGGATTGACGCCGCGTTTTACGAAAACGGATTCGCCAACTGATTGATGAAATGCCTTAATACGGCCGGTTGAACCACCAATGTAACGGCAACGCCGTAAGCTGCGCCCCATATATGCGCACTGTGGTTCACGTTGTCGCCGCCTTTTTTGTCCAGCCATATCGAATAGGCGATATACAGCACGCCATAAACAATGGCCGGGCAGGGTACGAAGAAAATCAACAATGTTGTCCAGGGTTCCATCAGGATGTAGGCAAACAAGACGGCTGAGACGGCGCCTGATGCTCCAAGCGTTGCATAGCGTGGGTCTGTTTTATGCCGTTCCGCCGTCGGCAGCACCGAAACTATGATTCCGCCGAGATAAAACAAAACGTAGGCAAACGGTCCGAGTTCGGAATTGTAGAAGCCCTCGATCAGGCGACCGAAGAAATACAGCGTGATCATGTTGAATAGCAAATGCATGAAATCGGCATGCAAAAAACCGTACGTGATGTAGCGGTAATACTGGCCATCGCGATGCACCTTGAGGGGACTGAGAATCCAATCGTCCATCAATTTGGCATTCGTGAATGCGGTATAGGAAACAATGCAGGTGAGTGCAATGATAATGAAATTGCTGGTAATGAAATCCATTAAATGGATGTCCTTCAAATAGCGTTCAATCAGATCGTCACCCCGGCCTGCGCCGGGATTACGCATACTTTATTCTGGCTCAGGTTTTACTTCGAAAAATCGTAAAACTTCCATTGTGCGGGAAGATTCATATCGGGCGTTTGCTTCATCAAACGCATGCGCACAACCGATACCGGCATTTCGCCGCCCATCAGGATGGCATCGTGGAATTCGCGTTCCGACATTTTTCCGCTGACGACCATTTCCTTGTACAAGGTACGGAATTGCAGGCCGCCCAGCATATAAGCGGTTTGATACAGCGGGCCGTAATCGCCGGCGAAACTGCGGCGTACTTCGGCTGCGGCGTTTTCGCGTTCGTGACCAACGCGGTCAACCAGCAGGTCGATCGATTGTTGCGGTGTCATCTTGCCCATATGGAACGACAACGAGAACAGGATGCGTGCCGCACGGTGGCTGCGCCAGAACAGCATGCCGATTTTTTCTTCCGGCGTTTTGGCGAAACCGCGATCGTACAACTGCATTTCCCAATACAGGGCCCAGCCTTCGGTCCAGAACGGCGTACCGAACAACTGGCGTTGCGTCTGATAACGCTGGTTATAGAAGAATTGCAGATGGTGACCAGGTATCAATTCATGATGCACGACCGCACGCGAGAAATAGCGGTTGTTGCCGCGCATCGCCATCTGTTTTTTATCCTGCGGCATGCTGTCGGTCGGGTAGGCAACCCAAACATCTTCGCCCCCCAGGAAGAACGGAGCCTGCAACTGGTATTCCGGCGTCAGCATGGTCATGCGCCAATCGCGCTTGGCGATTTCAGGCACGGTAACAAGGTTATTGGTTTCGAGATAATTGATGGCTTCGTCGGCAAGTTGCACGACCAGTTTCGGTTGTTCGCCAGGCTGGGGGCTTTGCTGTTTGACCGCTTCCAGCGCTTGCTGCCAATTCTTGTGGCCCATTTCGGCAGCGGCCTTGTTCATTTCGTTCTGGCACCAGGCAAGTTCTTTTTCTGCCAGTGCTATCAGTTCTTCCGGTGTGTACGGAATCATTTCATGCTGGAAGTCGGCCAGCAAAGCTTCGCGGCCAATCGGATCGCCGATGATGGTTTCCGGGTTCGCTGCACCGGCCAGATCGTCACGCAGAAACTTGCCGTAGGCTTCCAGTTTTTTGTCGAGTGTTTCGTATGGCTGTTTTGTCCAGTAAGTGAAATTCGGATCGTAACCGTTGTAGAAGGTAAACCAGTCTTTCAAATTCTCGCGAAGGCTGGCGAGATATTTGGAGGCACGAAAAGCCACAATCGGATTCACCTGGGCTTTGCCGTCTTTGCGGTCAAACTGCGCATGTATTTTTTCGAATGCCTTCAGCGCTTGCGTCAAGGTCTGCGCACTGGACTTGGCATCGGCGTACACCAGTCCACGGCGATCTTCGGCCATTGCAATCAGGGTATTGGCCTGCGGCAGTAAAGTGGCGGCCTGATCGAAACGCTGGCGGTTGAAATCCAGTTGCTTCAGGCGGTAGTTCAACTCGCGTTTGAACAAGGCGTAGTCGACCTGGTCTTCCAATTGCAACGAAGCGTAATCGAGAGTGGCGATCGATTTTAGCCAGCCATTGTAAAGACTGCGCAAGGCAGCCTCGCGCTTCGGGCTGCCGGTGATGTCGTGGGTATGCTCGATACTGGATAAATCCGCCATGAAGCGGTGGATCATCGGTGCGAGTTTCTGCGAATTGGCCGGAATTTCCGATGACTGCGGAACGCTGACTTCAGCGGCTGACAAAGGCAATGAGAGGGCGAAGGTGGTTCCAATTGCCAACACACAAAGTCGAAGATTCATGCAGTATTCCTGGCTGTGAGCGCACTATGCGCCGTTTGTTGAATGAATTGCAAAAGTGATTTCAAGCCGTTGCTGCGGGTTGGCGACAAATGTTTCGCCAAGCCGATTTGGGCGATGTAGTCGGGTGCGGTATTCATGATTTCTTCGGCGCTGCGACCCGAATAAACACGCAGGGCAAGAAATATCAGGCCGGAGACAATCGTTGAGTCGCTGATCGCATTGAATACCAATTTATCCTTGTTGCCTTCCGGCACGATCCATACCATCGACTGGCAACCGTGCAAGCGATGTTCTTCGGTTTTCCATTCCTGTTTCAGGTCAGGCAGCTTTTTTCCGAGGTCGATCAAGTACTGATAGCGCTCCGACCAGTCACTGAAGAACGCGAATTCTTCGATGATGGCTTGTTGTGCTTCGGCAGCGGTGGCTTCCATCGGGAACATCAGGCACGTCTCCAGCGCACACCTTGCGCAGTGTCTTCCAGCAAAATTCCTTCGGCGGCCAGTTGATCGCGAATCGCATCCGAACGTGCAAAATCCTTCGCCTTCTTGGCGGCGTTGCGTTCGTCTACCAATGCTTGAATGCGCGTGTCGTCGCTATCATCATTGCCGCGGGCGAACCAGGCGGCAGGATCTTGTTGCAGCAATCCGAGCAATGCGCCCGAGCCCAACAATTCGGATTTCAAGCGTGTTTTGTCTTCAACGCTTTCTGCTCGGCGAGCATCGCTGGCGATCCGTGCCAATTCGGCCAAGGCAATCGGTGTATTCAAGTCGTCACACAGTGCGGCCTCGATTGCTTTTGTTGCAACCGGCTCGGCTGGAATGTCTTTCAAATCACGCAGCGTTCCATATAAACGATCCAGTGTTCGCACATTTTGTTCGATCAAGGCATCGGTCCAATCCAGTGGTTGGCGATAATGTCCGGACATAAGCGAGTAACGCAGTGCCTCATGTGGAAAATGCTTCAGCAGGTCGTGGACGAGAAAAACATTGCCAAGCGACTTGGACATCTTGCGACCGTCCATATTCAACATGCCGTTATGCAGCCAGAAGCGGGCAAAAGTTTTGCCGCCGTGCGCGCAGGTGCTTTGAGCCACTTCGTTTTCATGGTGCGGGAATTGCAAGTCCATGCCGCCGGCGTGAATATCGATGGTGTCGCCAAACAAGGCGGCGCACATCGCCGAGCATTCGATATGCCAGCCCGGACGGCCACGGCCCCACGGTGAATCCCAACCCGGCAATTCCGGTGTCGAGGGTTTCCACAATACGAAATCGCCCGGGTCGCGTTTGTAAGGAGCAACTTCCACGCGGGCACCGGCGAGCATGTCTTCCAGCGAACGGCCGGATAATTTTCCGTAATCGGCAAAACTGTTCACCGCAAACAAGACATGATTTTCTGCGGCATAAGCATGGCCACTGGCAATCAGTTTGTTGATCATCTCGATGATGTGCGGAATATGCGCAGTCGCGTGCGGTTCCAGATCCGGCGGGATCACGCCCAGGTCGGACATGTCCTGACGGTAGATCGCCGCGAATTTATCGGTGATCGTGCTGATCGGAACTTGCTGTTCGATTGCAGCCTGATTGATCTTGTCGTCGACGTCGGTGATGTTGCGGGCATATTCGACCTTGGAGAAATGGCGGCGCAATAGTCGCGACAGCACGTCGAATACCACCGGTCCTCGTGCGTTGCCAATGTGGGCATAGTTGTAGACGGTCGGACCGCAAACGTACATGGTGACCTTGTCCGGCTGCTGTGGAGTGAACAGTTCGACCCGTCGGCTGAGAGTGTTGTAGAGATGAATTTTCATGCGCCAAGTTTAGCAATAAGCGGCTGTTTTTAGGCGAAATGCTGCCTGCCGTTTGGCTTCAGTAAGGCTGTGGTTTAAGAACAGGCCGTGACGGGGCCCCGGTTTAGAGCAATCCGACTAACTCTCCGGCTTGCAGCTCAAGTTATTGGCTGACATAATCGCCGCACATGAAACACTTACTCGCCACCGTTGAACTGCTCACCTCTGCCTATATGGCGGCTGGCATGACTTCGCGTGCTCGTCGACCGGAAGCCCACAAACCTGCTGGGTAACCCGGACGTTTCTATACGTTTCCAGGAAAAGCCCGGCCATGCGCCGGGCTTTTTTGTTTTGATTTCCAACATTCATTTCATCGGTACAAAATCTCATGAAACATTTTCTGAACACGCAGGATTGGACAAGGCCGGAGCTGGACGAGCTGCTCAAGCAGGCGGCTGCGTTCAAGACTTCGAAAATTGGCGACCAGTTGAAAGGCAAGGCCGTAGCCTTGGTTTTTTTCAATCCATCCCTGCGTACCCGGACCAGTTTCGAGCTGGGTACTTTCCAGATGGGTGGCCATGCTGTCGTGCTGGCGCCGGGCAAAGACGCCTGGCCGATAGAGTTCGAATTGGGTTCGGTCATGAGCGGCGATACCGAAGAACATATCGCCGAAGTCGCCAAGGTACTTAGTAGCTATGTCGATTTGATCGCCGTGCGGGCGTTTCCGAAATTCGTTAACTGGGCCGAAGATCGCCAGGACAAGGTGCTGAACAGTTTCGCGAAATATTCGACCGTACCGGTCATCAATATGGAAACGATCACGCATCCCTGCCAGGAATTGGCACATGCACTCGCGTTGCAGGAGCATTTCAATACCGCCGATCTGCGCGGCAAGAAATACGTGTTGACCTGGACTTATCATCCGAAAGCCCTGAACACCGCTGTCGCCAATTCGGCGTTGACGATTGCCACCCGCATGGGCATGGACGTGACCCTGCTATGCCCGACACCGGAATACGTGCTGGATCAGCGTTATATGGATTGGGCGAAAACCAATGTCGCCGAGAACGGCGGCTCACTGACGGTTAGCCACGATATTGCCTCGGCTTATCAAGACGCCGATATCGTTTACGCAAAAAGCTGGGGCGCCTTGCCGTATTTCGGCGATTGGGAAAAAGAAAAACCGATTCGCGACCAGTTCAAACATTTCATTGTCGATGAAGCCAAGATGGCACTCACCAATAACGGTGTGTTCAGTCATTGCCTGCCGCTGCGACGCAATGTGAAGGCGACCGATGGCGTGATGGATTCACCGAACTGTATCGCTGTCCAGGAAGCCGGAAACCGCCTGCATGTACAGAAAGCGGTGATGGCTTCGTTGATCAAACAATAATTAATTCAATTCAAGCAAGGTTTTTTAAATGAACATTGATGCGACTGCAAAAAAAGATATCGTCCTGGCATTCTCGGGCGGCCTGGATACCAGTTTCTGCGTGCCGTGGCTGCAGGAGCGCGGTTATTCGGTGCACACGGTGTTTGCCGATACCGGTGGTGTCGACGACGAAGAACGCGAGTTCATCGAACATCGTGCGAAAGATCTGGGCGTAACGTCGCATATCACCATCGATGGCGGTCCTTCGATCTGGTCCGGTTTCGTCAAGCCATTTGTCTGGGCCGGTGAAGCCTATCAAGGCCAGTATCCCTTGCTCGTGTCGGATCGCTATCTGATTGTCGAAGCTGCATTGAAACGTTGCGATGAACTGGGCACCAAACTCATTGCTCATGGTTGCACCGGCATGGGTAATGACCAGGTTCGTTTTGACCTGGCCGTGAAAGCACTCGGCGACTACGAGATCATTGCACCGATTCGCGAAATCCAGAAAGAACACACTGAAGTGCGGGCTTACGAGCAGAAATATCTGGAGCAACGCGGTTTTAGCGTCCGCAGCAAACAGCAGGCTTACACGATTAACGAAAACGTGCTCGGCTTGACCATGTCCGGCGGCGAAATCGATCGCTGGCAGGCACCGGGCGAGGGTGCAAGCGGCTGGTGCAAGCCACGCAGCGAATGGCCTGCCGAAAAATTATCGGTCAGCATCGGCTTTGAAAATGGCGAAGCGAAAACCCTGAATGGTCAGGCGATGCCCGGTCATCTGATGCTGATTAAATTGAACCATCTGTTTGCGCAATACGGCGTCGGTCGCGGCATTTATACCGGCGACACCACGATTGGCTTGAAAGGCCGCATCATTTTCGAAGCACCGGGTTTGACAGCCTTGCTGACGGCGCATCGCGCACTCGAAGAAGCCGTACTGAGCAAGCTTCAGAACCGTTTCAAATCCGATATCGCGAAAAAATGGATTGAATTGGTGTACGAAGGCTTCTATCACGATCCTTTGAAAACCGATCTGGAATCTTTCCTGGCTTCCAATCAATCCAAAGTGAATGGTGAAGTCGTACTCGAAACAAATGGCGCGCAAGTCACCGCCGTATCGATTTCTTCGCCGCATATTTTGAATGCGAAAGGTGCGACTTATGCGCAAGCTGCCGATTGGGGCGTTGCCGAAGCAGAAGGTTTCATCAAGCTCTACGGCATGAGCAGCACGCTCTGGGCCGAGATCAATCGGGAGCAAGGCTGATGCTATCGCGGGTGCTGGAACATCTGGATGCGCTGGTATCGTTCGACACCCGCAATCCGCCGCGTGCGATTGGCACCGATGGCATCTTCGATTATCTGTGCGAAGCGCTGCCGGGTTTTCGTATCGAGCTGAGCGACCATGGCGCCGGTGCGGTGTCATTACTGGCTGTACGCGGCGAAACCTCGCGCGTGTTCAACGTGCATCTCGATACCGTGCCCGATTCTCCGGCTTGGACGGCCAGCCCGTATCGTTTGCGCGTGACTGCCGATAAGGCAATTGGACTCGGCGCTTGCGATATTAAAGGTGCAGCGGCTTGTTTGCTGACTGCCGCGGAAAATACCCAAGGTCCGGTCGCGTTTTTATTCACGACCGATGAAGAGGCTAACGATGCGCGTTGCATCAGCTCGTTTCTTTCGCGTGACCTTGGCTTCAAGGAAGCGATTGTCGCCGAGCCGACCATGGCGCAAGCCGTGCTCGCGCATCGCGGGATTGTGTCGGCTCGGATGTCGTTCAAAGGGCAGGCCGGCCATGCATCGGATGTAAATGCTCTCGAACTCAGCGCGGTGCATCAAGCCATGCGTTGGGGCAGTAAAGCGCTCGATCACGTTCAATCTTTACAACATCTTCGTTTCGGCGGGCTTACCGGATTCCGTTTTAATATTGGTCGCGTCGAAGGCGGCATCAAGGCCAATATGATCGCGCCGAGTGCCGAAGTGCGATTCGGTTTTCGTCCGCTGCCTTCGCAAAATTTCGAAGAACTGCATGCAACCCTTCGTTCATTCGCATCGGCCGATGCCTTGGCCGAATACGAAGAAACCTTTCGCGGCGTTGCGCTGCCTTCGGGTGATATTGCCTCGGCAGAAAACCGTCGTCTGGAAGCCCGCGATCTGGCCGATTCACTCGGCCTGCAAATTGGTAATGCAGTGGATTTCTGGACCGAAGCGGCATTGTTCTCGGCGGCTGGCATGACCGCACTGGTGTATGGGCCAGGCGACATCGCACAAGCGCATACTGCCGATGAATGGGTGGCGTTGGACCAATTGGCAGCAGTAGTTTCTAAGTACAAAGAAATAATGGAGACGAAATGAATATCGCACAGAAAGTTTCACTGACCGCATCGTCCGCAACCGGCCACACGTTGGCGGGGAGGTCGCTTCCATCACACTTCAATGTCGATACCCATTTCCATGAATGATTTGCGCTCCACCATCGTTCGTCTGCTGTCCAATATGGCCAGCCCGAAAGAGATTCAGCAATACCTGAAGCGCTTCTCGAAACTCGATGCGGCGAAATTCGCCGTCGTGAAAGTCGGTGGCGCAATTCTGCGTGACGACCTCGACGCGCTCGTATCATCGCTATCTTTCCTGCAACAAGTCGGCTTGACGCCCATCGTCGTGCACGGTGCGGGCCCGCAGCTTGATCTGGAAATGCAGAAGGCCAAGATCGAGAAGCAAACCGTCGATGGATTGCGAGTTACCACCCCGGAAGTATTGTCGGTCGTGCGCCGCGTATTCCAGCAGGAGAACCTGCATCTGGTCGAAGCCCTGCAAGCCGTTGGCGTGCGTGCGACTTCGATTACTTCGGGTATGTTCGAATGTGATTTGTTGAACAAGCGTAAATACGGTTTGGTCGGCAAAGTTGTCAAGGTGCAAACCGATGCTATCCAGGCTGCGATCAAGGTTGGTTCGATACCGGTGATAGCATCACTGGGCGAAACCACCAGCGGGCAGATTTTGAATATCAATGCCGATTGGGCCGCCAATGAATTGGTGAAAACCCTGCAACCCTACAAGATTATTTTCCTGACCGGCACTGGCGGTTTGCTGGATGGAGAAGGCTATTTGATCGATTCAATCAATCTGTCGACCGAATACGAAGAATTGATGCAGCAACCGTGGCTGCATTCGGGCATGAAGGTAAAGATCGAACAAATCCATGATTTGCTGATGCAACTGCCACCTTCATCGTCGGTTTCGATTACCAAGCCCGATGAATTGGCCAAGGAATTATTCACCCATCGCGGTTCCGGTACGCTGGTGCGTCGCGGTGAAAAAATCAATGTGTTCGATAACTGGAAACAGTGCGATCGCAAGAAATTGCAGTCATTGATTGAATCCGGTTTTGGCCGCAAATTGGCGCTTGATTATTTCAAGAACACCAAGCCTTATCGGTTATTCGTCAGCGAACATTATCGTGCAGCGCTGGTACTGACTTTGGAAAATGGCATTCCGCATCTGGACAAGTTTGCGGTCAGTGAAGATGCGCAGGGCGAAGGCCTGGGCCGTGCAGCCTGGCATGTGATGCGTGCTGCAATTCCGCAATTGTTCTGGCGATCGCGCGCCGACAACACCATCAACGAATTTTATTTCGACGAGGCAGATGGTTGCCTGAAAGGCGATAAATGGAACGTATTCTGGTACGGCCTGGAAAACTTTGATCAAATCAAGTTTGCCGTGGATCATTGCCGTGCCCGTCCGGCAACCTTGAAAGGCTGATCGCTTTGAACGAAATGAACAACAAGCGCATAAGAATCGGTTTGGTCGGAGCCCGTGGTTATGTCGGATCGGAGTTGATTCGCATCATCGGCGAACACCCGCAATTCGAGTTGGGCTTTGTATCGTTGCGTGAACGCGTCGGGCAAAGCGTTTCCGTCCATGAAGCTTCCTATCTAGGTGATTTGAACTACGTGAATCTGGATGCCGAACAGGCGGCGCAGCAATCGGTCGATGCATTGATTTTGGCGTTGCCCAATGACATGGCCGCAGCCTATGTTACTGCCGTCGATCAGCATGCACCGCAAACCGTATTGCTGGACTTGTCGGCCGATTACCGTTTCGATCAAAGCTGGTATTACGGATTGCCAGAACTTACCCGTGCCGAGGCGGCCGGGAAAAAGCGTATCAGTAATCCCGGTTGTTATGCGACGGCGATGCAACTGGCAATTGCGCCGATGTCCGAATTCATTGCCGGCGCGGTGCAATGTTTTGGCGTGTCTGGTTATTCTGGCGCGGGTACTTCACCTTCGGACAAGAATAATCCGGAAACCCTGCGCGATAACCTGATTCCGTATCATTTGACCGGACATATCCACGAGCGCGAAGTGTCGTTTCATTCGCGACATGCTATCGAATTCATGCCGCATGTTGCGCCGCATTTTCGCGGCTTGACAGTGACCAGCAATATCCATCTGAAACAGGCTATGCCATTACACGGCATTACCGAAATCTATGGAAAGTTTTATCAGCAAGAGCGCTTGATCCAGGTGATGCACGAAGCTCCCTGGGTAAGTCGTTCCGCCAACCAGCATAATGTACAGATTGGCGGATTCAGTCTTAGTGCCAGTCATCAGCGCCTGGTCGTGGTGTCGACGTTGGACAATTTACTGAAAGGTGCGGCGACGCAGGCAATTCAAAATCTTAACCTGGCCTTTGGCCTGGAAGAACTGGCGGGGATCCATCCATGAGTCATTTGCTATGGCAAAAACCCGGTGTAACGGTGAATGAAAACATCCAGCGCTTTCTGGCCGGTAACGATATCGTCGACGATCAAAGCCTGTTCCTGTTCGATATCCATGCCAGCCAGGCGCATGCCGAAGGCCTGCAGAATATTGACGTGCTTACCACGGCCGAATGCAGGGATCTTTGCGAATCGTTAACCAAGCTTGCCGAATTGTTTCAGCAGGGCGAATTTATTCTCGATGATAAATACGAGGATGCACATTCGGCGATTGAAGCGTATCTAATCGAGAAGCATGGCGATACCGGCAGAAAAATTCATACCGGTCGCAGCCGCAATGACCAGGTGCTGGTAGCCAGTCGCCTTTATCTTCGCGATGCTTTGCAACAGCTGGCGGCACATAATCAAAAAATAGTCGAAGTAGCCTTGCAACGAGCAGAGCGGGAAGTCATGTTGCCGCTGCCCGGTTACACGCATATGCAACGTGCGATGGTCAGTTCGGCAGGCATGTGGTGGGCGGGTTGGGCCGAAAGTTTTATCGATAATCTAAGTCTGGCGAAATCCAGTATCGAGTGGATCAATGCCAATCCGCTTGGCAGCGGCTCGGGGTTCGGCGTGAATATGCGATTGGATCGCGAACACACTACACATGCGTTGGAATTCAATCGCGTACAAGTAGCGGCGACTTACGCGCAACTATCCCGCGGAAAATTTGAATTGCAGGCTTTGGCTGCATTGTCGCAATCATTGCTTGATCTGCGGCGGCTCGCCTGGGACTTGAGTCTGTTTACCAGTGCGGAATATTCGTTTGTGACATTGCCACTGGAATACACCACCGGCAGCTCCCTGATGCCGAATAAACGCAATCCCGATCTGATCGAATTGCTGAGGGCAAGTTATGCGGTCGTCGCGGGTGCGCGCACTGAAATCGAATCCTTACTGTCATTGCCATCCGGTTATCACCGTGATCTGCAATTCAGCAAAGGTCCCTTGTTGCGTGCTTTCAGTCATGGCTTGGCCGCACTGGCCCTGGTACCGGATTTGTTGAGTCGCATGCAATGGCAGGAAGAAAAAATGCGTGCAGCGATCGAGCCCGGCATGTTCGCAACCGATTGTGCAATGGAGCTGGCCGCCAGCGGCGTACCGTTCCGCGATGCGTATCTACAAGCGGCTAAAGCCACATTGCCAAGTTTTGGTGCAGATCCCGAAGCCAGTTTGAAAGCGCGGGTTTCGCTTGGTTCAGCTGGGAATTTGGGTTTGGATATATTGAAAAAACGACTACAAGGACTCTATTAGTTGTTCCGGGACTCAGAGCCCAGGGCTACGTTCAACATGACTTTATGCATGCGGATAACTTAAACTGGTGCATTAAGCTGCAGCAGCATTCGATTATCATCGTTAACGGGGAAAACGCATGTCACATCTGATTAATATCTTTCTCGAGCCTGGCAAGGTATTTGCCGAACTAAAGGAAAAACCGACTTTCATCGTCCCTTTCATCTTGGTCTTGGTCGCCACTCTGGCTTTGACATTCATGTATTTCATGAAAGTAGACAGTTCCTGGTTTATCGACCATACCTTGATGGCTGGTGGTAAGGAAATGTCCGCGGCCGAGATCGCCCAGGCAAAAAGTTTTATGCCGGGTGCAAAAATGATGGGTTATATCTCGCTAGTGTCGACGCCAATCGTTATGGCAATCGTAGTGTGTATAGCAGCATTGTATTATTTGCTGGCCGGCAAGATTACCGGCTCGACGATCGGTTTCAAGCAAGCCTTGAGCCTGACTTGTTGGAGCAGCATGCCGATGTTGCTCGGAGCAATCGTCGGTCTGATTGGCGTCATCATGATGTCGCCGCAAACGGGGCTTGAATCGCTGATGCTAACTC
>JBOHYG010000133.1:0-11840 GCA_050737875.1 Arenimonas sp. | reverse complement strand
TCGGTATTGTTGAACGCATGGAAGTCGGTAATTTGCAGACCGTCAGCCAGGTTGGCGCCGTGGTTCAATGAACGACCACCGCCAGCAATGCCGGCGCCGCTGAAGGTACCGTAGATACCGGTTGCGGAACCGCAGAATGCGCCGAAGGCATTAGTTGGAGTTGGCAAACCTGCAAGCAATGCTGCGCAGTCACCTTGAGGAAAACCGAAAATATAATTTCCCATTACTGGGTACTGACCGTATTCACGGTCACCAGCAAAGATCGACTCTTGGCTCGTGTGGCTGATGCTCATTACGCCGTTGGTACGCTCGCCCTTGGCACCGATGGTCAGGTCTGCGCCTTTACGTGCGCCGTCACCTTCGGTGGTTTGGCCGTAGTACAGACCAGCTTGTGCGCCGTCATAGTCACGACGGGTCACGATGTTGATCACGCCTGCGATAGCGTCGGAACCGTAAATGGCCGATGCGCCGTCTTTCAGGACTTCGATACGTTGAATGATGGCGACTGGAATGGTCGAGAAGTCGACGGTGCCGTCGAGATCGGTAACCCAACGCTTGCCGTCAACGAGGACGAGGGTACGTTGTGCGCCCAGGCCACGCAGGGAGACTTGTTGCGAACCATCGCTACCGTTGGTTTGCGTGGTAACGGTGCTCAAGCCCGAACCGTCACTCGAGGTGATGGTGTTCAGGATTTCGTACACGTTGTTCAAGCCGGTGCGTTCGATATCCTGACGAGTAATAACTTGTACAGGTTGTGCACCTTCTTCTTCCACGATGCGCTTAATGCGGGAACCGGTTACGTTGACTTTTTCGATTTCTTCCGGGCTGTCTGCAGGTTGTGCTTGTGCAAATGCCGAAGCACTCGCCAAGGTAGCAGTAGCGCCGACAAATAATGCGAATTTAATCGCACTAGACAGCTGATTGATATTAGACATTTACTCTCTCTCCAACGTTAGAGTTAGTGACTCTAAATGAGTTCTAGGATAAAGCCTCGGGGTGACTATCCGAATTGGTCAGCCACCCTGGCTCAGCGAGCATAACGCAATTTTTACGTACTGCCAAACCTGTGAGGAGGGGGTAAAACGTGCGTTAGCCCCCAAATCGAGAAAATGCCTGGAGCAAAAATTCTAATTCGATATTTTTATTAGTAATTTCAGAGAGTTACTTGAGTTCGATGGTGACATCGCCGGACATGGTATTAAGGTTCACGTGGCCTTTTCCGTCACCCAGGCGTGCATTCAGGCTCTGGCCCGGACCGTACTCTTCCTTAACAACTTTGCCCACTGCGCTGGAAATGTCGCCACTGAAGCTTTCAACCTGAAATTGCGCCGAGCTGGCTTTCGGCAAGGCAAGCAACAAGGTGCCGCTGACTGAATCCATTTCAATCCGGCCGTCTTTGCCAAGACTGGTCTTAAAGCTGCCATCGCCCGATACGGAGTTGAAATGCAGCTGATTCAATACCGGCGTATCGAGATTCACGTTGCCCGAAACGGTTTCCACATCGAGGCGGCCGTTGAGATGGCCCAGCATTTTTACATCGCCACTAACGGTATTGACTGTGACTTGCGGGCTAGTCAGTTTCAGAACCACGTTACCGCTGACGCTTTCGACCGAAAGCTTGCCGGGTGACGAAGCGAGGATGGTGCTGTCGCCGCTGACACTATTAATGGTCATGCGCGGAGCTGCACTGCCCTGTACGTCGATATCGGCACTCACTGCCTCAAGTGCCAGCGCCACTTTGATTGGCACCATCAATTCAAGACGGGTAGGTTCCTTGATGTGGGTGCCACCACCCCAGTTGAACAAACTGCCTTTGCGATTCGGGTATTTCACCCTGATCGTTAGACTGCGGGCATCACCCTCCACCACCAATTTCTCGGCACCTTCGCCCAGCGAACCGGTGATTTGCACTTTCGCTTCATTCCAGACGCGCACTTTGATCAGGCCGCTGACGTTTTCCACCCTGACTTCGCCATCGGCATTCATCGCACGTGTTTGATTGATCGGGGTTGCGGCGAAAACCGCTAACGGGCTGGCAACGGCTGCCAATGCGATAGTGAATAAAACGGGTTTTAAAGTTTTCATAAAAATCCTAGGTTAGATTGGCAGCGATAGCGCGTTGGGTCAGTTGCAGACGTTGCAAATAGGTACGTCGCAACATGGGAAGCAGATAGGTAGATTGCGGACTCTCGTCGAGTGCACGGCGAAGTTTGTTGGCGGAGTCATCCAGCAATTGCAATTGCGTTTTTATTTCGGGCGCAACTTCAACCGTTGAGAATTCTCTCAATGCCGCTTGATACTCGGCGTCCATTGCCTGGACTTCGGTTGAAACGACCTGAGCCTTCAAACTGTTCGAGTCGGCAGGCTTGTCTGGCGAAAGTAATGGCAAGGCCGTCACGGCAATCAATGCCAGGGTGGCCGCCATCGCGAAGCTCGACCATGCCCAGCGGTTTTTTCTGACCGGGCCATTTTGAATAGTCGCTTGTATGCCGGACCAAATATCCCGCTCAAGTTCACGCTCTTTCGGAAGTCCGCGCAATTGCAGACGCAATTGGGCTTCACTTAGTTGATGTAGGTCAGTCACGGTAGGCTCCCAGTTTTTCGCGCAGCAAACTCCTGGCGCGATGCAATTGTGCTTTTGAACTTCCCACCGCCATGTCGCAATGTTCCGCGATGGCTTCGTGGGTCCAGCCCTCGATATCGAATAAAACCAATACCGCGCGCGCACGTTCCGGAAGCGTGGCAACTGCCCTTTCCAGATCCATCTGCAAGCGCGTTTGTTGATTGGCGGTGTCCGTGGTTTTTTCGAATGCGAGCACCGAATCGTCTTGCTCGAGGTCCTCGGCTCCCTTGCGGGAGCGCAATTCCATCAAGGCGATGTTGACCGCCAGACGATGCAGCCAGGTTGAAAACGCACTCTCGTAACGAAACGTCGGCAATGCTTGCCAGGCTTTGACGAAGGCTTCCTGCAGACAATCTTCGGCACGGGCCTGTTGCCCGCCGCATAAACGCCAAAGCACAGAAAACAGGCGCTTTGAATGTTTGCGGTACAGCTGTTCGAAGGCTTTCTGATCCCCACTACTCGCTGCCCGCACCAAGACGAAATCGTCTTCGCGCGCATCCGGTAGCGATTCGGTATGGAGGGCATCAAAATTAGTCACGGCGGCATTTAGCATAAACGCTAAGATGCCCATTCGCAGTGAATGGTTTAAACGAAGCTCGCCGCGAGTTGCACTGTTTGTGCGTGGATGTCGGCAATGTGCTCGACTTCCGGACAATAGCCGCCCGCCATTGAGACCGCGAGTGGCAGACTGGCCTGCCGGCAAGCCTGCATCACGAAGCGATCCCGCTGCGCCAAGCCGCGCTTACTCAGCGACAAATACCCGAGCCGATCGCCTTCATAGGGATCAGCCCCGGCCAGGTAAATCACCGCATCGGGTTCGGACCGCTGTACGGCGATTGGCAGATAACGCGCCAGCAAATCCAGATATTCGGCATCGCCAGTGTGGTTGCGAAGCGGAACGTCCAGATCGGAGTCGGGCTTGATTGCCGGATAATTTTTTTCGGCATGCATCGAGAAAGTAAAGATACTGGCATCGTCCCGGCATAGTTCGGCAGTGCCGTTACCTTGATGCACATCCAGATCGACGACCAGGATTTTTTTCGCCAGGTTTTTTGCCTGGACATAACGTGCCGCCACTACGCTGTCGTTGAACACGCAATAACCGCCGCCGCGGTCATAAGCGGCATGATGGGTACCGCCGGCCAGATTCACCGCGATGTTGTCGCCGGTAATGGCCGACTCGAGCGCCTGCATGGTGGCGCCGGAGGAACGTCGTGAACGCTCGACCATTTTCGCCGACCATGGGAAACCGATTCTTCGCATCTCCTGCTCGCCCGGTCTGCCGCTACTCATGCGCTCGATGTAATTCGGGCAATGCACTCGCAATAAATCTTCGTCATCGGCTGCACGCGGTTCGACCAGATCGATTTTCCACGCCGATGCATTTTGTTGGACACGCTCAAACAGCAGGCGATATTTATCCATCGGAAAGCTGTGGCCGTCCGGCAATGGCAGAACGAAATGATGGCAGTAGAAAGCCTTCATACTGGATTAGCAGCCCGACACAGGCGCCTGATGAATATTGTTATGATCCGTCTTCAACTGCATGCACCTTGATATGACCGACATTTCCAATCCTAACTATTTCCCGGTCGATTTTGACGTAGCCGGAAAAGAATTCCTGATGCTGGACCTGACGCTCGAGGAAATTACCCAATCCCCGTTCCTCTATTCCATCGCAGGTGCCGACCAGTCACTGGCAAGACGAGTGCCGGAACAGGCTTTCGTCGGACTGGCGCAGCCCGCTAATCAAGCCTTTCTTTTCCATACTGCATTCTGCGGTTCCACCCTGCTGGCACAAGCTCTGGATAATCCCCCAATGGCGGTTTCCCTGCGCGAACCCAGCGCCTTGCTAAGCATTTCGCATGCATCGCTGCGAACGCCAATCGACAGCCTGCGCCCCTCACTGAAAACGACATTGAATTTACTGGGCCGGCCTTGGGCGGATTCCGGCAAAACGCTGATCAAGCCGACCAACCAGGTGAACCGTTTGCTGCCAGAAATATTGAAGCAAGGACCGCATCGCGCAATCTTGCTGTATTCCAGCCTCGACGAATTCATCATTTCCTGCTGCAAGAAATTGCCGGCCGCCGATACTCAAATTCGCTGGATGGCACAGCACCTGTTACATGGAACGCGATTGCAGCAAGAGCTCGGGGTTCCGACCGACTATAAATTCCATTTCCTGGAATCCTGCGTGATCACCTGGTACGCGCAAATGGAGTGGTATGCATTCGCACTACAGAATGATCGCCATGGCGATGTCTGCAGTCTCGACATGAACGTATTGATGGCATCACCGGAAAAAGTGGTGACTGCCTGTGCGAACTTCCTGCAGTTCGACACTCCGCAAGCAGCGATCGCCGAACGCGTCGGTCTTGTTTTCAGCCGGAATTCGAAAGATGCCGGCGTACAGTACAGCCCGGAACTTCGTGCGAAAGAACGCCAAAGCAAACGAGCCGCCTACAAGCGTGAACTGGAAGTCGCGACCGACTGGGCAAGGGAAGCCATTGCGCCGTCAGCGATAATGCCGACTGATTGGAAACCATTGTCTGTCTGAATAAAGACAAACAATGGATCCGCAGGAAAATCAGAAATATTTTCGATGCGACAGATAATCCGGAAATTATCTGTCGCGTTTCAATTCAAAAAGATTAGGCCAATTGTTTGGCAATTTTTTGCTGTTCGGCCAACAAGGCTTTCGGCGTGCGGTCACCGTAGCTTTGCAGGTATTCGCCGATCGCTTCCATTTCCTCGTACCAGGCTTCGTGGTTGACATCGAGCAACTGGTTCAGCGTTGCCTGATCGATATTCAAACCATCCAGATTCAAATCGCTGGCCAACGGCAGATGACCAATCGGTGTTTCGTTCGATTGGGCCTGGCCGGTAACGCGCTTCAACATCCACTCGAGCACGCGCATATTGTCGCCAAAACCCGGCCACATGAATTTGCCGTCGCTACCTTTGCGGAACCAGTTCACGTGGAAAATTTTCGGCAGATTGGCGCCGGGTTTGTCGAAGCTCAACCAGTGCGAGAAATAATCGGCAAAGTTGTAGCCGGCGAACGGTTTCATCGCCATCGAGTCGCGGCGCACGACACCGACTGCGCCGGTAGCTGCCGCAGTTGTTTCCGACGCCATCGAAGCACCGACCAACACGCCGTGGGTCCAGTTGCGCGCTTCGAATACCAGCGGCACCAGGGATTCACGACGGCCACCAAACATGATCGCCGACAAAGGCACGCCTTGCGCGTCTTCCGCTTTATCGGTGTAGCTCGGGCATTGCTTCGCGGACACTGTGAAGCGTGAATTCGGATGCGCGGCCGGACCATTCGATTTGTCGTAATCACGACCCTGCCAGTCTTTTACCGGCACGCCTTCAGGCAAACCTTCCCACCAAGGTTGGTTGTCGGCAGTAACTCCGACGTTGGTGAAGATCGCGTCCTTGTTCAACATCGCCAATGCATTCGGATTGGTTTTTGCACTGGTACCCGGCGCAACGCCGAAATAGCCGGCTTCCGGATTGATCGCATACAAACGGCCATCGGCGCCTGGACGCATCCAGCAAATATCGTCGCCGACCGTCCAGACTTTCCAGCCGTCTTGTTTGTAGCCACCCGGTGGAATCAACATCGCCAGATTGGTTTTACCGCAGGCACTCGGGAAAGCGGCGGCAACATAATGGGTTTCGCCTTTCGGATTTTCGATACCGACGATCAACATATGTTCGGCCATCCAGCCTTCGGTACGCGCCTGGTAGGAAGCGATACGCAACGCATGGCATTTTTTGCCGAGCAGTGCGTTGCCGCCGTAGCCGGAACCGAAACTTTTGATGGCGAGTTCTTCCGGGAAATGCATGATGTAACGACGGTCCGGATTCAAGTCACCGATCGAATGCAGACCTTTCACAAAACTGCCTTCGCGTTCGATGCGCTTCAACGCAGCTTCGCCCATGCGGGTCATGATGCGCATGTTCGCGACGACGTACGGGCTATCGGTAATTTCCACGCCGCAACGTGCCAGCGGCGAATCAATCGGACCCATGCAATACGGCACCACGTACATCGTGCGGCCGCGCATGCAACCGGCATACAACTCGTCCATTTTCGCGTGTGCTTCGGCAGGCGCCATCCAGTGATTGTTCGGGCCGGCATCTTCCTTGTTCGATGTGCAAACGAAGGTCAGGTGTTCGACGCGGGCAACGTCGGAAGGGCTGGAGCGATGCAAAAAACAGTTCGGATGGGTTTCTTCGTTGAGCTTGATCAAATCACCGGTGCTCAGCATGAGATCAACCAATGATTTATTTTCTGCTTCACTGCCATCGCACCAGTGAATTTTCTCGGGCTGAGTTAAACGTGCAACAGATTCAACCCATTGGTTTAGGGCAGCAAGTGATGTGGACATTAGTAAAACTCTCAAGCTATAGGGAAACGGTGGCTCGACCGGGCAACCCTTATCAGGATTGCAAAACCTGGTTCGAAACGAGGCGCTAATTGTAACCGCTCAGGGGCTTGGCTTGCGTCTTACGGAGTCAAATAAATGCAATGACCATGGCCGTTGCGCCAGTACGAGACTGACGCCAACCCTTTGATTTGTCGGCAAAACCGCATCCTGAACCAGCATACTGTCAAATTCCTCGGCAGCCTCCTCCAGCCGCAGGCCAATCTTGGCCGCCGATGCCGGGGAAACCATGCCGCTAAGCAGGATCAGATTCTCGTTCAAGCCCAAAAACGGGCGGTTAAAGTACTCGGGCAACAGCCGGCCGATAAAAAAACGTTCCATCGGACCGTCCTTGCGCCAGCGGAAGTTGCGCGCCGTACGCAGGCGATAGCGGTTTTCCGGCAATAATTCAATGATGCCGAGCCGGTCCAGCTTCGCCAGAACCCCGGTCCATTGCGGCTTGGTGAATTCGTATTTGGCCAGCACTTCCTCTTCTTTCCAGCGATTCAAGGTCAGATACAAACCCAGCAAATAAGAAGGGTTATCGACCAGCAATTGCTCGGTTTCGATGCTCAACTCGGCCAGCGGCGGCGGACCGCCTACCTTTGTTTCGGTCGCCAGTTCCGATAATCCGACATCCAGCACGGCACAGATTTCTTCCAGACGGGCCAGGCTGATGGCCTGTTGCGAAAACATGCGTTTCACCGCCGCCTCGCTCAAATCCAGTTGCTTCGCCAAGGCCGCATAAGTAATGCCCTGGGCTTTCAATAAGCGCTTAAGCGCGGCGATCAGATCAATGCGAAGGCTCATGGGTAGCGTTTAACTAGACGTGAAGAAGGTAAAGCCTAGCCTTTGTCTAATTAATTTGCGAGTTTCCGCGGCGGCGTTAGCTTGGGGAACCTAGGAGGCACTCATGAAAACCCTATTCTTTTCGCTAACCCTGATCATTGCCCTGCCCGTACACGCCGAACCGCAATCGGATACACCCAGTCAGGCCTCGGCAATTTCACTCGCGCCTTCGGTTGAAGTTACCGCAGCGACCTTGAAACTCGTTCCCGCCGGTTCCCGCCTTATCGTGAAATCACTGCAGCCGATCGGCGAGGTGATTGAAGTCGTCGCGATCAGTGTCGCCTCCGGAGTATCGGTAACTCTGCAAGTCAGTGCAGAAGTGTTGAAATTTTCCGGCTTGGTCGTGGGTGGCAGTCTTGTAGTCACTACCGTTAGCGCAGGCTTCCTGCTGCTCGCAGGCAGCGAAGCGATCGCGTTTATCCCGAATGAACAATGCCGTTCGCATATCCATCACAGGAAATTGTGAACATGAAACGCATCCTGGTTTTGCTCGCACTTGTTTTTTGCACGCCTGTTTTCGCCGGCACTCAATGCACGGAAAAAACCGCAAGTCCGCGCGCAATAGCGACGGCGGCCGAATCGGCACAGCGGGTGTTGCAGCAACTCGAAAAAAACAACGCGCCGGTTGCGATGCTGGCTCGCCACGGTACCGATCTGAAAAAATACGGGCTGCATTATTCGCATGTCGGTTTTGTCGTGCGTGATCACCATGATGGTCGGTGGACCGTCGTGCATTTGTTGAACCAGTGCGGTTCACAGCGCGCGGATATTTACGCGCAGGGTTTGGTGAATTTTTTCTTGGATGATTTGCAAAGTCAGGATGCCCGCATCGTCTGGCTCAAACCCGGATTGGCAGAACGCTTATCGGTGATATTGAATTCCAGTGCGGCCACATCGGTGTTCGATCCGGACTACAACGTGATTGCCCGCTATGATTCAAAGCACTATCAAAACTCGACCGCCTGGGTACTGGACATGCTGTCGACCGCACAATTGTCGGCGACCGCTTATCCAAAACGCGCCATTGCGCAGGCATTGGAAAAAGCCCAGGGCTTCCAACCCGACGTGATTCATATCGCCTATTCGCAACGCATTCTCGGCGGCTTCTTTTCCACCAACACGGTCTTCACTGATCATTCGGTAGGCGCAAGATTGTCCGGAGAATACAAGGTAGTCACGGTGCGTTCCATTTTCCGCCACTTGCAGCAACTCGATGCCATCGAAGCGCAGTGGGAATGGCGCAATGGTCGCGAAGCGACTACCTTGGGTCCGGCATGATGTAAGGAAACGTTGCATGACCCGGAAAGCACTACCCATTTTGTCTGCGGCGTTTTTACTCTGCTTTCTGGCAATTGGAATTCCCTATTGGCAAACGCCATATGCATCTATGTCGCTACCCAATTCGCTATTTTCATTCGGCTTGTTGCTGACGTCGATCGTCGCGATGGTGCTCTGTGCCCGAGGCAGCAGTTTTTTGTGGACGGCGGCGATACTAGGAATGAGTGCGCCCTCGGTGGTGGCAATTCGCGTCATCGTGGACACGGTGCGCGATAGCAGCACGCATAATCTATGGCCAATCGAAATGGCGATCGCGATCTTTATCAGTTTCAGCATCGCCGGCTTTGCGGCCATGCTTGGGGTGTTGATCAGGAAAATATTCAAGCTCGGCGCTACAAAGCGCTGAAGCCATATCGCATTTCCGATAGTTTTCTAGCTGCGTTTAAATTACGGAATCAGCGTCGTCATCACATGGCCGACGTAAGCTTCGAATTCATCATGGTGCAAACGCGGTTGCGCCAGCTGCAATGACAATTGAAGGAAGCCGACATAGGCAGCGTAAGTCAGGCGCGCGCGATGCTGGGCTTCGACACGCGGCAATCCGGCCTGGCGGAAACTCGCGGTCAGGTAATCCAGGCGGCGTTGCGAGACGCGGGCCAGTACCGGCTGTACGGCGGGATGATCGAGAGCTTTCAGAAGTTCGCTATAAATTTTGTGCGGTTTGAGTTCATGCGCAACCAACAGGAACAAATCCCGCAGTCGGGCGCGCGGATCGGAAATCGCTTCGAGTTTCCCGAACACCGCTTCCTGTTCCATCACTTCCCAACGTTCGAGTGCTGCGACCAATAGCGCATCGCGCGATGGAAAATGCCAATAGAAACTTCCTTTGGTCACACCCAATCGTTTTGCCAGGGGTTCTACCGCAACTGCTGCCAAACCGCTTTCGGCAATAACATCCAAAGCGGCCATGGCCCAATCATCGGCACTTAAGCGAGAGGGCTTGTCCATTTTTTCGAGGTTTTCAGATTGAGTGACCATACGGTGCATAGTTTAACGGTACGGAAGCGTATTGCGAAACGTGAATTTTACCGAACCATACGCTTTGGTATTGACAAGGTCAAACACATTCCAACATACTAGCCCGTATGGAACCCTGCCCGCTCCCTGAGATTCATCCCGTGACGACCCGCCACCAATGGACGACGGATGACGACATCGTCCTCGCTGGCGAGCAAGTCGGCGCCGGTAATGATGAACCAACTGTCTTGTTCGCGCATGGTTTCGGCCAAACGCGGCAAAGTTGGTCGGGTGCCCAGATCGCACTCGCACTGGAAGGCATCGGATCAATCGCCTGGGATATGCGTGGTCATGGCGAGTCGGCTCGCAATCCCGACTCCTTGCATTACCAGGCCGAACAATTTGCCGATGACGTGCATTTGCTGTCAAAACAATTCAAGCAAAAACCTTTACTGGTCGGCGCCTCGATGGGCGGTTTGACCGGCATGATGGTGCAGGCAACACACGACGCTTTTTCGGCCCTGGTGTTGGTTGATGTGACACCGCGTTGGGAAACCGCCGGCGTGGCACGCATCATGGCCTTCATGAATGCCTTTCCTTATGGCTTCGATTCCTACGAACATGCCGCCGATGTGATCGCCAGCTATTTGCCGCAAAGGCGTGAACGTAAAAGCAGCAAGCAGCTGCAATTTTTATTGCGCGAACACCAGGGCCGTCTGATCTGGCACTGGGACCGCCGTATGCTGAGCGAATTCGTCGAACACAGCGAACATTTGCAAGACGATATCCGGGAAGCCGCCCGCCAGATCAAGGTCCCTACCTTGCTGATCAGCGGCGGCAAAAGCGACATCGTGTCGGAACATACCGTTGCCGATTTCCTCGAGCTGGTACCCCATGCTCAACATCATCACTTGCCCGACGCCACCCATATGGTTGCAGGTGATGATAATGATGCGTTCAATGACACATTACTTAATTTCAAGCGCACACTATCCCTACAGCCACACGCGGTAACTGGAGTTTCACCATGAGCATCGCCCTTCCCTTTCTCGTCCTGCTATTGATTGTCGGCATTGCGGCCTATCACCGCTTTTCGCTGGCGATCTTTACTGCCATTGCCGCTACCGCACTGGTCGCCGTCGGAATCTTCGGCGGCAACTTTACCGCCACGGTGATTTGCGGCGTAATGCTGGCGCTGTTCACTCTGCCATTATTGCTGACGCCATTCCGTCAGCAATTCATCACCAAGCCTTTATTAAGTTTTTACACCAAAATTCTGCCGCCACTTTCGGACACCGAAAGAGTCGCACTGGAAGCGGGTACCGTTGGCTTTGAAGGCGAATTATTTTCCGGCAATCCGAAATGGGATGTCTTGCTAAAACAACCAAAACCGGTATTGACCGCCGAAGAGCAAGCCTTTATCGATGGCCCGGTCGAACAAGTTTGCAAAATGTGCAATGACTGGGAAACCACGCATGTGCGCAATGACCTGTCACCGGAAATCTGGGAATTCCTGAAGAAAAATAAATTTTTCGGCATGATTATTCCAAAAGAATTCGGTGGTCTCGGTTTCTCCGCATTCGCGCATCATCGCGTCATCATGAAACTCGCCTCACTGTCGGCAACCCTTAGCT
>JBOHYG010000132.1:0-2787 GCA_050737875.1 Arenimonas sp. | reverse complement strand
CCGCGGCAGCGTGGGCAGTAATCGGTCCGTACAAGTGTGGTGGATTTTGTCCGACGGGAGGCAGTATTTTCACCGACTCTAGACGGTGAGGCACCGCATGCTCTTTATTCGACGCCAGCGGACCGGTCAAATTACCCAGTAGCGCCAATCCCGCCATTTGGGTGCCGTGGCCATGATGATCGGAACTCTGCCATGCGACATCGACCGCATGCATATCGTTCACATCAAGACTATCGCGCAGCAGCGGGTGCCCTTGGTTGACGCCTGTATCTAACAGCGTGATGTAGGGCCACGCATCATCGCCATCTCGACGGAGTCTTGCCTGAAGATTGCGAACCCAATCCACCTGCTCGGCCGGGGTGAGGTCGGATAAAAAGAATTCGGCAGTCACTGCCACCGAGCGAATTTCGGCGATGAGATCCAGAAGTTCAACCGCTTGCTCAAGTGCCGCGCGAGTCCCGTTGGCTGCCACGACAACACGGCCAGGAAAGGACAGATAGCCCGGTTCCACCTGTATCCCCAAGCGCTCTGCTTGTTCGGCAAATCGTGCCCTGGTCTCTTCTGGTGTGCCAATTTTCCGCAACCATAGTTGGAACCAACGAGCATCATTATCCGCTGGCAGTGGTTCGGACTCGTCTGTCCATAACTCTTCGAATGCGGCACGTCGAAAACTCTCAATGGTATCGATCAAAGCAGCATTAGCTGGCTTATTCTTCTTGGTGTTCTTATCGAGATATTCTTGTACGCGCCTTTCAAATGCTTCCAGTCGTCCCTCAGGTATGTGCACCGCAACGATGTCAGTCTCGCCGACGGTCGACACGTTTAATACTTCGATACCATCACGGCTCCACTCAATGCTCTTGTAGTCCAAGAAACCTCTTGGTGAAACTTCCAGAGCAATGGTCATGCCTAGGTGGGTAGGTAATTCCAACTCAACTCGACGATCGGCGATCTCTTGTGAAAATCGAGAAATTTCCCGTAACTGCTGGAGCAATTGAGCGCCATGGGTGGCTCTCGCTCTGGGAGGCGCAGGTTCCTTGCGTACACTTAAGGTGGATCGGAAGAGCCGCGTTTCCGAAGAGCCGTCGATTTTTAGGTGTCTGAGTAGCTCGGGCATAGTGAAAATGCCGACAAGCTTTAACAGCCCATCGGTCAGGGAGTTTTGACTGTACCGATGCTAGCAGAACGTTCGTTCAAATGCTGAAGCACACTTTCCGCCGTGACGTACTCACGATGATCGAGAACGGCATCTTTCATTGCATCCTTGCAGGCACGAACGATATCGGAATGGGATAGGCCGACCGTGGCTTCTACAAGGACGGTGTAATCCAGATTCAACGGCGCCATGAATGCCAGGCTGTTGACTAACAAACTCTTGGCTTGATCATCGCTGGGAATGGAATATCGAATGACATCGTCAAAACGGCGGAATAAAGCACTGTCCAAAGCATCCCCATGATTGGTCGCGGCAATGATCAGACTTTCCGATGTGTCTTGTTCGATCAGTTGTAGAAACATATTCAATGTTCGGCGCATTTCGGCGACATCATGCTGGCTACCGCGTTGCAGGCCCAACGAATCGAACTCATCAAACAAATAGACACCTCGTGTCACTTTTAAGGCGTCAAATAGCAGCCGAAGTTTGGATGCACTCTCGCCCATGAACTTGTTGATCAGACTATCGAATCGCGCGATGAACAACGGGAGACGAAGCTCGGCCGCAAGCACACCTGCGGTAAGCGTTTTTCCGGTACCAGGTGGACCCACCAACAGCAGTTTTCGACGAGGCGTTAAGCCATGGCCGCTGAGACGTTCATGCTGTCGTTGCTCCAACAAAACACGTAGCAGCTTCACGGACACATCGGGCGACACCACCATCTCGGAAAGATGATTCTGCGGATACCGAACAGTGAGTAACTCAGCAAGCTCGCCTTTGGGCTGCGCCAAAGGAACAGGCAGTTGCCCCGCTTTCGGTGAATGCCTTACTCGGGCTGCTTCGATCAGCTCACGAAGTTCTGTGGCGAGTTTTGTATGGCCGCGCTGCGCCTCATCGGCAGCCATTTGCAGGGCTACTGAATAGAATTGCGCTTCTTCTTCGCCTGCGTAAGCACGAAAGAGGGCTTTAAGTTGATCAGCACGAGCCATGGTCGTTCTCCACGCGTAGATGGTAAGTCAATTGTGTTTAACCATCAATGTGCAATTATACCACATAATGCTATTATTACACATATGGGCAAAGCATTTTTACCGAATTCACAGAGTCAGTTGTTGCGAATCGCACGAGGTGACGCGACCCAGGCTCAGTTTGCGAAAAAACTCGGTGTCGATCGGACGTGTCTGTCGAGATACGAAAATGAAAAGCTCGGATTACCGATTTCGGTTTTGAATAGCTGTCTGAAAATACTGGCTGACAAACCCCCTGTCGCCAATATGAACGGCTCTGAGGTGCAGTACGCCTTATCGCACGTACGCAGCGCGCTCAAGTCATTGGAACAGGTAGCAAAGGCAGAAAACGTGCGCGGCACCGCGGCTAAACGCTAGCGTCGCTGCATCGATTCTCTATTGATTCGATCATGGCACCGGCACCGGCACCGGCACCGGCACCGGCAGTGTTGTGTTGCGGTGGCGCTTGGGATCTTTGCAAAATCCGCACAAAAAGCGGCAGCTGCTATTGCCAATAACGGTCATCGACAAGATTTTTAGACCGATTCGATGTCAAGGGAGAAAGCGAAGGCTATTTATAGGTCGTATATAGATGACTTACACAGACGCCGCAGACCTGCCTGC
>JBOHYG010000131.1:0-50295 GCA_050737875.1 Arenimonas sp. | reverse complement strand
CGACGACAGAAGAGCAATCTACCGATGAATGTGACTTGGATTCCGGTTCCAGTGGGGAGACTGCACAATGAGTAAGAAGAAATTTGAACTCAGTTCGCTGGACATCAATAACATTGGTGCTTGGCCTTTTCCTGCCAAGATCGTGGCTTGCGTTTTCATTGGCTTGGTCATTATGTTTTTGGCTTGGTACAGCTTGATTAGCGCCAGACAGGAAACATTGAAAGGACTTGAAGCCACGGAAGTTGAATTAAAAGCCAAGCTCCAGGAAAAACAGGGTCGCGCAGCGAATCTTGAGCCACTGAAGCTCCAGTTGGTTCAGATGGAGCAGATGCTTAAGCAAATGCTTCGCCAGCTGCCTAGCAAGAACGAGATGCCAGATTTGATTGTGGACATCTCGCAAACGGCACTTGCCACGGGTATTAACAACGAACTGTTCGAACCACAACCGGAAACCAAGCGTGCTTTCTACGCTGAAAAACCGATTAACCTTCGAATGGTCGGTAATTACCACCAGTTTGGTGCGTTTGTCAGCGGCGTTGCATCGCTGCCTCGTGTTGTCATTATGACGATGCATGATATTTCGCTTAAGCCAAAAAGCCCGACTGATCCATCACTTGAGCTTAAAGGTACTGTGAAGACTTACCGTTATCTGTCCGAAGAAGACGAGTCTGGAGAAGGAGCGGCACCTCCTGCTCCTGGCGCAACCCCAGCACCGGGAGCGGCCAAATGAACAAGAATATGAAGCCCTTGTTTAAAGTGTTGGTTGCTTGTTCATTGGTGTTAACGCTTGCTTCTTGTACGCGTAGCGATGCGGAATTGAGAACTTGGGTGGCCAAGGTAAAAGCTGAGCCAGCCCCTCCATTAGCGCCATTGCCTGTGATGAAGCAATTTGAATCGTTTGAATACGCTGCGCAGGATTTACGCGATCCGTTTTCGCCTCCGGTTCCTGATCGGAATGGTGGCAGCGGCCCGAGGCCCGATCCAGATCGTCGTAAAGAAGTACTCGAAGCATTCCCGCTGGACAGTTTGAATATGGCCGGGACGCTGGGTACGGGTAAATCACTTGTGGGCTTGCTGACAGCGCCTGACAAAGTGACTTATCGCGTCAGGCCTGGAAATTACCTTGGTCAAAATGACGGTCGAGTGATCGCCGTTTACGAAGATCGAATTGAGTTAGTAGAACTAGTTCCAGACGGGGCCGGCGGATGGTTAGAGCGCCAAGCCAAAATAGCCCTAGAAGATAATTGATTGGGGGATAGCATAATGACCACAAAGACAAACAACGGAGTGAGCATGAATACGCCACGAGCATGGATGAACACCGTGGCACTACTGGCTTTTGGCCTGTTAGCTGTCATGCCCGCGATGGCCGCGAATGTCCTCCAAGATGTTCGATATGCCTCTGCACCTGGCGGCAAAGTAGACATCACTTTGCAATTCGCCGAGCCAGTTGGTGATGTGCAGGCCTTCACGACGGACAGTCCGCCGCGCATCGCAATCGACCTTCCTGGAACCACCAATGGTCTCAGCAGCCGTCGTATCGCAGTCGGATCAGGCGCAACCTCGGCCGTTTCAGCAGCCGAAGCCGGCGGCAGGACTCGCGTAGTCGTGGATCTTTTCAGGCCAGCGGGCTATACCACTCGCAGCAATGGAAATCTGCTGGTAGTCACCGTAGATGCTGGAACGCTTGCAGGCTCTTCCGCAGCAATGGCAGCAGCGAATGACCCGGTGAAACGTTCTGCGAACACTGTATCGGTTTCCAATATCGATTTCCGCCGCGGTGAAAATGGCGCAGGTCGCATCATTCTGAAATTTGATGGCGATATGGCCAATGCGGATATGCGCAATGAAGGCAATCGAATCGTTGTCGATGTCAGCAATGCCGCGATACCAGAAAAATTCCGCCGTCGACTTGAAGTTTCTGATTTCGCCACTCCGGTCTCAAGTTTGGAACCAAACTCGAATGCTGGCGGTACTCGTCTGGTGATCAATACCACCGGTAGTAACGACACCATGGCATATCAGACAGGCAACGAATACATCATCGAGGTGACTCCGAAACGCACTGTACAAGTTGCTTCAAACAGAGCTGCTACAGGTCGCGCTTCAGGCGCAGTATCCAGCACGGGTGGTCAGCGCTATTCGGGCAAACCAGTTACCTTTAATTTCCAGGATATTCCAGTACGCACCGTACTTCAGCTGATTGCTGAAGAATCAAGTTTGAACATCGTCGCGTCTGACAGCGTTACAGGCAATTTGACGCTTCGCTTGATTAATGTGCCTTGGGATCAGGCGCTCGACATCGTTCTGCGTGCGAAGTCGCTTGATAAACGCCGTGATGGCAACGTCGTATGGGTAGGCCCTCAGGCTGAATTGGCTACTTATGAACAAGCTCGGGAAGATGCACGCATTGCGTTGGAAACCCGCGCAGAAACAATCACCGAATATATCGCCATCAACTATGGCAACGCGGAAGATATCGCCACGCTGCTTACCGATGGCAGCAAGAGTGGCAGCGGTGGTGGCGGTGCAGGTGCCGGTGGTGCCGCTGGAGCCCAGCAAGCAAAAGGATTCTTGTCGCCACGCGGCAGTGTGAGTTTCGATAAACGCACCAATACATTGTTGCTGGTAGACATTCCGAAGAACGTGGCGGAAATCAAACAATTACTGACCATTATTGACCGCCCGGTCGATCAGGTGTTGATCGAGGCTAGGATCGTGGTGGCTGATGAAAACTTTGCCAAAGAATTGGGCGCCAAGTTTGGTATCAATGGCTTGCGTACTGGCAATGGAAGTGCTGTTGGTTACGGCGGAGCATTGGGCGAAGATGGAACCGGCGGAACAGTCACCTCGTACGTGGATGCTTACAACGCTTGGCAGGAAGCTTTGCTTACAGATCCTTTAGCTGTAATCGGCCCTTCCACAATATTCTCGCCGTTGAACGTCAACCTCGGCTTGTCTAATCCTGCCGGCGCTTTGGCTTTCACCATCTTGAATGCCGGTCATGCGCTAGATATCGAATTGTCTGCACTTCAGGAAAATGGACGCGGTGAAGTCGTATCCAATCCTCGAGTCATCACTAGTAACCAACGCGAAGCCATCATCAGGCAGGGTCAGGAAATTGGTTATGTGACCACTACGGCCACAGGTACCACTGCGACCCAAACAGTTGCCTTTAAAGAAGCGCTGCTTGAGTTGAAAGTGACGCCGACCATCACTCAAGATGGCCGCGTGTATCTGGCAGTTTCGATCAAGAAAGATGACGTTAGCGGTGTAATCACCACATTAACGAGTTCGGTTCCATCGTTCACCAAGCGTGAAATCAACACTGCCGTGCTGGTTGAAAACGCACAAACGGTGGTCATCGGTGGTGTGTACGAATTCAGAAATCGTGACGACGTCAAGAAAGTACCTTTCCTGGGTGACCTGCCGTTCTTCGGCAACTTCTTCAGGAACAAGGCCAAGAGCAACAGAAAGGCCGAGTTGCTGGTTTTCATCACCCCGCGCGTATTGCAAACTTCGCGTACGCAACAGACTCAGGACATGAGTCCGCGTGAATTCCGCAATTGATAGGTTTCTTTATCACATAACAAACAGGGCCGCGTATGCGGCCCTGTTTGTTTGTATGATAGCTACATCAAAACACCACTTTTCAGGCGTACCTTATGGAACGAGTGTATCTATCAGTAAATCAAATCCTGTTTAGCGAGGGTGATCTGCCCACCGTGGCATTCCTGATTGAATCGGGCGAAATCGAGATATCGACAGTCCGGGATGGCGAAAATTTGATATTGAGCAAACTGTCTACAGGGGATTTGCTCGGCGAGATGGCGGTCATAGACGACGCACCGCGTACGGCGACTGCGAAGGCACTGACAGATTGCGTTTTATTCCAGATAGATCGCACGCAGATTTCCGAAAGATTGGCCGGCACCGATCCGATCATTCGCGCACTGCTTGAAGGGCAGCTCAAGCGATACCGCGGCGCGCTGGCGGCAATGCAGGGCAAAAGCATTATCCAGGACGAAGGCGTAACAGCCTCCGAAACTCTCGGCGTCGGTAAAATCCGCCTTGAATCGCAATTGCGTGAGGCCTTAAACACCGGAGGACTCGATGTTCGGTATCAGCCATTGTTGGATGTGAAAACAAATAAAATTGCAGGCTATGAAGCGCTTGTCCGATGGGATCATCCGGAGCGTGGGCAGATTTCGCCAGTCGAATTTGTTGCATTGGCCGAAGAAACAGCACTTATCGTGCCCGTAGGTGAGTATGTTTTTGATACTGCGTGTGCAGCGGTCAAAACCTTTATTGAAAACGGCGCAGACCCGAAACCGTTTATCGCCGTGAATGTTTCAGCAAGACAGCTTTCGCACCCAGGCCTGATTGAACGCATCGTCGCCCGAGTGGATGCCGCTGGTTTGCCGAAAGGCAGTTTGAAAGTTGAAATCACCGAGAGTCAGGCGTTGAATTACGATATGGTCGCGAAGGTAATCGCACTATGTCACGACCACGGAATCAAAGTGGCGCTGGATGATTTCGGTACGGGCCATTCACACCTGACACATCTCCATAAATTGGAGTTCGATACCATGAAGGTGGATCAGGCATTCTCGCGTAGCATGCTGGAACACCCACGATCAATGGCGATTGTGAAAGCCATTGTTGCGATGGGGAAAGCAATAGATGCAGACATTGTGGTCGAAGGGATTGAGACCGAAGAAATGCTTCAGGCTTTGCGTGAGCTAGGATGTGACTACGCCCAAGGCTACCTCATTGGAAAGCCGCAGACTTTGGAAGAATTGATCAATTCTTGAGTCAATTGTAGGTCAGGCAACGCTATGAAGACTGAATGTTTTAGACCGCATGCCTGCTTTCAAAGCATGAATGCCCTATGTCTTAGTGAGTTTCTGGTGGTGTCTGGTATATCATTGGGGTTCGCTTGAGTTTGGGGAATTCAATTTGAGAACTACAGTAAACTGTCTCGTCGCCATGCTATTCATGTTGCTTACGCCAATTGCCAATGCAAGCGTAGTAACCAACCAGAGTCTCGATCAAAAAATCGAAGCCTGGTTTTCACCGATTTCAAAAGCGGTGTCGGACTTCATTTTTTACGGCATCAGTATTGGCGATGTGAATTTGCCCTTGATTCTGGTGTGGTTAATTCTTGCTGGCGTGGTCTGTACGATCTACTTTGGATTTATCAATGTTCGTGGTTTTGCACATGGATTTCGCCTTATTCGCGGTGACTATAGTGACGGCACCGGCCCCGGAGAAGTCAGTCATTTTCAGGCATTGAGTTCTGCCGTATCCGGCACTGTTGGGCTGGGAAATATCGCCGGTGTAGCAGTGGCATTGAGTATCGGTGGTGCGGGTGCAACTTTCTGGATGGTAGTGGCGGGCCTGCTAGGCATGTCGACCAAATTCGCCGAATGTACATTGGGTGTGAAATATCGACTCGAGAAAGCGGACGGTACCGTTTCCGGTGGTCCAATGTATTACCTTAGCCGTGGCATCGAGGCCAATTATCCGAAGTTGAAAGCCGTGGGCTGGAGTTTGGCCATCATCTTCGCGTTCTGCGCTATGTTGGGTGCGATTGGTGCGGGCTCAATGTTCCAAGCCAATCAGGCCTATATACAGCTTTTCACCGTCACCGGTGGTGCTGAAGGCCCACTAGCCGAACGTGGCTGGCTATTTGGTTTGATCATTGCATTTCTTGCCGGTACGGTCGTAATCGGTGGTATCACAAGAATTGGCGCGGTCACATCGAAGTTGGTGCCAGCGATGGCAGTTATTTATGTTGTTGCCTGCTTGATCGTGATCGGCGTCAATATTGATCACTTGCCTGCCGCGTTCAGCGCCATTTTTGAAGGTGCTTTTACAGCTGAAGGTATCCAGGGCGGCGTTTTGGGTGCATTGATTCAAGGCTTCCGCCGGGCGGCATTCTCCAACGAGGCGGGCCTTGGGTCGGCGGCTATCGCCCATTCAACCGTGAAGACACGCGAGCCAGTCACGGAAGGATTCGTCGCGCTCTGGGAACCCTTCATCGATACTGTAGTGATCTGCACCATGACAGCCCTCGTCATTATCTTTTCGGGTCAGCTTGATGTATTGCAAGGCAGCGCCTTAAGCGGAACGGCGCAGGGCGTTCAACTTACATCAAATGCATTCGCTTCGGTAATTTCCTGGTTCCCGTATGTGTTGACCTTGGTGGTGTTTCTGTTTGCCTTCTCGACCATCATCACCTGGGCTTATTACGGTGCAAAGGCAGCCAGTTTTCTTGCGGGTGAATCGAAGTTTGTACTCTATGCGTTCAAGGTATTTTTCCTGAGCATGGCCGTGGTGGGTTGCACCATGAACCTCAATAGCATTGTTGATATTGCCGATGCACTCTTGTTCATTATGGCGATCCCGAACTTGATAGGTGTTTACATGCTATTGCCGGTCATCAAGAAGGAATTGCTGAGTTACCAAGCTCGACTCAAGTCCGGCGAAATTAAATCCAGCAGGAGTTAAGTCGTGACCGTTGCTGCCAAGAATGGTTTGCCATTGCACACCCGAATGCTCATCGCATTCGGGGTGGGCATCACACTGGGCCTGATTGCAAATATTTTTCTTTCAGGATCAGGCATCGTTGAAAACATCATCACGTATCTAACCGATCCGGTGGGTAAGATATTCATCAACACCCTGAAAATGTTGGTGGTGCCTTTGGTGTTTAGCGCCCTCTTGTTGGGTGTAGTTGAAATTGGTGATCCGAAATCCCTTGGACGCATTGGTGGCAAAACTTTAATTTACATCATGGTGGTGACAGGCATTGCGGTAGGTATCGGTTTGACGATGGTCAATCTGATCAAACCAGGTGTTGGTATTTCGAAAGAACTTGGCATGAGCTTGATCAGCGAGGGCAGTGTCAAAGCCACCGAGATTGCCGGCAAGAGTGAAGGCGCTGAACTTGGCACATTGTTGTTGAATCTGATTCCCAGCAATCCAGTCGCGGCCGCCGCGAATGGCGATTTGCTGGCACTCATGATGGTGGCCCTGTTGTTTGGTATAGCTGCTGCGGTCATTCGTTCAGATGCCACGAAGGCATTTGTTAATGCTACGCAAGGTCTTTACGAAATCTGCATGAAACTGATTGGCTGGGTAATTGAATTGGCGCCCTATGCCGTTGCCTGCTTGTTGTTTACCCTGACTGCAAAATTAGGGGTGGATGTACTTAAACAATTGCTTTGGTTCGTTCTGACGGTAATTGCGGCTTTGGGCATACATATGTTCATCGTATTTCCGATGTTGTTGAAATTCGTTGGCGGCGTTTCGCCATTGTGGTTTTTCAAGCGGGCGGAACCGGCTATTCTGACGGCGTTTTCAACATCTTCCAGTAGTGCATCATTACCGACAACCTTGCGTGTGGTTGAAGAGGGTTTGAATGTGCCACGCCGTGTCGGCAGATTTGTCTGCACACTCGGAGCAACCGCCAACATGAACGGCACCGCCTTGTTTGAAGGTGTAACGGTTCTGTTTTTGGCGCAGTTTTTCGGCATCGACCTTTCGCTGACTCAGCAGATTACGGTGTTGTTTGTCTGCATTCTTGGCGGCATAGGTGCTGCAGGTGTACCCGGCGGTTCGCTGCCGGTGATCGTAATGATCCTGGCAATGTTCAAGATCCCGCCGGAAGGCATCGGCCTGATTTTGGGTGTCGATCGCTTGCTGGATATGTGTCGTACGTCGGTCAACGTGACCGGTGATCTGGTCGGCTCGGTTTTGATTGGTAAAAACGAACCTCAGGAACCGGCCGAAGCCACTGTTGCCTCATAAAAAATGCATAAATCAGCTCGCTCTTGAAAAATCAATCGCGACATCGGGCTTCGTCTCTGAGAAAATAGGCTGCCCGAATACTCGCGGGCAGCCCCTTCCTGAATGAGCCGCCCCATGCCGATTACCCAGCCGACCCGTCGCGATCTTGCCAATGCCATTCGTTTTCTCGCGGCCGATGCCGTGGAAGCCGCCAAGTCCGGACACCCCGGCATGCCAATGGGCATGGCAGACATCGCCGAAGTGCTCTGGAACGATTTCTACACCCATAATCCGAGCAACCCGAAATGGTTCAACCGTGACCGTTTCGTACTGTCGAACGGCCATGGATCGATGCTGCATTACGCGCTCCTGCATCTGTCCGGCTATGACTTGCCGCTTGCCGAACTGAAAAATTTCCGCCAGCTACATTCGAAAACCGCCGGTCACCCGGAAGTTAGCGAGACCCCGGGCGTAGAGACCACCACCGGCCCGCTGGGCCAAGGTTTGGCAAATGCGGTTGGCTTTGCACTGGCCGAAAAGTTATTGGCTCAGCGCTTCAATCGTCCCGAATTTTCGATCGTCGACCATTTCACCTGGGTGTTCCTTGGCGATGGCTGTTTGATGGAAGGTATTTCGCATGAAGTGGCTTCGCTGGCCGGAACCTGGGGTTTGGGCAAGCTGATTTGCTTCTGGGATGACAACAAAATTTCGATCGACGGCAATACCGATGGCTGGTTTACCGATAACACGCCTGCACGTTTCGAAGCCTATGGCTGGCAGGTGATTCGCGGCGTCGATGGCCATGACAGCGTTGAAGTCATGCAGGCAATCAAAACCGCACAGGCAGAAACCAACAAACCAACCTTGATTTGCTGCCGCACCGTGATCGGTTTCGGTGCGCCTAATAAAGCCGGCAAGGAATCCGCACACGGCGCGCCGTTGGGCAAGGATGAACTTGAGGCGGCACGCACGCAATTGAATTGGCCGCATCCGGCTTTCGAAGTGCCGGAAAATATTTATGCCGGTTGGCGTGCCGGTAACACTGGCCTGGTTCGCGAGGAACAGTGGAATCGTTTGTTCGACGCCTATGCAAAAGCATATCCGGCCGAAGCGGCAGAATTAACCCGCCGTTCGCATGGCGAATTGCCGGAAACGTTTGCCGATGATGCAAATGCTTATATCGCCAAGTTGCAAAGCGAAGGCCCGGTCGTGGCTTCGCGTAAAGCATCGCAAATGGCAATCGAAGCGTTCGCACCTTTGCTGCCGGAATTGATTGGTGGTTCGGCCGATCTTGCGCACTCGAACCTGACTTTGTGGAAAGGCAGCAAATCGGTGACTTCGAGTGATGCAAACGCCAACTACGTTTATTTCGGCGTGCGCGAATTCGGCATGACGGCGATAAGCAATGGTCTGGCATTGCATGGCGGTTTCTTGCCATACGACGCCACCTTCCTGGTGTTCTCGGATTATTCGCGCAATGCACTGCGTATGTCGGCGCTGATTCCGGCGCGCACAATTCATGTATTCACGCATGACTCGATTGGCCTGGGCGAAGACGGCCCAACCCATCAGCCGGTCGAACATCTGGCGTCGCTGCGTTACATCCCGAATAACGATTTATGGCGTCCTTGCGATGCCGTTGAATCGGCAGTGTCCTGGAAAAAAGCGATCGAACGCAAAGACGGCCCGACTTGCCTGATTTTCTCGCGTCAGAATCTCGCCCATCAAGCACGCGATGCACAACAAGTCGCCGATATCGAACGCGGTGGTTATGTGCTGCATGATGCCGCCAATTTCGATCTGATCATTATTGCGACCGGTTCCGAAGTGGAGCTTGCCATGCAAACGGCCAAGCAGCTCGATTCGCAGGGCATCAAGTCACGCGTGGTGTCGATGCCGAGCACCAATACTTTCGATAAGCAAGACAAGGCTTATCGCGAATCCATCTTGCCATCGGCATGCAAAAAACGCATTGCGATCGAAGCTGGTGTGACCGATTACTGGCGCAAATATGTAGGCCTCGATGGCGCAGTTATCGGTATCGATAGCTTTGGTGCTTCAGCTCCAATCGATGCCTTGTACAAACACTTCGGTATTACGGTGGATGCTGCCGTCGCTGCGGCAAAAGCGCTGTAATTTCGATGACCGAAGCATTGGCATTTTTGCAGGAGATCGCCGCGATCTGGTGGGTGTGGTTGATCGTGGCGTTTGTGATGGCGGGTTCTGCCGCATTCTCCGGCATGTTCGCGCTTGCTTCCGGTACCGCATTCGGGACCCATTACCACACGCTGTCTTCGCGTCAGCGCTGGATGAGCCGTTTCGCTTTATACAGTGCGATCTTGACTTGTTTCTTTACGACGGTGGTCGGCTTTGCAGCCGCGATTTATTGCGTGGTCCTGCTGCTGCGTTGAATTGATATCAACGTTTGACGGCGCTGGTGAAAATCATCAGCGCCGTCCGTCCTTTATTCTTCCGGAATGATGTATTCCACCGGCACCAAAGCTAACGCGGGAATCGCATTGCCTTGGTGCATAGCCGGATGGAAGCGCCAGGTCGCCAGGACATGCTTGATCGCATTTCTATCGAGTTCACGATAGCCGCTGCTTTTCTTCAACTCGACATCGATCGGTTTGCCGGTGGCATCCACCATTACCAATAACAACACCGTACCTTGTTCGCTATTACGCAACGCAGCAATCGGGTAGTTTGGCGAAGGCGCATATTCGGTACTCAAGCGGATCGGGCCGCTTGGTGGCGGGATAACCGGATCAACTTTATCGCCGATAGTGTCAACATATTGAGTGTCGTTTTGACCGCCTTTGTCGTAGATCACGGGTGGGTCCGCTGGCGGCGCCACCGGTTGCGTATTAACGACCGGTACCAATTCAGGTTTTTCTTTCTGAATAAGTTGAGGAGGTGGCTGTGGTATCACGGGATCTACGGGTTTCACCGGTTCCCACACCGTGACGGTTGGTTCATCGGCTTCCGGCAAAGCAGGTGCATAGGTCATCGGCGCCATCAGCATCATCAGGGCTGCAACATGCACAGCCAGGGCGGCCGCTATACCGCCGATGCGGGGCGGGCTCAGGGGTTCATCTAAATGGATACTGGCGAGACTCATGACACACCTCCGTCGTTGGGTGCAGTCATTAACGAGCCATTGATGAATTCGGGGTTAAACTGAACGAGTGGTTAAATTAATCAGTTTTCGAAGTACGGGAACCAGCTATTTCAGAGGTGATTCATTCGTGCAATGCAAACTGGCGTTCCCTGAACAGGAGTTTTCATCATGAAATACCGGAATTTCTTACTTGCATTGGGCTTGGCACTCAGCTTCAACGCCCATGCATTCGATAGTTACGCATTCGGCTTCAGTCCGCGAACCGGCGATGTCTGGATGGACGGACAACTGGGCGATATGAATGTCTATGCCCGGGGTGACCGTAACGGTTTTATCGACGATGTCGTAGTGAACTTCGGCGCTCCGCGTTATGTAGTTACCCAATATGTCGTTGATCGTCGTTGGGCGCCTGGCGATGTTTATTATGCTTGTGCATTGGCACATCAACTGCATGTTCCCTGCCTGAATGTGCTGCGTGATTACGACAAAAATCATGGCCAGGGCTGGGGTGTCATCGCCAAGCGCCTGGGTATCAAACCTGGCTCGCCTGCTTTCCATGCCTTGAAGGGCGATGTCGGAAAATCGAACGGCAAATTCAAAACGAAAGGCAATAACAAAGGCCCGGCCGTGATACACGGCGACAACGACCATGGCCCAGGCAATTCCGATAAGGGCGGCAAGTCGAAAGACACCGGCAAGCCCGGAAAAGGCAAGGAAAAGAAAGGTAAAGGTTAATGGGCTCAGGCTCTGAAATGGTGACCCATCGCGGCGGCTGTCATTGCCGCCGCGTTTTGTTTGAAGTCGATGCACCGGCCGAGATCACAGTGCAGGACTGCAATTGTTCCCTGTGCCGCGCCACCGGGTTCCTGCATTTGATCGTGCCGCATTCCAGGTTTCGATTATTGAGTGGACAGGAATTCCTGACCGAGTACACCTTCAATACCGGAATTGCGAAACATCTTTTCTGCAATGTGTGCGGCATCAAAAGTTTTTATGTCCCACGCAGCAATCCCGATGGTATCGATGTGAATGTCCGATGCCTCGATGCCGGCACCGTGAAGGAAATGACAATTGAAGCCTTCGATGGCGACAATTGGGAAGCCAATGCAGCCGGTTTGGCCTATCTCTCGCAAAGCTAGCGGCGGACCAGCACACAACCACGTAAAATAGCCGGATGACCCCGGCCTATTCCAACTCTCAAGCCCTCTCCGTCGCGCCGATGATGGATTGGACTGATTCCCACTGCCGCGCTTTTCATCGCATTCTGGCCCCGCATGCGCGCTTGTACACCGAGATGGTGCATGCCCAGGCAGTGATTCACGGCGACCGCGATCGTTTGTTGGGTTTCGATCAATCCGAGCATCCACTTGCTTTGCAATTAGGCGGCAGTGATCCCGCGCATCTTGCCGAGGCAACCCGCATTGGCGAGCAATGGGGTTATGACGAAATCAATTTGAATGTCGGCTGCCCGTCGGACCGCGTGCAGGCCGGACGCTTCGGTGCCTGCCTGATGAAAGAGCCGAGCCTGGTTGCCGATTGCATCGCCAGCATGCAGGCCGCAGTGAAAATTCCGGTCACGGTGAAGTGCCGTTTGGGCGTCGATGAACTGGAAACCTACGAACATTTTCTGGGCTTCGTCGATACGGTTGCGAAAACAGGCTGCAATTTTTTTGTCGTGCATGCGCGCAAGGCGTGGCTGAGTGGTTTGTCGCCAAAGGAAAACCGCGAGATTCCACCCTTGCGATACGACTGGGTGTACGAATTGAAAAAGCAGCGCCCGGATTTGACCATCGTATTGAATGGTGGCTTGAGCAATGTCGAGACAAGCATGGAAGTGCTGCCGCATGTCGATGGCGTAATGATCGGCCGCATGGCATATCACGAACCTTATCGGTTGCATCAACTCGATCGTGCAATTTATTCGAATGGATCGGCATCCGAAAGCCGTGAAGCGCTGTTGATGAAATACCGGCCTTATGTCGAAGCGCAATGCGCGAGGGGCATAGGCGTGAAGCACATCACCCGGCATATTCTGGGTTTATTCCACGCCCAACCAGGTGGTCGCATGTTCCGGCAAGTGCTTAGCGAGAAAGCGCACAAGTCGCAGGGCTGGGAAATAATCGAAGAAGCTTTGCAGGCAACCCGCGTTTAAGATCACATTTGCGGTGGTGCCGCCAATTCCTTGGCGCTTAAGAAACCATCCTTGTTGCGGTCTTGCTTGCCGAATTGAAGGGCAAGCCGGTCGTGATGTTCTTTCAACGTGAAAGTTTTCGCTCTCGGAACCAATTGCTCTTCCGGCGTCAAAATGCCGTCGGCATTCTTGTCCATTTGTTCGAATGCCCAGCTCATCGCTTTCTGGAACTCGATCAGTGAAACCCGTTTGTCGCCATCGGTATCGAAGCTGGCCAGGTATTCATTCTGGTTTTGTGCCGAAACACAAAACGAAATCAGCATCAGTGCCGAAGCACCGATGCCGATCGATATTTTCTTATGCGCGTGCAGGTGCGAGTGCATAACCTTTCAGCCTGAATGAAAATTCTTCCAGTGCGGCGATGCCGGAGCTTTCCGCTTCGGCACACCAGACGCGAAGTGCATTCATCTTAGCATCGACTTCGGCCGACTTCAGTTCATAAATCGCCAACAAACGAGCGCGGTAGGCCATCAAAGTAGCCAATTTCGGACTTTCGGCGATAAAGCGATCGAGCTTTTCACGGTGGGTGTCATCCAGCCATTTGCCCTCGCTGCGAAATGCGTTGCGTAAGCGGCGCGGTAAATCCTTGGCATCCTGCTTGAATTGCGGCTTCAGCACGACATGGAAATAATCGGTAGCCACCTGCCAGCGATGGGTCATGATCGCGCGCAGTGTTTCGGCGTCCGGCACGTTGATGTTCGGACGAACGTCCAGCTCGGGAGCAACACGCAATACTTTGGCGAGATGCAGTTTCCGCAACACGCTGATCACGAACCAGCCGATATCGAATTCATATTTGCGCAACGCGAATTTCGCCGAGCTCGGAAATGCGTGGTGATTGTTGTGCAACTCTTCACCGCCGATCCAGATGCCCCAGGGCGTCAGATTGGTTGCGGCATCGCTGGTGTCGAAATTGCGATAGCCCCACCAGTGACCGAGGCCATTGATGATGCCGGCGCCGTGGAATGGCATCCAACACATATGCAAGGCCCAGATGGTCAGGCCAGGCGCGCCGAATAACGCGACATACACAATCAATAAAGTCGAAACGCCAAGCACGGGATGTTTCGAATAAAGATTTTTTTCGATCCAGTCATCCGGAGTACCTTTGCCATATTGCTCAAGCATGTTTTTATCGAGTGCCGCATCGCGATACAAATCAACGCCACGCCACAGGACATTCGACAAGCCTTTTACGCGCGGGCTATGCGGATCTTCTTCGGTTTCGCATTTCGCGTGGTGCTTGCGGTGAATCGCGACCCATTCCTTGGTGACCATGCCGGTACTTAGCCACGACCAGAAACGAAACCAATGCATGATGACCGGATGGAAATCGACACCGCGATGGGTTGCGCTGCGATGCAAATACAAAGTGCTGCTCATCATGGTGAGCTGGCAGACTACCAATAAGACGAGCGCCATCTGGCCGTAACTGGCTAGGGTGAACCCATGAGTCAGCCAGTCGAATAGGGCGGTGGGCATTAAAAACTCCGTACGTAATGCGTTTGGAACGCGAATGATGAGGCTTTGATTGGCCCTCGTCACCCTTCATGGGGGTACGGAAGCGTGAATTCAATTAAACTGTGAAGCTCATCCAGTTAAACTGTTCAGCATGAAAAAACTTCGCTTGGCTACCCGTAAAAGTGCGCTGGCACTTTGGCAAACTGAACACGTCGCAGCACGGCTGCGTACCACTCATCCGGAATTGGAAGTCGAATTGGTACCGATGAGTACGCGCGGCGACCGGATCCTGGATAAGCCTTTGGCCGATATCGGTGGCAAGGGTTTGTTTCTGAAGGAATTGGAAGTAGCGATGCTGGAAGGCGAGGCCGATGCTGCCGTGCATTCCCTGAAAGACGTGCCAATGGAACTGGATGGCCCATTCCAGCTGGCAGCCATTCTCGAGCGTGCCGATCCATTCGATGCTTTTGTATCGGTCAAGATTTCCGATTTCGATGCACTGCCTCATGGCGCCAAGGTCGGGACTTCGTCACTGCGCCGACAAGCGCAATTGCGTGCACGCCGTTCAGATTTACAAATTCTCGATTTGCGCGGAAATGTGAACACGCGTTTATCTAAACTGGAAAATGGCGAGTACGACGCGATTATTCTTGCCTGCGCCGGTCTGGACCGCCTCGGCTTGTCGCGTTACATCCGCCATCGCCTTGATGCACCGAGCTGGTTGCCTGCAGTGGCGCAGGGAGCGATCGCGATCGAGTGCCGTGAAGGCGATGAAGAGACTGCGAAAATCCTTCATGTTCTTAACCATAAAAAAACGCAATTGTGCGTCGAAGCTGAGCGCGCGATGAACCGAATGTTGCACGGTAGTTGCCATGTGCCCGTTGCCGCTTACGCTACGCTTGAGGGAAATATATTAAGCCTGGAAGGATTAGTGGGTTCTGCCAAGACTGGCCACTGCGTTCGTGCGCAAGCGGTTGGTCATGCGCATGATCCCGCAGGCTTGGGCCGCTTGGTCGCAACCGAATTACGCTTGCACGGAGCGGATGAATTAATGAAGTCATGAGAAGAACATGACTGTATTTGGCAGCAGGTGTCCGTATGCATTTTCCGATGTTTCATTTGGCATTTCCGGTCAGCGAATTGGACGAAGCGAAAAACTTTTACCAGCATGTTTTCGGCGCGACCATCGGACGCCAGCGCGAACAGTGGTGTGACATCTACATGTTCGGCTGCCAAATCACGCTGCATCAGCAGCCCGCGCAAGTTATCCCGAAAGAAGACCAGGGCGTCCGGCATTTCGGCGCCGTGCTGACGTGGCAGCAATGGGAAATCCTTTCGCAAAAGCTGGTCGAGAAAAACGTCGAGTTTGAATTGCCGCCGGCGATTTCCCATATCGCACAGCAGAATGAACAGGCGAAAATGGCCTTGTGCGATCCGAGCGGAAATATCATCGAGCTGAAAGCGTATCGTTATCCGAAAACGGCGCTTGAGTTGATCTGAGCAATCAGCCCGACCGAGCCTTCTATTTGCTAAATTGCTCCAACGCCACTTTCGCATGTTTGCGAATGCCGTTGTCTCCCGCATCATTAGCCGCAAGCTGAAGAATGTCTTTGTAACGCGCATTGCCACTGTCTCCAAGAAGGCGGCAGAAATAGGTAAGTGCGAAGACATCGTGTTCTTTTCGACTTTTTAGCGAAATACGAATGCGTTCGGCAACGCGGTCCAGCAGTTCGGTTTCGGTGACGCGCTGCGAAACCATTCGACGAGATAGCTTCATCAGAAGCATGGGTTCGGAGGTCATCACAAGCGCAGCCTCGCTTCGTTTTGTTCCGGTATACGGGCTGGCGTTGTGGCGGACGTCATACCAAAGTGCGACAACGCGCCAGCCATGTGTTTCAGCCAAAGCCGAATAATCTACATCGACCACACCGAGGCCGTAATAGAAGAATTGCAGCGAACGCGTATGGATCTTCACCATACCCCAGCCCTTGCTCTCGACTGTTTCCCGAATTTCATCCGGATAGCCTGCGGCAGTAAATATTTCATCAATGGACTGGCCTGTCGTGACAGACGAGAAGGTGCGAGTCGTAGACATTATCGCCGCACGCTGTGCTGCAAGATCGGTGCGCAGCTGATCCAGCGATACAGTGCCAGCTACGTAACCTGCATCTGCGGGTTTAGTCATTTCAAGCAATGCCAAGCTGCCGAATTTGCTGACTTTCTCGTGTGCATATGTCGATACGGCATTTTCGACAAGTGCTTTGTAACGGGTATTTCCGCTATTTCCCAAAAGGCGTATCAGCCAGCATGTGACGTCTAGATCGGCCCCTGTTGCCGCGTGTTTGAGCGTTCGTTCGTTCAGTAATTCCGCAACAATATCGGTTGTGCCTTGCGCAAAAATACCGTCTTGCGCAACGGTTTTCGCACCCATTATCACCATGCGTGGATTGGTATCGGTCAGTAGTGAATAGGTCAATATTTCAGAATGACTGGTTGCGCCCGCATAAGCAGGGTTTCCAATGACCAAAAGGGCAAGCGTCAGCAGCAGGCGAACAAGCATGGGGCGGTCCAATTGTAGGGAATTAAAAGCAGGAAAGGCATGGCTGGAAGGTAGCTTGATTGGTCGACGCCCATGCCATTTACGACAAGCAGCACAATCATGATCTTGGTGAATGCCGGTAAGCGTAATTATCGCCGAAATGCATATCGGGGTCCAAGCCATAAACACCTTATCTGTGGCCTAAAAAGCAGTTTTCCCTCCAGAAGCCCCGGAAATTTGTAGATAGTTGTCAACAAGCCGCAGACGAGCCGCGCTATCGGCAATCGGTTTGCTACAATTCGCCGGCAAACAGGGGCCGTATATGCAAGAGATCAAGCCACAAATTTCCATCATCATTGAATGGGAAAACGTGAAGTTGTCGGAAATGGATCGTTGTCGCGAAATGCTGCGTGCAATGGCGAAACAGATCCCGGAATATTTTGACAATCACCCCAGTCCGGATTCGAACAACACGGTGCCCGCTGCAGAAATCCTGATTCTCTACGACGCCGGCGCTTTCGACGGCGGTTTTATCGAAGACATCGTCGCCGCAGAAATTCCGCGCGGCACGCGGCATTGCCAATGGCGCATCATCGCCGCCGGCAGCGAAGGTTATTACGGCCTGAAAAATATCGGTTCACGCCAGGCGCAGGGCGATATCCTGCTGTTTATCGACAGCGATTTGATTCCCGAGCCTAAATGGATCGAGAACATGTTGTCGCCGATGCAAAATCCGGAATGCAAAGTCGTCGCGGGACATGCCTATGTCACGCCCGACGATATGATGAGCCGCACATTTGCGTTGACTTGGTTTTTTCCGCTGCGTGCAACCGAAGCGAAAATATCGCCGGCAAAAGGTTTTTTCGCCAACAGCGTGGCGTTCCGGCGCGAAATTTTTCTGGCGCATCCGTATGAAGTCATTCCTGGAGCTTCCCGTGGTGCCTGCCGGTTGCTGGCAAAAAAACTGGCGAAAGAAGGCGTGCAAATCGTTTCCAATACCGGTGCGCAAGCATCGCATCCGCCACCAAACGGATTAAGCCATTTTCTGCTGCGTGCCGTGGTTCAAGGTCGCGACGATTTGTTGATGAATCAGACCGAGCAACGGGCCGGCAAGGGAACGATTTTCCATTCGATCTCCCGAATCGGGAAATGGCAGCTGAAAGCATTGCGTCGGATACTGTTTCAACACGGTACGGTTGGCTTGCCGTTTTATCAGGTGCCGTTCGCCCTGTTTATTGCCAGTGTCTACGGATTCCTGTTTTTCATGGGCGATATCGCCACGCGACTGTTTCCGCAGCGCATGAAATCCAGCCTGCATATTTAATCGATGCTGCGTTTGCGGTTAAAGTCGGAAAAACGAATCCTTCGCTTTCAACGGGCTGACCAATGCTGGTAATGCAAACCGAACGACTGAATCTGCGTTGGCTTAAAGACGAAGATGCCGACTTTATTCTCGACTTGCTCAATCAGCCTTCCTGGCTGAAATTTATCGGTGATCGCGGCGTGCGCAATCTGGACGATGCACGTGCCTATATCCACAACGGCCCGTTGACGATGATCGAACAGCACGGTTTTGGCCTGTATATGGTCGAGAGGAAATCGGATGCTGCGGCGATTGGCATGTGCGGATTACTAAAACGCGACACGCTCGATGACGTCGATATCGGCTTTGCGCTTCACCCCGATTACTGGGGGAAAGGCTATGCAATGGAAGCGGCGCAAGCATGCATGGACTATGCGAAAGACCAGATTGGCCTTGATCGACTGGTCGCGATCTGTCTGCCGGAAAACCAGAGCTCGATAAAACTTTTGCGTGCGCTGGGTATGCAATTCGAGAATGATTTATATCTGGGCGACAGCGATGAGCTGCTTCAGCTATACGCGAAAAACTTCGCTTAGTATTGCCCGAAAATTGCCACGGAAGGTTTGCATGAAAAATATTTGGCTGCATTCAATTGTCGTAGTCGTGCTTGGCAGCATTTTGATCGCAACAATTGAAACCCTGTTGTTGCCGGTAGCGCATCGAATGTCGGCGTCGAATCCGGCCGAAGCCTTGGCATCGATCGGTCCGCCACTGGTCGCATTCGCCAAACTAGCTCCGGCACTGGTGGTGGGTTGGTATACCCGTCGCCACCCGTTGCTGGTCGGTGCGGCAGCCGGCGCCTTCTCATCGCTGCTGGTAAACCAGTACTTACATCCGTACTTCACTGGCTTTTGGCTGGCCGGTGAGCTTGTTGCATCCGGCATGATTGTGGCCGTGGCGGCACTCGCCGGACGGGCATTGCGCTATCGTTTTACGCCTGCGCTTGCGCAAAGCCATGCGGAATCGAAGGCAGCATCGATGACACAAACGGATATCTAATCGATTTGCACGATTTGCTAGAATAGTTTGCTTTTCATCTCATCTCATCTCACGGAATTGCCATGTTGACGCGTGACATCGATGCCTTTTTCAGCTTTGCGAAAACCTGCGAACCGCTATATCCCGGTTGTGCGAAAGGCGTTTACCTGGTCACTCCCGAAGCTTTTTCGCTGGCGGCGGAATCGGCGCAGGACAACGTGTACATGGATATGCAGCAGCCGGTGCGTAGCGAGCTGGCACTATCGCAACACATGGCGCTGGTCCAGGCATTGTCGGAGCAAATCCCGGCAATAGCATTTTCCGGACGAGCTGAAACACCCGATGCAGTGTTTCCGAACAATGTATTTGCGACCGCGAAAAATAAAATAATACTCGGCCATATGCGGCATCCGGTACGGCAAGCCGAAGCCGAGCGCGGCGACATGCTCGGTTTCTTTCGAGATGTATTGGGTTACGAGCTGATCGATTTGAGACAACAACCTGGTATCTGCGAATTGACCGGCTCGCTGATAATCGATCGTGCCCGCAATATAGGCTTTTGCGGTTTGAGCGAACGTTGCGACGAAGCCGGCGCACAGGCAATGGTCGAGGCCTTTGGCTTGAAGGCCTGCCTGATGTTCGATCTCGCTGCAGGCGAGTACCACACCAATGTTGTTCTCACAGTGCTGGCAGGCAACGGTGTGATCATCGCGCCAAGTGGTTTCGCCGATACGAAAGTCAGCGACGCCATCGCGGAATTTTATTCGCCCAATGCGGCCGTGTTATCGGTACAGGAAAAAAATGCCTTCGCAGCAAACGCCATCGGCTTGCGTGACGACGCGGTATGGATGAGCCAACTGGCCGCAAATGCCCTGAGTGACATGAACCGCAAGATTCTCGAACAGGCGGGCTTTAATGTGCATTCAGTCGACTTGTCGGAGATTGAAAAGGCCGGTGGTTCGTTACGCTGCTGCGTCGGTGAGATTTTTTGACGCAGTCCAACAAATAACCGCCTGTAACAACAACCTGAAGCAAATTCAGATAGGATTCACCCCAAAAGCACCACACTGCCTTCAACCTGATTGGCCTCGTTGGCCTGAGCCCTTAAACTATTGCCATGACTCGTTATATCGCCCCTGCCATGATCCTGTTAGCTGCTTTGATAGCGGCGCCGGTCTCGGCTGACCAGCGAAAAGGCAATGGCAATAACGATCAGCCTCGTGCCGAAACCAAAACCAGCCTGACCGACTCCGTACGTAAGGTTGAACGCCAAACAGGCGGTGAAGTCTTAAGTGCCGAGCCAATGCAACAAAGAGACGGTCGCCAGGTCAATCGCGTCAAAGTGTTGACCAATGATGGCCGTGTTCGCGTCGTACAGGTCGACACACAACAAGATCGCAGTAAAAAACCCACTCCCGCTCCCCGCCCTCAAAACAATGCGGACAGTAAGGATGGCGGTGATCCTAATCAGTTTTGATCCGGCCCTGAGACGGCCGGATCCCGTCACAGGAGACGCACATGCGCATATTGCTGGTTGAAGATGAAGCTCCACTTCGTGAAACCCTGGCTGCCCGCCTGAAACGCGACGGCTTTGCCGTTGATACGGCTGCCGATGGCGAAGAAGGCTATTACCACGGCAAAGAAGTGCCATTCGATATCGCCGTGATTGATCTGGGTCTGCCGAAAATGTCCGGCATGGATCTGGTGAAAAAACTGCGCGAAGTCGGCCAGAAATTTCCAATCCTGATCCTGACCGCACGTTCGAGCTGGCAGGATAAAGTCGAAGGCCTGAAAGCGGGCGCCGATGATTATCTGGTCAAGCCATTTCATGTCGAAGAGTTATTGGCCCGTATCAATGCATTGCTGCGTCGAGCGGCTGGCTGGAGCAAGCCGACACTCGATTGCGGCCCGGTCCGACTGGACCTGTCTTCGCAAACGATTACCGTCAATGGTCTCGCGGTCGATTTGACCAGCTACGAATACAAGGTGCTGGAATATTTGATGCTGCATGCCGGCGAACTGGTTTCCAAGGCGGATCTGACCGAGCACATCTATCAACAGGATTTCGATCGCGATTCCAACGTGCTCGAAGTATTTATCGGTCGCTTGCGGAAAAAACTTGATCCCGATGGTGAATTGAAACCGATCGAAACCGTGCGTGGTCGCGGCTATCGTTTTGCCATTCCACGCAGCGAATAAAATCGCATGGCGTGGCGCACGCTCTCACTTAATTCACGCCAATTACTAGCGGCCAGTCTCGGACTGGTCGCTTTTTTAGGTCTGACCGGTTATGCACTGGACCACGCGTTCCAGGAAACCGCATTGAGCAATCTGCAGCAACGGCTCGACAATTACGCACGCGCGTATTTGCGAAACAGCGATTTCGACGCCGACGGCCGCTTTAAATCACCAGAAGCCTCACCACCTGATCCGCGCTTCGACCGGCCCGGTAGTGGCTTGTATGCAGTCGCAGTTGGCAAAGGGTTTCGCTGGGAATCGGCATCCACCCTGGGTCGTACGATTCCAACGCCTGATGCGATCGAGCCCGGCGATGCCATGATCGAAGGACCGCAAACCTACCAACAAGCGGATGGAGAAGTACTGAAATTATTCCGTTTGAGTCAAACCACCATTTGGGAAACCAGTTCCGGTGAAGTCCAGTTAACCTATGCGATTTACGAGGACACTTCTGCGCTCGATCAGCAGATTGCCGTTTTCCGCCGTGCGTTGTGGAATTATCTTGGCCTGGCCACCGTTTTATTATTGTTGCTGCAAACACTGGTGTTGCGCTGGAGCCTGTTGCCTCTGCGACATCTGGAAAAAGAACTCAAACAAGTCCAGAGTGGTTCAAGCCAGCGACTTACCGGCCAGCATCCACGTGAGCTCGAACCGATTGCCGATAGCTTGAATGCTTTTATCGAAAGCGAGCGCAGCGGGTTGGATCAAAGTCGCAATACGCTTTCCGATTTGGCGCATAGCCTGAAAACGCCGTTGGCGGTTTTGCGCGCGCGTCTTGATGCCGAAGCCAGCTATGAAAGTTTGCGTGAGGAAGTCAAGGCGCAAACGCACCGCATGGATGAAATCGTGTCCTACCAATTGTCGCGTGCGGCACGTAGCGGCCATGCCTTGTTTTCAGTGCCGATTGAAATCGAGCCACGTGCTTTGGAAATCGTGCAGAGCCTGGAAAAGGTCTACAAGAACAAGGGTGTCATTTGCGAATTCGAAATTGACGAAGCCGCCCGATTCCACGGCGAGCTCGGCGACCTGCAGGAGCTGCTCGGCAACTTGCTCGAGAACGCCTTCAAATGGGCGAACAGCAAAGTATTGTTGACGGTGAAAGTCGAACCGGCTCCAACAAATCGGCGTCCGGGTGTTTCATTCAGTGTTGCCGACGATGGCCCGGGGATTGCACCGGCAAACGTCGAACGCATGTTGCAACGTGGCGTGCGCGGTGATGAGCGTGTTCAAGGCCATGGCATTGGCTTGGCTATCGTGCAGGACATCGTGCACGCGTATCGCGGTGAATTGATGATCGGCAAATCGCGCGAACTCGAAGGCGCCGAAATTTCGATTCGGATTCCGCCGGTATTTTGATGTTTGCCGACCGTGTGTCGCCGGGATAAAACTAACGCGTCGCCAGATTAGCGAAACATTCCGGGCAGCATCGTATGCCAACGCGGTGAAACCGTACGTGGTGCCGTATTGCGAGTGGTACGAGCTGGTGTTGGTCGTGTTGCGGCAGGAGGCACAGTACTGACCGTGTCATTTTCAAGTTGCGTGTTGGTTTGTACCGTGATGCGGCTCTTCGGGCAGATAGTCGGTTCATCGCCACTGGTGCTGGCTTTAGAGAAAGCCGGGCCGGCGATCAGCAATAGCACTAGTAAATAATTGGATGATTTCATCTGGACAGTCCCCAAAGCCTTGGTGTCATTAAGATGCACGTACGCCGCAAAAGGTTGCAAAGCATCCGCATTTTAGCCCTATTTTTTTTGCAAATGTGAGTTAGATGTTATTTTGCAATGCAGCATGGTCATCTCCACATAGTTCCGGCAGACTTAGCCCCGCATGAGTGCAGTCCTGAATTCTCTATCCCCCATCCATATTCGAGGCCCAGCCCTTCGGAGAGCCTTGATCGCGGGTGCCAGGCGCGTCATCTCGCAGCGCGAAGCCCTTAATAAAATCAATGTGTTCCCGGTTCCCGATGGCGATACCGGTAGCAATCTGGCGTTTACGCTCGGAAATGTACTGACCGGCGCCTTGAGTCGTCGTACCCCCGGGGCGGGTGATTTGTTAAGGCGGGTCGGAGACGATGCGATCGACGGGGCCCGGGGAAATTCCGGCGCCATCCTGGCGCAATTTTTTATCGGTGTCGCCGAAGCCGTTGGTATCGTTCGCGGCGTCGATTTTGCTTCGATGTCGCGTGCGGTACAGGCCGGGGCAAAATCTGCCAGGTATGCATTGGCCGAACCGAAAGAAGGCACCATCTTGAGCGTGATCACTGCTTTTGCCGAAGCACTGGAAGCACGTGCCGATATCACCGATGCCAAGCTCTGGTTTGATAAAGCGCTGCAAAACGCCCGCAAGGCCTTGGCCTATACGCCGCAGCAATTGCCGGTGTTGTTAAAGGCTGGCGTGGTGGACGCAGGCGCGCAGGGTTTCGTCGATATGCTTGAAGGCATTGACGAATATCTCAAATCCGGGAAATGGGATTCCGTCGACAGTGTGCTCGACAACCGTGCCGATCTTGAAGCAGCGCAAGTGCATGGCGACTTGAGCGACGAGGACCCCGAGCATCGTTTTTGCAGTGAATGTTTATTGATTGGTGAAGGTCTGGATCGTGCAAGTCTGCGTGCGGCAGTGACCGATCTGGGTGCTTCCTGTGTCGTGGTTGCTGGTTCGCATTCGCGTCTGCGTTTGCACGCACACGTTGCGAATCCGAAAGCCTTGTTCGAGGTGGCCGCGCGCTTTGGTCGCGTCGAATCGACCAAGGCCGACGACATGCACGCGCAGAAACGTAGCAGCCAAGGCACCGGCGGTGTTGTCGTTATCACCGATAGTGCAGCCGATTTGCCAATAGGCATTGCCGAACAACTGAATATCCATGTCGTGCCGATGCGACTGAATTTCGGTGACGATGATTACCTCGACAAAATAGGACTGACGACTGCCGAGTTCTATCGCAAATTACGCACTGAAATCGTGTTGCCGAAAACCAGCCAGCCATCGCCGGGTGATTTCCGCAGGCAATTCGAGTTTTTGTTATCGCATCACCCGGCATTTGTGTACATCGGTGTATCACGGGCAGTTTCCGGCACCATACAATCGGCCGAAACTGCCGCTCAGCGCGGACACGCAGATCGCAGTTTCATTTTCGACAGCGCCAACGCGGCCGGTGGCGAAGCACTTCTTGCCATTGCCGCTGCGGAAGCGGCGCAACGTGGCGATAGTCCCGAAGCGATCATGAGTTTGCTTGCGAAATTGAAGCCGCAAACCGAAACCTGGGCGATTGCCCGTGAAATCAGCCATGCCGTACGTGGCGGCCGCGTGCCGAAGTGGGCGAAGAACATTGCCGAATGGCTGGGTTTGACGCCAATGGTAAAGGTGACCCCGGAAGGAACCTTGAAACCGCATAGCGCGTTTTTCGGCAAGAAAGATATTCCAAGACGGTTTGCCCACTACGTTTCAAAAGCGATTGATCACGATAAAAAATGGCGGGTGATCGTCGGTCATTGCGACGCCGAAAATGATGGCGAAGCATTGTTGGCCGAATTGAAAAAACTGATTCCGCATGAACAGGCCTGGTGCGTTGAAACCGGCCCTGCCGTTGGTGCGCATGCGGGTCCGGGGGCCCTGGTAATTTCACTGCAGCCAGTGCTTTGAGTCGGAACGCATGCTAGATATCCTGATTTTAGTTTCGTCATATTTGCTTGGTTCGATTTCAGGCAGTTTGTTGATCGGCCGTTTTCGCGGTGTCGATATCCGTAATCAAGGCAGCGGCAATGCCGGTGGCACGAATGCATTTCGCACCCAGGGTTTCAAGTTTGCATTGGGTGTGGTGCTGGTTGATATTGGCAAAGGCGCGTTGGCGGCTTATCTGGCGCTGCGTTTTTCATCTCCTGCATATTCCGGAGCAATGCCATTGATTGCAGTTTTCTGTACGGTACTCGGGCATGTATGGCCGGTGTTTCACGGCTTTCGTGGTGGCAAGGGAGCGGCGACATTGGTGGGTGGCATTTTATTGCTATGGCCGCTTGCAGTGCCGGTGTTGGTGATTACCTGGCTGCTATGCCTGACGTTGACCGGGTACGTGGGTTTATCGACCGTACTCGCCGGGTTTAGCCTCTTGGTATTTGCCTTGATCAGGGAAGCCTCATTATCCGTGATCGTTTTTTCAGCATTGGCGGCATTGCTGATGCTGTTTACCCATCGCGGCAATATGCAGCGATTGCTGAAAAAGAACGAATATCGCTTCGACAAGGCGATGCTTTGGCAACGCGCCTGGCGCGCCTTGCACGGAAAAGCGCCGTGATTGATCGCGAACTACTGAGCTTGCTGTCGCAAACGCCGGTCAGTGGAGTCGCGTTGGCGGAGCAATTGGGAATCAGTCGAAGCGCGATATGGAAACGCATCCAAAATCTGCGTGATTCCGGTTTCGAAATCGAAACAAAATCGGGCCAGGGTTATTTCCTGAAAAACGATGTGGAATGGCTAGATCGTGAATTGATTTGTAAACACCTGAACTCCAACGCGAAAAAATTTGTGGGCGATTTCAAGATCGCCGAGCAAATCGATTCCACCAATTCCTGGGCGAAAGCGGAGCCGAAGCAGAAAGCCGGTACCGATATTTTTCTGGCGGAACAACAAACCGCGGGGCGTGGTCGACTTGGCCGGTATTGGACCTCGCCAACGGCGGCCAATATATATTTGAGTTTGCGCCGCCGCTTCAATAAAGGCCTGCCAGCCTTGTCGGGCTTGAGTCTGGTGGTTGGCGTCATCCTGGCGAAAAGTTTGCGTTCGCAGGGTTTTGCCGATATCGGTTTGAAATGGCCAAACGATATCTACGCACCAGGCTTCAAAAAATGCGGCGGCATCCTGATTGAAGTTTCCGGCGAAGCCAATGCGGAAATTGGCGCGATTATCGGCATTGGCCTGAATGTCAGAATGCCGGCACATTCGGCAGGCAATATCGATCAGGCATGGACCGATTTGCAACATCAAACCGATGATAAGACCGTGTCTCGTAATCACATCCTGACTGCGTTGTTGAACGACTTGTTACCCGGCTTGCAGGATTTTGAAGACAACGGTCCCGCCGAATTTTTATTGCAATGGCCCGACTACGATATTTTGTTGAATCAGGACGTGAAATTACTCGACGGCGCAAACACGCAGACAGGCCGCGTGCTCGGCATTACCGAACAAGGCGCTTTACGCTTGCAGCAGCAGGGCGTAGAACGGCATTATCACTCCGGTGAAATCAGCGTCCGACCTTTGTGAGTGCCATGAGTCTCTTGATCGATTGTGGAAATACCCGTTGCAAAATTACTCGCTTGCTCGAGGATGGTTCGCTTGCGCCGGTAACCGCAATTGCCAATGATGCGGTGGATTTTGTTTCACGATTGAACAAGTTATTCAACCCGCTACACGAAAATGAGCCCTGCTACTTTGCGTCGGTTGCCAATGCAGACATCAGTGGCAAGATCGAATCGGCATTCACGACTGCCGGATTTTCAGTCAAGCGAATCAATACGCAGGCGGAAGCATTGGGTATGCGTATCGCCTATCCGAACCCGCAGCAACTCGGTGTCGATCGCTTTCTCGCTTTGCTGGCTGCACATCAAAGAAAACAATCACTGATGCTTGTGTCGGTTGGCAGTGCCTTGACCGTCGATGTGCTTCAGGCCGACGGCAAGCATCATGGCGGCATGATCACGGCAACCGAAACCATCATTCACCATGCGATGGAAGCACGCTTTGCCAATTTCAGGAATTTATCGGGATTGGCAAAGGGGTTTTCCGACAACACCGGAGATGCATTGGCCAGCGGTGCGCGTTACATGGTGCTCGGCATTATTGAAAAAAGTTGGCGCGAAGCCAGTCGCTTGCTGAACGAAGACAATCTGCAATTGCTGATAACCGGTGGCGATGCAGAAGCTTTATTGCCGCATTTGCCGGATAATACCGTGCATCAACCAGCCCTGGTGCTTGAAGGCTTGGCGCTGTACGCCAGCTATCTGGAACAAACTTGAATGTTGCGCAGTATTTTCGTGTTTCTAATTTGTCTGCATTTGGGAACTGCCAGTTGGTGGTTGCTGCATCGCGAACCCAAGCAAGCCGCATTGCCGCCGCGCGAACAGAATACGCTCGGCTTGAATTTGCTCAGCGAAGTTGAACGCACGCAATTAAACGGTGCCGAAGAGTTGAACGAGGCGCCATTGAATTTAAGCGCCACGCCTTTGTGTTTGAGTATCGGTGCTTTCGACACGCCAGCTGATCTGCGCGCCGCCATGAACGTATTGACACCGATTGCCGGCCGCATCCAGTTCCGTGAATTACAGGCCGCCGCCTTGCAGGGCTACCGGGTTTATTTGCCGGCGGCAAAAAACCGCGAAGAAGCCTTGCAGTTTGCCCGTCAATTGGCCGCCAACGGCCTGCGTGATTACTACGTCGTGACGGCGGGCCCGCAGGAAAACACCGTTTCGCTGGGAATTTTCCGCGATTTGCAAAATGCCGAAGCCCGTAAGGAGTCGGTAGTCAAACTCGGTTTCAATCCGGTGCTTGAATCGCGGACTGAACAAGCTTCACAGTGGTGGATCGACGTGGCGGTACCGGAAGACTTCAAGCTTGAATCGGTGCTGCCGCTCGGGAAATTGAGCGCAAACAAGGTCACCTGCCAGTAATTTTCACCGGGTAAAAGCCAGTAAATTGCTGGGCTGCACAGTTTCCGGGTTTTCGATTGAATTACTTCAAGCTAAAATGCGGGCCTGTTGCCGGCATAGCTCAGTTGGTAGAGCAACCGCCTTGTAAGCGGTAGGTCCCCAGTTCGAATCCGGGTGCCGGCACCAAAAACCAGTTCAATGTAGTTTCATGTTGACCTAACGACAGCAAAAACCCGCTTAAATGGCGGGTTTTTTTGTTGCACGGGGTTTCATGAAGGCCGCTGGCAGTTAATAAACGCCGGGAACGTTAATGTAGATGTTCATTACCGGGCTGTGCTCGGCACGTTGTTCTGTTGTTCACCTGTTCTGGATTGAGTAAGCAAGGGATTGCCCAATCGGTTCGTGCTGGACACTCTGTTCTGCGTGTTGCCCGTTCCAAATAGAGTTTGTAACGGACGCGTTTCGGGAAGAATGTAAACGATGCCTTCGGTGCGCGTGAATGTCGTGCTGACGATTTCGTTGAAAAACTGAACCGGTACGTTGATGCAACCAAAGGAAATGCGATTGTCCTGGGATGTGCTGCTTTGCAAACGTTCCGCACGACGTTCGGCAGGTGTTCCCTTGACGACCGGATGCAAGCTCAGGGCCTCTGCATCGTCAACCAGCAGAATTTGTTTGCCATTCTTGTCGTAGGTCAATGACGAAACAAAACGGCCGGCCGGGGTGATGCGATCTTCCACGCCAACCTCCGACAATGGTCGGTCGCCGATGCCTGGAGCGGAATAATCTCCGCGCGCCAAGCCAAGCAACGCCGGCGCCATACCCTGCAGTTGACCGGATGAGTTGAATACATAAACCCTGGCATTAACCTTGTCGACCAGGATAAAAGGCAATCTGCCGTTATCACCCGAGTCGCTCACCCATTGCTTCAACTGCCTTATCTCGGCCGACGCAGGCAGCGAACCGAAGTCCTGCGACGTTGCAGTTTCCGAAACGGCATTCACCGTGACGCTGTCCTGGGCCATCACGCTTGATGCAAACAGCAATCCAAAAACGCTTGTCAAAATATGGATATTCATATGATCTGCTCCGAGGCAAAGTCATGGGATGAATTGAAGTGGCAGAGCAGGCAGTAAAAAAACACTGCACCGATCTATGTGTAGCGGCCACAATCCACTGAATCTCGTCGAGCCTCCGTTCGCTGGCACACGGAACGCGTCATTAAACCTGTCTTTATTTACCCGGAATTATGGATTGTGAATAGTGAATTTACTTTGAATTTCCACTGGATCCATCTTGATATGGTGCCTGGGATGCTGCCTGGAAATGGGGCCCGCATGACGTCTGCGCACTCATCTTCTGTTAATCTAGGCACCCACGAAAACGCTGGATTGTCTATGTCGCAAACTCGTTCGCAAATTGTCTTGATCGGCGCGCCTACCGATATCGGCGCAGGCCATCGTGGCGCGTCCATGGGACCGGAAGCATTGCGTGTCGCCGGCTTGGAAAAAGCATTGCGTGAGCGCGGTTTCGATGTGGTCGATTCCGGCAATCTGAGCGGCCCGGTCAATCCGTGGTTGCCGCCAGTTGATGGTTATCGCCATCTGGACGAAGTCGTCGTCTGGAATCGCAGCGTGATGCAGGCGATGAGCGCGGCACTCGAACAAAACCAGATGCCGATTTTGCTCGGTGGCGATCATTGCCTGGGCATTGGCAGTATTACGGCTGTCGCAAATCATTGCCGCGCAAAAGGAAAAAAATTGCGGGTGATCTGGCTTGATGCACATGCCGATTTCAATACGCATGAAGTAACACCATCGGGCAACGTACATGGCATGCCGGTTTCCTGCCTATGCGGTTTGGGTCCGCAGCCTTTGACACATCTCGGTGGTTTCAGTCCGGCGATGAATGCCGAAGATATTCGCCAAATCGGTATTCGCTCGGTCGATGCCGGCGAGAAAAAACTGGTCAAGGAATATGGTCTCGATATTTACGATATGCGTTATATCGATGAAATCGGCATCAAACGTGCGATGGAAGAAGCGCTCGAAGACATCGACGACAACACCCACGTGCATGTGAGCTTCGACGTCGATTTCCTTGATCCGGCAATTGCGCCCGGTGTTGGCACCACCGTTCCCGGCGGCCCGAATTACCGCGAGGCCCAGTTGGTGATGGAAATGATTGCCGATACCGGCAAACTGGGCTCGCTCGATATCGTCGAGTTGAATCCCGCCTTCGACGAACACAATAAAACTGCGCAGCTTGCGGTTGATCTGGTCGAAAGCCTGTTTGGAAAATCGACTTTAATGCGGGATTAATCTTGCGGATTTAAAATTGTGGCAGTCCAGGGTTTTCGCAGCTTTTGAGACCCGCCGACCTTACACTTTCAACATCATGGAGACACTCATGAAAACCGCAAAGATTTTCCTGTTCGCAATCATCGCTGCATTTGCTTTCAATCTGACTGCCTGCAATACCGTAGAAGGCTTCGGCAAAGACGTGAAGAAAGCCGGCACCAAGGTTGGCGACAAGATCGAAAAAGCCGGCGACAAAAACTGAATTTTCCGACAAGGACGTCCCTGAATGACAATCGAAGCTGGCTACATAAAACCCGTCGTTGATGCCATTCTGGGGCTTGTGCAAAAAAGTTCGAAAGCCAAATTACAGCGTGACGCGGCGAAAGCAGTACGCGAAGCCATTCGTGAATTATTACTGGCCGATCCGAACGAAAACGCGGTGCAGGCCAAACTCGCGATTGCCAAGGCAGCCGGCCTGATTTCGCATGATGTTTTGCTGGCCGATGAAATGCTTGAAAAGGTGAAATCGAATAAAAAGAAATTGCCTTCGAAAGCGTCTACCAAAAAATCGACGGCCAAAACGACTACGCCTAAAAAAGACGAACCGAAAAAACCGGTGAAACCCGCGGCAAAGAAGCCGGTAAAAAAATCGGACAAATAAAAAAGGCCGCTCATTGAGCGGCCATTATTTTCGATGGTTCCGGTTTAGTTGTCGTATGGGTCGGGGACGAAACCAATCGGGAACGCATCAGGGCCGCGGTCACGATTACGATACCGGTAGTCACGGATAATGCCGCGATCCACCAAAGATTCGTAGGAATCATAGAAAATCCTGCTCACCTGGTTCGGATATGTCGTTGCACGTTCGAAAGTGGTTTGACGGGCAGGGTCGTAACGACGTTCGCCATGGCCAGTGCCGAGTTCCTGACGCGACTGCGTTTCGGCGGCGACCGAGCGTTGCGATTTCATCGCCGGTGCTGCGGCTGAATCCGAAGCGGCGCCAGCCTGGTTACGCTCGGCGGCTTTAGGCGCGTAACGATCATCGCGATCGCGGTAGCTGTATTCTTCTTCATATTCATAGTAATGCTGGTAACGACGTTCGCGGAAAACGGCTACACCAATCACGCCGACATTTTCCGGGCGTCCCGTACGTGCTGCGTAGCTATCGGGAAGATCGGTAAAACGGAACTGGGCAACGTCCTGCATGCTTTTGCGCCAGCCTTTGATCTCCATGCGCTGATAGGGTGCCAGCACGTAACCGGTTTGCGATGCGCTGGCCGTCTGGCCGCTGATGGCATTCACGCCATCGATCGACAGCACCGCCAGCACGCGCTCGCCAGTCTGGTTTTGCAACACGACCGAGTAACGATGCCCTGGGCGGCCGGCGACATAGGTTTGATTGCGTTCGTAATAATTCTCAAGCGCGGTATAGCGGTCCATGTCGCGGATTTGCACGTCCACCAGATGCTCGTTGGCTTTGGCTGAGCAGGCGGACAGGCCAAACAGGGCAGTCATGGCGATGGCGGCGGATAACAGGCGTTTCATAAAGGCACTCCTTTGTTGTGCGCCCATCTAAACGAACCGAAGTCGAATGCGGGGTTAGGCCCTAAACGGTTAAACTAGTCCCGTTTATTCACGGTTTATCGAAGTCACCATGCCAACTCGCGTTCTTACTGGAATTACTACCTCGGGCACACCGCATCTGGGCAATTATGCAGGCGCAATCCGGCCGGCGATTGCCGCCAGCCTGAAGCCCGATACTGAAAGCTTTTATTTCCTGGCCGATTACCATTCGCTGATCAAAATCGCCGACCCTACGCGCGTACAGCGTTCGACGCTGGAAATTGCCGCGACCTGGCTGGCGGCCGGTTTGAATCCCGACAAGGTCTGGTTCTATCGGCAATCGGATATCCCGCAAATTCCGGAGCTGACCTGGTTGCTGACCTGCGTGGCCGGCAAGGGTTTGCTGAATCGCGCACACGCCTACAAGGCGGCGGTCGATATCAACACCGCCAAACAGGAAGACGAGGACGCAGGCATTACCGCGGGCTTGTTCATGTATCCGGTGTTGATGGCGGCCGATATCGTGTTGTTTGGCGCCAACAAGGTGCCGGTCGGCCGCGATCAAATCCAGCACATCGAAATGGCAAGAGATTTCGCGGCACGTTTCAATCATTTGTATGGCGAACATCTGGTGTTGCCGGAAGCGGTAATCGAAGAATCGGTTGCGACTTTGCCCGGTCTCGATGGTCGCAAGATGAGCAAGAGTTACGACAACACGATTCCGTTATTTGCCGGCAAAGCCGAATTGAAAAAGCTGATCGCCGGCATCGTGACCGATTCACGCCTGCCAGGCGAACCGAAAGATCCGGATAACTCGCATTTGTTTAGCTTGTACCAGGCTTTTTCTTCGGCCGAACAAAGTGCAGTCTTTCGTCAGGCATTGATTGATGGTTTGTCCTGGGGTGAAGCCAAGCAGGCCTTGCTGGAAACCATTGATGCCGAAGTGGCGCCGATGCGCGAGAAGTACGAAGCCCTGATGGCCAAGCCGGAATTGATCGAACTGCAATTGCAGCACGGTGCCGAGAAAGCACGCGCGATTGCCGAACCATTGCTGAAAGATTTGCGATATGCGGTGGGCCTGCGAAATCTGGGAGCCGTTGCTTCGAAGTCCAGGGATGTCGTCGAGAAAAAAGCCTTGCCGGTCTTCAAACAGTATCGTGAAAGCGACGGCAAGTTTTATTTCAAGTTCCTGAGTGCCGAAGGCGATTTGCTATTGCAAAGCCTGGCATTCGATACGCCAAAAGATGCCGGTAAATACATTGCCGATTTGAAATCAGGAGTTGCCGCAATCAGCGAACTCGACTCAGTGGCAGTTCTTGCACACGGAATTTCCGCGATGGATATCAATGCGGCTCTCAACGTGCTGCGTGCTGCTGCCGACGATAAAGCCTGATGGCCAATCTCGCCTTGATCCTGTTTGCCCCCTGGTTCGCGATCCTGACCTGGTGCTATTGGAAATTCCCGAAATCGCATATCGTGAATGCTTCGCGCCGTCGCTTCGACATCATCGCAATCATCGTTGCATTAATCGCCAGCGGTTTGGCGATGCGTTGGGCGTATTCGTTCGACTGGTCAGATGCCGGACCATTGTGGCCGCAAGTCGTCGCGACCTTGTCGGCATACAAAACGTTTTTGATCGTGATGGTCTTGGCGCTGTGGATTCGCGCCAAGAAATACAATATTAAAAACTAAATACATTTGTAGGAGCGACGGAAGTCGCGACAACACTTTGCGGACTATCGCGACTTCCGTCGCTCCCACATAAAATCAATCAATTCGCGCGCTGTAAATCATCCAGCAAGGCACGCAGGAAGCGCGCCGCTTCGCCGCCGGTGCAGGCACGATGATCGAAAGTCAGCGAAATCGGCATGATGCGATGCGTTTCAACGCCACCAAGTACCGGTACCAATTCGTGGAATAGACGACCAGCACCAACGATGCACACGCAGGGCGGGGTGACTACCGGTGTCGCGTATTTTCCGGCGAATACGCCGAAGTTGGATAACACGATCGTGAAGTCACGCAATTCTTCCGGCGGAATGCTGCGGGTTTTTACTTGTTCACGAATACGGTTGATCGCCTTGCGGGCATCCTGGGCATTCATGTTTTCGCAATTGCGCAATGCCGGCACGAACAAGCCGTCATCGGTATCGACTGCAATGCCGATGTCGACTCTCGAGTGGCGGCGTAACGTACCTTCCTTGCCATTGAACCAGGAATTCAAAGCCGGTACCGCTTGCGATGCAACGACGAGCGCGCGAATCAAACGCACGGTAATGTCTTCGCCGCGGCCCCAGGCATGGATATCGGCATCGTCCATCAAGGTCGTCGGCACGACTTGCGCATGTGCCTCGGTCATCACGCGGATCATGTTGCGGCGCACGCCGCGAATCGGTTGGTCGATGTCGAGCGGCGCGTCGGCTTTCACTGCGGGTGGCGATGGTGCACGGGTTGCGGGTGCCGGCGCGGATTCATTGCCGAACAACGAAGCAGTCGCCATCGGTGCAGGCTGCGCACGCGTTGCCGCTTGTGGTTTTGCACTGCCGTTGGCTGCCGCATTTTTTACATCGGACATCGTGACTACACCATCGGCACCGGTGGCTGCGACACGAGCGAGATCGACGCCAAGTTTTTTCGCCAATGCGCGAACGGCCGGCACGGCTTTCACGCCACCGATAGCCAGCGTTTGTTCACTGCGAATGGCATCGCTGCTTTGCATGGCGCCAACCACGGTGCCGGCATCGGCGGATTTCGGTGCCTCTGTCGTAGGACCGACGGAAGTCGGGACCGCGGTTTCGACTGTCGCGACTCCCGTCGCTCCTACTGTATGCGCCTGCGCACCATGTTGATGCCCGGTATCCTGCGCTTCAGCGCGCTGCGGCAGGTTCATGTCCATTTCGAATTCGACCAGCATCGCGCCGGTGTTGATCACGTCCCCCGGACCACCTGCCAACTTCAGGATTTTTCCCGAGACCGGCGATGGCAATTCGACCACGGCTTTTGCGGTTTCCATCGAGACCAGCGGTTCATCCAGCCGGATCACGTCGCCGACTTTTACCATCCACTCGACGATTTCGGCATCCGGCAAGCCTTCGCCTAAATCAGGGAGATAAAATATTTTTGTATTGCTCATGTTTTTCTTTCTCTTGTAGTTTTTCGCAAACCCTGTCGCGACTTCCGTCGCTCCTACACGGACAAGGTCCGTTTCACTGCGGCCAATATTTTTTCCACGCTCGGCAGATATTTCATCTCGAGGCGGAACAAAGGAATATGCGTGTCGTAACCGGTGACGCGCTCGACCGGCGCATGCAGGTCGTAGAGCGCTTCCTCGGCCAGGCGTGCGGCGATTTCAGCGCCGAAGCCTGCGGTTTTTGCGGCTTCATGCACGATCACGCAGCGACCGGTTTTCTTTACTGATTCAAGAATCGTATCGAAATCCAGTGGCTTCAAGCATGCAACATCGATCACTTCGGCGCTAATGCCCTCTTTCGCGAGTGCATCGGCGGCTTCGAGGGTTTCCTTGATTTGCGAACCCCAACTGACCAGCGTGACATCGCTGCCATCGCGCAACACAAAACAGACATCGAGCGGCAATGCTTCGCCGTCATCCGGCACTTCTTCCTTGTACTGGCGATAAATTCTTTTTGGTTCGAAGAAAATCACCGGGTCCGGATCGCGAATCGCTGCAAGCAACAAACCATATGCACGTTGCGGCGATGACGGCATCACCACGCGCAAACCTGGTACGTTGGTGAAGATCGATTCATTTGCTTCGGAATGATGTTCCGGAGCGCGGATGCCGCCGCCCCAGGGCACGCGCAGCACCATCGGGCAGGTCAGGCGACCGCGGGTGCGATAACGCATGCGCGCCGCATGACAAACGATGTGGTCGACCATCGGATACATGAAGCCGTCGAATTGCGCTTCGGCGACCGGCTTCATGCCTTGTGTTGCCAAGCCTACGGTCAAGCCGGCAATCGTGGTTTCATCGAGCGGAGTATCGAGTACGCGCTGGTCGCCGAAGATTTGTTGCAAGCCTGCAGTCGCGCGAAACACGCCACCATTTATGCCGACGTCCTCACCAAGCACGATCACGTTCTCGTCGTGCTTCATTTCATACGCCAACGCCTGCGTAATCGCTTCAATCAGGGTAATCGCGGCCATTAGCGTTTCTCCCAGGCAATCGCGTCGTCGCGTTGAGCGAGAACGTCTGCCGGCATGTCGCCATATAGATAATCAAACATCGCTTCAACCGGCTGTACCTTGGTTTCGAGGTAGGCGTTTACTTCTTCGTCGACCAAACGTCCGCATTCTTCTTTCCACGCGGTTTCTTCGGCTTCGCTCCACATCTTTTCGTTGATCAGGTAAGTGCGTAGTCGTGAAATCGGTTCGCGTTCCCAGGCCGCTTTTACTTCGGCGTCATCACGATAACGGCGCGCATCGTCGGCAGTGGTGTGATCGGACAATCGATAGGTCACGAATTCAATCACGCTGCCACCATGGCCATTGCGTGCAAGTTTGAGCGCATGGTCCATCGCGCCGCGTACTGCGATGATGTCGTTGCCATCGACTTGTACGCAATGCAGACCGCCGGCGATGCCTTTTTGCGCCAGGGTTTTCGCGCCGGTTTGCGCCTTGCGCGGAACCGAAATCGCCCAGCCGTTATTGATGATGCACAGGATAAACGGCAGTGTGTATGCGCCGGCGGAATTGATCGCCGCATAAGTATCGGTTTTAGACGAGCCGCCATCGCCGACGCAGCAGACGGCTACACGTGGCTCGTTGCGTAATTTGAAACTCAGTGCCGCACCGGCTGCATGCAGGCATTGGGTAGCGATCGGCACGCACCAGGCATAGTCATGCGGCGGGCCGGAAAAATTATTGCCGCGTTCATCGCCGCCCCAATACATCAGGACGTCGCGAGGTTTTACGCCTCGCATGAATTGCGCGCCATATTCGCGATAGCTGGGTGCAAATACATCGTCGTAGTGCATGGCGCTGCCGATGCCGATATGGGTCGCTTCATGGCCCAGGCAGGAAGCATAGGTGCCCAATTTTCCGGTGCGTTGCAAAGCAACGGCCTTGGTATCGAAACTGCGCACATACAACATGTGCTTGAACAATTCGAGTATGTTTTTCTTGTCTTTTGCGAACTCCGGCAAATCTTCGCCGTTCAGGCGTCCATCGGGTCCGAGGTACTGCTGATATTCAATTTCGAAATTGGCAACTATTGGCATCGTCAAAGCCCTCCCAGGCAATCTGATAGATAACAGTCATCACACCCTAAAGGCAAGACGTTCGTAGCCGAATGGATAAAAAAACCCAGCCGAAGCTGGGTTTTTTAACGAATATCGAACGTAAATTAATTGTTCGGTATCTGCGGTGGAGTGATGACCCGCAATTGATCGATAAACAGCGAATAACTGTCATCGTTGTTACTGGCGGAAGGATCGGTAGTTGTAGCGGAAATACCGGCGCCAACGATCAGGTTACTCGATGCCATCGAAGCAGGAGCGGTGAAGGTCAACACGAATTCAGGACGCGTGCCTCTGTCCATGGTCAAGCCGGCATCCAGGGTGCACAGGAAGCGCGCAGTGGCGTATGCGCCATCCAAACCGCATGTCCAACCGCTCGGTACCGTGGTGATTTTGAAAGCGGCTTTTGGACCATTGGTGGTGATCGCTACGGCCACATTGCGGGCTGCATCCGGACCGTAGTTATCGGCCACGGTATTGATGCGGGTTTTGTAACCGACGTAAATCTTGCTGGCGCCGCGGGTACGGATTGCCAGGTCGGCTTTCTGGCCGATGACCGTAACGAAATCCGAAGCAATATTGTTTTCGCTTGCTGTATCGCCTTGTACTGCCGAAATCGTTGCGCTCAGTGCCAGGTCGCCATCTTCGAATTCCGGCGGCACCGGTACGCTGACGCTAAAGCTGGCGGAGCCCAGTGGGGCAAATGCAAGTGTGGTGCATTCGATCGTGGTGCTGGCTACATCAACGACAGGCGCTGCACAGGTCCAGTCGACCGGGGCTGTGACATTGACACCATTGATGGGTGCATCCAATACGAGACTGACTACTGCATTGGTAGCGGTAAGGGTTTCATCGAGGTTGTTGATATCGACGGTGTAGGTCGTGCTGTTGCCTGCATTGACGTTACTGTCCGGGTTGCTGACGGCGACACTCAAATCGATATCGCCGAAGCTGTCCGGTTTGACGAACAACACTACCGGGTCATGATCGGAAACGCGTATCGGCGCTGCGCCATACAAGCCGTAATTGATCACGGCGAAATCCGAGTTGATGCGGGCATGTTCACCACGGACACCATCGTTCATCAACACAGTTTCGTTGACAACTGCATGGTCTAGCGATTGCGCGTTGCCGTCGAACGAGAAGGAATAACGTTGATCGGCATCGTCGACCGTCGTCAGATTGGTGAGCGGTGTTTCCACCACGAAACCGGAATGCAATGTCACTTCGGAAGCGGGCACTTCCTGGCCGGTGATGATGCCCATCGAGTCGACAAAACCATCGCTGAATTCGAACGCATTGAAATCGCCAAGCAGGATGATTTTTTCATCCGGATCGGCTATCTGACGCGCATTGACCAGCTTGGCCAAAGATTCGGCTTGCTTCAGGCGCTTCATGCGTACGCGGTGACCTTCGGTAGGCCAGCCGTTGCTGCCGGCAGCCGTGTCATTGACGCCACCGAGTGAGCGCAGGTGGTTGATCATCACGGTGACCGGATATGAATTGCCATTGGCGTGATGAACAACTGCTTTCAGACGCAGGGTCGGGCGGTCGTTCAAGGTGCTGGTTGAACTATCAGGATTGGTGAATACCTCGCCATCGTTTTCCTGCACGACTTCAATTACCTCAACGCGCGGTGTTGCGCCGCCATCGACAATTTTTTTGCTGATCAGGAAGCCGACATCGATACCGCCAACGTCATTGCCCTCAACCAGATAAGCCTCATATTGTGGAGCGGTGTTGCAGGCAGGAACCGCGTTGCCGGTAGGTACTTGACCATTATTGATGGTGTCGGCCAATTGGGTCAGCACGCCGATATTTTCAACTTCCACTACACCGATAATGTCTGGCGTTTTGAGGTAGCTACAAATAGCTTCGGCTGTTTTGCCCAGGCGATTATTCAACGCCGTAGCGGTTAAAACCGGATCGCTTGTAGCCGGATCGTTGATGGTGTCAAAGAAACGGAACAAATTGAAACCTGAAACAGTGAATTCATCCGCAGCAGCATCGCTGACGGCAGTAGGTGTGACGGTCGAAGTTAATGTTTGCCCGGCATCTGGATAGAACTTATAAAAACCGAAACCGAAATCCAGAATGCCGGTGATACCGGTCATGACGTCGCCGGCATTCGGATTCATATTCAAGCCACCCAGGCCCTTGCTTTGCACCACAATCAATTCCAGGTTGCCGTCAAATATGGTCACGCCCGGAGCAGGTACAAACGTATCAAGTACGCTGACGCCGGGTTCGCGGAATGGACGGGCGACGCCTGGCAATACGCCATGGAAATTTCCCGTGCTGGTTGCCGTTGCATTCGGTTCGTTTTCATTACCGCCTGCTGGTGCAACCACGGTCAGGTTTGGGATGACGCGCATGGCTTCGTAGCGCTCTGGTGTTGGAAGTGCACCGTCGGCAGCCGTGAGGTTAATGGCGGCGGGCAGTGGATTGCCCGAACTCAGCAATGAAACAACCGGTGCACTGATCTCGGTCAACTGGAAAAATTCGACGACATTACCGGTGACGACCACAAGGTTGCCGACGACAGCCGTTGCGGGTGGTGCCGAGCTGGTAAATACGAATATGCCCTGGGATGTGAGCGGATCTGCATCGACATCGGTATCAGCGGTTTGCAGGAAAAAACCATTGTTCCGCAATCCGGTGACGATGCCGCGAGTAGTGACCGAGCTACCTGCAATCGGCGATGCATCACCATTGCCTTGAATATCGTGGATTTGCGTGATGAGGAAATCGTCATTGGCAATCGTACCTGCGCCTTGGCCATCGACAACGGTCGCGCCAGTGACATTGGTGACATTGACGAAGTAGGTTTCATTTGCCTCGACCGTCGTATCACCATTGATGGTGACATTGAAGGTATAGCTGCTGCTGCCGGCTGGAATGTTCTGGCCGGTGAGCGATTGGGTGACGTAATCACTATCCGCCGAGGTCGCCGTGTTGTCGGCGGTGGCGATGTCGAACGTCACGCCGCCTGGGCCTGCAGGAGCCGATAAGCCTACGGTAAAGGAATATGTAGTAGTGCCTGCATTGCCTTCAGGAATGCTGACGTCATTGATATTCAGTGACGGCAGCCCGCCGCTGGTGCCGGTGACGGAAATATCATCAATGCCGATCCATTCATCATTGCCGGCCGCATTGGCCGTAATAATGCGAACTTGCACGAGGGGCTGGTTTTCTGCTCCGGCGGGCAGGGTGATTGAAACCGGTGTCACCAAGGTCGCAAGACTTGGTCCGCTGCTCGCATCTGCCACAAAGCCTGCTGCAATATTGATGAAGTTGCCGCTGCTGCCGACACGGTACTGCACGGCAACGGGCTGAATTGCATTGTCTATGGAACCATCGATGTCACGAAGGTTATAGGCAACCTGGATATTGGTATTGCCGGTGGTATTCAGGTGGATAATGATGTTTGGTGCATCGCCCGTGCCCGACCCCGTCAAGGCGATGACATCGTCCGCGAGGTCGAATTCGGTAACGCCACCGGTAGCAAATGTATTGGGTGCGGTTTGGTTGGCATTTACGTCGACCGTAATCGTGCCTTCGCCAACGAGTGTCTGCGGATCAGCAGCTGTGGCGGCAGTAATGTCGTCACCACGGTACCCAACGATGCCCGGAACGTTCGCCCAATCATCATTGGCCGTGATTAGGCCTGCATTGCTCCAGTTTTGCGAAAACGGCAAGGTCTGAGCCGTGTTGTTGGCAAACGCCAAGCCCGGCATCAGCAAACATGCTGCCAAAAGTTTTATCCAACCGCGCATACCCACTTCCCCTGTAATTAAGCAATATCACGTGACCCGCGAGTCTAACCAAGGTTTGCTTCGAATACATTACGATTTTTTTTTCGCGAAGAATTTGTGAGGAAGATGCGCTAAGCTGTTGATACTTCGTTTACCAGTGCATGCTCCGATGAATCAGCCCCCTAACCAACGCCCGATTGAGCAGGAAATAACCACCGACTTGCGCGAACGCCTAAGTTATAGCGGCTATTTGCAACTCGATACCTTGCTGTCGGCACAGCAACCACTGTCGCGACCGATGCATCACGATGAATTGCTTTTTATCATTCAGCATCAGACTTCCGAGTTATGGATGAAGCTGGTGATCCACGAGCTTTCTGCTGCAATCGCACATCTGCGTGCGAACAATCTGGATCCGTGCCATAAAATTTTTGCGCGCGTCAAACACATCCAGAAGCAATTGACCGAGCAATGGTCGGTATTGGAAACCCTAACACCCTCGGATTACATGGGCTTTCGCGATGTGCTTGGACCCGCGTCGGGTTTTCAGTCCTTGCAATATCGCGCCATCGAATTTTTATTGGGCAATAAAAACGCCGATATGCTGAAAGTGTTCAGCTACGATCCCGAGGGTCAGGCCTGGCTGAAGAAAATTCTGGATGCGCCAAGTTTGTACGATGAAGTCCTGCGTTATTTGCACGACCATGGCCACGCGATCCCGAAGGAATGCATCGAGCGCAATTACTCGCAGGCACATGAACGCCAGGAAGCCTTGATGCCGGTGTTCGAGCGCATTTACGAAGATACCAAAACCCATTGGGACGCTTATCACTTATGTGAACAACTGGTCGATATCGAAGTGAATTTCCAATTGTGGCGTTTCCGCCACATGAAGACCGTAGAGCGGATCATCGGCTACAAACGCGGTACCGGCGGAAGCTCGGGGGTGGCCTTCCTGAAAAAAGCACTCGATTTAAGCTTTTTCCCTGAATTATTCGAAGTCAGGACCACCATTGGCCCCAGCAAATGACGCGCCGCAGCAATTGTTAAATTAGACGCGCAGCCGCTTAGCGGTTACATTCCCCCTGATTTCAAGATCGGGGGTGCTCCCCGGTCCTGCTCTAGAAACCAGGGAGAGTGTTAATGAGTGGTACCACCAATAATAATTCGGATAATTTCTTACCGCCGCCACCGGGCGAGTTCCTCGGCCATCCAAAAGCCCTCTGGAATTTGTTTGGTTCGGAGTTCTGGGAACGCTTCATGTATTACGGCATGCGCGCCATGCTGGCCGTGCACGTTGCTGCTGCATTTTTCGCGCATTTAGGTGCTGACGCTGACGCGCAGGCGAGCGTTACTTACGGTGGTTTCACTTCACTGGTTTACATGACCGGCATTGCCGGTGGTTTTGTCGCTGACCGAATCCTGGGTTATCAACGATCCATCATGCTCGGCGGTGCTTTAATGGCCGTTGGCAGCTTCATGCTGATGGCGCCTGATCTCACCACTTTCTTGATGGGTCTTGCCGTGTTGGTTGTCGGCAATGGCCTGTTCAAGCCGAATATCTCGACGATGGTGGGCAAGCTGTATAAGCCCGGTGACGCACGTCGTGACTCGGGTTTCACCATCTTCTATATGGGCATCAATGCAGGCGCTTTGGTTGCGCCAATCGTTTGTGCTTCCTGGATCGGTGCAACTTACGGCTATCGCTGGGGTTTCTTCACTGCCGGTATCGGCATGATCCTGGGTATGGTGATGTTTCAGGTATTCAAGGCCTGGCTGGGCCATGTCGGCGCAACGCCGGCTGGCAAGGAAGGATTCGGCTCGGTAGTCAAAGTTGCCATTGGTGCCTTGCTGGTTGCGATTCCTGCCTTCTTCCTGCTCGACAAATCCTGGCAGAACGGCCTTGCAGCCAATTTTGCCGAGGGTTCGGTAATGTTCTGGCTGTTCGATTCCCTTGGCGTGCTCGGCATGTTGCTGGTTTTGATGATGGTCGGTCTGGCGGTGTATTTCATCAGCAGCGGCATTAAAAGCGGTGAAAAAGTACAGTTGCACCGCTATATCGCGATGCTGATTTTGTTTGCAGCAAATATCCTGTTCTGGGCATTGTTTGAGCAGGCAGGTTCATCGCTCAACTTCCTGGCGCGTGATTTCGTCGATATGCCGACGATCTTCGGTTATCACCTGCACTTCACGATTTTCCAATCGGTCAATCCGGTATTCATCATCTTGCTGGCTCCGGTCTTTGCGATGATGTGGCCTTGGCTCGACAAGAAATCGATCAATCCTTCGATCCCGCGTAAATTCGCAATTGGTCTGGCAGGTGCTGCGCTCGGTTTTTATTTGCTGGTTTTCGCACTGCAGAACATGGCCAATGAAGCCGGTCGCATTAGCTGGATCTGGTTGACCCTGACGTATTTGATCCACACCATCGGCGAACTTTGCTTGTCACCGATCGGCTTGGCGATGGTCACAAAGTTGGCGCGTCCAAAAGAAACCGGTCTGGCAATGGGCGGCTGGTTCTTGTCGATTGCAATGGCGAACTACGTTGCCGGTTTGCTGGCTGCTCAAGCAGCTGGTGGTGGCGAAGAAGCTTTGGGCACCACGATGCAATACGCCAGTGTGTTCGATAGCATGTTCATGACCGGCATCATCATTGCAGCAGCGTATTTCCTGCTGGCACCGGTGATCAACAAACTGATGCATGGCGTGAAGTAATCAGTATTTGAAATAAAATGAAACGGCAGCTTCGGCTGCCGTTTTTTGTGTGGTATGCGGAAATCGAGGTTGTATTTATCGTCAATTTCGAGCAATTCGATGTCCGCTTTGGTACTCTTTGGGCCTGACAAATCAAGGTGGCAAAATGGCAAATCCAACTGATGCGGAAGCCGTCAACACGGCAATGATCACGGCTGATCCGGTGGTACTGGGTGTCTTGATGATGGTACTGGGTCTTATTTTTCTTTCGGAAAATTCACCGCATACATTCTGGAAAAAGTTCTACACCTTCGTGCCGGCCTTGCTGCTTTGTTATTTCATCCCGGGGCTGTTGAACACGTTTGGCGTCATCAATGGCGAGGCTTCAAAGCTCTATCCGATGGCGCGTGATTACCTCCTGCCACTGGCGCTGGTTTTGTTGTGCCTGGCATGCGATCTAAGCGCGATTTTAAGATTGGGTCCGAAAGCGGTCATTTTGTTTTTGACTGGAACTGTAGGCGTAATTCTTGGCGCTCCATTGGCACTGTGGATCATGGGCTTTTTTGATCCAACGCTTCTCAATTCCGAGGGTGCCAATGCTGTTTGGCGCGGGATGACGACCACGGCGGGCAGCTGGATCGGTGGCGGTGCCAATCAGGCCGCCATGAAAGAAGTCTATGAAGTGGGTCCGGATGTATTCGGTAAATTTGTCGCGGTGGACGTGATCGTTGCCAACATCTGGATGGCCTTTTTGCTTTTTCTGGCTGCGCGTAGCGTCAAGCTTGACACCATGCGCGGTGCGGATACCCGGGCGCTGGAAGATCTCCGCCATCGCGTGGAAAAAGTGCAGCTGGAAAATGCACGGGTGACCAAAACCAACGACTTGATTCAAATTCTCGCCATTGGCTTGGGTGCTACCGGTCTGGCACATTGGCTGACTGGATTTATCGTTCCCTTTATCAAGGAAAATGCTCCACATCTGGAACGCTACAGCCTCACCGCGAATTTCTTCTGGGTCACCGTTTTGGCTACGACCTTTGGTCTGATTCTGTCGTTCACGCGCGCCAAGAAATTGGAAGGCGCTGGGGCGTCGAAAATAGGTTCGGCAGCAATCTATATTCTGGTTGCAACAATTGGCATGCAGATGAACCTGGCCTCTATCTTCTCGGACCCGGAATTATTTATTTTGGGTCTCATCTGGATCGGCTTTCATGGTGCACTGATGTTATTGATGGCTTGGTGGATCAAGGCCCCGGTGTTCTATATGGCAGTGGGCAGTCAGGCGAATATCGGTGGCGCAGCCAGTGCGCCCGTAGTTGCCAGTGCTTTCCATCCGGCACTCGCGCCGGTCGGTGTGTTGCTCGCCGTGTTTGGTTACGCACTGGGTACTTATGGCGGATGGGTGTGTGGCCAATTGTTGCGATTGCTCGTGGGTGCCTAGCTGCCATCATGTATGGCACAAACAAAGCGGCAGCTTCGGCTGCCGTTTCCATTTGCGCGTTTCTTGTCGAAAATCAGACGTGCACGGATAGTTCTGCCGCCGCCAATTTATCCAATAACAAGTTCAGCAACACGCGTTCCTTGTCATCGAAATCGACCAGCAAGGCATCCTGCAGTCGCTTGGCGAGCGGGGCAACCTGCGCGTAAATTTTATCTCCGGCCGCACTCAGGCTCAGGACCGAACGGCGCAAATCGTTTTTGTCGAATTTCCGCTTCAGGCGTTTCTGTTTCAACAAGGAGGCCACGGCCCGGCTGACGGCGACTTTATCCATCGCGGTTCGTTCAGCTACTTCATTGGCCGATAAATCCGGATAACGCCCGAGGATGGCAATAATCCGCCATTCAGTAATGCCCAGATTGAAGCGCTCGGCATACAGCGCGGCGATGTCCTGGCTGATGCGGTTGCTCAGCACGGAGAGCCGATATGGCAGGAAATGCTCAAGGTCTAACAAGTCGGCGGTCATGGTTTTATTGCAATTAGTTTCATATGAAACTATATTATGGCACACGAATTAGTGATCAGGAATCGACAAAAATGAACGCCCAACCCAATCTCGGCATGCAAGTCACCACCTTTGAAAACCCGATGGGAATCAATGGTTTCGAATTTGTCGAATTTGCCGCACCGGATGCCAGCCTGTTGCATGCCTTGTTCAAGCGCATGGGCTTCAGCGCCGTGATGAAACACAAGTCGCGCGCCATTACCGTCTATCGCCAGGGCGGGGTTAATTTCCTGGTCAACGAAGATCCGAACTCCTTCGCTGCGACTTTCGCAAAAGCACATGGCCCCAGCGCCTGCGGCTTTGCGATTCGCTTCAAGAATCCGGTCAGTGAAGTTTTCACCAAGGTGCTTGGCAATGGTGGCGAAGCGGTAACCGAACAGGAAACCAGCAAGGTTGTGCAGACACCGGTCGTGAAGGGCATTGGCGATTGCATGTTGTATCTGGTGCAGGATGGCAAGGATATTTATGCCGACGACTTTGTTGCGATCGAAGGTGCCGATCAGAATCCGAAAGGTTTCGGTCTGACTTTCATCGACCATCTGACGCACAATCTCTACTTCGGCAATATGCAGAAGTGGTCGGATTATTACGAGCGCCTGTTCAACTTCCGCGAGATCCGCTACTTCGACATCAAGGGTGTGAAAACCGGCCTGGTATCGAAAGCGATGACCGCACCGGACGGCATCGTTCGTATTCCGCTGAATGAAAGCAACGATCCTAAATCGCAAATCAACGAATACCTGGATGCCTATCATGGCGAAGGCATTCAGCATATCGCCTGCTTTACCGACGATATCTACACAACGGTTGAAACCATGCGCGCACAAGGCGTCGAATTTCTGGATACCCCTTCCAGTTACTTCGAAGTATTGGATGAGCGCATTCCAAACCATGGCGAAGACGTGCCGCGACTGGCGAAAAATAAAATCCTGATGGATGCCGATCCGGAAACCAAGCAACGCAAATTGCTGCAGATTTTCACGACCAATGCCGTGGGACCGATTTTCTTCGAGATTATCCAACGCAAGGGCAATGAAGGTTTCGGCGAAGGCAACTTCCAGGCGTTGTTCGAAAGTATCGAGCGTGACCAGATGAAGCGCGGCGTTCTGTAAGTTTTCTCCCCTCTCCAACGGGAGAGGGGCCGGGGGAGAGGGTAAAATTACGAGAAAAGGATAGGAAGAATCCGATACGTAAATTAGTCAAAGCCTGATGTTTTAGTTTTTCTCAATCAACAAAGATTGAGCAATGAACCAGAACATCAAACCACCATTACCAAGTTCAACATTAGCAATTGCCAGGGAGTTGCAGAAGCAAAGCACGGATGCAGAATTACGGCTTTGGCATTACTTTCGGGCCAAGCGAACTTTGAATTTGAAATGGAGAAGACAGCACCCGATTCCGCCCTGTGTAGTGGATTTCTATTGTCATCAAGCAAAACTGGCCGTTGAACTTGATGGAGGGCAGCATGAAGCTGAAGTGGATTTACGGCGAACGACTTATATTCGTTCGCAAGGCATAGAAGTTATAAGATTTTGGAATCATGACGTTCTGTCAAAAACCGAAACCGTCATGGATGAGATTTTGAGAGTAGTACAAATGCGCACCCTCTCCCCCAGCCCCTCTCCAGGTGGGAGAGGGGAGAAGAGCTAAAAGGACGTTTATGACTTTGAAATACCAATCCGGCTTTGCCAACGAATTCGCGACCGAAGCAGTCGCAGGCGCATTGCCGGAAGGCCGAAACTCGCCACAAAAAGTTGCTCATGGTCTGTACGCGGAACAAATTTCCGGCACGGCGTTCACCGCGCCACGTCATCACAATCGACGTAGCTGGTTCTACCGCATTCGTCCGGCCGCTTTGCATGCGCCTTTCGCTTTGGTGAAAGGCACGGGTTTCCATAATCGTTTCGACGATCAGCCCGCAACACCGAACCAATTGCGCTGGGATCCAAGGCCAGTGCCGACGGTGCCTACCGATTTTGTCGATGGCTTGTTTACCGTGGCCGGCAATGGCGGTGCATCGGCGCAGCACGGTGTCGGCATTCATCTGTACGCCGCCAACAAATCCATGCAGGGCCGATTCTTCTATAACGCTGATGGCGAAATGCTGATCGTGCCGCAGCTGGGCCGTTTGAAGATTGCGACCGAATGCGGCGTGATTGAAGTCGAGCCACAGGAAATTGCAGTGATTCCGCGCGGCATTCGTTTCCGTGTCGAATTGTTGGAGGGCGCCGCGCGCGGTTATATCTGCGAAAACTTCGGTGCGCATCTGAGATTGCCTGACCTCGGTCCAATCGGTTCGAATGGTCTGGCGAATGCCCGGGATTTTCTGACGCCGGTTGCGGCTTATGAAGAACTCGAAGGTGAGTTTGAATTGCTCGCGAAATTCCAGGGTAATTTGTGGTCGGCGAAAATTGGCCACTCGCCACTGGATGTCGTTGCCTGGCATGGCAATTACGCGCCTTACAAATATGACCTGAGAAAATTCAACACGATTGGTTCGATCAGTTACGACCATCCGGATCCGAGTATTTTCCTGGTGTTGAATTCACCCAGCGATTCGCCGGGTATCGGCAACCTGGATTTCGTAATTTTCCCGCCGCGCTGGTTGGTTGCACAGAATACTTTCAGGCCGCCCTGGTTCCATCGCAATGTTGCCAGCGAGTTCATGGGCTTGATTCATGGGCAATACGACGCGAAAGCCGGCGGTTTCGCGCCCGGCGGCGCATCGCTGCACAACAGCTTCAGTGGCCATGGTCCGGACGCTACCACGTTCGAGAAAGCCTCGAATGCCGACTTGTCCAAACCAGACATATTGATTGACACGATGGCCTTCATGTTTGAGACCCGTGCCGTGATCAAGCCGACACAGCAAGCCTTGCAATGCGCGGAATTGCAGCAGGACTATTGGCAGTGCTGGCAGGGTTTGAAGAAGAATTTCAAAGCGTGATTCCAACTATCTGACTCGTTCTGTCTTATGCTTCGTTTAATTGGATGAACGAGGTTAGCAAATGCGCTTTTTTGTTTTCACGATACTGATGGTTTTGTTGGCCGGTTGTGCGAAGAACAACTGGATACACGATCGTAAATCGACGGGTATCTTTGACGACACAGTTGACGATAGTGCCGAGTGGGGCACGTACGAGTTAAGTAAAGAAGACTTTGAAGCGGCAAAAAAATCGGAATTCCCCGATCTGGCCAAGCCAAGTGATTCGAGCCCCTTGACGGTGGCCCTGGCGAAAGAATCGAGTGGAGCCGGCACAATAAATTGTCGGGACGTGAAAGATCCATTTAAATGCATTTTGGCTGCATCTGAACAGCGCAAGCCATCGTATTCCTACCAGACGCGTTTCGGAACGGACTCCATGTATGGATGGGGCATGGCATCGAGAGTCGATGGCAGTCTGATCGTTTTTAGTTACGACAGCAGTCCATGCGGAGGTGTTTCATCCGATGGTGGTTGCGGTTATTCGCTGGCGTATCGCGTGTGTGAAGTCAAAGCGGAATTAGTAAAACAAAAATTCCGCAGACAAAAGACAGTTTGTCTTAAACCGTTGATTAGTTTTTAGAATGTAGGTCGGGCCTTGGCCCGACACAAGCAAGTTCAAATGATATCGATGTCGGGCCAAGGCCCGACTTACTCAACCCAAACCGATCGCTTTTTCTTTGCGTTCGGCCAGACGTTTTTCCAGATAGTGAATATTGGTGCCGCCTTGCTGGAAGCCGATATCGGCCATGATGCGTGATTGCAAAGGCACATTGGTCTTGATGCCGTCGACGACCATTTCCGAGAGCGCAACGCGCATACGCGCAATCGCCTGCGCGCGGGTATTGCCGTGCACGATCAGCTTGCCGATCATCGAATCATAATTCGGCGGGACTTTATAACCTTCGTAGATATGCGAATCGACGCGTACACCCGGGCCACCCGGTGCATGGAAATGCTTGATCAAACCCGGTGATGGTAGGAAGGTTTCCGGATCTTCGGCATTGATGCGGCATTCGATGGCATGGCCGCGAATGACAATGTCTTCCTGTTTCAATTTCAGTTTTTCGCCGGAAGCAATCAGTAATTGTTCGCGTACCAAATCTACGCCGGTCACGAATTCGGTAACCGGATGTTCGACCTGGATACGGGTGTTCATTTCGATGAAGTAGAAGCGGCCGTTTTCATACAGAAATTCAAACGTGCCGGCGCCGCGGTAACCGATGCGAACACAGGCATCGGTACAAATTTTGCCGATCTCGGCGCGTTGTTCTTCGGTGATGCCCGGAGCTGGTGCTTCTTCCACGACTTTCTGGTGGCGGCGCTGCATCGAGCAATCGCGTTCGCCCAGCCAGACGGCGTTCTTGTGTTCATCGGCGAGGATCTGGATTTCCACGTGACGCGGATTTTCCAGGT
>JBOHYG010000130.1:0-19950 GCA_050737875.1 Arenimonas sp. | reverse complement strand
AGCTTTGACCGACCGATTGCATCCAAAACCTCGGTAATACCAAGTAGGAAGCCAGAAGGTATTTCGTCGGGGAAATTACCCGTTTCGGTCTTAATTTTGGCGAGATCTAATGAAGATCCCAAATTCGCCAGATATCGGACTCTGGGGTCTTTCACCATCGTGTTAGATGCATCTCTGGCGCCAATAAGGAAGGTCGCCACCGCATCAAGGTGTGATTTGGCTGGTTTTTTGGAGTTTTTCTGCAGAATTAGGAGCCCAGCAAAAAGACAGGCCTGCAATAGCCTAAGTCCGGGCTGAGCCTTAAGGCTGAGATTTAGGGAGAGAGCTACGTATGCAGAGGGCAGCCCTAGACCAAACAGGTGGTTTTTATCCCGTCTGGGTGAATGCCGTTCTGAGCTGTTTCCACTGCCACTCTCGAGTTCGGAAATGATCACATGCGGGACAAATCGGCTCACCCAGTCTTCGCCTAAATCCCGAGTTAGAATTTGAAGTGCATCTTTAGTTGAGACGAGAACCGCGGCGTATTCGCGACGTTCCGCCGGACATCCTAGAAGCTTTGCGAGTGATCCAGAAATTGCCGAATTTGGCTCGGGAGAAGGCACTTTTTATCCAGCAATGTTGGTTGACATAGCCTGCTGGATCCGTATGATGGTGTCAAATATTGTATTGCAATGTGACAAAGATAGCGGCTAATTTTCCTGAAGATAGGTTTTAATAAATCATTAAATAACATTAATATTAAATATTTGCCTGTTTAATAACGTTGAAATTAAGTATGTTAGACAAATACATGTGTATTTAAAGCACGTAATAAACATTGAAACTACCTAACTTATGTGCACTCATAATGACGGGGTGGTTCGAGTCCACCCACAACCACCAAATGAAAAATCCCGCTCTGGCGGGATTTTTTTTTGCCTTTCATTTGATCAAGGTCAAAGTGCTTGCGGTATGGGACAAATATGCTTGGGCCATGAACAGCTATCTTCCCTTCGATGCCGATCTGCTCCGTCGCTACGACCGACCAGGTCCCCGCTACACTTCCTATCCGACTGCGCCGCAGTTTTCCGACAAGTTCAAGGAAGCGGATCTGCTTGATGTGATTCGCCGCAGCAACGAAGACCCGATTCCGCGGCCATTGTCTATTTACGTGCATGTGCCTTTCTGCGCGAGTCCGTGTTTCTATTGCGGTTGTAATCGCATCATCACGCGCGATCTGAAACGCGGCGAAAAATACCTGGAAGATTTGAAGAATGAGGTCGCAATGGTTGCGCCCTTGTTTGAAGAAGACCGCGAAGTATCGCAATTGCATTTTGGCGGCGGCACCCCGAATTTCCTGAATCCGGAGCAACTCGGCGGATTCATGGATTTCCTGTTGCAGCAATTCCATTTCAGCGCATCGGCAAATCGCGATATATCCATCGAAATCGATCCGCGTTGCGTCAAGCCGGACGATATCGCCGCGTTGGCTCGCATGGGTTTCAATCGCGCCAGCCTCGGTGTGCAGGATTTCGATCCGGAAGTGCAGGCGGCGGTCAATCGCATTCAATCGGTTGAAGAAACGCTCGCGGTAATCAAGGCGTGTCGTGATTCCGGTTTCAAATCGGTCAATGTCGATCTTATCTACGGTCTGCCGAAACAGACGGTCACCGGTTTTGCGAAAACCCTCGACACCGTGATCGAGGCGCGACCCGACCGGATTGCGGTTTACAGTTATGCGCATATGCCGCAACTTTTCAAAGCGCAACGGCAACTGGATGAAACCTTGTTGCCGAGCGGCGAAACAAAATTATCCTTGCTGCAATTGGCGATCGAAAAACTGTCGCAGGCCGGATACTGCTATATCGGCATGGACCATTTCGCCTTGCCGGAAGACGAACTGGCAATCGCGCAGCAGCGCGGCGATCTGCATCGCAACTTCATGGGTTACACCACGCATGCCGATAGCGATTTGATCGGCCTGGGCGTCAGCTCGATCAGCCATATCGGCGAAAGCTTCAGTCAAAATCCGCGTGACTTGATCAACTGGGAGGCCGCCGTGGAATCCGGTCATTTGCCGATTTGGCGGGGCATGCAACTCAGCGAAGACGATGTCATACGTGCCGACCTGATCCAGCGCTGGATGTGCCAGGGCGAAATCGACATCGGCAAATTCGAGGAGCGCCACAATATTTACTTCAACGAATACTTCGCCGACGAGTTGCGGAAATTGAAAGATTTGGCCGAAGACGGCCTGGTCACGATGTCCGCGAAGCATCTGAAAGCTACCTCGCGCGGCCGCCTGCTTCTGCGTATCATTGCGGCATGCTTCGATGCCTATCTGAATCCGGCCGCTACGGTACTGCAGTTTTCAAAGACCATTTGAAAGCGGCTGCGGGGTCGGACCGGTGAATGTAAAGCGGCGGTTATCGCCGATTGCCGATGACGGCGATCAAATCCGTTTTTGCACGACCTGCGCTTTTTCAAGCGCCTGCCAGTCTGAAGGTTACGACAAGCCGTCGCTGGAAGAATTGCATGTGTTGGTCGAACACATCGGGCCATTCCACGAAGGCGATCATATTTTTCGCGAGGGCGACGACTTCAACGCGATTGCGGCCGTGCGCGGCGGCACCGTAAAAACCTATGTCGTGGACACCGAAGGCAACGAGCAGGTACTCGGTTTTTTCCTGCCGGGCGAAGTGATCGGCTTGAATGCGATCCACCATGCCAAATATCCCTGCAATGCGGTGGCGCTGGATACCGTGATGCTGTGCCGTTTCTCGTTTCCGAAAATGGCCTTGCTCGCCACCAAAATGCCGGGCTTGCAGGCACAGCTTTTCCGATTGTTGTCGCAGGATATCGGCAAGGCGGCTTTGCTGGCCGGCGACTATTCCGCCGATCAGCGCATGGCGGCATTCCTGATCGCCATGTCGCGGCGTTATGCGGCGCGCGGATTTTCGGCAACCCGGTTTCATCTGACGATGAGCAGAACCGACATGGCCAATTATCTGCGGCTCGCACCGGAAACGGTGAGCCGGGTCTTGCGCCGCTTCCAGACCGAGGGCCTGATCCAGGTCGAACGCCGCGAAATCGAGTTGTCGCAGAAAGCGCAACTGGAACAACTGGCCAGGCCGGTGCTGCGGGATTGAACTGAAACAGCACGAAAGCTGATGCTGGCTTGATCTGAGTCAACGCGGACAAATCCAATACCGATAACCATTACATATCCAATAGTGGAGATGTGTAATGAATACGACGAAACGCCTGTGGTTGGCACTCGCGTTGCTACTGGCCACCGGCTTCGGTGTGCTGCTGTGGATGGGCGGTGAAATATATCGGCACCAGCCTCCGGTTCCCGAAAAAGTGCTGACGCAAAGCGGACACGTTCTGTTTACCCGTGACGATATCGAGACCGGACGCACGGTCTGGCAAAGCATCGGCGGACAGCAATTGGGTTCCATCTGGGGACATGGTGCGTTGGTCGCGCCGGACTGGAGCGCCGACTGGTTGCATCGCGAAGCCGAGGCCTGGCTGCAGATCCGAGCCAGCAGTCAATACGGCAAGTCCTTCAAATCGCTTTCAGCCGGTGAACAGGCGATGTTGGGTGCGGAATTGCGTCCCGATATCCGCGCCAACACATTCGATCCAGAGACAAGCGTTTTGACGATCTCCGACGAACGCGCGCAGGCGATCTCGGAAGTGGCGGCGCATTACGAAAGTCTTTTCAGCAACGATCCGGCAACGCAAAGTTTGCGCGAAACCTATGCGATGAAAGACGGCACCGTCGATACGATGGAGCATCGTCGCCAGATGTCGGCATTTTTCTTCTGGACATCGTGGGCTGCCATTACGTCGCGCCCGAACCAAACCGCGAGTTACACGAATAACTGGCCTTACGATCCGCTGGTAGGCAACACAGCCACGCCGAGCGCTTTCTTGTGGACGGTATTCAGTGTGCTGTTCATGATTGCCGGTATCGGCTTGCTGGCCTGGCATTACGCGGTTTATCACGGCAAGGAAGGTCCGCTGACACCGCCGCTGACCGATCCGTTACGCGGTATCGTGATCACGCCTTCGATGAAAGCCACGGCCAAATATTTCTGGCTGGTGTTGGCATTGTTTCTGGTACAAATTTTACTCGGTGCAACGACCGCGCATTTCCAGGTCGAAGGCCAATATTTCTACGGCTATAAACTTTCCGAAATCCTGCCGTATTCGCTGACGCGCAGTTGGCATACTCAACTCGCGGTGTTGTGGATCGCCACGGCATGGCTGGCGACCGGCTTGTATATCGCCCCGGCAATTTCGGGACACGAGCCGAAATATCAACGTTTCGGCGTGAACTTCCTGTTCGTCTGTCTGCTGATCATTGTCGTTGGTGCCTTCGTTGGTCAATGGTTCGCCGTCATGCAAAAACTCGGACTGGCCAATAATTTCTGGTTTGGACACCAGGGCTGGGAATACGTCGATATCGGGCGTTTCTGGCAGGCCTTCCTGTTCGTCGGCTTGATGGTGTGGCTGGCCTTGATGGGTCGTGGTCTGTGGCCGGCGCTTCGTCGCAAAGATGAAATGTCGTCGATCGTCGGTTTGCTGTTCCTGTCCACCGTGGCGATCGGCATGTTTTATGCGGCCGGTTTGATGTGGGGCGAACACACGCATTTGTCGATGGTCGAATACTGGCGCTGGTGGGTCGTGCATCTTTGGGTAGAGGGTTTCTTTGAAGTCTTCGCCGTTGCCGTGATGTCGTTCCTGTTCGTGAAGCTCGGTTTGATTCGCGGTAAATCCGCGACCGTGAACGTGCTGTTTGCGACAATCGTGTTCATGGCTGGCGGCATTCTCGGCACTTTCCACCATCTGTATTTCACCGGCACCACGACCGCGGTGATTGCACTCGGTGCATCGTTCTCGGCACTCGAAGTGGTACCGCTGGCGTTGATCGGTATCGAAGCCTACGAAACCTGGTCGCACAGCAAGGCAACGCCGTGGATGGCCAGTTACCGGTGGCCGTTGATGTTCTTCATCGCGGTATCGTTCTGGAATTTGATCGGTGCCGGCTTGTTCGGCTTCCTGATCAACACGCCGCTCGCGCTGTACTACATGCAGGGCTTGAACCTGACAGCCTTGCATGGCCATACCGCCTTGTTCGGCGTGTACGGCATGCTCGGCATCGGACTCTTGCTGTTCTGCATACGCGGCCTGAAACCGGATGTTGTCTGGAACGAAAAATTGCTGCGCAACAGTTTCTGGACCCTGAACATCGGCTTGACCATGATGGCCTTGCTGACACTGTTGCCGCTCGGTTTGCTGCAACTGAACGATGTGCTTGTGAACGGATACGCGCATGCCCGTTCGGCGGAATTCATGGGCAAACCCATCATCGATTTGCTGGTGTGGATGCGGGTGCCGGGCGATGTCGTGTTTTCGGCAGGTGCGCTATTCCTGACCTGGTTCGTGTTTCGGGTATGGGTGCGTCCGAAGACCAAGCTGGCCAAGGCGCCGGCCGCGGTTGCCAGCGAAACCTAGCAAGTAGTTTTTCAGAAACGGGGCCGCGCAAGCGGCCCTTTTTTGTGCACGCCATGATTATCCGCGGCCGCTTTGATTTGTATCAAGGCCCCAGCCGGCAGGGCGACTTAAAGTGGAGGCAAGGAGAAAACCATGGCCGTCACTAGCGAAAATATTTCACTGCCCGATATCCGCCTGCTGGCCGCCGCGCCGCACCGCTTCATGTTCTTCGTCGGTGCGACCAATGTATTGATGGCGATGCTGTGGTGGACCTTGTGGCTGCTGGACGCGCGCTTTCAATGGTTTGGTCTTGCACAACCGGCGATACCGGCCGGCTGGATGCATGCGATCGTGATGCAATACCAGGTGCTCACGCCTTTCATCTTTGGGTTCCTGTTGACGGTATTTCCGAAATGGATGAATTTGCCGCCGCTGAGCCGCTGGCATTACGTGCCGGTTGGCATGGGATTATTCGGCGGCCAATTGCTGACCCTGGCTGGCTTGTTCGGATTTCCGCATCTGCTGCATCTGGGTTTGTTGCAAACCACCGCAGGTTGGATCGCTGGTCTGGTTTTCTTGCTGAGCTTGTTGTGGAAAGAAAAACAAACCACCTGGCACGCCGTCAGTTGTGCGGCGGCGCTAAGCCTGGGTTTGACCGGTTTATTGCTGGTGCTTGCCTATGCCTATACCGGCAATGCAAAACTGATGTTTGCCGCAATTAAATTCGGAAGCTTCGGAATATTGCTGCCGATTTATTTCACCGTTTGTCATCGCATGCTGCCGTTTTTTGCCAGCGTGGTAACGCCTGGCTATAAGGTATATCGCCCATTCTGGGCGCTGGCATTGTTCTGGGTGCTGGCCTTGTCGCATCTGGCGCTGGAGTTGATGCATGGTTATGCCTGGCTTTGGTTGCCCGATATCGCCTTGTTCGTATTGTCGAGTTTCCTGCTCTGGCACTGGCGCAAGCAGACGACCAAGGCACCGGCAATATTGAAAGTACTGATGGCGGGTTTTGCCTGGTTGCCGATTGCGATGATTTTGTATTCGATACAAAGCATCTGGTTTATCAGTACCGGTGAATTCATTCTGGCGCGCGCACCGGCACATGCATTATTCATCGGCTATTTCGGTAGCATGCTGGTCGCGATGGTCACGCGTGTCACGCAGGGACATTCGGGCCGACCACTGGAGCTTGGCCGAGTGGCGGCATTCGCATTTATCTTGATTCAAATCGTTGCGTTGATGCGCGTAATGGCGGAACTGATTCCAGACTCCCTGTTCTGGCAATGTATCACCGGTGTCCTGTGGTTGCTTGCATTCCTGCCCTGGGTATTTCGCTCGAGCTGGATTTATCTGACGCCACGCGTAGATGGACAGGCAGGCTAGGCATGATCGAATTTTATCTGCCGATTAAGCTGGTCCATATAGTTGCCGTGCTTTGCAGTGGCAGCCTGTTTGTCGCACGGGGACTGATGCTGCTTAACGACAAGAAAGTGGCGATGTCGGCACCGGTACGATATCTGAGTTACGGCATTGATACCGTATTGCTGACGGCAGCTTTGATGCTCGCCACGATGTTGCCATCGGCGTTGTTCGCCAATGGCTGGTTACTCGAAAAGATAATCTTGCTGGTGGTGTATATCGTGCTCGGCAGTTTCGCGTTGAAACGCGGCCGCGACCGGAAGAGTCGCACCTGGTTTTTCATCGCCGCCGTGACGGTATTCGCCTTCATGATTAGTGTCGCGCGCGCGCACCATCCGCTCGGCATTTTCACCCTGTTGATGCATTAACAGGTAAGGGGAGAAAGCAATGAATCCATTTCTTGCGCCGTGTCGCGAAAACCGGGTTTGGCTGCATTCGGCGATTGGCAGTCTCGAACAGGAGGCGGCACGCTCCGCCGACACGCATTTATTGAAACTGGATTTGCCTGGCTTCACGGGGATCCATTTCTATTTCAAGGATGAATCTTCGCATCCGACTGGCAGTCTGAAACACCGGTTGGCGCGTTCGCTTTTTTTGTACGCACTCTGCAACGGTCGCCTGCTGGAAGGGCAGCCGGTGATTGATGCCTCGTCGGGCAGCACCGCGATTTCAGAAGCCTGGTTCGCGCGTTTGCTGGGTTTGAAATTTACCGCCGTGATGCCCGATTGCACGACGCCGCGAAAGATCAGCGTCTTGGAATCGCTCGGCGCCGAATGCGATCTGGTACCGGAAGGTGTCGATGCCAGCGAGCATGCGCGAGCACGCGCCGACGCCGAGGGTGCCTGTTATCTGGATCAATTCGGTCTTGCCGAACGTGCGACCGATTGGCGTGGCAACAACAATATTGCCGAATCCATCTTGTCGCAGATGCAGAAAGAAAATGACCCGATCCCGACCTGGGTGGTCTGCGGTGCCGGTACCGGCGGCACGTCGGCGACGATCGGACGTTACTTGCGGTATCGCAGATTGCCGACGCAACTGTGCGTAGCGGAACCGGTCGGCGGTGCGTTTGCACAAGCCTGGCAGACGCGCGCACTCAGCGAAACCAAGCCTTGCCGCACGATCATCGAAGGCATCGGTCGCAGTCATGTCGAACCGGGTTTCATGTTCGATGTGGTCGATAAAGTCATCGAAGTATCGGATGCCGATTCCTGTGCGGCCGCCTGGCTGCTCGAGGAAACGCTGGGTCGCCGCTACGGCGGCTCATCGGGCACCAATCTGATCGCCTGTCTGCAACTTGCCGAAGCGATGAGGGATCGTCGAGAGACCGGCAGCATCGTCAGCCTGCTTTGCGATCGCGGCGAACGTTACGAACAAACCCTGTTTAACCGGCATTGGCTGCAAGCGCACGGCATCGCGCTTGATGCATCGCTTGCCCAACTGCGTTGCCGATTGGATGCCGCCATCGCCTGAGCAATGGCGAATTCAAGTGAGCTCAAACGCGACCGAATACCAGGGTGCCATTGGTGCCGCCGAAACCGAAACTGTTCGACATCACGGTATCGAGTTTGGCTGTGCGAGTTTCCCGGACAATCGGAAAATTCTGCGTGCGTTCATCAGGGTTCACGATATTGGCTGATCCCGCGATGAAACCGTCGCGTAGCATCAGCAGGCAATAAATCGCTTCGTGCACGCTTGCGGCACCGAGTGAATGGCCTGACAAGGCTTTGGTCGATGAAAGTGGCGGCACGCTGTCGCCGAATACGGCGCGTACGGCATCGAGTTCGGTGACATCGCCAAGCGGCGTCGAGGTACCGTGCGTATTGAGATAATCAATTGGCTTGGTGATGTTGTTCATCGCCATCTGCATACAGCGAACTGCACCTTCACCGGAAGGCGCCACCATATCGGCACCATCGGAAGTCACGCCGTAGCCAAGTAGCTCGGCATATATCTTGGCGCCGCGTGCTTTCGCGTGCTCGTATTCTTCGAGTACCAGAACACCGCCGCCGCCGGCAATGACAAAGCCATCACGATCAGTATCATATGGACGCGATGCAGATTGTGGCGAATCGTTGAACTTGGTCGACAGCGCTCCCATTGCATCGAATTGGCAGGTCATTGCCCAATGCACTTCTTCGCCACCGCCGGCAAACATGATGTCCTGCTGGCCGTACCGAATTAAATCGGCAGCTGCACCGATGCAATGTGCCGAAGTGGCGCAAGCGGCAGACAGTGAATAGCTCACGCCCTTGATTGCATAGGCAGTCGCCAAAGCGGCCGAAACAGTGGAGCACATCGTGCGCGGCACCATGTAGGGACCGACTTTGCGGACGCCGCGGTTACGCATCAAATCACCGGTTTCGACCTGCCATTGTGCCGAGGCGCCACCGGACCCGGCGATCACGCCGGTGCGAGTTTGACTTACGAGTTCGGGTGTCAATTGTGCATCGGCAATCGCATCACGCATCGCGACGCAGGTGTACGCAGCAGCATCACCCATGAAACGTTTTTGCTTGCGATCGATTTCGGCATCGAGATCGATCGTTGGAACACCGGCGACATGGCTGCGCAATCCCATTTCAGCATAATCGGGGCGAAAGGTAATCCCCGGGCGGCTTTCGCGCAAAGCGGAAGAAACACTGTCGAGATCATTACCAAGACACGACACAATTCCCATTCCGGTAACAACGACACGACGCATCAGAAATTCTCCGTTGAGGTAAATAAACCGACACGCAAATCCTTCGCGACATAAATTTCGCGACCGTCGACCGACATGCTGCCGTCGGCAATGACGAGTTTCAGTTTGCCGCGAATCACGCGGGCAATATCAATTTTATAGGTAACCAATTTCGCGGTCGGTAATACCTGGCCGGTAAATTTGATTTCACCGGCGCCGAGCGCGCGGCCGCGGCCAAGTTCGCCAAGCCAGGGCAGGAAGAAGCCAGCCAATTGCCACATGGCGTCCAGACCCAGGCAGCCTGGCATCACGGGATCATCGGTGAAATGACATTTGAAAAACCACAGGTCGGGATGAATGTCGAGCTCGGCGGTAATTTCACCCTTGCCGTATTTTCCGCCTTCAGTCGAGATGTTGGTGATGCGATCGAACATCAACATCGGATCGGATGGGAGATGTGCGTTTGCTTTGCCGAACATGTCGCCGCGTGCACAGGCGAGTAATTGTTCACGGGTAAAATTATTCGAAACAGTCATTGTCTGGATCATTGCGGAAAGCCGCATTCTAGCTATGTTTCAACAAGTTTATTACGATTTGCGACAAACATCTTCCGTACGCATGCGTAGCGATTCGGTGGTGTATGCAGAGACCGCACAGCGAAAATGGCAGGCAGTGCGTTTACCGGATATTCATTTTTTGACGTCAAATGACGAGGCATCCGCTTGCGATATCTCCGGTCATCAAGCATAAGTAACTTGAAAGCAAGGCAGTTATCACAACCCACGAGAATTGAAATCACGCCTATGACGAGCAAGACATTTACCAAGCCAGTATCTGCAATCGACGCGCGCTTCGAAGCGCAGCGAATCGCATTCGGTCCAATTGTTTTTCAATGCGTCAGGATTGCGTTGAAGTGGGGGCTGATCGAAAGTATCGATCGAGCCAAGGAAGGCTGCACGATCGGCGAACTTGCCGCATTGCATCAGCGCAGTGAATACGCGATCAGCGTGTTGATGGAAAGTTGCCTCAGTGCCGGCGTGGTCACGATGAAAGAAAACCGATACCACTTGGAAAAAGTCGGCCATTTTGTATTGCACGACGAATTGACCCGGGTCAATTTCAATTTCACCCAGGAAATTTGCTACGAGGGCATGTTCGAACTGGAGTCCGCACTCGCCAATGGCAAGCCGGCTGGACTGAAAAGCCTGGGCGACTGGGAGACCATTTATCCCGGGCTTAGCTCGCTACCGGAGGCCGCGAAGACAGCCTGGTTCGAGTTCGATCACCATTATTCCGATTCCGCTTTTGCGATGGTACTGCCGATTATCTTCGCCGATCCGCCAGCGACCCTGATGGACATCGGTTCCAATACCGGCAAGTGGGCAAAGCATTGCCTGGATTACGATCCTGCCGTGCGACTGACCTTGGTCGATTTGCCCGAACAAATGGCAGTGGCACGCGTGAATTTGGCGGATCAGGCCGAACGGGTGAATTTTCACGAAGCGAATATTTTGAATCAAGCCGATTCGTTCCCGGCCGGGCAGGACGCTATCTGGATGAGTCAGTTTCTCAGCTGCTTCAGCACCCAATCGATCCTGAGTATTCTCCAGCGCGCAAAAGCCAGCCTGAACCCCGATGGCTGTGTTTATGTGCTGGATACCTTCTGGGACCGCCAGCGTTTCGACATCGCGGCCTATTGCATCATCAATACCTCGCCTTACTTCACTGCACTGGCCAATGGCGTGAGCAAAATGTATCAATCAGAGGAGTACATTCAGCTCGCCAACGAAGCTGGCCTGCGTCTGGTGGATATTCGCGACGATATCGGCCTGAGTCACAGCCTGCTGAAATTCGTGCATGCCTGAGCAAGCTTTAGCCGTTTCACTCGCCGTTCTTGGAATATTCGCAACCGGGATATGAATGATGCCAAAGCGATTGCGCGATCAATCATCCAATTGACTTAAATCAAATCTATTCAGGCAAATAAGGCGCATGGTGGCTCCATGGGATTTTCCTATGGGGGTACTATGAAACGTTTGCTATTTCCACTCATTCTCGCCACGACACTGTTAAGCCTGTCTGGCTGCAAATCGAATGGCAGCGTGGCAAAGCATCGTCGGTTTTTGCCGAAAAAAACATTATCTTTCCCATTGGCAGTCGCCGTTGGTTCTCGGCGCAAACGTCAAGGCGCAACAGCCTGTGACGCAAGTCAGCTGGTTTGACGCGTCGGTATTTTGCGAAGCGCAGGGTGCGCGGCTTCCGACCTGGAATGAATGGGAATACACCGCTGCGGCGGACCGAACCCGCCGCGATGCCAGAAGCGATCCGGCCTGGCGCGAAAGCATTCTTGGCTGGTATGCAAAACCTTCCAATACGCCAGTCGCCGATGGCGGTAAAACGCCGGCGAATGTTGCCGGCATCCAGGATTTGAACGGCCTGGTCTGGGAATGGACCGAAGATTATTCGGCGATGCTGGTCTCGGCCGACAAGCGCAATCAATCGGATCCGGACAAATCGAAATTCTGTGGCGCCAGTGCCTCGTCGATGGAAGACAAGGAAAACTATGCCGCGATCATGCGAGTTGCGATGCTGCCTTCGCTGGAATCGGTAAACAGCACTTCGAATCTTGGTTTTCGCAGTGCAAGAAAAATACCATGAGAATGTCATGATGAAATTACTGTTGGGTTGTAAACCGGATCCGGCTTTTCTGGCGGCGATAAAGAAAACATTGGCGCCAGCAAAAAAATAGTTTTATAGGGTGCGCGTATGGCGCACCGATATAACCATCTGCGCTTACAATGCATCAAGCCAGTAAAAAAAGATTGAAGCATGATCCGACATATCGAACGACATAAAACCCATCGTATCGGTTGGTTGCGGGCTGCCGTGTTGGGCGCCAATGACGGCATTGTTTCGACTGCCAGCCTGGTGCTCGGTGTAGCTGCTGCAGGCGCGAGTACCAATAGCATTCTGGTCGCCGGCGTGGCCGGTTTGATGGCCGGCTCGATGTCGATGGCAGCAGGCGAATACGTTTCGGTCAGTTCGCAATCGGATACCGAAAATGCCGATATCGAAAAAGAACGCAACGAACTTGCTACCGATCCGGTGCATGAGCTTCAGGAACTGACAATGATTTATGTCGGTCGTGGACTCGATAAAGAACTTGCGAAACAGGTAGCGACTCAATTAATGGAACACGATGCCCTTGGCGCGCATGCTCGCGGCGAATTGGGAATTACCGAAATGCTCGGTGCCAATCCCGTGCAAGCGGCGCTCGCTTCGGCAGGCACTTTTGCAGTGGGCGCGCTATTGCCGTTGCTGGTCGTGTTGCTGGTGCCCTCGTCGGCGCTGATGTGGACAGTGGCGTCGAGTTCACTTTTGTTTCTTGCGATCTTGGGCTCGCTGGCGGCGCGGGCGGGCGGTGCTTCTGTTATGACAGCGGCTACCCGTGTGACTTTCTGGGGCGCGCTGGCGATGGCTTTGACGACAGGCGTCGGCGCACTGTTTGGGGTCGCCGCATAGTTTGGAAAAAACTGGATCGTTGCGGTAGTTACGGCACCTGAAAATCGGCGATTAGCGATGCGCCGGAAAAAATTAAAAGCAGCTGAACGAGATTGAAAAAATGCTTGAAAGTCACCGCGTTTGGCACAAGAAAAAAACAGATGAACACGCTTGTACTGACTTGAATCTGCAGCAAGGGTTTCACTTGAAACAGGCGTAAGCTGTTTTTGTCGGCAGATATCCGTCGGAGCGAGGGCCTTATGAGAATGAGTCGCCAAATCGCATCACCTGTATCCGGGTACGGAGCCGCTGCCGACACCACTTTGCGAAACGAGTCAGCTCGCTATCCGCTGATTCTATTGACGCTTTTCATCGCGTGGTGGAGCGTGCTGGCAATAGCTCCCTGGTATCGTCAGGATTGGTTGCTGGAAAACGTGCTGGTTTTCATCATTGTGCCGTGGCTGATCTGGAGTTACGGCAAACTCCGGCTTTCGAACTTTAGCTACACCATGATCTTTATTTTTTTCTGCCTGCATGAAGTAGGTGCGCATTACACCTATGCCGAAGTGCCCTTGTATTCCTGGGCCGAAGAATATGCCGGCCTGGATTTGGCTGCGTTACAGGGCAGCGATAGAAATCACTTCGACCGTTTGGTGCATTTCTTGTACGGGTTTCTACTGTTGCCATCGATAGTCGAGATATTCGAGGCGCGCGCCAATCTGCGAAAAATCTGGCGCTTCATTGTGCCGGTATGTTTCATGATGGCGTTCTCGGAAATGTTTGAAATTGTTGAATGGCAGGCGGCCGAAATATTCGGCGGCGATTTGGGTCAGGCGTATTTGGGATCGCAGGGCGATATTTGGGATGCCCAGAAAGACTCGCTCGCAGCGGCGATCGGTGCCGTCATCAGTACGGTGCTCTATCACGCATTCAAGAAATTCAGGACGAACAGTCAAAGTGTCGGAGACACGCCATCGCCGAGCAGCCGGCGATAAAACATTTACATCAACCCCAGGCATTACGGAGCGAAACATGAGCTACTTGATTCCACAAAACAAGCGTGCGCTTGCACGTTCATTCAATTCCGCCGGGAATCAGTGTGCGAACAAAATCGGAATCGCCGAATGGCTGTTCAAATCCTTGGTGACGCCACCCAATATTAATTCACGAAAACGCGAATGGCTGTAACCACCGGCAACCAGTAATTGTGCGTCGGTTTGACGGGCATATTTGATGATGGCGTTGCCGACCGTGTCTCCCGTGGACGGTTGCGTAACTACAGTGACTTTTACACCGTGACGTGCGAGATGGGCGGCGATATCGGCACCGGGTTGCTCGCCATGCTCATTCTCACCGACCTTCGGATCGATCATCAGGATATCGATGCTTTTACTTCGATGCAGGAAGGGCATCGCGTCGTGCACGGCGCGTGCCGCTTCACGGCAAGGCTGCCAGGCAATCAGGACGCGTTCGAAATTGCAGTCGGTTTCCAGTGTGTGCGGAACGCGCAGCACGGGCCGGCCGGAGTTCATCAGCAATTCGACGAAATAGTTCTCTGCCGGATAGTTTTTCTGACCCGGAGCAGCCGCACCGACAATCGCAAGATCGCTATAGCGTGCATGCATCGAACAGGTTTGTGCGCCGGTCATCAATACCGTGCTTTCCACCCGTACATTGAACTTGATGGACTCCTTGCCCAGTTGTTCGCGAATTTCAGTCGCCAGGGTTTCCGAGTTCTTCAGAGCATCGTCGTAAAACGCGCTGTACATCTGATACGGATAAACGCCCCACTCGTTGGGTACCGGAACCGGAAACTCCACCGGGATTACCACGTTCAGGGCGGCATCGTCTTTTCCGGCGAGTGCGACGCCGACTTTCAGGGCAGTCTCGTCACTGTCGGAGCGCGTCATCGCAACCATAATATCTTTGTACATGGCCTGTTCTCCTTAGCTGAATGCTGTCGTAAAACACGACCTTAGCAATTCGCATAAAAACAGCATTGATTTGGATCAAGTCGCCGATTTCTTTATACAACCAAACCGGGCGTCGAGTTTGAACAATTGCCTACGGAGAAAGCACAGCGGATGCCGAACAACGACTACATACGGTAAGCAATGGTTGCCGGCAAGAAAATTGATTTTGCATTGCAGCAAATTAACCGAATCTTCACTTGCAGCTTTGTGTGTGTTAGCGTGCCGAAGGGAAAATAAAAACATGAGGTATGTCACACGATTCAGCAATTGGCGCTGTGCTCCTCACTCGACACGGTCTTTTTTTCGGTCCCATCAATAAAGTTGAACGCTTAATTCCTATGCCAGACACTCCCCCCGTCCTACCCGCAAACTCCGTTGATAACGACAACCAGAACTTGCCGCCGACTTCCGTGCAGGCATCAAGCCAGGCACCGCAAGTCGAGTATTCGCTATCCGGTGGTTTGGTCGGTCGATTGGCGCGATTGAATATCGCTCTCGCGTTTACCTCGTATCAATCGAGTTGCTTGTACTTGCTCGGTCGCGACCCGAAAGGCGGCGCACATTTACATCAATCGGCGATGCCAAAACCGATGGGCCTGTGCCATGACGGCAAGGGCGGTTTGGTAATGTCGGCCGGTGCAGAGATTCTGCATTTCGCCAACGTTCTCAATCCGGGCCAACAAATCAACCGCACCTTCGATGCCTGCTTTCTGGCCAGAACCGGTCATGTCACCGGTTCATTGGATGCCCATGATGTCGGTGTCGATAAACAAGGCGACATCGTGTTCGTCAACACGCGTTTCAATTGCCTGGCCAAGGTCTCGCCGCGCCACAGTTTCGAAATGCTCTGGAAGCCGCCGTTTATTTCCGCGTTGATCGATGAAGACCGCTGCCATTTGAATGGTCTGGCGATGGAAGATGGCGAAGCAGCTTACGTGACCGCTGTCAGTCGCTCCGACACCATCGATGGCTGGCGTGATCGCCGTGCCGATGGCGGCATCGTGATCGATGTGCGTACCAATGAAATTATCTGCGAAGGCCTGTCGATGCCGCATTCGCCGCGTTTGCACAATGGCCAGCTCTGGGTACTCAATTCGGGCACCGGTGAACTCGGTGTCGTGAACCGCTCCGAAGGCGGCATGGGAAAATTCGAAGCCCGCGTGTTCTGCCCGGGCTTTTTGCGTGGCTTGGCATTCCATGGAAAGTACGCGTTTGTCGGTTTGTCGAAGCCGCGCTACAAGCGCTTCGAAGGTTTGCCACTGGATGAAAAATTGAAAGCCGCCGACTCCGAGCCATGGTGTGGTGTACAAGTGATCGATCTCGAGAAAAACAGTTGCGTCGATTGGTTCCGTATCGACGGCCAAGTCGGCGAGTTGTACGACGTGGAAGTGATTGCCAATGTGATTTGTCCGATGACAGTGTCGCCCGGTACCGCCGATCCGGCCAATTTGATTACGTTTGACGCTTAGTAGTAACGCTGCATCCCCCCGACAATTTGTTCTTTCATTAAATGAAGAGATAGACCGCCATGAAAAAGAATAAGCAAGCCATGAACTCGACACGTCTGATAGTTACTAATGCCATCGCCTCGGCGATGTTGCTGGTCTATGGTCGAAGCGCCTACGCGGGAACTTGTACCGAGACTGTTCCAGCTTCGGGTATCTGGGTTTGCTCGGGCGCGGCAGGCGCGGATGTCACGCAACCGATGATCGGAACGCCGGTCGTGGTGACAACGACTGCCGGCTTCGGCATCACCACGGCAGCAGGCAATGCACTGACGATCACCGGCAATGGCGGCTTCTCGTTCACCGACACATATGCCTCTTTGATAAGTGGCGCAAACAGCGGCATCGAAGCCAGAAACAACGTAGCCGGCAATTTGGTTCTCACGACTAACGGAACGGTCAACGGCGGCGTGTATGGTATAGACGCCCGCAACTACGGCAGCGATCTGAGCATGACGACGGTCGATGTGACCGGTGGTGTGACCGGTATCGATGCCCGTAATTATGGCACCGGCTCAACCACCATCACATCAACCGGAACCGTCACCGGAACCGCCGCTACCGGGATTTTTGCACAACACTTCGGCACCGATCTCACCATTAATGTGGCAGACGTTAGCGGTGCGGCGGACGGAATCATTTCGTTCAACAATGGTACCGGCGCGACAGATATCACGGCGACCGGAACGGTCACCGGAACCGCTTCTTTTGGAATTCAGGCGACCAACGGTCTCACGGCCACGGATCTGACGATCACGAGTGCCGATGTTAATGGCGGTCTGTTCGGAATTTATGCGCTAAATACCGGCACAGGCGCTACCACTGTTACCTCGACCGGCACAGTCACGGGCACGGGCGTCGACGGGATTCTTGCGATCAATGCCGCTACTGCGAGCGACCTCACGGTTACTGCCAATAATGTGAATGGCGGTCAAACCGGCATCAACACCACCAATTTCGGAACCGGCGCAACAACAATCACGGCAACGGGCGCAGTTGTCGGTACAACCGCAAACGGGATTAATGCATACAACGCTGCTACTGCAACCGGTCTGACGATTACTGCAAATGACGTTTCGGGTGCGACCAACGGCATTAACGCAACCAACAATGGTATCGGCACAACTACGATCACTACGACCGGAACAGTCACAGGTACCGCTGCTAACGGCATTAATGCCGTCAATGGCCCTAATTCAACCGGCATGCTGATCGTAAATCAGGGGGACGTTACGGGCGCCCAGAACGGAATTGTCGGTGTCAACAATGGTACCGGCACAGCGATCATTATTTCGCAGGTCGGTTCAACCGTTACCGGAACCAATAATTTTGCTATGTACGGTGTCAATGGCGCCACCGGCAGTGATCTCGTCGTAGGTTCTGGAGGTAACGCCACCGGTGCTACCTCTGGCCTTGTCGCTATCAATAACGGTACTGGCCAAACATTAGTTGTCGCCACGGGAACCGTTACCGGAACGGCAAACAGCGGAATCGTGCTACAGGGCGCTGCCTCTACTACCGATGCGACCGTGACTACATTTGGTGCTACCACCATCACGGGTGGTACAAATGGCATCGTCAATCTCAACAGTGGTACCGGAGCCACGACGGTCAATGCGACTGGCGCGGTCACTGGTACAACCGGGATGGGGATTTTTGCCCTGAATGCTGCGACAGGCACCAATGTGACAGTCAATGCAGCCGATGTTACCGGTGGTACAACCGGCGTTTATGCAAGAAACGCTGGTACTGGAGCAACAGCAGTCACTACGACCGGAACAGTGACAGGCACAACAACTAACGGAATATTCGCCCAAGGTGACGCCACTAGTACGGATCTGACAGTTACTTCTTTTGATGTATTGGGTGGCACAAATGGGATTTTTGCCGTTAACTCCGGTACGGGTGCAACGACAATCACTTCGACCGGAACAGTGACAGGCACAACGACTTACGGAATATTCGCGCAGAACGCACCTAGCACGACGGACCTGACAGTCGCTGCATTCGACGTTCTTGGTGGCACAAGCGGAATTTTTGCCATCAACGGCGGCACAGGTGCAACGACGGTAACATCGACCGGTACAGTTACTGGTACGACGAATTACGGAATTCTTGCTCAGGGTACGGCAAGTACTACCGACATGACAGTGACTGCGTTTGACGTTCTCGGTGGCACAAGCGGAATTCTTGCTATCAACGGCGGCACAGGTGCAACAACGGTTACATCAACCGGAACCGTCACTGGCACAAATAACAACGGAATTATTGCCCAGAACGCCGCAACCGGAACAACAGTCACTGTGACGGCGCTGGACGTTAACGGCGCCCAGATAGGGATTCTTGCAAGCAACCAAGGCACCGGTGCAACGACCTTGACCTCAACCGGCACAGTCACCGGTACAGCTGTATACGGAATTTTTGCCCAAAACGCCGCCACTGCAACGGACCTGACAATTACTGCATTTGATGTTCTCGGTGGTCAGAACGGCATCATCGCCGCCAATGGCGGTATTGGTGCAACGACAATTACTTCGACCGGCACAGTCACTGGCACTGCTGCTAACGGCATCATTGCCCAGAACGGCCCGACGGCGACCAGCCTAACCGTAAATACCGTAGCCGTAACCGGCGGTCAGAACGGCATGATCATTGCCAATGGCGGGACTGGCGCAACGACAATTACTTCTACCGGCACAGTCACTGGCACTGCTGCTAACGGCATCATTGCCCAGAACGGCCCGACGGCGACCAGCCTGACCGTGAATACCGTTGCTGTGACCGGCGGCCAAAACGGCATCATCGCCGCCAATGGCGGCACAGGTGCGACTACCGTTACATCGACGGGTACCGTCACTGGTACTGCCGCCAACGGCATCATTGCCCAGAACGGAGCAACGGCAACCAATTTGTCAGTGACGGCAGTCAATGTGACCGGAGCCCAGAACGGCATCATCGCTCAGAATATGGGTACCGGCTCAACGACTATCACATCGACCGGCACAGTTACAGGCACTACCGGCAGCGGCATTTTGGCCGTGAACGGCGCCACTGCGACTACGCTTACCGTCAATGCAGTTAATGCCACCGGTGGTGTAGACGCCATTCTTACTTCCAACGGCGGTACCGGCCCGACAACAATCAACGTAACCGGCGCGATTGCCGGTGGTTCGGGAGCTGGCATCAATGCTTCGACCAATGCCGGCAACCTGACCACGATCAATCTGGCCGCGACTTCCACTGTCGGTGCGACCTCGGGTAACGCCATTCTCAATAACGGCGGCGACAGCGTCGTCAATGTGGCATCGGGTGCGTTAATCACCGGCTCAGTCCTTCTGAACGATGGCGACGACACCGTCAACATCGCCAGCGGTACCAATCTGGC